>CAMART010000003.1 GCA_945860705.1 Chitinophaga pinensis | reverse complement strand
ATTAAGAATTAAGAATTAAGAATTAAGAATTAAGAATTAAGAATTAAGAATTAAGAATTAAGAATTAAGAATTAAGAATTAAGAATTAAGAATTAAGAATTAAGAATTAAGAATTAAGAATTAAGAATTTTTTTTTAACAACTTAAAATAATAAACATATAGTTATATCTTTTGACTTTTTACATTTGTCTTTATATGTAATTTATAACTTTCAACTTTGAATCTGACTGCCGTCAGGCAGTCTTATAACTTTAAACTTTCAACTCTTAACTTTCAACTCTTAACTTGTTTCGGTGTATATCTTCACTTTTGTATTTCATCATTTATACTTAATTATGTATTTATAAAATATTCATTATGGTATTAAATTATGTTTGGATTGCATTTTTTGTTGTTGCATTTTTAGTAGCACTTGTTAAAGTCGTAATTACAGGAGATATTTCTATTTTCTCTACCATAGTTACATCCATACTCAATACTTGTAAAGTGGCTGTAGTAGATATAGGTATACCATTATCTGGTATGATGATATTCTTTTTAGGATTGATGAAAATAGCTGAAAATGCAGGTGCAATCAATCTTTTAGCAAAGATTATAAATCCATTTATGAAAAGATTATTTCCTGAGATACCAGAAAATCATAAATCGATGGGAGAGATGGTGATGAATTTTTCTGCAAATATGCTTGGGCTAGATAATGCTGCAACTCCATTTGGATTGAAAGCTATGAAAAGTCTAGAAGAAATCAATCCTAATAAAGGCACAGCAAGCAATTCGCAAATTATGTTTTTGGTCTTACATACAAGTGGACTTACATTGATTCCACTTTCAATCATTGGTTATAGAGTGGCAGCAAAAAGTGCTGAACCTTCTAGCATTTTTATACCATGTGTATTGGCTACACTTTCAGCTACACTTGCTAGTGTTTTGATCGTAGGGATCAAGCAACGATTAAAATTTGATGCTGTATTATTAAGTTGGTTGGGAGGAATTTTATCTGTAATAATTGGAGTATTAGTTGTTATAAATAATGTATCTGCAAGTACAAAAGATTTAATAACTAACCATTCTGGTAATATCATCATGCTTAGTTTGATAACAGGAATCATCATTGGCGGATTTTATAAAAAAATAAACGTATTTGATTCTTTTATAGATGGAGCAAAAGAAGGATTTGATGTTGTATTAAAAATTTTACCTTATTTAGTTGGTATGCTCGCAGCTATTGCTGCATTTAGAGAATGTGGTGCATTGGGTTATATCACTGACGTAATCAGGTTTGCTGTTGTAGGATGTGGTATTGATCCGGCATTCGTAGATGCATTACCAGTAGCCATCATGAAGCCATTTAGTGGTAGTGGAGCAAGAGGATTACTAGTGAGTATATTTGAAAATCCAGCATTAGGTCCAGACTCATTTGCAGGGAAGATGGCGAGTATTTTTCAAGGAAGCGCAGATACTACTTTTTATATTATTGCATTATATTTTGGTTCGGTTGGTATCAAAAATGTGCGTTATTCAGTATGGGCTGGTATGATGGCAGATTTCTTAGGTGTAATAGCCGCAGTCATTATTGCATATATGTTTTTTAAGTAAGTAAAAAAGAATTAAGAATTAAGAATTAAGAATTAAGAATTTGTTTTTTAATAATTTAAATTAATCAAAATAAACTTATATCTTATGACTTTTAACTTTTAACTTGTAACTATTTTACTATGTCTCTTATTATTTCCAAGTGGTGATTGGTATGTATACCTAAAAATTTTATAGTAGGTTTAAGATTTAGTTTACCAAAAAATGGATGTTCGAAATAGTTGTTTTTCTCAAATCCATTTAATAATAAAATGTTCTCTCTAGCTTTTTCAATATGATTTTTGAGAGATTCTATAGATATATTTTCTGTAGGTTGTACTATTTTAGGTGCTTTTGCTCTTCCTCTTGGTATTTTTTTTAATATAGTCATTACTAATATTCTATTCATATTTAGTGACCATTTATATTCATTAGGATTCGACTTTTTTACAGCATTGATAATCATGTTTAATGTGAGAAGAGAATGTTCTATCTGCCAAGCAACAGTCGAATTAGATACTGATTCTTTTTTAAGTTCATGTTTGTCAATATAACTTTCAAGTTCATTTATCTGCGATTGTAGTTGGTTCATAGCATTATTATTTAAATTCAAAAGTAAAGTTTTATTCATAATTATTTTTACAATCTATAATTAAATAGATAAAGGTATAAAATGATCAGAAGCGTCTGATTTTGGAACTATATAGATTCGTTCCCATTCATTTCCATCTATTATTTCCCAAGTGTGACCCAACCCTTTTGTATCCTTTGCTACTAGCACTATGCCAGGATCTATTATAAACGAGTTGCCATTAGATACTGTAAATTTTAGTTTTCCTTTAAGTGTAATTACAAATTGATATCTAGGAGCAGGATGAGCAGCTAGTTGATATTTTTCAAAAGCAGTTTGAATAAAAAAATAATCAGCTTCTATATGTTCTATCTGAGGAATAACTCCTTCTTCAAAATCACAATCATCATTTTCTATATTAATTAATTTATATGCTTTCATTTTCTATATTTTATTAAAAAAGTCAGAACAAAATGCCCTGACTTTTCTATTTTATAATTTCTAGTATCTAACGTCTAATATCTAGCGTCTAGTATCTTTTATTATATTCCAAATCCTGCACCACCAGAGCTATATGAGCCTTCGCCATGGTTTTTTTCCCAATCATACACTCTTACTAAATCTCTATTGCTAACTATTCCTACTATATTTCCATCTTCTGTGATAGGCAATGCTTGAAATTTTCCCTCGCCCATTATTTCCAACATTTCTTCAAGTGTTGCATTTTCGTTTACACTGGTTACATTTTTTGTCATGATATCTCCTACAGTGTATTTAGCATCAATTTCAGTCATGCTTACATTTCCACTCAATTCTTTTGTAAGTACTTTTACTAAATCACTAATACTTACTATTCCCAAAAGTTTATCATTCTCGGCTACTGGTAGGTGATGTATTTTCATACTATTAAAAAATTCTAATATTTGACTAGGTTTATTAGCTGTATTCGCTACTATTACTTTGCTAGTCATGATTTGTTTTGCGGTGATTTTTGTGCTCATAATTTTTTTTGATTTTATAATGAAGGCTTTTTAAATTCCAAAAAGTTTTAAAATATCATTTCCAAATGTAAATGCCATCAAACCTAATAGTATAACCATACCTACGGTTTGAATTTTTTCTAATATCATAGGATTAATTGGTTTTCTGATGATAGCTTCTATACCAAGAATAACAATATGTCCACCATCTAGTGCTGGTATAGGTAATAAATTACCAAATGCAAGAGCCATAGATATGATAGCAGTTAATAAAAAGAATCTTGACCAATCCCATTGTTTTGAAAATAATTTTGTCATTCCTATAGGACTACTTACACTTTCTCTTACTGGCAATTGACCAGAAAATAATTTTGCATATCCTTTTATTTGAAGCGTGATAATTCCAAAAGCGTCTTTTACTCCATAGCTCAATATTTCTGAAGTAGTATATTTTTTAGTGCTGTAAAAATTTGATGAAGCTATACCTGACATAAATCCAATCGTACCCGCAGTATCTGACGTTACTTGAATATTTCTTAATACTCCATTATTGTTCAATGTTAGCGATATAGACTTTAATTTGTGTTGTGCTAAGTGATATTTAAATTGATCAAAATTTAACAATGGCATAGAATCAATAGCCACTATTGTGTCATTCTTTTTGAGCCCTTTGTTTGAAGCTTCAGAGCCTACTATAGCTGAGTCTACATATACAGTATTGCGCATATATGCCAAAAATGGTTCTGCAGCCATTCTTTTAAAATATTTTCCTGGAATATCTATTGTTACCTCTTTCCCTTCTCTTTCCACAAGTACAGTTTTGGCAAGGTACAATTTTGTACTAAGCATATCTTCATTTGTTCTTATGGGAGTTTTTCCATCTATTGATAAAATCTTATCACCCATTTTGAATCCTATAGTATCTGCAAGTGGAAAAGTATAGACTCCATATTTATTGAATTCAGTAGCAGGTACATATTCTTTTTTAAATAAACCTATAAATAAAGTATAAAATATCACCCCAAAAATCACGTTCATCACTATACCGCCTATCATCACTATAAATCTTTGCCATATAGGTTTAGATCTATAGTCATCATCGCGCATAGGTGCATTCATTTCTTCCTCGTCCATGCTTTCATCTACCATGCCACCTATCTGTACATAGCCACCAAGTGGAAACCAACCTAGTCCATACTCTGTGTCGCCTATTTTTTTCTTAAATAAAGCAAAATTTAATACCGAAGGCATTGGGAATAAAAAATCGAAAAATAAATAGAATTTTTTTACTCGGATACCAAACATTCTAGCAGCCAAAAAATGACCCAGCTCATGAACAAAAACCAATATAGTAAGCGATAATAAAAGTTGACCAACCTGAATAAGTGTACCCATTAAATATATTTCTTAAAGTATAAATTTATAAAACGTAAAGTTAAGTATTAATTGTGATTTTCAATACCTTTGAATCGTATATTAAACTTATTGAATGTAATTTTTGTTAAAAATAGTAAACAATAAAAGAAATGACATCTAATGCTCAGATATTTGATGAAATAGTAAATACTAGAAGATCAACTCGTAAATTTGACCCTACAGCACCTTTTGAATCAGATGCAGTAGCTAGAAGTATTGATAGAGCTATACTTTCACCAAATAGTAGCAATATGCAATTGTGGGAGTTTTATAGAGTCAAAGACAAATCTAAAATAGAAGAGATGAGTAAGTTTTGCTTTGGTCAAGGTGCAGCGAGTACATCTAATGAATTGCTAATAGTTGTAACCAGACTAGACAAATGGAAATCGAGACAGCAAGCCAATTTCACCGAAATAAAAAGACAGTTTGAAGGCAAAGAAATAGGAAAGACAGAACAGAGAGCCCTTGATTATTATGGCAAATTGATGCCTCTATTTTATAGTCATGATAGATTTAATTTTATCAATACTTTCAAAAAAATATTTACGTGGTTTAGAAGTTTTAAAGGACTTACATACTGGCAAGTTTCTTACTATGACCTTAGAACTATAGTTCACAAAAGCGCTGCTTTAGCTGCACAAACTTTTATGCTCAGTATGACAGCAGAAGGATATAGTACTTGCCCTATGGAAGGATTTGACTCTGCAAAGGTCAAAAAAATGATGAATCTCCCAGCTGGAGCTGAAATAAATATGATCATCGGTATGGGTGTTGGTATGAAAGAAGGAGTATACGGTAAAAGATTTAGAATACCTCGTGAAGAGGTTGTTTTTGAATTATAATAGATAAACGTACCTTTGTGGCTTGAAAACAAAACAGTCACTTTTTAATCCGCTTACAGTTATTCTTATTTGTCTTATTCTAGATTTTTTAGGATTAGGGCTTATTTTACCTGTACTCAATAATTATTTTAAAGATCATTCTGCAGGTCTTTTTTCTCCTGAAACTAACGAGGCACATAGAAATGCTATGTATTTGATTTCTTATGGATTATTTTTTCTAGGTACTTTCTTTGGTGCGCCAGTGATAGGAGCTATGTGTGATAAGTTTGGTAGAAGAAAAATGATTTTGTTTACAGCTATCAGCACTACACTATCTACCACTATAGTTTTGCTGGCTATTTTTACTGATAATATTGTTCTTATATATATCGGCAGACTCATTGCTGGTCTTTTTAGTGGTATGCTTATAGTGCTTCAAAGTAGTATAGCAGATGTAAGTACATTTAATAATAAAGCTAAAAATTTTGGATTGATTGGTATTGCTTTCGGTGTAGGATTTTCCTTAGGTCCTATATTAGGCAGTGTTTTGAGCGATGCAAAAATCAATAGTTACTTTGGTTATTATTTGCCCTATGCACTAGCTACACTAATAAATTTAGTTAATGTACTTTTTATTTATTTGTTTTTCAAAGAAACTTTAGATACGAGTAAAACGGTTTCTATTAATTATTTTAAAGGATTTGCCAATATCCAAAACGCATATAAAAATCTTTCACTGAGAACTATTTTTATTATCATTTTTATACTAGCTACAGGCTTTTCATTGTATTTGCAAAATTTTCAATCACTGTTGATAGATATATATAAACTTAGTAAACTAGAGATTGGTTTGGCCTTACTCTATGTTGGACTTTGGATAGCACTAGCTCAAGGTCTTATATTAAGAGGATTATTAAAATATTTTAAGCCATGGCAAATACTTCAGTTTTCAATTCCATTGATGGGAGTATCATTTTTATTGTTATTATTGACCAAAAGTACATTCTCATTTTTTTGCTTAGTGCCATTTTTGTGCATGAGCCAAGGCTGCACTTTTCCTAATACTTTATCTATCATATCTAATAATACACCATCCGAATCACAAGGAGAAGCACTGAGCATCAATCAAAGTGTGCAATCTCTAGCTTCATCTATGCCTTTATTATTAGCATATCTTGCTTCACATTATCAGAGTTTTACTTTATTGTTTGGTGCTACTTGTTCATTTTTAGCCTATGCTATATATATGAGTAAGTTGAAGATGTATAGGACAGATTAATCTCTCCATTTTATTTATTTTTTTATTCGTTATTTTGTTCTGTGAATTTTTCTACTAAACTTATCTTAATCTTTGTACTTTTTAGCTCATTGTTTTTGAGCAATTGTGCCAATATTATACCACCAAGTGGTGGTGAGAAAGACACACAAGCACCTGTTTTAGTCAAGTCAAATCCGCTACCTGGCTCTATCAATTTTAATTCAAAAAAAATCATATTAGAATTTGATGAATTTTTCAACTTAGATAATCCACTTCAGAATATAGTGATTTCGCCACCTATGACTAAATCACCAGAATATAAAATCATTGGTAAAAAACTCATTATTACTATAAAAGAAGAACTAAAAAAAGAGGTTACTTATAATATCAATTTTGGAGATGCTATAAAAGATTTTAATGAAGGAAATATTTTAAAAAATTATTCGTTTGCATTTGCCACAGGCGCATTGCTGGATACACTTCAACTAAAAGGTACTATAAAAAATGCAGAAGATAATGTAGCATCAGAAAATGTAATAGTAGCCCTATACAAAACGCTGGATGATAGCGTAGTTTATAATTCAAAACCTTACTATTTTTCTAAAACAGATAAAGGTGGAAATTATCTTATCACCAATATACATTCGGGTACTTATAAATTATTCGCACTAAAAGATGAAAATATAGATTATATCTATAATAATAATGAAATGATTGGTTTTGCAGATGAGCCACTAATCATATATGATACAATGCCAGTTACCAATATGGATATGAAGTTATTTAGAGAGTCCGCTTCAAAAACTCAACTTATAGAAGTAAGTAATCCAGAACTTGGCATCATAAAATTTATCTATAATAGACCTATTCAAAATTTTAAATTTGATGCATCTATCTACAAAAAAGAAGATATAGCTACTATCAATCCTACAAAAGATACTATTACATATTACTATAGTAATTATGATATTAAAAATACAGTTTTTTATATCACTACCAATAATACATTGCAAGATACAGTTAGCAAAGAATTATTTTATATAAAAGAAAGTGAGATAGATAAATATAGAATAAGATTAGTCACGAAAAGTGCATCAGGAGGTAAAGCATCTATGAATAAATCCTCTACAAAACATGATTTAAATAAATCTTTTGTAGTAAATTTCAATAGACCTTTTACAATAGTAGATGAATCTAAAATAGAAGTTTATCAAGATAGTATTTTATTAAATAAAGAGGCATATAGTATCTCTCAAGATGCAAAAGATAAAACAATTCTTAGCATAAATTCTCAGTTTTTATCTAACAAAAATTATTCTATTCTGATAAAAGAAAATGCAATAAAAGATATTTTAGGATTTACAAATACTACCTTATCAAAATCATTTAGCACAACTACTGTAGAAGATTATGGAACTATTATTATCACCAATAGTATTACCAATAATAAAAGTTATATACTTCAATTAAAAGACGCAAACGATATTATAGTTTATAGAGTTATTATGAAATCTACTGACTTAAATAAAAAAATAATTTTGGATAAATATCTTGCAGGTATATATAAATTAACGGTGATTCAAGATGACAATAATAACAAAAGATGGGATACCGGAAATTATTCTTCAAAAACACAAGCAGAAAAAATATTTACAATCAATAACAATATCAATCTAAAAGCAGGCTGGGAAACAGAAGTAGATATTAAATTTTAGGTAAAAAGTAAAAAGAATTAAGAATTAAGAATTAAGAATTAAGAATTAAGAATTAAGAATTAAGAATTTATATACTAGCAAAAAACTTTGAACTTGTAACTTTGAACTTGTAACTCTATACACGAAACTTTTAACTTGTAACTTAAATCAAAATAAATAAATTGGAAGCTATACCATCAGCCATCAATTTTCCTTCTATAGTTAGTTTTACTATGTTGTTTTCTAATGTATAATAATTTGAAGGTATTTCTTGTATTAGTGTATTTCTTATTTCATCAGCTACTTCTTGAGAAAAAATAGTTGTTATTTTCTGCAAATCCATACCCCATTTTGTACGAAGTGAAGTCATGATATATTCATTTACTCTATTAGAAAAATTTAGATGCTCTATTTCAATATATGATTTATTTTCTTTTATAGAGTTTATGTATTGATTATTATTACTAATATTCCAGCTTCGATTTTCTCCATCGTATGAGTGTGCAGATGGTCCTATACCCAAATAATGGGTGCCTTGCCAATAAGAAGTATTATGTATTGCATACATCTCATTCATACAAAAATTAGATATTTCATATTGTTCAAATTTATTTTCTTCTAGTTTATCTATTAATGTGAAAAATTGTTCGGAAACTTGCTCATCTATTGGACTTTCAATCAATTTCTTTTTTATCAAAGATTGCAACTTTGTTTTTGGTTCTACAGTGAGTGCATACGCAGATATATGAGGTACATTGGTATTCAGTGCAGTATTTATATTTTCTAGCCAAGCAGCATAATTCATAGTGGGTGTGCCATATATCAAGTCTATACTTAAGTTTTCTATACCTGCATCTTGGCATCTCAGTATACTGCTCATAGCTTCAGATGCAGTATGTGCTCTATTCATATACTTCAAATCCTCATCATGAAAGGATTGTATACCTATACTCAGCCTATTTATTCCTATTTTTTTTATATCGGCTATTTTCCCTTTTGATAAGTCATCAGGATTAGCTTCTAGTGTAAATTCTTTTAGATTTATTTTTTTAAAAGTGCTATAGATTTGGTCTCTTATTTTGCATAAATCTTCATAGTCGAGTAGGGAAGGAGTGCCTCCTCCTATATATATGGTGTTGATTTCCTCATCTCTCAAATACACTTTTCTTTGAGCTATCTCAAGCAATAAAGCATCAATAAGTTCGTTTTTCCTTTTGAGAGTAAGCGAAAAATGAAAATTGCAATAATGACAAGCTTGCTTACAAAAAGGAATATGAATATAAATACCTGCCATAGTATGCGAAAATACTATTTAAATTTGTACTAAGGAAAATTTTGAAAGATAATATTATAAATAGATTATTTGCATTACTAAGTGTTTTACTTTTAATGACTACTGTAGAATCATTCTCACAGCAATCAGTCAATTATATATTTGTTTCAAAAGATACTATACCTATTGAAGTACAAAATATTTTAAAATGTAATAAAGACCGTCTAGATAGTACTAAACTATTTGATATATTGAGTTCTCAAAAACAAAAACTTTATAAACAAGGTTATTTTGCAAGTTCTTTTGATAGTGTATTTTCTAAAGGAAATTCATACAATGTTATCACTTTTATAGGACCCAAAACAAAAACAATATTCATCAATTCTACAAATGCAGAACCTATATATCTGCAAGGTACAAATCTAGAGTTAGGAAAAAAATACGATTTAGATGAGATAGAACCGATTAAGGAAAAAATATTAAAAAACGCAGAAAACAAAGGATACCCTTTTGCATCTGTAAATATTGATAGCATTGAGCTGAAGAACAATTTGGCTTTTGAAGCAAAACTGAGCCTAATAAAAAATGATGAAATTCATATAGATACTATCATTATCAATGGAAAAGCTCGAATAAGAAATAAATTTTTGAGCAATTATTTAAAGCTGAAACCAAATTCACTTTATAACGAAAGCAATATAAAAGGTATAAAAAAACATATTTCTGATCTTGGCTATATTGAAGAAGAAAGACAACACACCATTTCTTTTCTCAATGATAAAGCTACTATTAATCTATATCTTAAAAATAGGAAAACTAGTAAATTTGATTTTCTTGTTGGATTTTTACCCAATAATTCTGCAACAGGAAAATTGTTAGTTACTGGACAAGCAAGATTATATTTGGTCAATCCATTTGGAACTGGAGGCGAGTTCTATGCAGACTGGCAAAAACTTCAACCCAAAACTCAAAGACTTCAACTCGCTTTGAGTTACCCTTATTTTTTAAATCTACCTTTTGGCTTTGATGGTAAATTCGATTTATATAAACGAGATACCAGCAATCTGGATATAAATTATAGAATAGGAGTCCTTTATAATTTTTCAGGAAATCACTATATTAAAGGATTTTTTGACAATAGGACTACAAGACTACTCAATGCCGATACCAATCAAATAAAAAACACACTAAAACTTCCTCGAATACTCGATACTAAAAATTCACTTTATGGTTTGGAATATTATTTTGATAATCTAAACTATAAATACAATCCAACAAGTGGTAATTTTATCAAACTACTTTTTGGTGCTGGAATTAAAAAATTTGAAAAAAATAATCTGATTACTAGACTAAAAGATCCATTTACTGGTGAAAGTTTAGAGAGTTTATATAATATATTGCCAAATAAAAGCGTTCAATTTCAGATTGGTATTGAATATGAAAAATATTGGAAAATAAAAAAACGTAGCACATTCAAAACGGCTGTAAATGCCAAATCATTTATTTCTAAAAATATTTTTGAAAATGAAATGTATCGAATAGGTGGTAATAGAAGTATAAGAGGTTTTGATGAAGAAAGCATCTTCACACCATATTATAGTATCTTTACAGCCGAATATAGATTTTTACTCTCCAAAAACTCTTATTTTTACACGTTTTTTGATTTGGCTATAGTAGAAGATAGTAGATATAGAGGGCAAAAATTAGATACACCTTTTGGATTTGGTACAGGAGTGAGTTTAGAAACTAAAATAGGAGTATTTGGAATTAGTTACGCATTAGGAAAACAGTTAAATAATAAAATTGAATTTAGAAATTCAAAAATACATTTCGGATATATTAGCTATTTCTAAAAAGCTATTGTATTTCTTAGCATTTATTTTATTGATTGTAAATACACTCGATTTGCAAGCGCAGTATTCTATTGATTCAAATGCTATTTCATATAAAATAGATAGTACTAAACTCAAAGACTCTATTAGAAAGTACACTATAGCACATATTGATACGAGTTTTTATAATGTAGATGAAAATTTTCATCCTAAAAATCTATTTGATGATTTAGCAATAGGAGATATTCAGATTCAATCTCCACATATTAATTATAAATTTTCCTGGTTACTTATATTGTTATTAATTTGTTTAGTCGCTATCACTTTTGTAAAAATCTTTTATCAAAGTTATTTCTCGTCTCTTATAAAAAATATTTTTACATTTCAAGTCTCAATCAATACTAGAGATATCTTTTCGCTCAATACTCTAGGTTCTTTACTTTTAAATATTGTATTCATTATTACATTAAGTATTAGTTTATATTTTATTATTCTTTATTTCAATCCTCAGATACATAACAAGACAGCTACATTTTTTCTTATATTATTAGTTTTCACTATATACTATATATTAAGAATTAGTGTATTGTATTTTATGAAATCTATTCTTACAACAGGAAGTGCACTAGATATATACATAAAAAATATATCTTGGGTAAATCAATTTTTGTCTATGTGCCTTTTATTTATATTATTTATTTATTTAACAGGAGCTAAATCATATGATGGATTTATTATATATATATTACTTTTTATAATTATAATTGCCCAACTTACAAAGTATGTAAAAGGCTTAGTATCAAATATTCAACAAATTACGAATAATTTTTTCCATTTTATTATCTATATTTGCACCCTTGAAATAGCACCTTTAATAATTATTTATAAATTGTTCATTAGTCACGTTTAGAATTACCATGGCAAAAAAAACACTTTCAAAAAAGTCAATTACATCTAAGAAAACAGTGAAAACACCAGCTAAATCAACTACTAAAGTTAAAAAAACAGCAATGAAAGTACCTGTAAAAAAAGTATCTAGCAAAGTTGATAAAACAAAAAAAACAACGACTAAAAGTAAAATTGTTAAAGCAGCATTACCAAAGAAAAAATCAATACAAAAAGCTACAGTTGTAAAAAAAGTAACAAAAGCAGTCTCAAAACCTACAACATCAATTAAAAAAGCGAGCAAACCAGAAGTAAAAAAAGCAACTTCTAAGCCAGCTACAAAAAAATCTGTTAAAGTAGCTAATAATAAAATAACGACTACTAAAAAGTCTCCTACTAAAAAAGCAGTAAGCAAGAAACCTATAGTAAAAAAAACCATTGTAAAAAAAGCAATTGAAAAAACTAAAAAAACACTACCAGTAAGTATTGTAGATGAACCTGTAAAAAAAGAAAGAAAATCTTCAAAATCATTAGCTCCTTCTATTCCAGTTCCAAAACCGTCATCTTTAAATTTACCTCCAGATAAAAAACCGAGAGTAAAGAATATTCTTATATCACAACCATTTCCAGAAAACGGGAAGTCTCCATTTATTGATATTGCTCAAAAATGGAAATTAAAAGTAGATTTTAGAACATTTATAAAAGTAGAAGGTCTTTCAGCAAAAGAATTTAGAAGACTTAGAATATATATCACAGACTATTCAGCTATTATTTTTAATAGTAGAAATGCTATAGATTATTTCTTTAAGCTTTGTGAAGAAATGCGTGTAAAATTATCTCAGGATATGAAGTATTTCTGTACATCAGAAGCCATAGCACTTTACTTACAAAAATATATTCAATACAGAAAAAGAAAAGTATTTTATGATCAGCCAGGTAGAAGCTTGTTTGATCTAATCAATAAATTTAAAGATACAGAAAAATTTCTCTACCCATGTTCCAAAGATAGAAAAGATGATATCCCTAATTTTCTTAAAGAAAAAAAGGTAAACTATGCTGAGGCATATATATATCAGACTATTCCTAGTGACTTATCTGATTTGAGAAATATAAAATATGATATGATTGTCTTTTTTAGTCCTATAGGTATAAAATCACTATTTCACAATTATCCAGATTTCATACAAGATGATAGAAGAATAGGTGGATTTGGACAAGTCACATGGGATTCAATAGGGGAAGCCGGCTTAAGATTAGATATAGTAGCACCTTCACCATCTGCAGCCTCTATGGCACAAGCCATTGAAAATTATTTGAAAGAAAGTAATAAATAAGAATTATTCACTACTTTTACTGATACAATTCAAGTCATTGAAACAATTTTTTAGTATATTTTTGATAATAATGTGTCTGCATTCTATTGCTCAGATAGAGTCAAATTCATCACATTTTATGCTAAAACCTTCTGCATATAATATTGCATATGCTGGTAGTAGACCAGATATTGAAATAATAGCACATTACAGAAACCAATGGACAGCCTTGAGTAATAGAACTATGTCAAATGCCGCTATAGAATTCGTTTATCCTATTAATAAAATAAATTCTGCAATAGCCTTTAACTCAATTTATGACGTTATAGGGTTACAAAGAAATCTTTATTTAAATCTTGGCTATGCTTATCAGTTAAAAATAAAAAAGGCTAAACTAGGTATTGGTATCAGTGGTGGGATTATTCAAACCTCACTTTTAGGAAATTTATTAAGAGCACCCGAAGGCAATTATGAGGGTACATTTTCTCATAATGACCCAATTATCCCATTATCTAATGCAAATGGAATATCACCATATTTGACCGCAGGGTTATATTTTAGTAATAAAAATTTAGATATTGGTATCTCACTTACCAATGCTCTAGAAGGTAAATCTACAGTTGGATCACCTAATAATGAAAAGAATATTATTTTTAGACGAAACATATATGGGTTTGTTTCGTACAATCTCAAGATATCTAACAAAATTTCTCTACAGCCTAGTCTACTTTATAGGACAGATTTAAAGAAAATGCAATTAGACTATAATTTATTAATGAAAATTAAAAACAATTATTTTTTAGGATTAGGATATAGAGGATACAATAAAAATTCGAATGAATGCGTTATACTACTATTAGGGATGAAATTTCTAAAAAATTTACAAATAATGTATAGTTATGACATCAATACAGGAAAATTATTTAGTTACCAATATGGTTCACATGAGCTCACATTGAAATACAATATTTCTAGGAAAATAAAGGATTTTACGCCAAAAATCATTTACAATCCTAGATTTTTATAAACAATTTAAAAAAGAAAAAATTAGGCAATATTTTTGTTTTAGATAAAATTAGCGTACTTTAGCAAACTATTTTTTGATAAAGTGTGTCTAAAAACACCAAAAAAATGAATATGAAAAACAGAAAAGCATTAGTTATTTTTATTAGTACTTTAGTTGTAATCCTTTCTGGATGCGGAAAAGCAAGTTGGGATTCATACAAAGGACAACTTTTAGGATCGAAAGACAGACCAGGATGGGCACCAATAACACCCTATGGTATGGTCTATGTACCAACAGGAGTGCTACATATAGGGCCAAGTGATCAAGATATTAATAATGCTCAAGTAGCAAGAAGTAAAGAAGTATCTATCCAAGGTTTTTATATGGATGAAACCGAAATTACCAATAATGAATATCGTCAATTTGTAGATTATGTGCGTGATTCTATTGCTCACACTATATTAGAACATTACATAGATGAGGAAATCCCAGGTAGTGATAAACAAGCTATCAATTGGGAAGAAGAACTTGATTGGACTGATCCAGAAGTAGCTGAGCAACTAGAAGGTATGTATAGTAAAGATGGTATGAAATTTCTAGGTGTTAGAGATATGGACGTATCTACTTTAGTTTATCACTATTATTGGTTCGACTGGAAAACAGCTGCACTTCTTGAAAATAGATGGAAAGATAGAGCACAGTTTTTTCATGAAGAAAACATAAGAGTATACCCAGATACATTAGTATGGGTGAGAGATTTTACTTATTCTTATAATGAACCAATGACCAGAAACTATTATGGTCACCCTTCTTTTGATGATTATCCTGTAGTAGGTATCAATTGGGACCAAGCAAATGCATTTAATGATTGGAGAACCAAATTTTGGGCAAATTATAGAATTAAATTAGGTGAACCAGTGATGGATATCTTTAGATTACCTACAGAAAGTGAGTGGGAATATGCAGCACGAGGAGGTAAAAAACTAGCTCAATATCCTTGGGGTGGTCCTTATGTTAGAAATGCAAAAGGGTGTATTCTTGCAAACTTTAAACCTGGTAGAGGTAATTATCCTGAAGATGGTGGATTCTATACTGTAAGAGGCGATGCATATTGGCCAAATGATTATGGTTTATATAATATGGCTGGCAATGTGGCTGAATGGACTTCTTCAGCATTTTATGAAAATGCTACAATGTTTGTACATGATTTAAATCCAGATATTAGATATGATGCTGATGATTCAGAAGCAGAATCTTTAAAAAGAAAAACTACTCGTGGTGGATCTTGGAAAGATATAGCACACTACATACAATGTGGTACACGTCATTGGGAATATGCAGATACATCAAATTCATATATTGGATTCAGAAGTATTACTACATATTTAGGACGTGACCCTAAAGACAAACAATAGTATATTAGTATTATATATTTTTATATAATATTAATACTCATAATTTCGTTTATTATTTATCAATCAATATTATTATTAAAAAAACCCAAAAAAATTAAAAATTATGGCAGGTAAAGGCAATTTTTTAACATCTTACAAAGGTAAAAAAATATTAGGTTATGTTTATGGATTAGGTGCTGCAGTCGTTATTGCAGGTGCGTTATTTAAAATTATGCACTGGCCTGGTGCAAATGAGATGCTTATTTTAGGTATGGGTACTGAGGTTATCATTTTCATTATCTCAGCATTTGAGCCACCTCATATGGATCTTCAGTGGGAAAAAGTATATCCAGAATTAGCTGATGATGTACAAGCAAGTGGTGTTAAAAAAGCAGAGAAAAAAGCTACAACTGCTACTGAGCAGTTAGATAATATGTTATCTAAAGCAAAAATTGAACAAGATTTATTAGATAGATTAGGAGTAAACTTAGGTAAACTAAGCGAAAATGTTTCTAAAATGAGTGAAGTTACTGATGCAGCTGGTTCTACAGCTGAATATTCTGCAAAAGCTAAAGAAGCTGCTGGTGCTTTAGGACAAATGAAAGATGCTTACATGCAAGCAGCAGGTTCTGTTAAAGGATTAGCTGATGCTACTGCAGGTATGGGAGATTTCCATACTCAAGTACAAGGAGTTTCTAAAAATATGGCTGCATTGAATGCATTATATGAATCAGAATTGACTGAATCTAACAATCACCTTAAAGTGATGAATAAATTCTATGGTACAATGGCAGAAGCTGCTGGACATTTAGAATCTACTAAAGAAGATGCATTGAAATATAAAGATCAAATAGCTTCATTAAATAAAAACTTAGGAGCATTAAACTCTGTATATGGTGGAATGTTGAATGCAATGAGACCAGCAGCAAATTCATAATTATATTATTTAACCTTCAAAAAAATAAAACAAAAATATGGCAGGTGGTAATATAAGTCCTAGGCAGAAGATGATTAACATGATGTATCTCGTGTTGACAGCTCTATTAGCGATGAACGTATCCAAAGAAATTTTGAATGCATTCGTATCAGTTAATAATAGTATACAAAAATCTAATTCAATAATGGCTAGCAAAAATGAGGCTACTTATAAAGCATTTGCGAATGCTGAAAAAGACCCTCAAACAGCAGCTAAAGCTAAAATTTGGAAAGAAAAAGCAGATAAAATTAAAGCTATATCTGCAGAATTAGTAACTTTTGTAGAAACTCAAAAACAAGAACTTAAAAAAGGTTCAGATTTAAAAATTGAAAATGGAGAAGAAGTTTTCTCTGTAGATAATTTAGATGTAGCTACTCACTTACTTATCGAAAAGAAAGGTGGTGACGTGATTTATGACAAGATGCTTGAAACAAAAAAGAAATTGTTAGCTACTATAGATCCTAAAGATTTTGCAGATAATCCTGCAATGCAAGCTACGATTAAAAGAGATATGGAAGCTTTTGCTAAGTCATTACCAATAGATATGACTGTAGCAGAATCAAAAGAGTCTGGACATAAAGCAGAACAGAGTGGTAAAGGTTGGTCAGAAGCAAATTTTCACATGACTCCCACTATTGCAGCTCTTACTATTTTAAGTAAGCTTCAAAGTGATGTTAAAAGTTCTGAATCTCAATTAATAGATTATTGCTATTCTCAAATAGGTCAAGTAAAAATTGTTTATGATGAATTCCAAGCTATCGCTTCAGCAAATACAAACTATTGTATGCCAGGCGATCCTATTGAAATAATCGCTGGTGTAGGTGCTTTTTCAGAAGCTGCAAAACCAACAGTAACTATCGGTGGTGCTAATATAGCATTAGTAGATGGTCAAGCTATATACAAGACACAAGCTAGTGGTTCTGGAGATAGAGTAGTACCTGTAAAAATTAGCTTTACCAAACCAGATGGTACAATTGCTACAGTTGAAAAACAAATCAAATACACGATCGGTACTCCATCAGGAGCAGCGGTAATGTTTGATAAAATGAACGTGTTATATATTGGTGTTCCAAATCCACTGACTATATCATCAGGTACAGGTGCTGAAAAAACAAACGCATCGTTAAGTACAGGTGGTTCTTTAAGTAAAGGTTCAGGTCCAGGTAAATATATAGCTAATGTAACTACACCAACTAATGATGCAAAAATAATCGTATCTGCAGATGGTAAGTCAACTCAATATCCTGTTCGTATCAAAAGAATACCGGATCCAGTACCTACATTAGGAGGTAAAATCAAAGGAGGTAAAATCAACAAAGCAACTTTAGCAGCTCAAGGTGGTATAGTAGCTTTACTTGAAAATTTCGATTTTGATGCAAGATTTAACATACTAAGTTATACATTTATTTTAGTTCAAAAAGGAGGTGATGTGAGCCCTAAAAAAGTAGATGGACCAGTAATTAATGAAGGAGTTAAATCTTCAATAAGTAGAGCAAAACCTGGTGATATAATTTTATTTGATGATATTAAAGCTAAAGGACCGGATGGTACTGTAAGAAATTTACCTCCACTTAACTTAACAATAATTTAAGAAAACTTAAATTTTTATAATATGAAAATGTATAAAATAATAGCAATTAGTATTGGACTTTTCTTAGGAATAAGTTCATATACTGCAAATGCACAAGATGTATTAGATGGTGTATATGAAAAACAATTGACAAAAGAGAAAGAATATATACCTTATGATCACATCAGAGAAGCAGATGTGTTTTGGTCAAAAAGAGTATTTAGAGAGATAGATGTAAATGAAAAAATGAATCTACCTTTCAAATATCCTCGTCAGCCATTGATTGCTATTATTCATACAGCTGCAATGGAAGGTGAACTTACGGTTTATGATCCAGATATTATTGAAGAAGGTTTAGAAAGAAAAGAAGGCTATGATTTTATTAAACCTTTAGCAGTAGATGATGTAAAATCTATTGGTGCTAGAACAGATACTAGTACTCAAATCGATCCTATTACTCTAGAAGAAAAAACAGTATTTATCAACCAAAAATTAGAGTGGAGAGATATAGTTCGTTTTCGTATCAAAGAAGATTGGTTTTTTGATGAAAATACTTCTACATTTCAAGTAAGAATTTTAGGACTTTCACCTGTAAGAGAGGCAAAAGGTAGTGATGGTACATTTTTAGGTTATAGTCCAATGTATTGGATATACTACCCAGATTTAAGACCTATACTTACTAAATATGAAATCTACAATCCTAAAAATGATGCAATCAGACTTAGTTGGGAAGATTTGTTTGAAGCAAGATTATTCACAAGCTTTATTACAAAAGAATCAAACGTATTTGATAGAAAAATAGGTGAATATGCAGCTAATGGTATAGATGCGTTACTTGAAAGTGATAGAATCAAACAAGAGATGTTTGAATTTGAACATGATCTTTGGACGTATTAATATATTTATATCTATATAAAATATAAAACACCAATCGAAAGATTGGTGTTTTTTTTTGTTATTTATAATTTTATAGTACTTCATTTCGTTTTCATTTGATAAAACCAATATTCAAATGAAAAATAAGATGCTTTTATTACTAATACTCATTAGTGTTAGTATTTGCAATTCTCAATCATATAATCCAAAACCTAGTTCAAGTAAAGACAAAGAAATCATTTCTTATCAATATGTGAAAGAAGGGGGACTACACTGGATGAAACGGGTAACAAGAGAAATATATGTAGATGAAAAAATAAATCAAGTATTTCAATATAATAAAAAATCATTGTTCTCTATATTGAAAAATGCTATTGCTACTGGAGATTTACAAGCATATAGCAATGATACTATATATCCAGAAGAGTTAGAAAAAAATATTAGTAAAGAAGATGTAGAAAAAATCATGTGTAAAATTGAAGAATTTGAAGGCATAGATCCTAATTCATTTGAACCTATTATAATACCTGTACCTAAGTGTATAGAAGCAAAAGATATCACTAAATTTAGAATCATGGAAGATTGGTATTTTGATAAGAATACAAGTAGTATGAAAGTACATATTATATCTATAGCACCTATTATGAATGTTTATAGCACTGAGAACATGTATTTAGGCACTACTGCTATGTATTGGCTAAATTTTGATCAACTAAGAAACATATTAATAGAGTATCCAGTATTTAATAGGGCAAATGATGATGCATTATTTACATGGGATGATTTGTTTTTAGCTCGTACATTTAATAGTTTGGTTATAAAAGAATCAAATGCATTTGACAGAAAAATAGCTGAATACAATACCGGTATAGACGCTTTATTGGAAGCAGATAGAGTAGAACAAGTATAATTTGAAACAGAGCATGATGTTTGGTCATATTAACCCAAATTACACGATAAGATTTAAGTCCCGAAACTTCGGGACGAGAATTCTAGCGTGTTAGTTGGGTTTATCCCGTAATATTGTTTGTTTCATTAAATTTTAACTTATAGAATTACAAACACTTTGACGATTCAGCATTTCTAATGCTGAATTTGGGATTAAATAAAAAGACCCGCCTAAGGCGGGTCTTAATCTATTATAATATAAATTTATTTCTTTTTACAACATTCTTTTTTCTCAGCTCCTTCATCACCTTTACAGCATGCTCCTTTTGATGCACTTCCATGGCAAGAGTTCATTATTTTTTCCATACATTGTTCTTTTGTACAACCTTCTTTAGCACATCTTTGAGCATCACAGTTTTTGTCAACCCATGTTTTTACATAAGCATAACAAGCTGCTGAATCTTTTGGGCACTCTGACATTGGAAAATCTTTTACTGGACAATCAGTTCCACACATTTTCATTTCGCTATTTCCATGCTCGCAAGATGCATGATTTACATCACTTACATCTGTTGACATTTCTATGATTTTTGCATCTTTATTAGGATTGATAGCACCACTTAAATTATGCATAGCTATAGTTGGAGCAATTACTAATGATACAATAGACATCAATTTGATAAGGATATTCATAGATGGACCAGAAGTATCTTTGAATGGATCCCCTACTGTATCACCTGTAACTGATGCTTTATGTGGTTCAGATTTTTTATAGAAAGTTTCTCCATTTATATCAACTCCTTTTTCAAATGATTTTTTTGCATTATCCCACGCACCACCAGCATTGTTTTGGAAGATACCCATCAAAACACCACTTACTGTAGCACCAGCTAAAAAACCTCCTAATACTTCAGGACCAAAAATAAATCCAATAATTATTGGAGATACAATTGTAATTGCACCAGGTAAAATCATTTCTCTTAAAGATGCTTGTGTAGATATAGCTACACATTTTTCATATTCTGGTTTTCCAGTTCCTTCTAGGATACCTGGTATTTCTCTGAATTGACGTCTTACTTCTTCTACCATAGACATTGCTGCTCTACCTACTGCTGCAATAGCTAATGATGAGAATATAAATGGTATCATACCACCCACAAATAAGCCTGCTAATACATCAGCTTTATAAATATCTATTCCTTCTAGTTTGTATCCATTGTGATTGATTACACCTACATAGGCAGCAAATAATGCTAATGAAGTCAATGCTGCAGAAGCGATTGCAAATCCTTTACCTGTAGCAGCAGTAGTATTACCCACAGCATCTAGTATATCTGTTTTTTCTCTTACTTCAGCTGGTAATTCACTCATTTCTGCTATTCCACCTGCATTATCTGCTATAGGACCAAATGCATCTATTGCTAATTGCATAGCCGTAGTAGCCATCATACCTGCAGCCGCTATAGCTACACCATAAAGTCCAGCACATATATAAGATCCAAAAATACCTGCTGCTAAAACTAATATTGGTAAAAATGTAGATTCCATACCTACAGATAAACCGCCTATTATATTTGTTGCATGTCCAGTAGATGATTGTTTTACTATGCTCATTACAGGTCTTTTGCCCATAGCTGTGTAATATTCAGTAATGATACTCATCAATGTACCTACTACCAAACCTACTAAAATAGCACCAACAACTCCATTATTAGTAAATTCTATTCCTCTTAAAGACATTGTACATGGCATCAATAATTTTACGAGAATAGATGAAAATATTGCAGTTATAACTATAGAACCATAGTTACCCATATTTAATGCGTTTTGTACTTTTTGAGTACTCAATCCAGCACTTTCAGAGATTCTTACAAAGAATGTACCTATAATAGAGAAAATGATACCTGAACCTGCTATAAGCATAGGTAAAAGTATTGGAGACATACCACCAAAATTATCATTTGCAATAGTTTCTTGACCTAAAACCATAGTAGCTAATACTGTTGCTACATATGAACCAAATAAATCGGCACCCATACCAGCAACGTCACCTACATTATCTCCTACGTTATCTGCGATAGTTGCAGGATTACGAGGATCATCTTCTGGAATACCAGCTTCCACTTTCCCTACTAAATCCGCTCCAACATCTGCTGCTTTTGTATAAATACCTCCACCTACTCGAGCAAATAATGCAATACTTTCAGCACCTAATGAAAAACCAGTCAATACTTCAATAGTTTTAACCATTTCTTCACTGTTTACAGCTGCATCAGGTGCAAATATCATTTTTAATATGATAAATAATGCTCCTAAACCAAAAACTGCTAAACCAGCTACGCCAAGTCCCATCACTGAACCTCCAGTAAAAGACACTTTTAATGCTTTTGATAAAGATGTTTTTGCTGCTTCTGCAGTTCTCACGTTAGCTTTTGTAGCTACTCTCATACCAATAAAACCTGCAAGTGCCGAGAAAATAGCCCCCATAATGAAGGCTAATCCTATCACAGGACTAGAATTTTCATTACCCATAGACATCACTGCTAATAATAGAGCAACAATTATTACAAAATAAGAAAGTACTTTATATTCTGCTTTTAAGAATGCCATAGCTCCGTCTGCTATATATTTAGCAATCTCTTTCATTCTATCATTTCCTTGCTCTTGCTTATCTACCCATCTAAACTGGATATATGTGTAGAGTAGTGTTAGTAAACCTATTGCTGGTACTAAGTATAATAATGTTTGTGTCATAAAGTATTGAGTACTTTTTTGTTATAAAAAATTGGAGTGCAAAGATAAGTCAAAATCTACTAAAATGGTAATAGAAATAAGTAAATTAATCTAATTTAATAAGATTTTAGTTGTTAAATTTCATCATTTTAGCGATATACTTTCCTAGAATATCAAATTCTAGATTTATTGTATCACCCACTTTCATGTATTGAAAGATAGTATGCTCATATGTATATGGTATAATTGCTACTGAAAAAGTACTGTCTGATACATTAAAAGCCGTAAGACTTGTTCCATTGATACATATTGAACCTTTTTCTACAATAATTTGCTGAGCTGTTTCATTATAGGTAAAAGTATATAGCCAACTTCCATCTTGTTCTATTATAGAAAGGCATTTACCAATATCATCTACATGACCTTGAACAATATGCCCATCAAGTCGGGTATTTAAAATCATAGCACGCTCTAGATTAACCATATCGCCTATTTTCAAATATTTCAAATTAGTTTTTTGAAGGGTTTCATCAATAGCAGTAACAGTATATGTATTATTTAAGATAGCTACTATTGTCAAGCAAACTCCATTATGTGAAATACTTTCATCTATCTTACATTCATGAGTTATCGATGATTCTATAATAAAGTGAATATTGGATTGTTCTTTTTTTATATCAACTACTTTTCCAAGTGTTTCTATGATTCCTGTAAACATATTTTAATCAATAATTTTTATTTGCTGCGCATCAAATGTATAAATCCACCACCGTTTTTATTGGGTGGTAGTGGTTTTTCTATAAGACCATTTAAAGTTTCTTCATAATATTTACCTGAGTATAAATAAACACCTTCGCTCAATGGCTTTCCTGTTTTCATATCATTGCCATCCCATAGTATGTCTGGATTTTGTGTTTGATAAACTAAATTGCCCCATCTATCATGCACTCTAAAATCTACTTTTGATACAAATCTATATGGGAATGGTTTAAATAATTCGTTCGCCCCATCTCCGTTTGGAGTAAAAACATTTGGTAGCTCATATAAAGGACAATTATCTATACAAATTATAGATGCATTACTAGTCTCATTTCCTGTAAAATCTACTGCGGTTATTCTATAGCATCCTGCTATACCTGTGCTATTACTTAAGTCATGAATGTAAGTTGTATCCGTTTTTGTAAAACTACTATCTATTAATATTAAGTTTCCACCATTTGTAGGAGTAAAGTATAATTTATATTTTGCTATATCATCTCCACAACTATCTGGAGGGATATTCCAAGACAGATAATTTTTCCAATGTGTAGAGTTCCATTCATTATTTGGTATTTTACCACAGTCATTTGTGATGAGTAAATTTGGAGCACATGGAGGTATTGTGTCATTTGGTCTTTCACAGGCTATCTGTGATTTGTTGAGCAGTGGCTCAGGGTATCCTGTACCTGTATATCTTCCTTTGCTTTCAATATAGTAGCAATATAGTGTATCATTGATAAGTCCTGTATCGGTATAGTTTTTTGATATTGTGCTATCTTTTAGTTCATACAGAAGCGTGATTTTATTTTGCTTGTATATAAAATATAAATTATTAGACCATGGTACTTTTTCATTCCAACTAAGTCGTAGCGATTTGTCTTGTGGTCTTATTTTTAAATAAATACTAGATGCTCCGCTTGTTGGACCTACTATTGAGTCGTTGTTATATTTAAAATTAACCTTATAGCTATACTGCTTTTCTTTAGTATTTAATAAGTTGTCTGTAAAAAAAGTATCTAATAATAATCCAGTAAAACTTGTACTATTAAAACTTTGAATCAGGCTACTAGAAGATGTTCCAGGCAATCCTTCATTTCTATAAAGTTCATATTTGTATGGCCCAGGATATAAAATAGTATCAAGTGCTGGAATAGTAGGGTTCACCCAATCTACAAATATGCTTCCATTACTTATATCAGTATTTGTAACATCTACATGTATGAGCACAGGTACATCTCTTTTGAGTTCAGCACAGTCCTCATTTGAAGGGATACTTTCACATACATCATATTCTACAAGACCATTGGGCGAAAGCTGAGAGAAATGAGCTAATATTCTATAGCAATATTTTTGTCCGTGTACTACATCAATATCTCTATAATTATAACCTAATACATTATCTGCAATTTTTGTATATCCTCTACCAGCAAGTCCAGTTTCACAACTATCTGGAGTAAAATTATTTGAACCAATTCTTCGCCAAATACTAAATCCTCTGAATGTAGGAATTGATGCACAAGTATATGGACTATCCCATGTCAGATTGATTCCATTGTTAAAAGGATTGGCCACAAGATTGAGTGGTGGTGGAGCTATCACTCGTATCAGCCATGTTTCTAGATCTACTAAGGGTACTCTAGTACTTCCAGAACCTGTTCCAATTCTAAAATTATCTGCAGCTCTAAAAACTACTGAATAAAATTGAGAGCGAATATGTTCACATTGTGTATTCCATTCAAAAGTTGAAGAAACCGGATTGCCATAAGCACTATCAAACCTAGCAGGGGAGGTGCTTACAAGAAATGGAGCACCTGATGCTGTAAGCGAAACTTGTTGAGGGATATTGATATCAGATGCATCTACACGCACTCTCAAAGGTGTACCAGCAATAATACATGTATCTCTTACATCTACTATCACAGGTGGGTCATTTGGATAGTCATTTACGATTATTTGCATATCACGTATGAGCGTGCTCAATAGTACCTGATTTCTATATTCTCGTATTAAAATAGCTATATTATAAATTCCAGTTCTTTGTGGGGTAGCCCATATGATTTCTCCTGTTTGTGAGTTGATAGTAAATTTATTATTTGCTCCAGGAATTATTTCATTTGGATATTGGTAGCCAGGTACGTTTCCGAATAGAGATTGTTTTGGAACTACTAATTCAAAATAAAGCGAATCGCCATCCGAATCATATGCATTAGGATTGTGATAAAATGTATCATTTACATTTGCAAAATCTATTGGTGGGTTTAGTAGAGTAGGAGAGTTGTTATATCCAAGAGATGCTATATCATAAAATTTTATAGTATCTTCTACATAAAACGGAGTATTCACAGAACCCCCACCATTAATATTAATGATATCATTGATTCTATTGGCGTCTTCCATACTGATTAGATAAAATGGTCGAATACCAGCATATTGATGTGAGCCTCTGTATACATTTTTTTTGATATCATCAAATACAAATTGTCCATCAGGTATTCCATTTCCATTCAAGTCTGGGCCATTCACTCGTACTATCATATCAAAAGTACCGTCTCCCCAAAAAATTTGAACGGTATCTCTATCGGCACCTCCACTAGTTCCTGTAGTTTTGGTGTATGTGATTACATCTGCTTCATAAGTAAGTGGAGCTACGAGCCTATATATGATTTCGCCAGCTCTATAGTGCGTAGCATAGCTATTAGTTGTAACAAAAAATAAACATGCAAAAATTAAGTAATAATATTTTTTCAAAGCTTTAATACATTTAAAACAACATATAAAGATAAAATAATTTATAAAGACATGATAAAATACTTAGTTAAAAAAATTTAACACAATATTTAAAACAAAATAATAGTTTATAATGTATTATATGAATAATATTAAACATGAAGACTAAAATCACTGTATCATTATTTTTAATTATTCTTTTAAACAGTTGCTTAATCAAAAGAATGAGTTATCACAACCTCAATGTAAAATACAAAGAAGATGTATTTGATGCAGTGATTGTACCGGGTTTTCCTTATTTCAAAAATGGTAATAATGATGTTTTGAAAATGAGAATCTTATGGGCAAAGGCCTTATATGATATGGGCAAGACAAAACATATCATATTTACAGGTTCTGCTGTTTCTACTGAATACAAAGAAGCTCTCGTTATGAAAAAAATTGCTACAGAAATTGGTGTTCCAGATTCAGTTATTTTTATAGAATTAAAAGCTGAACATAGCACGGAAAATATTTATTATTCAATGAAGATTTGTGAGGATAATAACTTTACTAAGGTAGCACTTGCCACTGATGTTGTTCAAACATTTATGCTTAAAAGTTATACGAATAATTACTTTCCTTATATTGCGAAGTTACCAATTCATTATGAGAAAATCAATATGCAAAAAGATTTATCATATATAGATGTTAGTGATTGTAAAGTAGTAGATTTTGTTGCCCTAAAAAATAGAAAATCATCTGAAGAAATAGCCTATTCTTCTAAAGGCAATAATATAGATACATCAGGATATTATTTATTAAATTCTCGATTTGTTTCTCCAAAGTAAATTAGTTTATAAATAAACGTACATCATTTGCTAGTCTCTGAGTGCATTCATTTTGGGGCATGTGACCGCATTTCTCATATATTATTTTTTTGGAGTTTTTAATATCCTTTTCAAACTTTGAAGCATTTTCTATTGGAGCTATTTTATCATCATCTCCCCATATTATTAAAGTTGGTTTATCTATTTTTCTTATCCATGCTTCATCTGGAAAATCATTAGTTTGTGTAAGCTTAAAAAACACCTCTAAATTACCCTCTACATTCCAAAATTTATTAGCTTTTATTACCTCTTTTTCAATAATAAAAGATGGATCATGATAGCATCTTTCAACTCCTTTTTTTGTTATAAATAATGGTAGACCTTTTGTTGTCAGATATTTTACAAATTGGAATCTTGAAAATTGAACAGCTTGTTCTCTAGCTTCAATAAGATTGTATCCTGCACTTCCCATCAGAATTAATTTTTCTATTTTTTCAGGATGTTTATATGTGTGTGCCCAAGAAATCATACCACCCATCGAATTGCCCATCAGTATAACAGAATCAAGTTTTAATTGATTTATTATTATATATAATGCTTCATCATATATTTGTACAAAATCATTTCTATTTTTAGGAAATTCTGAGAGTCCAAATCCAGGTAAATCTATACGAATCACTCTATATTCTTTTGATAGTACATTGGCTAATTTTTCAAAATTTCTATGCGAGCCACCGAGCCCATGAATCATGACGATGGTCTTACCTTTACCTTGATCTAAATAATGAATTTTTGTTCCATTACAGTCTAAAAATTTGGAGTCTTTTTGTGCAAGTTCTTTGATAGCATCTTCTCTCTTAATGATATTTGATGGCCTGAGAAAAATGAAACTTATACTTAAGATAAAAAGCACCAAAAAAACTAGAAGGATTTTATATCTTTTTTTCATTAAACTTGTTGATTTTTAGCTTTTATTTTCAATTTTATAAAGCAAATCCATGATATAGAAATACCCGAAATTATAGCTACTAGTGCGTTTTGCCAACTAAATAATGAAATACTAAATGAATGATATAATACAAAAAACAAACAAGAATATAGAAATAGTAAATTGATGATTTCTATAACTATGGCATGTTTTTTTCCTTCTAATAATTTACTCCAACTCACTATCATAACAAATAATGCAATACAAAGTAAAATTCTATCGCTAGTGATAAAGTCTAATTTTTTATTGATAGTAAAAGTGGTGATGAGTAAACCAATTACTAATTGAAAAATTAAATAGTAAGTGGTAAAAGGAGTTTGAGTTGACTTAAATTTTGTTTGCTCTTCGAGAGTATAGCCTATTCTAGGTATATTGCCATCACCTACACCACGAGGACGCCAGCCCAAAGGCATAAACCATACTTTTATTTTATCTATAAAATATGGAGCTGCTATCATATCATCCCATAAGTGTTTCCAAAATTGGATATTTATAAGTAATGGATCCCATGTGCCAGGAGGTTTGGTCACACCATAACATACTTCTTCTTTTTCTTCTTCATGTGTGCCAAATATTCTATCCCATAAAATAAATACTTCTGAAAAATTCTTATCTAAATATTGAGTATTTACACCATGATGCACTCGATGGTGTGCAGGCGTTACAAATATTTTTTCTACCCATCCAAGTTTGTTTATTACTTTGGTATGATGCCAATAGGCTATAAGTAAATGGACTGCAGCTACACTATAAACCATCTCAGGCGAAAAACCCAATAATGGAAATACCCAATCGAAAAAGGCAAACTGAAATAATCGTTGTGTAAAACTAGCACGTATACCTACAGATAGATTGAGCTCCTCTGATGAGTGATGTGGCATATGTGCTGCCCAAAAAATATTGATACTATGGCCAGTACGATGAAACCAATAAAAAACAAAATCTTGTAAAATCAATAATAAGACATAATTATACCAAACTGCTTCAAATTTGTATGGTGCAAACTGATATAAAAAACCATAAAATTTATATACAAAAAAAGCCACACCAAGATTGATACATTGATTACCAATTCCTGTAGCAAGATTAGCCATAGTGTCTTGAAAAGAATAGTAGCCTTTATTTTTTGCAATAGAATAAATAATTTCTGCTATCAAAAGAATTAAAACTATTGGTGTAATGAGCGCATATATATTCATAAGAATAAAAGTAGTAATTTTTAATTATTAAAAGATTTTTTTTAAATAATCTATAGTCTAGCAATAATAAATACTATATTTATTTTTGAAAATTTACATTAATGAAACACTTAACTACAGTTATATCTTTACTATTACTAGTATCGTTATTCTATTTTTTAAATAGCTATTCCATCAAAACAGCTAGTAGTACTATTCCACCGATTGGAAAATTTATAAATCCTATCACTGGTTTTTGGAAAAATGCTGAAAAGGCTCAGTTAAAAACAGAAGAAAATATAAATTTAAAAGGACTAAAATCACCCGTGTCTATTATATATGACGAACATATGGTGCCTCACATCTATGCACAAAATGAAGAAGACTTATATCTTGCTCAGGGATATGTCACAGCACGATTTAGACTTTGGCAAATGGAAATACAAACAAGAGCTGCTTGCGGTAGAGTTAGCGAAATATTAGGTCCAAAGTTATTGCCATTTGATAGATTGAAAAGAAGAACAGGCATGAAATATGGCGCACAACAAACATTAGCCGCTGTAGAAAAAGATCCTCATGCAAAAAAATTGTTAGATGCATATACTAATGGAATCAATCAATATATACATGGACTCGATGAAGCTTCGATGCCAGTAGAATATAAATTGCTCAACTACCAGCCCGAAGATTGGACACCACTGAAAACAGGACTTCTGCTCAAAGCAATGGCAGAAAATCTAACAGCATTGGAGTATGATATTGAACATACCAATGCTCTCAATATGATAGGTAAAGAAAATTTTGAAAACATCTATAAAGATTGGTGGCCAGAGCAAGATCCTATTATTCCTATTGGAACCATATACACTAGAAGTATCGAAAGTCCTTTAGAGATCTCAGATTCGTTACTTTCTATAAATTCATTTGCTCCAAATAAAATAGATAATCCAATAGATAGGGAAGAAGAAGATTATATGAAAGGAAGTAATAATTGGGCAGTTGCAGGTAGTAAAACAAAAAGTGGTAAACCTATTTTAGCAAATGACCCACACCTTAGATTGAGCTTGCCAAGTATCTGGTTTCAGATTCATTTATCATGCCCAGAATATAATGTAAGTGGTGCTAGTTTGCCTGGTGCTCCTGGGGTGATTAGTGGTTTCAATGATCATATAGCTTGGGGTGTAACAAATGCAGGAAGAGATATCAGAGATTGGTATAAAGTTACTTTTAAAGATGCCAGTATGAATGAATATTTGCTCGATGGAAAATATGTAGCTACAAAAAAAGTAATAGAAAAATTTGAGATAAAAGGTATGGATACTTTTTATGATACTATCGTATATACACATCATGGACCTGTGGTTTATGACAAAAACTATATTGATAAAAAATCATTGAATCTTGCGTTAAGATGGACTGCACACGACGAAAGTACAGAGATGCTTACATTTAATAAGTTAAATAAAGCACAAAACATAAAGGATTATTTTGAAGCAATATCGCATTATTCTTGCCCAGCACAAAATTTTGTATTCGCTTGCAAAAATGGAGATATAGCTATACAACAACAAGGTAAATTTCCAATAGAAAGAAAAGACCAAGCTATATTTATACAAGATGGAAGCAAAACTACAAATGATTGGCAAGGTTATATTCCATTTGCAGATAATCCTCATATTGTAAATCCTTCTAGAGCCTTTGTAAGCAGTGCCAATCAGCATCCAACAGACCCAACCTATCCATACAATTATTCAGGAGTTTTTGATTATAACAGAAATAGAAGAATCAATAATTTATTATCTGGAATGAATAATATCAGTATAGTTGAAATGGAAAAACTACAATTAGATAATTTTAATATGCAAGCTAGTGAATGCCTGCCAGTGATGTTGAGCAAACTCGATAAAACCAAATTGAATAAATCACAACTAAAAGTAATAGATGATTTATCAAAATGGAATTTTTATAACGAAGCAAATATGATAGAGCCGGCCTATTTTGAAATGTGGAAAGATACATTTAAATCTTTGCTATGGGATGAATTTTACCATGCAGATTTTCCAATGAGAATACCAGAAGATGTTACTATGGCTCATTTTATCATAGATGAAAAAACTTCCGTTTTTTATGATATAAAAAGTACATCGAAAGTAGAAACTTTGCAAGATTTGCTCTTACTCAGCTTTGAAGCTACTAGTAATAAAATAACTCACATGACTGAAAAAAATTGGTCGGAATACAAACATACTACGATAGAGCACTTAGCAAAAATTCCTGCATTCACTATTGATTATGTAGCTTGTGGAGGTAATAAAAGCATCGTAAATGCCACATCTAAATATCATGGGCCAAGTTGGAGAATGATAGTAGAAATGACAGATGATATCAATGCAGTAGCCATATATCCTGGAGGGCAGAGTGGCAACCCCGGTAGCAAGTATTATGACAATTTTGTACAAGATTGGTCAGAAGGAAAATATTATCAAGTATATCATAGTTCGTCAATTGAAGAAATGAAAAAACATGCATCTATAACTTTAGTTTTAAATCCTTAATCTATATGAAAAATAATAATATCTATACGTTTTTTATGTTTCTAATAACTATTTTATTAGTTTCTTATTTCGTACCTATATGGTATATATTTATTCCGTTATTGATTATTGGATCAATTATTTATTCCACAAAATCCACCCCTAGTTTTTTGCTTGGATTCTCCAGTGTATTTTTAGCTTGGTTTCTATTGATGATGTTTATGGATATTCAAAATGTAGGACTACTATCTAGCAAAATAACTACTTTGTTCAAATTGCCATCTAAATGGTTATTGATATCTATCACAGCTCTAGTAGGAGCTCTTTTAGGAGGTTTATCTACTTGGTTTGGCAAAAATTTAAAGTCATCATTTGGATTATTGAAAGATAATGCTTAGTTTAGTGATGTGAAATACAAGGTTTTATATATTTTTAGTTTATTTATGTTGATGTTTTTTATCGCATCATCACAAGTAGTGTATGTATCTGACGAAAAATTAGATATTACTAAAAATGTATACATAACTGAAAATAAAAACGAAGCAACAATGATTATTTATAAAGCTTCTACAATGGATGAAGCTATTGTAAATAAAGGATTCTGGTATATTACAGATTGGAAAGCAGAAGCAAGTCTATCTGTATTTATTACCCCATTTAAATCTGAAGCAGACGAAATTATATTTTATACTATCAACAAAAAAGAAGCAGGTATTTTCCATTAAAATCACCTAATAAATTGCTATATATTTTATTCCGCTATTCATTCAGTTAATTTTATTATCTTAGCGTCCTTTTTTATAGAATTATAGAACCGAAAGCCTTGTAAATAAATATGATGTATTTTTTAAAGGGAGCGATAGCAACTATCAATCCTGCGCTTGTAGTAATTGAATCAAATGGTATTGGATATGGCTTGCATATTAGCTTAAATACATACACTGCTATTCAAAATTTGAAAGAGTGTAAATTATACACTCATTTACATGTAAAAAATGAAGGATCAAACGTGAGTGGACTCGAATTATTTGGTTTTCATGAAGAAGCCGAAAGAGAAATATTCTTAAAACTTACATCTGTTTCGGGTATTGGTGTTAATACTGCTCGTATGATGCTTTCTTCACTTACTCCTATTGAAATAGAAAAAGCTATACTCAATGGCAATGTAGCTTTGATACAAAGCATCAAAGGTATCGGTCCCAAAACTGCACAACGCGCCATTTTAGAGCTAAAAGACAAAATAAGTGGTACTTCTAGTACTTCTTCTAGTACAGGGATGATTCAACAAAAAATGGGCGTACAAGATGAGGCTCTTCAGGCTCTTATAGCTCTTGGTATCGCTAGACCTATGGCAGAAAAAGCATTGGGCAAAATAGTAGGTACTAATCAAGATGCTAGTGTAGAACAAATGATAAAACTAACTTTAAAATCTTTGTAAATCAAAGACTTATACATGAGGGGCAATGAAAATTAAATTTCAACGTTTATATAGAATTAATATTAACAAAAAGAAGCAATTGGATACTTACATGAGACTATCGATTTTTTTTACTATATGTTTATTTACTTCACTACTTGCTCATGCTTCAAGTCCTGATTCGCTTAAATATCCTATTAAAGATAGAAATGGAGATTTTGTAACCGACCCTGTAAATAATTCTGTAGATTTAGATGATCCTTCAAACATAGTAAAGACTGTAGAATATGATCCGGAGACAAAATTATACATTGTTCGTGAAACAGTAGGTGGCTTTGCAGTGCGTCCACCACAATATCTTACTTACGATGAATACGTGAAATATATTGAGCAACAACAAAAAAACGAATTTGTAAAAGGAAGAAATAATGGTGCCGAACTTGTAGAACGAAAAGGAATAGTTGCACCAATCAATACAAAAAATAAAACTCTAGACAGACTTTTTGGCGGACTAACAGTAGATATCCGTCCATCTGGAAATATAGAATTGACGCTTGGTGGCAATAGTACCAAAATAGCCAATCCCACATTGCCTCAGCGTGTACAAAAAAATGGTGGTTTTGATTTTGATATGAATATCAACATGAATGTGCTTGGTAAAATAGGAAATAAATTACAGCTCAATTTAAATTATAATACTCAAGGCGGTTTTAGTTTTAATAATGATTTTAATAATTTAATAAAGCTCAACTATGTAGGCGAAGAAGATGACATCGTACAAGAAGTAGCTGCAGGTACAGTTAGTTTACCTCTAAATACTCAATTGATTACAGGAGCTCAAGCACTTTTTGGTTTTAAAACTAAACTAAGGTTTGGAAGATTTACAGTGTCGGCTTTGATGTCTCAACAAAAATCTAAAAAGGAAAGTATAATTCTAGAAAATGGTGCACAAATTCAAAAATTTGAATTGGCAGCAGATAAGTATGATTTAAATAGACACTATTTCTTATCACAAAATTTTAGAAGCAATTTTGATTTTGCTTTGAGCACTATTCCAAATATACGTTCGGTAGTGCAAATAAATAGGGTAGAGGTTTGGGTAACAAACAGAAATGGTGCAACTATCAACGTAAGAGATGTTGTAGCTTTAGCAGATTTAGGTGAAGTAAATCCTTTTTCTCCAGAGATTTCTTCAAATCCTGCTAATCAATTACCAGATAATAATTCAAATAATCTTTATGCTAAACTTACTGCAGGTGATCCTACACTGGTAGATGCTAGAAGAGGTATAGACCAAGCGATTCCTTTTTTGAAAGACGAGTTAGGTCTGCAACCAATACAAGATTATGAAAAAATCTATGCTCGTAAACTTGCTCCTACAGATTTTACATTTGATCCAGTACTTGGTTTTATATCACTCAATCAAACTTTGAATCCAAATGAGGTGCTTGGTGTTGCTTATGAATATACATACAATGGACAAAGATTTCAAGTAGGAGAATTCTCATCTCAAATAGTAGGTGACTCTTTGGATGTAAGTAAAGTTTTATATCTAAAAATGCTTAAAAGTACCAGCGCTCGTCCTCAAATACCTATGTGGGATTTGATGATGAAAAATATTTATTCTATAGGTGGCTTTCAAATCAGCAATGAAGATTTCTTTTTAGATTTATACTATAATGACCCAGGAAATGGATTGAAAAGATATTTGCCAGAGGGAAATATCAGAGGAAAACAATTGATAAGAGTTTTGAATCTAGATAATACCAACAATCAAAGAGACCCTCAACCTGACGGAGTTTTTGATTTTATTCCAGATATCACTATCAAAGTAAATAATGGTAGAATCATGTTTCCATGTGTGGAGCCTTTCGGTTCGTACCTTCAATCTAAGTTTGATGAATACGGAGACAATGCAATAGCACCAAATTATGTATACAACCAACTATATGATTCTACTCAAATCATAGCACAGCAATTTCCAGAGTTAAATAGATTTGTTATAAAAGGCTCGTATAAATCATCTGCTGGTGGAGATATTCAATTAGGGGCATTCAATCTTCCTCAAGGTTCTGTAGTTGTGACTGCAGGAGGTATCAGACTTACAGAGGGCTTAGATTATACTGTAGATTATAGCTTGGGTAGAGTAAAAATAATCAATGAAGCAATCACCCAATCTGGAAATCAAGTAAAAGTAGATTTTGAAAACAATGCATTATTTGGTTTTCAAACAAAAGCACTTTATGGTACACGTATGGATTATCGTGTGAGTGAAAAACTAAATATCGGAGCTACACTCATGCATTTAAGTGAAAGACCTTTTACGCAGAAAGTAAATATAGGTGAAGATCCAACACGTAACACTATTTTTGGTGCAGATGTGAAATATAATACTGATTTGCCATGGCTTACTAAAGCTTTAGATAAATTGCCTATCTATGCTACTAAAGATATGAGTACACTTACTTTCAATGGAGAAGTAGCTCGTCTACAACCAGGGCACTCTAGATTAATTGGTAAAGACGGAGTTATTTATTTAGATGATTTTGAAGGAACTAATAGTGGTTTTGATTTACGTCTTCCAGCACAAAACTGGAAACTTGCTAGCACACCTCGTGGAGCAAGAGATGCCAATGGAAATTTTATTTTTACAGAAGCTGATAACTATGATAGTACATTTAATTTCAATAGAGCAAAATTAAGTTGGTATACGATCGATCCATTATTTGTACAAGACAATAGTATACTTACTCCTCAATATATAAAAGATAAACCTGAAGACTATATCAATCACTATACAAGACAGATTCAACAGACTGAAGTATTTCCAAATAAAGCAATACAGAATTTTCAAGGTCCGCTACCTACATTAGATTTGCATTTCAATCCTAGAGAAAGAGGCCCATATAATTTTGAAGCTACACCATTTGCTACTACTTATGCTTCAGGTATAGACGACTCAGGTTACTTAAATAATCCAAAATCTAGATGGGCAGGTATCATGAGAAATATTGACAATACAGATTTTGAACAAAGTAACGTAGAGTATATCGAATTTTGGATGTTAGATCCATTTATAGATAATAATTCTATCAATAGAAGAGGGGAGTTGATTTTCAATCTTGGTACTATATCTGAAGATATCCTACATGATAGTAGAATGCTTTATGAAAATGGTCTCAGTTGTGACCCAAATAAAAATGACCAGACAACTATGGGGCAAGTACCTCGTATCGCACCTATAGTAAATGCATTCGACAATGACCCAGCTACTAGAGCATGTCAAGATGTAGGGTTTGATGGACTTTCAGATGATCAAGAAATAAGTAGGTATACTAATTTCATATCACAATTGAGAAGTACAGTTACGAGTAATACTGCTCTAATAGATCAACTAGCTCTAGACCCTGCCAACGATAATTATAAATATTATAGAGATGAAAGCTATGAAGCTGTTAATGCGAAAATTATAGATCATTATAATGATTTTAATAATGTACAAGGCAACTCGCCAATTGTAGATGCCAATCAACAATTTTCGGATGCGGCTACCAATATTCCAGATATTGAAGATTTGAATAGAGATAACTCTATCAATGAAAACGAAGAATATTATCAATATAGAGTGCCTATTTTTCCGGGCATGAACGAAACTAATAATAAATATATCGTATCAAGAGTAGATAATCCAGCAGCTAATTTTACTTTTAATGGTCAAAATATTCCATTAGACCCATATACTTGGTATCAGTTTAGAATCCCTATCAGAGAATATGATGAGCGTGTAGGTGATATACAAGATTTTAGATCTATACAAACTTTGAGAATGTATGCTACAAGTTTTGAGAAAGAAATTACGATGCGTTTTGCAAAACTAGAGTTGATACGTAATCAGTGGAGAGTATATAATAATGATCTCAAAAGACCAGGAGATGTAATACCTACAGACCCAGACAATCCCACCACTTTCTTCCAAACTTCTGTAAACATAGAAGAAAATTCAGAGAAATTACCAGTAAATTATTTAATACCTCCAGGTATTTTTAGAGAGCAAGGCCCAGGACAAACTGCTACCAACTCACTACAACTAAACGAACAAGCTATCTCTGTAAGAGCATGCAATCTACAGGATGGAGATGCTAGAGCTTTATTTAAAAATGTAAATCTAGATTTGAGAAACTATAAAAGATTAAAAATGTTTTTGCATGCTGAAGAGGCAGGTCCTGTAGTGACAGACAATGATATTATAAGTTTCCTTCGTATTGGCTCTGATTATAATACTAATTACTACCAATATGAAATACCTCTAAAAGTGACACCAGCAGGAGTATATGACAATAATATAGAAGCAGATAGAGCAAAAGTATGGCCAGAAGAAAATAATGTTGATTTAGATTTGGATGCATTTATCAGACTAAAACAAGAACGAAATGCAAATGGAGTTCCACTTTCAGTTCCATACTCTACTGTAGATGACAAAGGTAGAATACTTACTATTGTAGGAAATCCAGATTTAGGTCTTTCAGCTACTATAATGCTTGGGGTAAAAAATCCTGCACAAAATTCTAAATACAATCCACGTGATGTATCAGATGATGGAGCAGCTAAATGTGTAGAGGTATGGTTCAATGAGCTTCGTACCAATGGACTTGCAGAAGAAGGTGGTACAGCTACTTTAGCCAGTTTAAATTTAAAAATGGCTGACCTTGCAAATATAGCGGTGTCTACTAGATATCACTCTATAGGTTTTGGGCAGCTTGAACAAAAAGTAGATCAAAGATATAGAGATGAATATGTAGACTATGATTTAGCAGGAAATGTAGAAGTAGGTAAGTTTTTCCCTAAAAAAGCAGGTATAAGAATCCCATTCTATGGTACCTATGCACAAAAATTTTCTACCCCACAGTATGACCCTTACATGCTCGATGTAAAATCTAAAGACAATATAGCTAATATCAAAAATATTTTTGGAGCAGATAGTGCCAATGGATACAAAAGACAAATACAAACTATTGAAACTAGAAGAGGATTTAATTTTACCAATGTACGTATAGTACCAGATAGTAAATCCAAAAAAGTATGGCCTTGGAGCTTAGGCAATTTTACATTTACTTATGCATTTGCTGAGCAATTTAGGTCAGATCCATTTATGGAATATAATGGTATCAAAAACCATACTGGTTCGTTTGGATATAATTATTCTCCACAGCCTTGGTTCTTGTTCCCTTTCAAAAAAGCAATTAAAAGCAAATCGAAATGGTTTGATATCATCAAGGATATCAATTTCAATATAGTGCCTACTACCATCTCATTCAATACAGAAATACGTAGAAGATTTGGCGAGCAAAGACTACGCGTGATAGGAGAAGAAGATTTCCCTATAGCGCCTACCTACAATAAATATTTTGTATGGGATAGAGATTATGCATTTAGATGGAGCCCTTTCAAATCGCTTAATATAGATTATGCTGCTACTAATAACGCACGTATAGATGAGCCAGATGGAAAGATAGATACTAAAGAAGAGAAAAAAGAAATTTGGGATAATGTGTTAGAGTTTGGTAGAAACACTAATTTCAATCAATCACTCAATGCCTCATATAATTTACCTATCAATAAAATTCCATTGCTTGATTGGGTACAAGTACGAGGAAGCTATGCTGCCAACTATACATGGACTGCTGCACCACAAGTGAGAAATGATGAAGGTAAAATGGTACAAAATACTTTAGGTAATATAATCAGCAATTCACAAAATATAAGTACTTCGGGTGATTTTAATATCAAAAGATTATATGACAAACTTCCTTTCTTAAAAACATATAATAACCCAAATCCAAATCAAGGAGATGCTAAAAAACGTAAGACTTTTAATGATGCTCAAAAGAAAGCTAAAGATAAATTAAAAGCAGATTTGCTCAAGGCTCAAAAGGAATTGAACAAAAATAAAAAAGAAATAAAAGACATCAAAGAAGATGAAAAGCTAAGCAATGATGAGAAGAAACCACTTATCAAAGCATTAAAAGTAAAAATAAAAGCGACTAAAAAATCTATTAGAAAAATTAAAAAAGATATCGCTGAAAAACAACCAAGTGAAAAACCTGGCGTAGCTTTATTGATACAACCATTATTAATGCTCAAAAAAGTAAGTGTAACATACAGCGAAAATAGATCTACTACTGTGACTGGTTTTATGCAAACTCCTAAGTATCTTGGTGTAAGTGGTATCAATAGTCCTGGATATGATTTTGCATTTGGAAAGCAACCTGGTATGACACCATTTACCGAAATGGATGCCAATGAAAGAAATGCATGGCTAGATAAAGCAGCGGCTAATGGTTGGATAAGCAATGATACATTCCTCAATAGACCTTTCTTACAGACCTACCAGCAAACACTTAATATCAAAGCAAATCTAGAACCTTGGAGAGATTTTAAAATAGATCTAGAGTGGAATAAATCATATACAGTAAATCATCAACAATTCTTTAAAAAAGAAACTGGTGATGGAGATTTTGAGCATCTATTCCCTAGAGATATGGGTACATTCACTATCACTACAGCACCTATACTTACAGCTTTTGATAAACTAGATACAAATTTCACTTCAAAACTTTATTTTGAATTTGAAAAAAATAGATCAGTGATATCTGATAGATTTAGTAAAGAAAATCCTAATGCAGCACCTACAGATTTCATACAGCCAGATGGCTCTGTATTGCAAGGCTATAAAGAAGGATATGGCCCTAAATCTCAAGATGTATTGATACCATCATTCTTAGCTGCATATCAAGGTAAAAATGCAAACACCGTAAATCTAAATCCATTCAAATCTTTACCTCTACCAAACTGGAGATTTACATATAATGGATTGACCAATTTTGCATGGGCTAAAAAAGTATTCACAAGTTTCTCTATCACACATTCATATAATTCTACGATGAGTATCAATAGCTTTGAAACCAACCTTCAATATCTTGGAGATGGATATACCAATTCTAAACTAAAAGATACATTGAGCAATAATTATTTCGCTCAATATAGAATGCCAAATATAGTATTGAATGAATCATTCCAGCCATTGATAGGAATACGTATGACTTTCAAAAATACCTTGACGATTGATTTTGATTACAAAAAATCTAGAATCATGACGATGAGTTTCACCGATTATCAATTGAATGAAATAAAATCAGAGACCTTTACTTTTGGAGCAGGCTATAAACTGAAAGGATTGAAATTTGCTCTCTTTAAAATAAAAGGTAAACCATTCAAATTGGAGAATGATTTCAACTTTAGATTTGATTTTAGTATAAGAGACAACGTGACTGTATCGCATCGTATAGACCAAGATAGCCACATACCTACTGTAGGTTCTAAAGTGATATCTATTAGTCCATCTATAGACTATACAGTGAGTAAGCGAGTAAACTTACGATTCTTCTTCGACTATAATAGAACCGTACCAAAAACAAGTGCCTCTTTCCCTATCACCAATATGCAAGGAGGACTAAAACTAAGATTGAGTTTAAATCCAAACTAATAAAACGAAAAAGAGAGCTTGGCTCTCTTTTTTATTATGTGATTAAAATTTGTTTTAAATTTTCTCTACAATATTCCAGCTCGTAACTTTTGCATCCGTTCTATTTTGATTAAAATCACCAGTATGTATGAGTGTTTTTGTTTTTACTAATTCAGGTGCTATTTTTTCAAAATAATGTAAGCCTTTAAACATATCACTCATGATAGTTTCAGATGCTTTTATTTCTATCAAGTTTAGTTGCTCATCGTCTTGCCATATCAAATCTACCTCATGCCCCACAGCATCGCGCCAAAACCATATATCTCGCAGTAGATTTTTATGATAATTATTTTTTACAAACTCAGAAACTACAAAATTTTCAAATAGATTTCCTTTATGTGTACTCGTGCGTATAGCATTTGCATCTTTTATTTTCAGTAGATGACAGAGCAAGCCACAATCATAGAAATATAGTTTTGAACTCTTGGTAATGCGTTTATTAAAGTTTTTGTAGTATGGTTGCAACTGAAATACAATATAACTAGTTTCTAATACTGATATCCAAGCTTTGGCTGTTGGTTGTGAGATGCCACACTCGTTTGCCATACTATTTAGATTGAGTAGTTGTCCAGCTCTAGCAGCACATAAGAGAATAAAATTTCTAAATAATTTCAAATCTTTCACATGTATCAAATCAGATAAGTCTCTTTCTATATACGTTTGTATATAGTTTGAATAAAATACTTTAGACGGAATATCTCTATCGTATATTGCAGGATAGAATCCTTTTTGCAAGTTGTACGCAAAGTCTTTATTCAATAGTTTGGCACTTTTCATTTCTCCTAAATCAAATGGCAAGAGTTTAAATAGCGCCACTCTACCAGCCAAACTCTGCGTGATATTTTGTAATAAATGAAAATTTTGAGAACCAGATAAAATATACTGACCCATTATTTTATCATTATCTACTTTGGCTTGTATATACGAAAATAGAAAAGGGACTCTTTGTACTTCATCAAGTATTATATATTTATCATATTGTTTCAAAAAAGCATTTGGGTCTTTTTCTGCATAATTTCTCAAGTCTGGATTTTCCATATTGAGGTATATGTAATCAGAAAATTCAGTTTTGAGAAAAGTCGTTTTACCAGATTGACGAGGACCCGTGACTGCCAATATTGGATATTTTTTTTTGTAAATATCCATTTCTTTTTTGATAATTCTTCTAATACTCATTTTGTTTTTTTTTCTCTCTACAAATATACTACTAATTTTGAAAATACACTATACTATATTTTGAAAATACACTACTATGTATTTTGAAAATGCACGATATTTTATTTTATTATTGTTTTTTTTAAAACATAGTAAATCAATCTATTATGATATTAATATATTCTTTTATGTAAAATAAATACCATTTTTTAGGAAGATGAAATTTGATATATATTTTTTTTGAAATTTTTATCAAAAATTAATATCTATTTTGAAAATGCACTATACCTTATTTTGAAAATGCACGGTATACTATTTTGAAAATGCACGATTATTATATCGATTAAATATCCATTTTTTTGAGATATACTATAGTCGTATTTAAATAAAGATAGAACAACATTTATAAAGTTTTATATAGATATTCTTAATAATATATATCCATTCTAATTTGATGCGTGTAGACACCCATCGAGGTGTGTATGATTTATTTTGTAAAACCTAAATGTATCAATTGAAATATGAAATGTAAAACATAAATATTACCTACTCCACAAACAAATCTTTTTCTGTTAACTCTTTGAATGCACCATATTTTTTTAGAAACTCCATATCTATTTTATCTTTATTGCCTATGATGAGTAGTGCGTAAGTGTTGTTTTTGATATGTTTTTCAAAGAATGTATCGAGAGCTTGCAGGTCTATATTTTTGATTGCTTCGTAGTTGTCTTTTCTCAAATCATAATCAATGCCTCTATTTTTTAATGCTTCTTTGGTCCAGAAAATATCCGAACGAGTGATTCTATCTGTTTCTAGTTGTGAGAGCGCAGATTCTTTTGAGTTATTAAATTGTTTTTCTATTTGTGGCATATCATTCATGAGTCCACGAAGTGTAGGCAATGCGTCTTTTACTTTATCTGCTTGCGTACCTATATAGGCATTGATAAAATGAGGTTCATCTGCATAGCCTGGAGTAGACATGATACAATATGAGCCATAAGCCAATGCTTTCTGTTCTCTTATTTCTTGGAAAACAATAGAAGATAACCCACTGCCAAAATAATCATTGAGAAGAGTAATATAGGGTGCATTTTGTTTGTTGTAGATTTCATCTTTAGCTATGAAAATAATTTCAGCTTGTACCATATCGTAGTTGTAGAAGTATACTCTCGGCTCAGTGAATTTATTGTAGGTATAGTTTACTTTCGCTGGATACTCTTTTAGAGTTTTTGGAGTTTTGTGTGCTATATCCAATAGTTTTTTTACTTCATCTAGTGGCAATTGACCAAAATAAAAAATTCGATGTTTGTATGAAAATATATTGTTCATTTTTTCTACAAGCATAACAGGGTCTAGCGCTCTTATTTGGCTAGAAGTATATATATCCATACTCGGTATAGTATTACCATCGTATTTAGCTCTATCAGTAAGTAGGTATTGAAGTATAAATGCTTTATCTGTTTTTAGGTTTTCTCTTCCTTTGATTATTTTGTTAGCATATTCGTTGTATACATTTGCATCTACTTTTGCATGGTGTATGATATGCTCTACTAAGTCCAATCCTTGTTGCATATTTTCCTCTAGACCACTGATAGTTATTTTTAGTGCTCTATTTTCAGTAGTCATATTGAAGTCTAGTCCATATTTAAATAACTCAAACTTTATTTGTTCGATAGTATATTTATCAGTACCAAGAAGTTTTAAATATTCAACAGCATAGTTGAGGTCTTTGTCGTTGTCTTTACCCATTTCAAATAAAAAGGTAAGTCCAAAAGTTTGATTGAGTTGATTGTTGATGTATTCAAGTTTTACTCCAGAGTTGAGAGTAGTAGTTTTTATTTCTTTAGTAAAATCTAAAAATTGAGGTTGTATTTCAGTTGCATTTTTTTGATTGAAAGCTTGAGCAAAACTAGAAGATACATCTCTATTGAGCACCACAGGAGTTATTTTTGGTTTATCTACTTTGTGTCTTTCTTTATCTTCACCTTTTCTTTTGTAAGATACTACATAGTTGTTTTGTATATGCTCATTGATATATTTTACTAAGTCATCTTTTTTTATTTGACCTAATTCATCTAAGAATGTAAGTGACTTTTTATAGTCTGTATTTCCAGTAAAAATTCGTACAAATTTATTAGCTCTACTAGCATTATTTTCTAGTGAACGTATTTCTTGAAGTTTGAAATTGGTGAGCACTGCATTCATATCTTCTTGAGTGAACTCGCCTTTTTTTAGTTTTTCAATTTCAGCCAATAAAATATCTTTTACTTCTTCTAGCGTTTGTCCTGCTTTTGGTTTGCCAGACAATAAAAGAAATGAATAATCATTGAGTATTTGTGGTGAGCTACCTGCTTCGAGAGTTCTTTGTTTTTGGTTGATATTCACATCTATCAATCCTGTTTTTCCGTTGCTCAGCATCATGTCCAGCATTTGCAAATATTTTTCATCTTCAGTATTTCTACCTGCAAACAAATAACCTAAGAAAAGATGTTCTGCTTGTGGACCATACGTTTCGCGTGTGATAGGTACTGTCAATTTTGGTGCTTCATCAAAATGTAGTTCGGGTAGTTTGCCAGGTTTCCAACTTCCAAAATATTTATCTATCCAAGCTATAGTGCTATCAGGGTCTAGGTCACCACTCATACATATAGCCACATTATTTGGTACATAGTATGTGTTGAAATAGTTATGAATATTTACCATACTTGGATTTTTGAGATGCTCGCCAAGACCAATCGTTGTCTGTGTTCCATATGGATGGTTGGGTAGTAGAGATTCCCAAACTTTCGCCATACTCCAGCGCATATCGTTATCTTGACTTCTATTAAATTCTTCATAAACAGTTTCTAACTCTGTATGAAATAATCTAAGAACTAAATTTTGAAAACGCTCGCTTTCTAGTATACACCATTTTTCTACTTCATTGCTAGGTATATCATTTACGTATACTGTTTGGTCATTGGATGTATAGGCATTGGTACCTTTAGCACCAATACTACTGCTCATTTTATCGTATTCATTTGGTATTGCATATTTACTTGCTTCGTATGATACACTATCTATTTTTTTGTATAGAGCATCTTTTTCTTCTTTAGTTGCAGCATTTTTATGTGCCTCAAATAGCATTGATAGTTCATCAAGTAATTCTTTTTCTTTTGCCCAATCTTTAGAACCGTAGTTTGGAGTTCCTTTGAACATCATATGTTCGAGGTAGTGAGCAAGACCAGTAGTTTCTTTAGGGTCAAATTTGCTACCAGCTTTTACAGCTATATATGTTTGTATTCTAGGTTTGTCTTTATATACGGTCAAATATACTTTTAGTCCATTTTCAAGTGTATAAATTCTAGCTTTTAGTGGGTCATTTGGATAGGTTTCATAGGTATATGTTTTGGCATTCATTAGTTCACTTGATATCATAAATAAAAGTATTAGTATAGTTGAATAGTTAAATTTCATTTTGTTTGATTTTTTTTTGTAAATATCAATAATCAATTTCTAGCTTCAATGTTTGCACCAGTTGTCCTACAGCAGGGTTTTGGTCTATCATCAGTTTTAGTTTATCATTTGGTGATAGCGATTTTTTATTCATCTCTTGAGCTTGCTCACTTACAGAAATAAATACATTGATAGTATCATTATTCAATTCGTCTGCTAAATAGCTGATTAAATTATTTTTGTCTTTTTCTACGAGTTCTTTTGTAGTTTCACTATTTACAGCTATGATTATTTTATTGAAATCAATGCTACAAGTAGCTTGTTCTAGTGACATAGCTAAGCCAATATTTTCATTTACTGTTTTTACTTGGTTGATATATATTGGCCATTTTTCATTAAAAATATCTTGATTGATGGCAATGGGTTCTTTATCTATTTTATTTTCAGTAGATATTTTCTCTTTTCCATCTATCACTTTTATATCTTCATCTACTGCATCTAAGCTTAGTTTTTTAGATTTGGTGATATTAGATGCGATTGGAGCCTTTGCTATAGCTATTGTTGGAGCAGGAGTTACATTTGCTTCTTTAGAAGATGTGTTTTCAGGAACTATTATAGTATCTATTTTATCTACACTTGGTGCAGATTCTTTTTCAATAATCGTACTATTTATATCCTTATTTTTTTTTTGCTTCACCAGCAGAATTTGGCGAAGAGCTTACAGTAAGTGCATTTTTAATAAAGCACATTTTTGTAAGTGCTATTTCTACAGTAAGTCGTTTGTTTTTCGACATTCTGTAATTGATATCACATTCATTACTTAGTCTTAGAGCATTTACCAAAAAGTTAATAGGAGCAATATTTGCTTGAGCAAGATATCGTTCTTTTAGGTTGCCACTTACTTCTAGTAATTTTGCAGTAGCTATTTCTTTTGCCACAAATAAATTTCTAAAATGCTCACCAAGCCCTAAGATGAAGTCGTCTCCATCAAATCCATTTCGTTGTATTTCATCAAAAAGTAATAATGCATCTGCTATATTTTGTGAAAGAAGCGCATCGGTTACCTTGAAAAAATAATCATGATCGAGTACATTCAGATTTGAAAGTACATCATTATAAGTCATGTTTTTTCCAGCAAAACTGACCAACCTATCAAACATACTGAGTGCATCTCTCAAACCACCATCAGCTTTTTGTGCAATGATATGCAGTCCATTAGATTCTGCTGTGATTCCTTCTGTTTTGCAAATAGCATCCAGATGTGTGACGATAGTATCTACAGGTATTCTACTAAAATCAAATATTTGACATCTAGAAAGAATCGTAGGAATGATTTTATGTTTCTCAGTTGTTGCTAATATAAATATAGCATAGTGTGGTGGTTCTTCTAATGTTTTAAGAAAAGCATTAAAAGCTGCCGCACTAAGCATGTGTACCTCATCTATGATATAGATTTTGTATTTACCTGCTTGAGGTGCAAATCTTACTTGATCTGTAAGTGCACGAATATCTTCTACAGAGTTATTAGATGCTGCATCCAGTTCGTGTATATTGAAAGAGCTATTGCTATTAAAAGACGTACATGATTCACACTCATTGCAAGCTTCAAAGTCGGGTGTGATATTAGTGCAATTGATGGTCTTTGCTAAAATACGTGCACAAGTTGTTTTGCCCACACCTCTTGGTCCACAGAATAAAAATGAATGAGCTAAGTGATTATTTTTTAGTGCGTTTTTGAGTGTATTAGTGATATGTTCTTGCCCCACCACATCTACAAATTTGGCTGGTCTATATTTACGGGCAGAAACTATAAAATTACTCATGATACAAATGTAAGTAGATTCTTTGGTTTATAGTTTGGTATTTTTTCTACATCTTATGAACTATTATAAAATAGGAAAATCTGAAATTTAGTTTATTTTTGTGAAAGCTATGAGAACCTTATTTTTAAACATATTTCTTTTTATCTTATATTTTTTTGCCATAGGGCAAAATGCCAATGAACATATTGAGCAAATAATTTCTCCAGATGTAGTTTCAAGTGATTGTGAATGTAAAAATGAAAAAACGATTAAAAATTTACATAATTTAGAAGGTTATTCAGATAAGATATCCTATCATCCTGGGGAAACGGTAAATTTATATATACATACTTTAAATTTTCATCTTACAGTAGATTTTATCAAAAATGACATAGAAGATACTTTAATTAAAAAAGTAAAAAATGTATGTGTAAAAAGACAAAATTATACTACCTGTTCTTATAAGTACGGATGTAATTGGGATCCAAATTTGTGTTTTAAGTTAGATGAAAAATTAAATTCAGGTTTTTATAAGTTTAAATTATATAGTGGTAATGATACTTATATAATACCTATCATAATTGCTCCTAATGAAGGAAGTAATAATCCGATATTATTAATCGCATCCACAAATACTTGGCAAGCATATAATGAATGGGGAGGTGCTTCTTTTTATAGGTTTTATAATGAAAATGATTGTAATCTAAAATATGCACAGATATTATCTACTCAAAGACCATCTAATATAGCTTATACACCAATAGAGCAAGGGCATGAATATAATGCAGAATTATTATTTATAAATTGGTTAATAAATAATAATTATAATTTTGATGTAATGAGTGATGATGACTTAGATAATAATCAAATAAATTTAAATCAATATAAAGCTTTTATTATATCTACACATAGCGAATATTGGACACAAAATATGTATAATAACTTAGATAAATACATTAATAATAAAGGAAATGTATTGTCTCTAGGTGCTAATCAAGTATATTGGAAAGTTATAAGGAAAGATGATAAAATAGAATGTAGGAAAGATGGTTCTATACATACAATAAAAGATGAATTTGGTGGAAGATGGCGTGATATTGGTAAACATGAATCTGCAATTTTAGGTGTTGAATTTTCTGTAAAAGGTGCAGGCACATACTCGTATTATAAAGTACAAGATTATAGTCATTGGGTTTTTGAAAATACAAATTTATCAAATGGGGACTCGATAGGATATTATTCATTGACAGGTAAAGATTCTACCGGTGCAAGTGGTCTCGAAACAGATAAGATGACAACTTTTTCTCCTAGCAACACAATTTTACTTGCTAAAGGTCAAAATCCATCCAAAGTTGGATTGACAGATTTTGGTGCTGGAGGAGCAGAAATGACGCTATACGAACATCCATCAGGTGGAGCAGTTTTTTCGGCAGGTTCTATCAGTTATATAGGTAGTCTTGCATTAGATAGGAGTATTTCTAAAATCACAAAAAATGTATTGGATAATTTTTTGAGGAGGTAATCAGATATAAATTCAAATTTTTTTTTATTTTTTTCAAAATAAATACATTTTCAGAAAAATATTTATAACTTTGCAGTCCGAAATCTAGATTATAGGTTTTTGGATCGGTAGTTCAGTTGGTTAGAATGCCGCCCTGTCACGGCGGAGGTCGCGGGTTCGAGTCCCGTCCGGTCCGCAAAAAAAGCTCCTCAAATTTGAGGAGCTTTTTTTATATCTTCAATAGCTTGAATGTATGAACTTCCTTCCCAGCTTTTATATATAGAAAATAATAGCCCTTATCAATATCTGATACTAAATATGATTTTTGAGTTTTACCAAAATCTATTAGGAGCTTTTCATCAATTATTTTTTGTCCAATTGCATTTACTAAATATATTTCTACCTCTTCACTTATTTCACTACTTATAGAAATATCTATTGTATTTGTAATATTTTGTGGGTTCACTTGTATTACTAATTCATCTAGTTTAAGTTCGTTTGTTATATTAGAGATACTACTATTTTTTTGTACAAGCCATATATCTGGGTCTAGTATAGCGCTATCTGCTTTGAATGGAAGATGAAAATTAAATATTTCATTATTCATTGTATTATCGAATACAATCGTAGTATCTGTATTTTTATTATAAAATTTTATAGCTACTGGCATTTCAAAAAAGTCGACACTTGGATGTGAAGTGCTTTGTGATATTTTCATTTGTACCAGATCATTATTTAGTTGTTGTCTCCATGATATAGTATATGAGGGATATCCTTGTCCATAAAGCCAGTCGTCAAAAAATTCTTGTAGATTCATACTGCTTGCTATTTCCATTTCAGAAATAAAATCTTGAGATACTGCAAAACCATATGTATATCTACTATTTTGTAAATAATTTTTCATGCCTCTATAAAATGCTTCATCACCTATTTTCCATCTAAGCATATGCAATATCATAGCTCCTTTGGAGTAGGAGAGTCTACCACTAAATAATCTAGATACATTTGTTCTACTTGTATCTTCTACATATGTAGAGCCAAAAGTTTCTTTACATATATTATTTACTTGATTTCTTTTGTATACTGTCCAATAAATACCATCTATTAAATGTTCGTAAGCAATACCTGTTAGGTAGGTTGCAAATCCCTCATTGAGCCAGATGTCTTGCCAAGTACCACATGTTATTTGATCACCAAACCACTGATGAGCCAATTCGTGAGCTAATAATTCAAAATTGAAATTTCCTACAAAACTCATCGTTTGATGTTCCATTCCGCCACCCCAGCCAAACTGTGCATGTCCATATTTCTCTCTTAAAAAAGGATAAGGTGTAAAAAGACTATCAAATAGTTTCATTACTTGAATATTTATCAATGAACCGTCCAATCCATCTATATAATCCTCTGGATATACATAATTTAAATAAGTAAGCGAATCATTTTTAAAATAAATTGTCATAGGAATACTAGTATAATTTGTAACTGAAATGGCTACTAAATAAGTAGCAATAGGGTAAGTAGTTTTCCAGTTGAAAATATAAGCATCTGATATAGTATCAATATTTAGTAGTGATCCATTTGAAGCCGCTTGATTTCCTTTTGGTATTTTTATATGTATATCAAGTGAATCTATTTTATCTACAAGTGTCTGCTTACATGGCCACCAATCTCTTGCTCCAAAAGGTTCGGAGAGTGTCCATATATTTGGTACACTATCATGAAAAGTCTGAGTGAACGAACCAAATCCATTGCTGGGTGGTATACCATGATAGTATATTGTAAGGGTATCCAACATATCTGTCTCTAGAGTTTTTCCTAGATTGATAAAAACCACATTGGTTCCTATTTGTCTATGATTGAGAAAAACATCATTTCTTTTTACGCTATCTACAATCAGTTCATTAGCAAGATCAAAATGAATAACAGTATCTCTAAAAGCATCTATTTTTATAATACTTTTTACACTGCCACTTATAGCTCTCACAGCTGGATCTATCTCAAAATACAAATCATGGTAGATAATCTCAAACCCATAATGTGAAAAATGACTAGTTTCTTCAATAGTGTGATTTTTATAATTCTTTTCTTCAGATTTTGCTATATCATCTATATTCATAAGTACTTGTGACTTGCAAAAAAAGAATAAAAATTGGATTGTAATTAGTAGAATATTTTTCTTCATGATATAAAGATAGTAAAATGCAATATTTTCTTATTTATATTTGTAATAGTATTATGATAAAAAATATAACAATTCTATTAGTTACTTTGTTTTATTCAAATATCTTACTAGCCCAAAATTGCAATAGTAATAGATATGTAACAGAGTTATTTACATCACAGGTTACTCAAGATGTTCAATATGCAGTAGCGGATCCATATGGTATATCTAGTGTGCAAAATTTAAAAATGGATATCTATGAACCAGTAAGTGATACTATTGCAAATAGACCATTGATAGTATATGCATTTGGTGGGGCCTATCTGATAGGAGATAAAAGACAGCCAGATATTCCATTAGTATGCAATCATTTTGCTAAGCAAGGATTTGTTGTAGTTTCTATAGATTATAGACTTGGTTTTAACACCCTCAGTACTGGGAGCTCAATTCGAGCAGTATATAGAGGTATTCAAGACCTAAGAGCTGCAGTTAGATTTATGTGTGAAAACAGAACTACCTATAGAATAGATACAAATTATATTTTTTATTCAGGAAGTAGTGCCGGTTGTATTTCTGGATTACATGCAGCATTTATGACAGATGCAGATAGACCTTCATATACATATGGGGGTACAGTTTTTTTAGAGCCAGATGATATGGGATGTGCAGATTGCAGTGGCAATACTTTATATGGTCAGAGAGTTCCAAAGCCAGCAGGAATAATCAATAGGTGGGGAGCTATTTTAGATACTACATATATAAACGATATTAATGAAGATTCTATACCTGTAATTTCATTTCATGGTACAGCAGATCCTGCAGTTCCTTTTGGTATAGGAAATCCCTTTTCTTTTCCAGTTTTTCCAGTAGTTATGGGAAGCTCATATATACATGATAGATTAGATAGATTAAATATTTATAATCAATTAGTGCCATTAGTAGGTGCTGGTCATGAACCCGAACTAATAGAGCCCAGATGGACAGATACGATGTTTGCTAGATGTACCCCATTTTTATATCAAATATTAAAGCCAAATACAAAATCAATAAATGGGATAAATTCTCTATGTATAGGAGATACAGTGATATACTCAGTTCCATCCACTTTAGGTTCTACATATTGTTGGGAAGTAGATTCAAATACCACTATAATTAATGTCTCCAATAATTTTATTACAGTAGTTTTTAATAGTGGTGGTAGTCACTATATAAGAGTTCAAGAACTGAATAGTATAAAATGTAGTGGGGATACAATTATAAAAATTATTAATGTTTTATCTAAGTCGGATGCTAACTTCACTTACACAAATACTGAACTTACTACCATATTTGCAAATACATCAGTTGCTAGTACTAGTTATGTTTGGTATTTTGGTGACGGTACCTCATCTACAAATATTTCACCAAATCACACCTATTCAGATACAGGTTGGTATATTGTAACTTTAGTTGCTAGCAATGGAGTTTGTTCTGATACTTTCAAACAGAATATTTATTTAACAAAATGTCCTTCAGCAAATTTTTCTGTAGTAACAAACACTTTAGGACAACTAACTGTATTTAATAATTCTTCATATACCGATTCTGTTTATTGGTCATTTGGAGATAGTATTTCTTCAAATTTGTATAATCCAAATCATACTTATGAATTGGAAGGAAATTATACCATTCAATTGATAGCTTTTAATGACAGTAACTGTTCTGATACTTTTACTCAAAATATTAGTATTGTTTATAATGGAGTGCTTGATTATTCAACCACTACATCTAAGTTTTTTCCAAATCCATTTGATAAAAATGTATACATAGAGTCGGATGAAGTGATAAAACAAATAGAAATAAAAAATTCTATAGGACAAGAAATATACTATGGTTTAGCTAATAAGAATATAGTTAATATAGATTTAGAGGGAATAGAAAATGGAATATATTATCTAAAAATAATTTCTAAAAATAAAATAGAACAGCTAAAAATAATTAAACAATAAGATAAATAAATCTGCGTTAAACAATCAATTGTGAAACAATATATAACTATATTCATATTATTAATTTGCTTATCAGTAAATGCTCAAATAGGAGGAGAGAATACCTTTGAATTCTTGTCTCTACCCAAAAGTGCAAGAATTACTGCTATGGGCGGTAGTTATATGTCAAATATTGATCATGATTTGAGTCTAGCATTGCAAAATCCCGCTGGATTATCAAATAGACACCATAAAATGTTTACAGGTGGTACCAATATTTTTTATGGTAGAACAATTTATGGTCATTTTGGCTATGCTTATGATGTAAAAAAAATAGCAACTTTTAGTGCATCAGTCCAGTTTGTAAACTATGGCAAAATATCAAGAACAGATGAAGCTGGTAATATTATGGGCACTTTCAGACCAAACGAATGGGCAATACAAATAGGGGCAAGCAGACAGATAGCACCAAAATATCACTTAGGAGCAAATGTGAAATTTATATCTTCAAATATAGAACAGTATCGTAGTGGAGGAGTGGCTTTGGATATGGCGGCATCATATTTAGATACAGCTAAAAACTTTTGTGCTACACTATTAATAAAAGACATAGGAGTGCAATTTAATCCCTATGTGAAAGGACAAAAAAGAGAGCCATTGCCGTTTGATATACAATTAGGATTTTCTTATAAACCTAAATTTTTGCCTTTCAGATTTAGCTTGATAGCTCACAACTTATTTAGATGGAATATCAGATATGATGACCCTAGAGTAAGTCAAAATACTACTGTATTTGGTGATTCATCAGAAATAAAAAATCCTAAGAGATATATATTTGATAAAATAGCTAGACATTTCATCATAGGAACAGAAATAACTATAAAGAAAGTAGTTAGAATAAATTTTGCTTATAACCATATGCATAGAGGAGAGCACGCTTTTGAAAATAAAAAAAGTTTAGCAGGTTTTTCTTTTGGACTCGGAGTTCATGTAAAACAATTCGATGTATCTTATGGAATTCAGGTTTTTGCTAAAGGCTTTACATCACATCATTTTAGTCTCAATATTGCTTTTGATAAGTTTATAAAAAAGAAATCATAAAATTCTCTTTATGAGTTTGAGAGTATGCGTATATTTCTTTGTGTCTTGATTAAATATTCCATGATTATCTAGCTTATCTATTCTTACATATCCAGAGGCATGTATTATCTGCTGATTTTTCAATACAATACCGACATGAATTATTTTCCCTTCTTTGTTATTAAAAAATGCTAAATCACCTACTCGAGCAGTTTCTATAAAATCTACATTTACACCGTGTTCTATTTGTTGATATGCATCTCTTTTTAAAGAGATGCCGAGCAGTTTATATACAACTTGTGTAAATCCCGAACAGTCTATTCCAAAAGGACTCCGACCTCCCCACAAGTATGGACTATGTATATACTTCAAGGCTATTTTTTCAACAGCTGTGTCAAAATCTTTTATATCATTAAAAGATATTGCAGAGCCATTATAAATATATTTTTCTTTTTCTATCTTGCAAGAGAGCCCATCAAAAAATGGTAGATTGCTTCCCATCACTATTGGAAATCCTATATCTTCTTTTATGATAGCATAAGATATTTCAGAGCTAAAAGAACTAATGTTATTAATGTATTGCTCATAATATTTATTTGAAATAAGTTGTATTTGTTTTTCATCTACCCAGCCTGTGTATCCATCCCATAGGCACTTTACATGAAGCCATTGCTTTTCTTTTTTCAATATCTCTACACATTCGCCAAATAAAAGCTGACTCGTCATTTCACTTCTATCATTCGCTTCTTTTCTAAGAGGTATAATACTCACATTTACAATAGCTTTATTCATACAGAAAAATTATATTTGACTATTTATATTTATAAATAAATTTAATCAGTTCTTTTGATTAATTTTGTTGTGCTAATATCACAATTTTAATAAAGTCAATTCGTTAGAGTTATTAATGAAAAAATGTTTACTTCTAGTATTTTGTATGCTACTTAATAGTTTTGTTATAAAAGCTCAGTCGTTTAGTACTACTATGGTCATAAAAAAATCTGATTGTGATACTTTAAATGGAGGAGCAAAGGTGGTTCCAAATGTTACATCAGGTACTTATACATATAGCTGGAGTAATGGCGTAACCATAGATTCCATTAGAAATGTAGTACCAGGAATATATTATGTAACGGTTACTCATTTCACTTCTACTGGAGTATTTATAGATTCATTAATAGACACAGCCAATATAACCTTAGCTAGTGTTGCTATATCTATCTTTAGGATAAATAATCCTACTTGCGGGGCGAATAACGGTACTATATTATCATCTATCACTGGTGGGAGCGGTTCATATATATTTTATACAGTTAATGGAGGAGTTAATTATGGTGCAGGGGTCAATTTGCCTGCTGGATTATTTCAAGTTGTTGCTTATGATAATCTTACAGGGTGTAGCTCAGACTCAATACCTGTTGTATTAAGAGATACTGGAGGTTATTTTCAACTCAGGGATACAATCATACAAGATATTAATTGTTTTGGGGACACTACAGGAAGTATTTCTATTCAATTAACTGGTGGGATAAGACCTTATAGATATTCTTGGATAGGGAGTAGTAGTACAGACTCTTTTAGAATAAATCTAAGTAAAGGGATCTATACTGTAAACATTACCGATTCACTATGTCCTACTACTCCAAGATCATTCAGATTTGAAGTGAAAGGACCTACAGATACTTTAAAACTTAATGCATCTTTTATAAATGATACATGTTACAGAAAAGTTGGAAAAATCATCTTAAGTGCAAGTGGAGGAAATTCGCTATATACATTTTATTGGAATGATAGTACAGCTTTTTCAGGTGTGAGAGATTCTTTAAATGCAGGCTCCTATTTTATCTATGTATTAGATAATAAAGGATGTTTTGATAGTATAAGAATTAATATAGGCAATAGTGGAGGTCCTAGTGCTTATATTAGTTTATTAGATTCTTCATGTATTGATCAATCAAATGGTGCTATAAAAATTAAAGTCACTTCTAGAGATAGACCTAATCATTTTATTTGGAGTCATGATGCTAGTATAGATACCAATTATATAAAAAATTTATCAGCGGGCATTTATACAGTCACAATATCAAACAATATAATGTGTGATACAGTGATTACTATTCAAGTAAGTAATTATTATACTCCCGTATTAGATGTTATTGGAGATACTACAATATTACAAGGCCAATCTACTTTACTTTTAGGACTTATAAATACTACTAATATAGATTCAATATTTTGGTTGCCAAAAAATGATATAGTTGAGCTAAATACAAATGCTAGTGTGAGTCCGTTAAATACTACTATCTATAAAATATTTATAAGATTGGATAATGGTTGTTACTTGTCTGATAGTGCAATAGTTGTAGTGGATTCTATACCTATTGAAATAAGAATACCAAATATTTTTACTCCAAATGGAGATGGAGTAAATGATTTATTTACAATAAGTACTAATGAAGCAATTAGAAATATTGAACTTCATATCTATGATAGATGGGGTAATAATGTATTTGATTCATACGATAAGAATATTCATTGGGATGGCGTAAGGAAAAATACAAATACTGATTGTGAAAGTGGAGTATATACATATTATATTTATATAGACGCATTTGCAAAAAAAGAAAGAATAATTAAAGAAGGTAACATAACACTAGTAAGATAATGAAAAAATATATTTTATTTGTCATATTATTTATATCTATAATTGAGTTTAAAGCTCAAGACTATCATTTTTCTCAATTTCATAGTTCACCACTTACACTAAATCCAGCTATGACTGGTTTTATGTTAGGAAAATATAGAGTAGGGGCAAATTATAGAAATCAATGGGGGTCGATTAAATCTAAATATGAGACCTATTCAGGAGCATATGATATGAATTTCATGAAATGCAAATGGAAAAGAGATTACTTTGGTGCAGGAATAGTATTTGCTGGTGATAAAGCTGGTGATTTAGCACTGAGAACTACTCATTTTGGTTTTTCATTTGCTTATGCTAAAGGTTTTGGAAGTAGAGTAAAACATTCAATAGCACTAGGTTTTCAGGGAAATTTTTATCAAAGGGGGATTAATTTAAGCAAAGCAATTTACCCTGATAATATAGATGAAAGTGCAAGTATCAATAACTCATTTACTATGTTGGATATGGGAGCTGGTATATTGTGGCATGCACAATTGGGAGATAGATTTAATATGTATGCGGGCCTATCACTTGCACATATCAATCAACCTAAAAATTCATTTTTAGACGATAAAAATTCAAAACTATCTATGAAATATTCTGCAAGTGCTGGTGCGCTTGTAGAATTGGGCAATAAATGGAATTTGCTTCCTTCCGTATTATTTCAAAAACAAGGTAAATCTATGCAAGGTATAGTTGGATCATATGTTCAATTTATTATAGGGGATGATTTATTTAGCGAAACGGCCGTTGCGATTGGTGCTTGGGGTAGATTTTCAAAGCCTGTAGCAGATGCATTTATTGTAGGAGCAAGAGCAGATATCAAAAATGTATTGATAGGGCTTACTTATGATATTAATGTATCGGACTTAAAAAATGCAAGTTCAGGTAGAGGAGCATTTGAAGGTTCAGTTCAATATATTATACCTGCTAACTGTCAGAAAAAAGGAAAAGGATTAATCTGTCCAAAATTCTAGAAGTTATATCAAATAAAAATTATAAATATTTTCAATAAGAGACATATATTAAAGTATTATAATATAATTTATATTTATTTTTAGTTCAAACAAATTAATAAAAATGTACTTTTTTAATGTAATTATAATATTTACTCTTGTAATGTCGAAGTATATATAAATATAACATTAAAATGAAAAGGGGTGCTACTATATAATATTATTAGGTTTAAATTCGTTTAAATCCATATTTGTTAGTTAATTACGCAAAGTTTTTGTTTAATTGTTTTAATTTTTATATATTTTTACGCTCATTTTATACAAATTTTAATAAGTAAGGTAATAAAGCCAATTATTATGAAAAAATTTTACAGTAGTAGATTGTTGTTATTAGTTATAATGATATTTTTAAGTTTAGGAATACAAGCTACAATAGATGCAACATTTACCTATTCTTATACAACAACGTCCAGATGTGGAAGCGCATTAGTTAGTTTTACAAATAATTCTACTAGTTCTGCTCCATTCACCAGCATGACGATGTTTTATGGAGATGGAGGTTCTTCTAGTTCATCTTTGCCTTCTATATCAATTGCACCAAGATTATATGTTACTGCAGGTACATTTTGTCCTATTTTAGTAGCTGTAAATTCATTGGGCGAGCGTGATACTTTTAGAGCAAGCCCATGTATCACTGTATTCCCAAATCCAACAATAAATTTAGATATAGATTCTGCAAACAATTGTGATGGCATAGTTTGTATAAATAATTTATCTAACCCAGGCACAGGTTGTTCTTTAACTGCTGTTTTATTAGATTGTCCAGGGTCTACCGCTGGTTTAGTTACATCAATGGCTCCTCGAATTTGTCTTACATATCCAACTCCTGGCGATTATTCTATTACAGCTAGACTTACAAATTCATGTGGATGTGTTGTCACTGCATTATTAACAGACACAATTCACTATGTTTTACCTCCAGTTGCGAGTTTTACTAGTGGTCCATCTGTAGGTTGTGGAGCGTCATTATCTGTTCCATTTACAAATACATCATCTAGTGCAACAAGTTATATTTGGAGATTTCAAAGAACTGCTCCTACAGTAGGTCCTATTACAACATTTTCTACTCTGGCAAATCCTACTCAAGTTTTCCCTACTGGTACATATGATATTACATTAGTAGCCATTAATGCAGCAGGATGTAGAGATAGTGTTACTATTCCATCTTATGTAGTTGTTTCTGCTACACCAACTATAGATTTTAGTTTATTAACTACTACACCTTTGTGTGGTAATACTGTAGTTACATTTAGACCTACAACACCTAGTACTGGATCATACAGTTGGACTATAACACCTACAGGAGGAGCATCACCAAGTACTGGTTCTAGCTATGATTTTACAACAACAATTACAGCATCTACAACATACACAGTTACAGTAGTTCAGACAATAGGTGGTGGTTGTACTGCTACTAGAACACGTACATTTCCAATAACTGTATTTAATCCTCCCTCTGGTACCTATACATATACAGGAGCATGTCATGAAAGATGTAGACCAGCAGATACTATTACTTATACTGCTTCTGGACTAGCATGCCCATCACCAACATGTACTTATTCGTGGAACTTTCCAGGTGCTGTAGCACCAACTACAAGAACTGGGTTAGGACCACATACTGTTATATATAACACTTTTGGTACTTTCAACTTTGGTACTTTGACTATCACAGATGCTAGAGGATGTATAACAACATATACTGCACCAGGGCAAATAAAAATTACTGATTATACGAATAATATTACAATAGGTACACAAAGAAGAGGATGTACACCTCTTACTGTTCCATTTAATGATATTACAACTGTAAATTTATGTGATTCAGTTGTATCTAGAATCTGGAATTTTGGTTCTGCAGGCACATCTACTATTAAAAACCCATCAATTTCATTTACAACACCAGGATGTTATAATTTATCTCTTATAACTACAACTAGATTAGGCTGTACAGATACACTAAGAATGGACACTGTAGTATGTGTTGTAGATACGCCAGTAGTATCATTTAATGCAACTCCTAATACAATGTGTTTTGAAGATTCATTAGTTAGATTTTCAGTTACTGGTGTAGCAGATTCATTTTATTGGGATTTTGGCGATCCACCAAGAATTAGTACTAGAAGAGATACTATTTCTAGGTTTTATTCAGATACTGGAGTGTTTTATCCATCTCTAACAGCTTTTTTATTAGGCTGTCCTTCAAGAACTGTATTTTCAGATACTATTACTATTTTATCTCCTATTGCTGGATTTAGAGACTCAACATGGTGTGGTAATAGAAATCAACGATTTTTTATTAATCAAACTGGTGGATATAATGTAGGAGATAGTTTATTTTGGAATTTTGGTGTATCATCATCTTCTACAGATACTTCTAGTTTAGTAAATCCTTCCTTTATATTTCCAGATACTGGTTGTTATAGTGTTAATCTTACAGTATGGAGTAGAGTAACAGGCTGTGATCATAGTATTACTAGAAATATATGTATACGTAGACCAACTGTTGATTTTATTTCCAATACTCGAGATACATGTTTTGGATCTAGAATCAGATTGACAAATACTTCAAGTAGTATTAGAACAGGTACTTCAACAAGGTTTTATTATCAAGGTAGGTGGGTCGCTTTATTTAGTACACCTTCTCAATTAATTACATTTAATATTGCAAATAGACCATGCTCAGATACAGTAAGAATGATATCTATAGCTACAGATGGATGTAGAGATACAGTATCAAAACCAAATTACATTAATCTAAGAAGAGTTACTGCAAGAATTAATGCTAGAGATACTGTAGGTTGTGGACCATATACAGTATGTTTTTGGGATACTGCTAGTAGGATAAATTGTGGTGGATCTAAAAGAATTTTATGGGATTTTGGCGATCCTACAACAACAAGTGATACATCTACAATGAGCAATCCATGTTATACTTATAATAATGCCGGTACTTATAGTGTAGTAGCTGTAGTTTTTGATTCGATATGTAGTGCAGTGTCTAATAGAATAAATGTTACAGTAATAAAACCAGTTGCATATTTTACAACAGATACCTTACATTGTGTAAATAATGGGCCTCTTGCTATAAATTCTTTTGCTACGGGATTAAGGCCTAGTTATAGTTGGAGCTTCCCTGGAGCAACACCTAGCACTTCAAATCTACAGAATCCAGGTTCAGTGACTTATTCTACCCCTGGACTTTATACTATTTCATTAACAGTAACTGATTCTACTGGATGTGATTCTTCTTATAGTCAACAAGTTAGAATTTATGAACCAATTGCTAACTTTGGAGTAGCCGATTCGTTTTTTGTATGTGATGGAGGTTTGATTGCTTTTTATGATTCATCATATTCAAATATTTGTTCATGGCAATGGGATTTTGGTGACGGTACTGGATCTACTATACAAAACCCATCTCATCTTTATGCACAACCAGGTAATTATACAGTAATGTTGATTGTACAATCTTGTGATGGATGTATTGATACCCTTATTAAAAATAGTTATATAGTCATTAAGGGTCCAAGTGGTTCATTCACATTTGCTCCTAATAGTATTTGTAAAAATAGTACTGTAACTACTACTATTCAAAGTAGAAACTCAACTCAAATGTATTATCTAAATGGTATCTCTCTTACTTCAATCAGTCATACAGGATTTATTCCAGAAGATTCATTACTTATTGATATAGTTACATATACATATACTGATACTGGTGTTTATTTCCCTCAACTATTATTAACAGATAGTAGTGGTTGTAATATTCCTTTTAGCCCAGGTTTGTCTATAACTGTGGATAGTTTATTGGTAAACTTTGGTACTAGTACCTTAAATAGATGCGATACTGGTACTATATGTTTTTATGATAGTTCTAGATATTTAGTAACTGGAAGAATCCCTACAATTTTTAATTGGACTTTTGGTGATGGAACAACATCAACGTTACAAAATCCTTGTCATAAATATACTGCACCAGGAACATATAGAGTAAGATTATATGTAAATAATCCATTAGCTGCATGCGCAGATTCTGTTATTAAATTTGTTACTATTGCTCAAAAACCTACAGCAAACTTCTCAAGATCAGACTCAATCCAATGTGTTAGTGATCCTATTGTCAATTTTATTGACTTAAGTACAAGAGGAGATACACCAATCGTCAGTTGGAATTGGCTTTACAGACCATTAACATCTTCATCTACTTTACAAAATCCAAATTTTGATTTTACAACTGCAGGTACATACAATGTATTATTGACTGTCACTGACTCAATAGGTTGTACAGACAGTATTAGCAAAGTAGTCACAATTATTGCAGATCCAATTTCAAATGCAGGTAGAGATACTACCATTTGTTTAGGTAATAGTACCCGTCTAAATGGTAGTGGGGGAGTAACATATAACTGGAGTCCAGCTACTTTTTTAAGTGCAACTAATATCAGTAATCCTTTATGTACACCAGATTCTACTATTTCGTATATTCTTACAGCAACAGATGCTGCAGGATGTACGGATGTTGATACAGTTACTGTATTCGTATCTAGAGTTATTTCAAATTATAGTAATGATACAGTTTGTTTTGGCTCAACTACAGTATTTACAGACCTGAGTACAACTAATATTGGTACTCTTACTACTAGATCTTGGAATTTTGGTGATATACCTTCTGGCACTGCAAATACATCAGCATTAACAAATCCAACACATGCATTTACAAGTTCAAGTATTTTCAATGTGAGATTAATTACGACAAATAGTTTTGGTTGTACAGACGATACAATTATGAGTATTTCATTATTATTATCTCCAGTTGCTAGATTTTCTGCAACTACTGCTTGTGTAAGAGATTCTACATTATTCACAGATTTGTCTTCTACATCTGCTGGAAGTATTGTTTCATGGGCATGGAATTTTGGAGAGACAGGTACTATTTTAGATACATCAAATCTTCAAAATCCTCGATGGGTATATAGCGCAGCAGGCACCTATAATGTTCGTTTATCTGTAAGGAATCAAGGATGTAGTAAAGACACTACGATATCTGTTATAGTGAATGGAAGACCTACAGCTAACTTTAGAGTAGATAGTACCTGTATATATAGTCCTGCCGTTTATACTGATTTATCTACTTCTACTAGAGGGATTAGTATTTGGTCATGGAATTTTGGTGACCTAAGTACATTATTAGATATTTCATCAATTAGAAATCCATCATATACATTCCCGTCTACAGCTCCTACAAATTATAATACAACATTAACCATTACTGATTCAAATGGCTGTACAGATGATACTATAAGAACTACAACAGTTGTACCTTTACCAATTGCAAGTTTCCTAGGAGATACAATTTGCCCTGGTGATACTATGTCATTTACAGATTTATCTACTAATATATTAGGTAGTACTGTAAGATGGCATTGGGACTTTGGTATTACTTCTTCTACAACAGATACCTCTAATATTAGAAATCCAAGATTCCCATATAGCTCTGCTGGTTCTTATAATGTAAATCTTACTATTTATAGCAGATACGGTTGTATAGATGATACTACATTAATAATAACTGTTCAACCACCTATTGTGGCTAATTTTACTATGGATTCTGTTTGTTTGGGCGATAGTATGCGTTTTACAGATGCAAGTGTTGCATTAGCTGGTAGTGTTGCGTCTTGGAATTGGAATTTTAGCTCGCCACCAAATTCAACCTTACAAAATCCTTCATATTTATATTCAACTTCTGGCTCTAGAGTCGTAAATCTTAGAGTAACTAGTTCATTTGGTTGTATAGATGATACTAGTAAAACGGTTTATGTTTTTGCAAATCCAATTGCACGATTCACTGCAGACTCAGTATGTTTAGGCGATTCAAATCATTTGATTTCTCTTTCATCTGGATTTTCTTTCCCAATAGCATCATATCTATGGCAGTTAACACCTACTATAACTGCTTCGGGAACTAATACATCATATCAATATCCAACTGGTGGCGCAAATCCAGTTACCCTTACAGTAACAGATGGTTTTGGTTGTGTGGATGATACTACATTTAATGTAACTACCTTTACATTACCTACTGCTAATTTCTCTTACGGAGGAGGATGTGGTACATTACCTGTCAACTTTAGTAACACTTCACTGAATGGTTCAGGTGGTTTAATTAATGGGTATTTTTGGAATTTTGATGATGCTGGAGTTACTTCTTCTATTTCATCTCCTTCACATTCATATTCAGATAGTAGTGCTCATGATGTATTATTTGTGGTTACTGATGTAAGAGGTTGTATAGATTCTATTATCAAACCTGTCACTCCAGGCGTTATACCATATGCTAGATTTAATGTGAGCCCTGATATCGAGGTTTGTCTTGGGGTTCCTATTTGCTTTAGTAATTTATCTACAGTTGTAAATTCAGGTATTGCTTCTTTTGCATGGGATATTAATGGAGATTTAATATCTGATTATACTGATAGTAATATTTGCCATACATATACTACTTCAGGTGTATATAGAGTTACACTTACTGTAGTTGATTCAGCTGGATGTCAAGATACGGCAAGTATTTTAGTTAGAATAAATCAACCACCTGTGGCTAATTTTAGTTGGGATACTACTTGTGAAAATACCCCTATGGTATTTACAGATTTATCCGTGGCAGGTTCTGGTATTATTAATTCTTGGAATTGGAGTTTTGGTGATTTCAGCGGAGATGTTATACAAAATCCTACTCATGCATATGCCGATTCAGGTGCATATCCTGTTACATTATTTATAGAAGATGATAATGGATGTAGAGATACAGCATCACAAACTGTTCTAGTTGACTGGCAAAGCAATGTATCTGCTTATTCAGATACTTCTATCTGTCAAGGAAATTCTGTAATACTTCATGCAGATGGAGCAATATTATATGATTGGCTACCTAATCTATATTTAGATAGAGATGATTCAGCTTATGTAGTTGCTACACCAAATACTTCTATTAATTACACAGTTTATGGATATGGACAATATAGAGTTTGTCCACCTACTACTCAACAAATCACTGTACAAGTATTGCCTGCAATGCCATTCAATGTTACAGCTGTTCCTCAAGTTATAATTTTAGGTTCAACTTCACAATTAACAGGTTTCCCTGCAGGTGCTATTGATAGTATTATTTGGACACCTAACACTACACTTACTTGTGATGATTGTATAGATCCAGTATCTGAACCGCCTGCAACTACTACATATGTAGCTACTATATATTATAGCCTTCTAGATGCATATTGTAATACTGCAGACACTGTTACAGTTACTGTATATGATCAATGTCCTAAAGAAATATTCTATATGCCAAATACATTTACTCCAAACGGAGATGGACAAAATGATATATTCTATCCTAGAGGCTATGGCGTAAAAGACTTGCTTGTATTTAGAGTATTTGATAGATGGGGTAATCTAGTTCATGAAAGAACTAATGCAAAAGCAAATGATGCAAACGTTGGTTGGTTAGGATTTGATAAAAACGGTACTAAACAACTTAATCCAGGGGTATATGTTTATTATATAGAAGGAACATGTTCAAATGATGATAAAGTTAGTTTCTCTGGAAATATCACTTTAATAAGATAAAATAGTAATCATTAAAAAAATGAATAAATTATATAAAATAGTATTTGGCTTAATCATATTAGTAACTTCTTGTGATAAAATAATAGCACAAGATGGACCAGATGTGCACTTAACTCAATACAATGCTTCACCTTTGAATCTTAATCCTGCACTTGCAGGACTCAATACATGCAGATTCAGATTAAATGCTAATACTAAATTTCAGTATGCCAATTCTTCAAATTTCCCATTTGTATACAAAACAGCAAATGTGGGTTTTGATATGAGTATTAGCAGAGGATATAAATACAAAAACTTTTTTGGTTTTGGTCTAAATTACTATACCGATGTAGCTGGTGATATAAACTATGCTACACATAAATTAGAATTAGCACTTGCATATCATATTCAACTTAATAAATATGCAACAAGTACTTTATCACTAGCAATCATAGGTGGTGCAGGATATAGAACTATAGATTGGAATAGATCTACATATAATGACCAATATAATGGAGTAGAATACGACCCAAATGGTCCTAGAGAAGTATTAGATAGAAATAACTTTTTTTATGGTGACGTAGGAGCAGGTGCTCTATGGAATATGACAAGAAAAGTATCTAAAAAAAATAATGATTATAAGTTTTATAATAATTATTATATAGGTTTATACGCAAGTCACCTAAATCAACCAAAGTTAGTTTTCTTTAAAGATAATCCTGAAAGACAATACGCTAGGATAGCTTTTCATGGGGGTGGTGCAATTTTAGTTAAAGGTAAATTTGCGATGCTTCCTAGTTTTATGTTCCTTCATCAAGGTGCAGCCAACGAACTTAATATAGGTACTTATGCAAGATATCAGTTAGGTTATTTACCTGAAAATAAAATGGCAATTTATATAGGAATGTTTGCAAGAGTCAATAACCAATTTGATGCAATTGCCCCAGCCATCCGATTTGATTATAGAAAACTTCAAGTAGGATTTAGTTATGATGTCAATGTCTCTAAATTATCACCAGGTACAAGATCAAATGGAGGTCCAGAATTATCCATAATATACGGAGGTTGTTTTGGAAATAATAATAAAGTGAAATTCTGCCCTCAGTTATAATTAAACAGTAATAAAATACAAATGCGACCCCGCGCAGCGGGGTCGCATTTTTTTTGTAAAATAATGATTTAGCTCTAAGTAAAACAACGTAATTTTGTAGCTATGGAAAACATCAGAAATTTTTGTATTATAGCTCACATCGATCATGGTAAAAGTACCTTAGCAGACCGACTTTTGGATATGACGAATGCTATCAATGAGCGAGATAAAATGGCCCAAGTACTCGACGACATGGATCTAGAGAGAGAAAAAGGTATCACTATCAAAAGTCATGCTGTACAACTAGACTATACCTTCAAAGGCAAAAAATATATTTTTAATCTAATAGATACTCCAGGACACGTAGATTTTTCTTATGAAGTATCACGTTCCATTGCAGCATGCGAAGGTGCACTTTTACTTGTAGATGCATCTCAAGGTATACAAGCACAGACTATTTCAAATTTATATCTTGCACTAGAACATGATCTAAAAATCATACCTGTATTGAATAAAATAGATATGGATGGAGCTATGATTGAAGAAGTAAGTGATCAGATAGTAGATTTGATTGGTTGCGATAGAAGTGAAATTATACCTGCTTCTGGTAAAACAGGTTTAGGAGTAGATAAAATTTTAGAAGCAATTATTGAAAGAATTCCTGCACCTAAAGGCGATGCTACTGCACCACTTCAAGCTATGATTTTTGATAGTATGTTCAATTCTTTTAGAGGTGTGATTGCATATTTCAAAGTTGTAAATGGAACGATACGCAAAGGCGAAAAAATAAAATTTGTTAATACAGGTAAAGAATACAATGCAGATGAAGTAGGTGTACTCAGATTAAAACCAGAGCCACGCGATTTTATTGCAGCAGGTGATGTAGGTTATGTCATTACTGGTATCAAACAAGCCAAAGAAATCAAAGTAGGGGATACGATTACTAATTCATTGACTCCTTGCTCTGAAGGGATTCATGGTTTTGAAGATGTGAAACCAATGGTATTTGCAGGTATTTATCCTATAGATAATGACAATTTTGAAGACTTAAGAGATTCTCTAGAAAAACTACAACTCAATGATGCCTCACTTGTTTGGGAACCAGAATCATCAGTGGCTTTAGGTTTTGGTTTTAGATGCGGGTTTTTAGGATTGTTGCACTTAGAAATCATACAAGAAAGACTAGAAAGAGAATACGACCAAGTCATCATCACCACAGTTCCTCAAGTGACATATAATTGCTATACAACTCAAAAAGAAAAAATAGTTTTACACAATCCTAGTGACTTGCCAGATGTGACTACTATAGATTATATAGAAGAACCATATATAAAAGCTCAAGTGATCACCATGCCAGAATATATTGGTTCTATTATGGGTTTATGTATGGAAAAAAGAGGTATTCTTCTTAATCAAAGTTATCTAACAACCAGTAGAGTTGAGTTGATTTTTGAAATGCCGATGGCTGAAATTGTTTTTGATTTTTATGATAAACTTAAATCTATGTCTCGTGGTTATGCATCTTTTGATTATCATATCACTGGATTTAAACCAGGTGATTTAGTAAAACTTGATATAAAACTCAATGGTGAGAATGTAGATGCATTTAGTGCTATGATACATAGAGATAAAGCCTATGACTTTGGTAGAAGACTTTGCGAAAAACTAAAAGAATTGATACCAAAACAACAATTCGTCATAGCGATTCAAGCGGCTATTGGTGCAAAAATTATAGCTCGTGAAACTATTTCTGCAATGCGAAAAGATGTAACAGCAAAATGTTATGGAGGTGATATATCTAGAAAAAGAAAGCTACTCGAAAAACAAAAGAAAGGTAAAAAACGTATGCGTCAGTTTGGAAAAGTAGAAGTGCCTCAGCAAGCATTTATGGCTGTACTAAAACTTAACGATTAGCGTTATACATTTAATACTTTTTTAAATAATACATTGAAACAATTTACACTTAGCATATTTATTAGTTTACTTTGTGCAAGTATTTCAGCACAAGCTAGCCCAAGAGATACATTCAAAGGCAGAGAATCTATGCCGGTTTTTTCTATCATATACCAAAAGAATCAAGCACCTTTAAAATGTTATTTGGAGTATCATGATATGATGAAAGATTGTTTTCAGAAAAATGTAAATGCATATTTTCGAGTTTGTAGCGACTATAGATTTCACAATAAAAACATTACTAATATATACGCAAATACAATTGATAGTTTATACATTGGTCATGATTTTTATAAACGAATTTTATATTCAGATTCTACAAAAGGAATACTTGCAAAACAAATATTAAATAGCCCAATAAACTACTACGAATATATTTTAGACGATTATCAAGATTTAGTAATAAAAGATAGCACAAAGTATTCTAGCTTTGGACTCGGTACTAAAAACAATCAGCAATCATTTATAATTTTTGAAAAAAATGGAACATATAATTTTTTTAACCTCATTGAAAATGATCGATTAGATTTACCTATTACTAAAAACTATAATCAATTATTCTCAAGTAGAGAAGTAATAGCTTTTTTAAAAAATAATATTACTTCTTCATCAGATACAATAGAGTTGTTAGATGAATATTTTAAATTAAAAGATATAAGAACTACACTTTTAAAAATACAACATGAAATCAAAAAGTAAGATAGTAAAAACCACAGCTACGGATAAGCCACTCATACTAGTGACAAACGATGATGGGGTGATGGCTCCTGGTATCAGAGCATTAGCAAAGGCAATGTGTGCTATCGGTCAAGTGGTGATAGTTGCACCTGATAAAGGACAGAGCGGAATGGGGCATGCTATCACTATCAATCAGCCACTTCGACTTACAAAAGTAGAATATGAAGATGGATTAGAAGCCTATCAATGTAGTGGCACACCAGTAGACTGTGTAAAACTAGCAGTAGATATAGTGCTCCATAGAAAACCAGATTTGTGTGTGAGTGGTATCAATCATGGCTCTAATGCATCTATCAATGTGATCTATTCTGGTACTATGAGTGCGGCTGTAGAAGCAGCATTAGAGGGAATTCCTTCTATTGGTTTTTCATTGTGCGATTATAGATATGATGCCAATTTCGAACATGGTATTTCTTATTGTGTTTCGCTTGCTCAGATGATGCTAGACAACCCAGTGCCTGAGGGTACATTGCTCAATGTAAATATTCCATCGCTTCCAAAAGATAAAATAAAAGGAATAAAAATCTGTAGACAAGCCAATGCAAAATGGGTAGAAGAATTTGATAAAAGAAAAGACCCACGTGGCGTACAATATTATTGGCTCACGGGTCGTTTTGTAAATAAAGATAAAGGACAAGATACTGATGAGTGGGCACTCAAAGAAGGATATGTGAGTGTGACTCCTGTTCAGTACGACCTCACAGCTCATCATGCAATTTCATTCATCAATCAAAATTGGAAAATATCATGACACAAAAACTAGACAAATTGATATACGGTATTCTTATAGGATTTTTCGTGCCTCTTATTGGCTCAATGATTTTTTTTGCAATAAAAAATCATAATGATGTGTGGAATACGTTTTTAAATCTATCTTATAAATATCCAGATTTATATATTCCTTATATCAAATCAGGAGCATTACTTAATCTTGCACCATTTTTTTTGTTTAATCATTTTGATATGCAAAAATCTCAAAAAGGTATTATTTTCGGTACATTTATATGGGTATTAGCCTTAGTCATTTATTATATTGTAAATCAATTTAATTAGGCACTTTAGATGAAATACTTCATCATAGCTGGCGAAGCTTCTGGCGATCTGCACGGAGCTAATCTGATAAAACAATTGATGCTTAAAGATAGTCATGCTACTATAGAAGCTTGGGGTGGAGACTTGATGTCTACAGCAGGTGCAAAGATATTGAAGCACTATAAAACTATGTCTTTTATGGGTTTTATAGAAGTGGTCAAAAATATTTTTAGCATACTACAAAATTTCTCTCTTGCCAAAAAACAGATTGTAGCATTCCAACCAGATGTATTGATTTTAATTGATTTTCCAGGCTTTAATTTACGAATGGCACGTTGGGCTAAAGAACAAAATATAAAAGTGTTTTACTATATCTCTCCTCAAATATGGGCATGGAAAGAAAGTAGAATCCATCAAATAAAAAAATATGTAGATGAGATGTTTGTGATTCTACCTTTTGAAAAATCGTTTTATCAAAAGTATGATTATCCTGTACACTATGTAGGTCATCCACTGCTTGATGCTATAGAGAATACAACTCTAAAAAATGAGATACACTATACAAAACCAATCATAGCATTACTACCTGGAAGTAGAAAACAAGAAATCAGTGCGATGCTAGAGCAGATGTGTGCTATAGTAGATGAGTATCCAGACTATCAGTTTGTAGTTGCAGGCATCTCGCACCATGGTATCGATTTTTATAAAAAATGTTTTGCTGGCAAAAATGTAGCAATCGTATTTGAAAATACTTACGAATTGCTTTCAAAAGCAAAAGCAGCAATAGTCACTAGTGGAACAGCTACGCTCGAAACTGCACTTTTTAAAGTCCCCCAAGTAGTATGTTATAGAGGAAGTAGTATTTCTTATTGGATAGCCAAAAGACTCATAAAAGTAAAATATATATCTTTAGTAAATTTGATAGCAGATAAAGCTCTTGTTACTGAGTTGATACAAGATGAATTTAATCATGAAAATCTACAACTACATCTTAATAGAATACTCAGCGACTCACACCAAGAGTATCTGAAAGAAGAATATCAAAAACTCATAGAATTACTAGGTAATAAAGGTGCTAGCGAACGTTGTGCGCAGTTGATGATAGAGAGATTGAATTAAGATTATTAACTCTGTCGCTCGGCTCCAGCCGAGTGACTTTTATTTTTTTGCTTTTAGCAAATGAAAAACAATTAAATTATTTTATAAAAAATTAGAAACGCTATTTTAATTCATACTTGTCACACTTTGTTAAATGCGGACGAGTGAGGTGATAAGTCTGGCAAACCATTTTCCCAAGGCATGCCAAGAATCCTACAGTAGTCAAAGTCGGATAAGAGAACATGTAACTTGGAATGACTTTTTACAAATACTGCAATGTCTTTCGCTATGTAGTTTGATGATTCTACTTTTAACAAAACAGTATCAAAATCGTTGTTTAAAACTCTATCAATTTTTATAAAGTCGATAAAAATTTCACCAGTTTCAGGGTTCTTTTTTAGAACGCCTACTTCTGTTTCGTTGATATTGAAATTGTATTCTGATTTGTTTGTACTTGTCATAAAATTATAAATAATAAAAGATGAAAATAATTATATTAGTAAAAAAACATATCCATTGATGTTCATTACAACTGTATTTTTTACAAATTTATATTTTATAATAATGTCCCATAAATCATCAAAAGAATATTTTTATATATGGTATAATTCCCTTTCGTACTGAAGAAATGTAACGAAGTTTATTTAAACGTTTGAACTTGTATTTTTCACTAATCCAAAATCTCCTCATCTATATAAGGATGCGGAGTGATATTGATGGCTTCTACACCACGTATCATAGGTACTGCGCGTTTTACGGCTTCTTCTATGCCTGCTTTCATAGTCATATAGCTTTGTGGGCAAGTGCTACAAGCACCCAAGAGGTTGAGCTTTACTATATAGTCTTCGGTGATTTCAGCTATCTCTACATTGCCTCCATCATTGGCTAGATAGGGTCGCATGATGTCGAGTGCTTCATCTACTTTTTTATGTAAAGTTTCTTTAGTCATTTTTATTGCTCTGCAGTATTTTCTTCTACCAATAGTTCTTTATTTTTCTCTTCGTTTTTGATAGAGATAGTACGCGCTATATTGCCCGCTATTTCTCTGTATATTGCATCTATAACTTCAAATTCTTCTGATGCAGGTACTCCCTTTTCTGCACCTTCCATGATGTTTTGTATCATGGGTATTTCGCCTAGAAAAGGTATTTCGTATTCCTCAGCTAGTTTGCGGGCACCACCTTTCCCAAATATATAATATTTATTATCGGGTAGTTCGGCAGGAGTGAAGTAAGCCATATTTTCTACCAAACCCAGTATCGGTACATTTACATTTTGAAGTCGGTACATGGCTATAGCTTTACGAGCATCAGCCACTGCTATTTGTTGTGGGGTACTCACAATCACAGCTCCGGTGAGTGGCACTGTTTGCGTCATAGTGATATGTACATCGCCTGTGCCTGGAGGCATATCTAGTATCAGATAGTCGAGCTTGCCCCAAAGTGTATCGGTGATAAATTGTTTCAGCGCACTAGTCACCATAGGGCCACGCCATACGAGTGCTTGCCTTTCGTCTACTATCAGTCCTATCGACAATACTTTGATGCCATCTTTTTCGATAGGTATCATATAGTGTTTGCCTTTCACATCACGTATCTCTGGTTTTATTTCTTTGATGCCAAGCATGTGAGGTATGGATGGACCATGAATATCTGCATCGAGTAGTCCTACTTTTGCACCCATGCGAGCCAGTGTATAAGCAAGGTTTACAGATACAGTACTTTTACCCACACCACCTTTGCCAGAGGCAACACAGATGATGTTTTTTACGCTAGGCAATATATTTATTTCATTACTTCTCACAGAAGTCACCTCAGACGTCATTTTTATTAGTACTCGAGCATCCGGAAAATCTTTCAAGATAGCTTCTGTCATATTTTTTCTAAACACTTCTTTGATAGGACATGCAGGAGTAGTGAGTACCATATCCAGCTCAACGTTGTTGCCATTGATTTCTATATTGCGTACCATATTCAGACTCACAATATCTTTTTTGAAGTCTGGATCTATTACTACTGAAAGTGCTTTTAATATTGCCTCTTGGGTCATATGATTATTTTCCTAAAATTAATTCTTCTACTTTTTTATCTAACTCTTCACCTCTTAAATTGGTAGCTACTATTTTGCCATCTCTATCAAGCAAAAATGTGCGTGGTATAGAGTTCACTCCATAAAGTGCTGCTGCACTACTTTGCCATCCTGCGAGATCACTCACATGATTTGGCCATACAAGTCCATCTTGTTTGATAGCATTTTTCCACGGGTCTGCGCTTTTATCAAGCGATACAGAGTATACTGTAAATCCTTTATCTTTTAGTTTGTTGTATAGTGCTACTACATTTGGATTTTCTCTTCTACATGGGCCACACCAGCTCGCCCAAAAATCGATAAGTACTACTTGTCCTCTAAGTGAAGAAAGTTTTAAATCATTACCTTCTGGAGTTTTCAAATTGATTTCTGGAGCTAAGGCACCTACAGCAGTATTTTTGCCCATTTGTTCTTGGGCTTTTTTAGCATTTTCTTGAGCTTCAGCTTGGTTGATTCTATCTTTAAATTGTTTGGTGTATACAGAAGTAGGAGCAATACTTTCCATTCTTGCTACTATTTTTTTGCCATAAGGTACATCTGTTTCTAGATTGATAAAACTGGTAGCATACAACATCAACATATGATTTTTAGTAGTATCTGCAAGTGTTTTGAAACGTTTTTCAAAATCGGCTATTTGAGTAGTGATAGAATCTTTTAATTGGTTTACAGCTATTGGGTCTCCACCTGACTGATACATCGATACATATCTTGTGTTTTTTGCATTGATATCTTCTTGTGTTTTTACCATATAGTTATTCAAAAGAGAGAAAGTAGCATTGTCTCTTCCACCTTTTACAGTAAATTTATTTGGTTCGTTTCTTTCACCAGTGAAAGTCACTTTGTCTTTATTGTTCAATAAAAATAACCAAGCTTTGTTATCTACGGTTCGTATTCTACAAAGTCCATACTCTTTTACCATACCACTAAAAGTAAATTTTCCGTTGGCGTCTGTTTTAGCAGTATCTAGAGTTTGAGCATCTGTCATGGTCAAAAAATCTAAATAAATGGTTTCGTTTACTGCATTTTTGAGTGTACCATTTACTTGAAATCCTTGAGATTGAATAGAACTCTCACATGAGAATAATACAAATAGGAGTGAAGCAAAAAATAAAATAGGATTTTTCATTATGTTTTTTATTGTTTTAATATTCATGAATTTTTTTAATGAGCCTTATGCTAATTTTTGGTTTAATAGTTTATTGGTTGTTTTTGGGTCTGCTTTTCCACCACTTTTCTTCATTACTTCGCCTACAAATAATCCCATCAACCCTTTTTTACCACTTCTATATTCGGCTACTTTTTCTGGAAGTGATGCCAGTACTTCATCTACTATTTTTACTATTTCATCTTCATTGCTGTTTTGTATAACATTGAGTCTAGTAGCTATAGATAAAGCCTCTTCATCAGGGTGAGCTATCTGTTCATTGAAGATAACATTGCTAGCTACAGAAAAGTTCGTAGTACCATCACTGATGAGTTTCATGAGTGAGGCTATATGTGTAGGTTTTAGAGGAAATTCTTCAAAGTTGATAGCACGTTCGTTTACATAAGATTTCACAGGACCCATTACCCAATTAGCTGCAGCTTTATATTCTTTATTGAGTGCTATTAGTTGATTGTAATAATCAGACACTGCTCTATCTTCCGTAAGTAGACTCGCATCGTACTCACTGAGTTTGTATTCTTCTATATATATTTTTTTAAGCTCATGAGGTAAAGCAGGCATAGCATTTTTTACATCATTTATGTAACTTTCTGTCACTATCACTGGTAGTAAATCTGGCTCTGGAAAATATCTATAATCGTGTGCCATTTCTTTGCTACGCATGCTAGAAGTAGTACCTGTCACAGCATCAAAATTTCGAGTTTCCATTTCTATCTTTCCTCCAGCTTCTATTACATCTATTTGTCTCTTAAATTCATGTTCTATAGAGCGTTTTACATTTCTCATTGAGTTCATGTTTTTTACCTCTACACGTTGGTTGTATTTATCGCTCCCTTTCAGTCTCACAGATATATTGGCATCGCATCGCATACTTCCTTCTTCCATATTGCCATCGCATACATCTAAGTATCGTAGTGTTTTTCTTACTTCACTCAAAAAAGCATAGGCCTCATCGCTACTGCGGATATCGGGTCTGCTCACTATTTCCACTAGAGGTACACCAGCTCTATTCAAATCTATAAGTGTATGATATGGATCTAAGTCGTGGATACTTTTACCAGCATCTTCTTCTAGGTGTATACGTTCTAGTTCTATTTTTTTTGCACCTGTTGCAGTATTTATATTTATAAATCCATCATAGCAGATTGGAGTATCAAATTGGGTGATTTGGTAGCCTTTTGGCAAATCTGCATAGAAATAGTTTTTGCGAGAAAACTCATTGTATTCTCTTATTTTACAGTGTGTTGCCAAGCCTATTTTTACAGCCAACTCTATAGATTTTTTATTCATGACTGGTAATGTACCAGGCAATCCTAGAGTAATAGGGCTTAACAACGTATTTGGAGATGCTCCATACTCATTAGCATCACTACTGTATGCTTTACTTTTGGTAAGTAGTTGTGCATGCACTTCTAAACCTACAACTACCTCATATTTATCATATATATCCATATCAAAAAAAATCAAGTATAAAGGTAAACAAATTGTATGATTTATTGAATATCGTTTTAAAACAATAGAGTCATAATAACATTAAATAATTTTACTATTTTAGACTAACCAGATATGTCACAAATACCTATTAATATAAGCTTATCGTCATTGAATAGTTTTATCTACAAAACAAGTTTACTTATGTGCTGGGAAATAATGCATCATTAAAATGGTGTGGCAGATAAATTGACTAAAAAGATAAACAGTGATGCCACGCCTTATTTTAATGGGCATAAGGAAGCGTAGTTTTGTGATAAAAGGATTCAAAGACTTGTCTCGTCTAAAATTGACGAGATTGCTTCTTTTTTATTAAGAAAAAAGAAGTCGCCGAAGGCAAAGATGAAAATCGGATAAAGTGTATTTGCTGATTTACAAGTAAATTGTGGTCTAAATGGGTAATCCAATTACTATATATTAATATTGATTGGTACTTAACAATACGAGTGTACAAGCTTCTATTCCTTCTATTCCATTTAGAGCAAGCTGTTTTAGAAGTTCAGGGTTTTCAGTACCAGGATTGAATATCACTCTTTTGGGTTTGAGCGACAGTATATATTCATAATAATTTTTTTGAATATCTTTATTAATATATAATGTTATTGTATCTATATCCTCATATTTTTTATGTTCTTTTGATATTTCTACACCATTTAAGATACCTTCTTTATTGCCAATAGCTACTACATCATGATGATGTGCTTTCAGCATATTTATTGCTTTGTAGCTATATCTATCTTCATTCATTGAGGCACCTATTACTAAAGTAGTTTTCATTTATGTTAAATTAAAATTATAAATATTGAAACATTTTTAAAATTAGTGCGTAAAGGACAGAACTAACACACCTTATTACTACCAAATTTAAAACAAAAAAGCGTTTATGAAAAATAGTAGTAGTATAGAACCACAATTTATTATTTCAGAAGAACTGAATACAATTCATTTTGAAAGAGTTTTCCCAGTATTTAATATACTTCAAAAAACTTCTCTAATTCAGAAAATTTTCACAGCCATTATGAATGGACAAACGTCTCATACAAAGGCAAATGTAACCTTCAATACAGAAGAAGGGTATAAACAAGTACAATCTGTTATTCTATCAAAAAATAATGATTGGCTTATGTTGAAAGGAGGGAAATATATTCCTATACAAAGTATCTTAAATGTAGAAATACATCATTAATAAATTATCAAATTTACAATCACAGCTTCGGCTGTGATTTTTTTTTATTCATATAATTACTTTTTTGTTAGATAGATATTCATCTACTATTATTTAAGAGTGTTACTTCCAAAATTTATATTATGTTTTATATATAAAAACCATTCATTTCCTTTATCAAATACTTAGAGACTATTATAGATTATCATGTAATAAATAGATTAACCAAATAGAAAATGTATCTATTTATAACAAAAAAAACTCTTGTCATTGACAAGAGTTTTTTTTATAGTTTAGAGAATTTCTTATTCTACAGTAGTAGGGAATGCTTTATCGTATTCGATTAATATTTTATCTTCAGCACTGAATAGTTTGAACTCAACACGTCTGTTTGCGGCTCTACCTTCTTCATTGTCTCTACCATCAGGGAATTCGTTTGGAGCTATTGGTTGTTTTTCACCGATACCTTTCACTACTAATCTTTCTTTAGCTATTCCTTTTTTAGTAATCAAATAGTTAGCTACTTCTTGAGCTCTTTCCATAGATAATTTGTCATTGTACTCATCAGTACCTTTACTATCTGTGTGACCATTTATTTCAAGTCCATAAGCAGGATTATTTATTAAGAAACTAGCTACTGAGTCAGTTTTACCCATAGAGTTTTCTTTGTTTAACCCATGTCTATCAAAAACGAAATATACATTTTCAATTTTAGCTTTCAATTTGATGATAGGCTCCATATAGAATACCATATCTATTGTATCAGACATAGAGTTTATTTTTGCTGGAGATTCTATATTGTCTACAGCAGGATAAAACCCTTCTTTAGTACCATTGATTTTATATTTTTTGCCCGGCTCCATAGCATATACAAATTTTTGAGTACCTGCTGTTACACTTGCAGATTTTTTATCAAAAGTACCATCACTATTTAAATAGAATGAATTATCTACACCAGCTATTGGTTTTTTAGTTGCATCACCTTTTACAGCATAGTATCCACGAAGAAATACTTTTCTACCACCTAAGTATACAGTATAGATATCATCGCCACTTGTAGTACCTCTTGTAGCTATAGATCCTATTCTGTTTGATACCATATAACCTTGCTCACCGTTTGCATCTAAAGCAAGATATAAATCATCTGCGCTAGAGTTAACAGGATTACCCATATTTTGAATAGAATCCCATCCGTCTACATTTCCTTTAGCTACAAATACATCATATCCTCCCATATTTGGATGTCCATTAGAAGAGAAGAATAATCTTCTGAAAGCCATATCATAGAAAGGTGTGGTTTCATCACCAGCGGTATTGATTAATTTACCTAAGTTTTTAGGATTGCTAGCTACACCATTATTATCTATAGTAGCAAACCAAATATCTTCACCACCTTGACCACCTGGTCTAGTAGAAGAGAAATAAAGAATATCTTTTCCGTTTGCATCTTTTCCTAGAGCTGGTCTTGTAGATGTGTAATCTTCAATATTTATAGGCATTTCTTTAGGTTCTCCCCAAGTACTACCTTCTTTTTTACTCATATATATTTTACAAATCATGTTCAGCATTTTATCTTCGCTACATTTTGTAAAGTACATAGTATTTCCATCTGCAGTAGTTACTGCGTTTCCACAGTGAAATTTAGGATCGTTTACTGCACCTGGTACAAGCGTTTCATTATTGAAGTTAGCACCTTCGCCAGTAGCTGTAAATATCTTAGTTCTGTAGTCTTTTTTCATCTTCCAGAAGTTAGTCAAATTGATAGCCGTATCATGAGGAAATTTTGAATACAATAAAGTTTTGCTATCTATCCATTTTGGAGCTAACTCTGTCAATTCATTGTTTACAGGCTCACTTACATGTTCTACTTTTCTAGGAGCTATTGGATTTTTACCAGTAGTAAGTGCATAGTCACATCCTGCTATTTCATTTTTCACTAGTTTTTGAAGCACTTCTGCATCGTTACCATCATACTCGTCTTTAAAAGATGCAAATTCTTTTTTAGCTGCATCATATTTGCCATTATATTTAAGCATACGTGCATAGTCGTATCTAGCCATTGGATATTTACCAGGCTTTACTTCTAGTAGTTGGCTATAAAATTTTTCAGCTCTCACATAGTCACGTATAGCTTCGTTAGCTTTTGCTGCCATGTAAAGTGCTTGATGTTTTTTAGGTTTTTTTGTTACTACTTCTTCTAAGTATTGCGCAGCAGTGATATATCCACCTTTGCCCATCAAAGTTTTAGCTAGTTTATATTTCTTTCCTACACTTAATTTTGAATATTTTCTGGTATTTTGTTCTTCTTTACCTGCAGAAGCATACATATTAAATCCTGTACCTATAAAGAAAAGTACTACTAATGATTTAATAAGAAATACATTATAAGAGGTTGCTCTTTTGTATATTCTTTTCATATATTGAATTTTTTTAATTTTTTGGGTTAAACTTTTATTAATTAGCTTTTATACTTTAATTAGAAACGTGGATTAAATAAGTAAATATTCTCTTTAGGAGAAGATGTTCTACCTATATAAGCCAAGCTTATTTCAAAAGCTAATGGTCTATTGCCATTATATGATGCTGCTAAACCAGTACCACCTACTATACCATTTTTTGTAAGACTAATTTTAGACATCGGAATATCTAAAGCTGCGCCAAATCGGATTCTTTTAAATTCCAAACCAATTTTTGGTATGATAGACTCTTCACCATATTTAGCTTTTGTATCTGTAAAATAATTTGGAGTCATTCTATTCCAAAGACCTAAAAATACTGTAGTATGGTCTCTACCTCCGTTTGGATCCATTTTTACATGATACCCCGCTGTGATACCAAAATTTAATTCCTGCGCTTTAGCTTGCATTTGCCATAATACACCAGGTATTACAACTATTCTTTTACCAGCACCCCATTCCGCACCTACATGTACTACTTGTCTCCAAGCTATACCTTGTTTATTATTACCAACTGTTCTATCACTAAATTGTTCAACTGGTCTACCGATATTATTAAAGCTATAACCACCGTATACTACCGCTTTTTCATGTATCTTACTATTAACAAATAAACCAGCATTCATATTGAAATAACCAAAATTGTCATTAAGACTAGCTATTTCTGCTGAAGAAGTATATGGATTAGGTGTACCTAGAGCAGTAAATCCATCTCCAAATTGAAGATTTTGAGGATTTAATTGTTTCATCACATATCCTCCTTGAAAACCAAGAGAGATTTGAGTACCGTTGTTTCTACCTATACCTTTGTGGTATGCAAGAGAAGCTAGTATTTGGTATTGAACCAAAGTAGCTTTGTTTTGTCTGTCTGTAAATAATTCTAAGCCTACGCCTACAGCATCTTTTTTCAGCTTTCCTTTGAAAAGTGAAAAATCAACACCTAGTGCCGGAGTCATAAATAATGGAGAACCTGCTGGAGCCCATTGTGATCTGTATATGCCACCAATACGATATTCGCCATTAAACTTTCCAGTGAGTGCTGGGTTTAAAGTCATGGGCGATGCATAATACTGCGAAAAGTGGATGTCTTGTGCGTATGTGCTCACAGAGCCAAATACGAACAAAATCAATACAAGTAATTTACTTTTTTGTAGATTAAGATTCATATAGTTAACTGATTATTTAAGGGCACAAAATACTAAAAATTCTTAAAAACAAAAAAACTATTCTGTTTTTTCAACATTTTTCTTATAAACATGTTATGTACTATCTTATCAATGAAATGTTTCCAGAGTCTTCAAACCTTGCACCATAGCATATTCCGATGATTTGATAGGTATAAACATCAGTTGGGAGTTCTCGTCCTTTATAACTTCCGTCCCATTGGTCAGATAGACTTTTGGTCTCAAAAACGAGCTCTCCCCATCTATTAAATATCTGAAAATTGATTAATTCATCAATTAATATGTTTTTAAAATGATAAAAATCATTTTTTCCGTCACCATTTGGTGTGAAAATATTAGCCAATCCAAGATTAGTACATTGTTTTACTTTTATCAATAGTGAATCATATAATACACAATTATTGGAGTCTATTATATAGTATCTATATAATTGTGAACGAGGAGGAGTAAAGACAGGTGAGAATGAATATATAGAGTCAATAAAACGATTTGTCGACCAATATATGCTATCATTTATAGTTGGAAATAATTGTATACTATCATAAAGTTGTATAATATACTCATCATTTAGATTGCTTATAGGTAGTGGTAGTACATCTACAAAAACACTATCTATATCATAGCAACCAAAGGAGTCTGTTACGGTGAAGTAATATTGTAGAGGAGTAGCGGGTGATATACTAGCATTATTATCTATTTCATATACTATTTGATTACTAGGTGTCCATCTTGTAAAACTTTCACCAAGAGCAGTATATTGTGCAGTTAGTTTTACGGAATCAAAAGCACATACTAGTGTATCATTATTTATAAGAGTAATTTCTGGATGTTGGTAGTTGTTTATAGAAGTCACAAAGTTTTCTTTTGTATATCCATCACCACCATTCAAAGCGTTGTAATTTGTACCCCCAATAGGAGATAGCGTATTGATACAGATGCCAGCATTTCCACCAATCACATTTGTAGTAACTAATGGTGAAAGACTAGCACCACTATGCCAGATAAGTCCACCACCACCACCTGGACCAGTACAAATGACAGGGTCTTCTATTCTTGTATCACCACCTTTTCCACCTTGTACTTCTATATTTATATTATTTATATAGTTGTTAATATCTAGTACTACTAAACCACCAGCACCACCAGCACCAGCTCCATCTGCTATTACACTGTTTCCTGCATCATTTGTTTGATTTCCTCCATTTGCTTTTATACTAAAACTATTCCCTTTTAGATATCTAGATTTTATAAAAACTATACCACCTCCATTCATACCTGCACTAGCCATGCTTTCATCTTGCTGACCTGCACCACCGCCACCACCCATAAATACTCTATCCAAACCAAAATAATCAAATGGCAATGCACCTAATCCATTATTACTACTTATACTACAATCAGTAGTTTGTGAGCCACCATCTCCTCCTTGTCCAGCATTACTTCCACCTCCTGCACCACTATTGTTAGCGCTACCACTTCCACCACCATTAGCTATATAGTTTATTCCTGCTTCATATTTTGTATTATATTTAAAAATACTTTCGCCTTTGGGTCCTCTTGCACCTGTATTGAGTGACCAGTATGGTCTGGTATCATTGCAAATTCTTGGCTCGTTGGGATATAAGTTACCCCCTCTAAAACCTCTATCTGATGCATCTATATTTGCATTGAGTGTAAGTGTATCTGTAGCTTCAATAGCTATAATACCGCCTGTACTTCCATTCCATGGTGTGCATATTACATTTGTATTGACATTTGCATTAGTATACTTAGCTACTTTTACTATTTGTACTTTATCTGATGAGTTAAAATACTTTTTTAGTAAACTGTTTAATTCTAATCGGTTTCCTTGAATATTTTTAATAATTGCAAATTCAAAATTTCCTGCATTCATATATCTACGAATATTACCAAAGTTTACTGAATTGCTAGTATCTATTACAGCACCCTGCATCTGAATAATAAGAATTTCATCTCCAATACTTAATCCAAGTGATGAGCTTACATCTATATATACTCTACAATTAGAAGTATATAATGTATCTACTTGATAATATGAATTTACAATACCAGATATATTGGTAGACTGTGCTTTTAGTGCACTTGATAAAATAAAAAGAAGAAATAGATATATGTATTTCACAGCCTTAAATAAGTATACAAAGTTATAAAACTAGATTTAAATAGAAGATATAATTAACTTTATACTTAACGAAATTATTAATGATTTATTTTTGTAAATAATTAATTTCATTATGAAGAGACTTTTTATTGGTAGTACATCATTGTTAATATTATTTATAATCATATGTGTATATGCTTGTAATAAAAAACCATGTGGAGATTATACTTGCTATAACAAAGGAATTCTGCTATACGATACAGATAACTGTAAATGCATTTGCCCTGCAAATACAAGAGGTGAAAATTGTGAAATAAATTTAATAGATAGTATAGATGGGGATTATAATACAATAGATACATGTACTATGATAAATAGTATATCAAAAATTATACAATTAGATGATTCAACATTTAATTTAAAAAATTTAGGAGACTTTACTTGTTCAGGAGGTGATTATTACATAAAATTTGTTATAAAAAATGATTTGATAAATATAGATAGTCAATATGTTTGTCCTACTTTAGGCACTTTTGATGGGTATTTATTTTTTGGCTCAGGCATTATTGATTATGAAACTAAAAAGATTATCATTGATTATACAGTAAATTATTATAGTGGTGGAAGCAACCAAATAGAAAAATGTAGAGTCTTTTATGAAAAGTTGTAAAAAAGGCACCATTTTTGCAAACGAATAATATATATTTTTTTAACCTAAACAATAATTTCAAAAAAATGAAAAAAATTAAAGCGTTTTTAATCGCAACAGGTGTTTCAGTAGCATTAGCTACAGGTATTTCTTCATGTGTTACTGACAAATGTAAAGATGTAGTTTGTCAAAATGATGGTATTTGTATAGAAGGTACTTGTGATTGCCCTGCAGGTACATCAGGTACTTTTTGTGATGTAATAGATAGAGCAGTATTATTAAATGCATCTGGAGCTGCTACATATAGTGTTACAGAAACTTGTTCAGTAACTGGTGCTGCTACTTATACAGTAGATTTCGCTGCTAGCGGTACTTCTTTAGACAAAATCTTAGTTAACGATTTTGGTGGATATACTTCACTTGATGGAGTAGCTATGACAGTAAGTGGCACTACAGTAACTGTAGCTAATCAAACAATATCTGGATATACTGTATCTGGAACAGGTACGATTTCAGGTTCTACTATCACTATGAATTATACTATTTCAGCTGGTGGTGCAACAGAAACTTGTTCAGGTACTTGGACTAAACTATAATAATAATATATTATAATTTATTAAAGTCGGCTAGGAAAATCCTAGCCGATTTTTTTATGTGTATACTTTATATTTAAATATTGAATTAGCCATTTAGACTATAATTAATATGCATAGACTTATAAATAATATATACTAGATATTAATTTTGTATTAGTTGACTTCTATTTATAAATAAATATCAAATATCACTAAGCATTGAGAAGCTATTTTTGATCTGTTCATAAGAAAAAATAGGTTAATTTATTCTGTATAAAATGATGAGTGGCAAATATTATTGATTATTTATCCAAAATTATCAGTCCTATATTTTAATTAAATATAAATCTCAGTATATAAGTGAACTTTTTTTAATTGAAATTATTTAATTCAAGTTTATCTAAAAAGAGTATAAGCCCTTTGTTTGATTCATTAGTTTATTTTATGCATAAAAAAAATGGTTGAGAATTTTCTCAACCATTTTTATATTATAAATTTAAAAAGATTATTTGTTTTGTAAACCTTTTTTACCTGCACCTAATTTCACCTCTGTAGTAGTTGTAGTAGTTCCTTTTTTACCTTCACCGATTTTTACATCAGTAGTAGTAGTAGTACCTTTTTTACCATCACCTAATCCACCAGTTGTTTTAGTAGTAGTAGTAGTAGTAGTAGTAGGTTTAGTTGCTGGTTTTTTAACAGTAGTTTTCACAGTTGTTTTAGGCATAGCAGCAAACGCTGTTTGAGCTGCTTCCATTACTTTAGTATTACATTCATCGCTAAGAGTCATGTTCAATTCATCTATTTTAGATTGAACGTTAGCGTTTACTTTTTCCATATCGTTTTTCATCATTTCTTCAGCGTTACCTTGTTTGCAACCTGTGATAGCTAATGCCATGAAAGAAGAAATTCCTAAGCTATATATTAATTTTTTCATTTTTATTTATACTTTATATTTTGATTAATAATCATTTAGTTACTGTAGTAGTAGTTGTTGCTGCTGCTTTTAATTCTTCAACTTTAGCTGCTACTGATGCTTCCATAGTAGATGCACATGCTTCATTTGCTGTAGTTGTGATAGCTTCTTTTTGTGCATTGAAAGTAGAGTCTACTTTTGCATTAATTTGTTCTTCAGTCATAGGTGTATAAGCTGTTCCACAAGAAGAAAGTGCAAGAGCAAAAAACCCAGATACTAATAATAAACCTGCTTTTTTCATTTTTATTGCTTTTTTGTTTTTAAATATAGTTATAGTTTACAAAGATATACATTAACAAATACTATTCCAATATTAAATTATTTCATTAAAAATTGTATTTTTAATAAGATTCTTGATTTATAGCAGGAAATTCGCCTTCCCACTTAGCTATAAAAATACTAGCAATACAATTACCTGTTACATTCACAGCGGTACGAGCCATATCCATCAATGCATCTATGCTTAACATAGCCAAAATTATTTTTTCTGGTAGATTAAATTGTGCTGCAGTTCCCATCAGTATTACTAATGATGCACCTCTTACACCTGCTACTCCTTTACTTGTAAGCATGAGGGTCAGCATCATCACTATCTGAGTACTTAGTGGCATATGAATACCTGCTGCTTGAGCTACAAATACACTTGCTAGAGCTAAGTATAGCGTAGTTCCATCTAGATTGAAGCTATAGCCAGTAGGTAAAACAAAAGACACTATTTTTTTTGGCACACCAAAATTTACTAAGGCTTCCATTGCAGAAGGAAGAGCAGCTTCGCTACTTGCGGTTCCAAATGCAATAGTTACAGGTTCGGATATTGCTTTTACGAATTTAAATAAATTTACTTTGCAATAAATAAGTATAGGTATAAATACTACTACTGCAAATACAAATAATGCAACATATAATGTCAGAACTAGTTTGCCAAAAAAGTAGAAAGGAGTGATGCCACTTTTTGCTACGGTCACTGCTACAGCACCCATAATACCTATAGGTGCAAAATACATAATCACATGTGTAAATTTAAACATCACTTCACTCAGACTTTCTGTAAAGGAGAGCATCGTTTGTTTTTTAGTGCTGTCTTTTACCATGGCTAATCCTATACCGAATAAAACAGAAAATACTACTATTTCTAATACTTGACCTTCAGCTATTGATTTGGCAATGTTTTCAGGAAATATATGTTGTACGATTTGTTGCCAATCTTGTTTTTCTACTTTTTGAATGATAGCATTTGTGTTTTCAGGTATTACTAATCCTACTCCAGCTTTTGTGATATTTATTGCCAATAATCCAATAACTAAAGCTACAGTAGTGATCACTTCAAAATATAATAAAGATTTCCAACCCATTCGTCCCACTTGTTTGAGATTGCTATGACCTGCAATACCTACAACTAATGTAGAAAATAGAAGGGGTGCAATAATCGTTTTTATGAGTCTTATAAATATTTTACTAAGTACATCAAGATTCATAGCAAAATCTGAAAAGTCATGACCAATGCAAGCACCAGCAAGCATACCAGTAAAAGTCCACCAAGTTAGCGATTTTCTTTGATACGAAAAATAAGCTAATATTATCACTAATGTCCATCTAGAGATAGACATCAAGGTATGTGGAAGATAAATGAATTTTAATAGTTGAAGCGTATTGATAAGAATAATAATTCCGGCTATAAAGCTAAAAATGATATATTCTTTTTTAATTTTCATAAAATATTAATTGTATCATAAAAGTATGAAAAAAGAATTTTAAATAGAAGATTTATTTATAAACTATAATTATTTATTAAGTGAACTCAATAAATAAGCTTTAATAAATGCGTGTAAATCTCCATCCATCACATCTTGTACTTGTGATGTTTCATATCCTGTGCGTGCATCTTTTACAAGTTTATAAGGATGCATCACATAGTTTCTTATTTGTGAGCCCCATTCTATTTTCATTTTCTGCCCTTCTATTTTTGCACGTTCTTCATTTTTCTTTTGTACTTCTATTTCATAGAGTTTTGATTTGAGCATCCGTAGTGCGATATCTTTATTGCCAGCTTGAGAGCGCTCTTGCTGACATTCTATAACTATACCACTAGGCAAGTGTCTCACACGTACTGCTGTTTCTACCTTATTTACATTTTGTCCGCCTGCACCACTACTTCTGAAAGTATCCCATTCTAAATCGGCTGGAGATATATTTATATCAATACTATCATCTACCATCGGATATACATATACAGAAGCAAAAGTGGTATGTCGCTTGCCATTTGAGTCAAAAGGAGATATACGCACGAGTCTATGCACTCCATTTTCACCTTTTAGATAACCATAGGCTAAATCGCCAGTTATTTCAATAGATGCAGATTTAATACCAGCCACATCACCGTCCTTCTGGTCAAGCAAGGATACTTTAAATCCATTTTTCTCGGCATACATTGTATACATTCGCAGTAACATGGCTACCCAGTCACAGCTTTCTGTTCCGCCTGCTCCAGCATTTATTTCAAGTATAGCTCCGAGTTGATCTTCGGGCTGGTTGAGTGTGCAGATAGATTCGAGCTCTTCTATTTGACTCATGAGTATGGATTCTTGATTTCGCAGTTCTTCTTCATTCGTTTCACCCTGTTCCAAAAAGTCTTGTAGAACAAGTAAATCATCAAATGACGCTTGCACTTTATCAAATTGAGTGACCCATGATTTGTGTGTACGAATATTTTTAAGGATGGATTCGGCTTTAGCTGCATCTGTCCAAAAGTCTGGAAGATGAGTTATTTGTTCCTGTTCGAAGATAATATGTTTTCTATTATCGACGTCAAAGATAGCTCCTCAAGGCTAGTACTCTGCCTCTTATAGTGTCTATTTGTTCTTTAGTCATAACAAATACCGATTTTATATGCGTTAATAAAATAAAAATAGGCTATCAAAAAATAAATTGATAGCCTATGGTATGTATTTATAAAAATTATTTTTTTACTTTTTCTACTAATGCTTTGAAAGCTGCAGGGTCATTCATAGCCATATCAGATAATATCTTTCTATCAAGATTGATATTATTTTCTGCAAGTAAATTCATAAATACAGAATAGCTCAGTCCGTGCTCTCTTACACCTGCATTGATACGAGTGATCCAAAGTCTTCTAAAGTCACCTTTTTTCTGTTTTCTGTGAGCGTATGCATATGAAAGACCTTTTTCAACTGCATTTACAGCTACTGTCCATACATTTTTTCGTCTACCAAAGTATCCTTTAGCTAATTTATATATTTTCTTTTTTCTTGCTTTACTCGCTACTGCGTTTACTGAACGTGGCATCCTATTTAAATTTTACTGTTGTTATTAATATTAATTTTGAGCAGCTAGCATTCTTCTCACTCTAGCTTCATCAGATTTATGAACCAAAGTACTACCTGTAAGATTTCTTTTTCTATCTTTTGATCTACTTTCTAACAAGTGTCTTTTAAATGCTTGACCTCTTTTTACTTTACCAGAGCCAGTTATTTTAAACCTTTTCTTAGCTCCAGAATTTGACTTCATTTTAGGCATATCTATAAAAATTTTTGGATGGCAAAGGTAAGAATATTTTATTTAAAAAGTTGATTATTGTAATCTTTTTTTATCATCTTTTTTAAATAGTAAAAAGAAATCCTATTTTATTGTTGTAAAGTATTGAAAAACAATAATATGTAAATATTATTATCCGTAAATATTTTTACATTTTTATTTTATAAAAGACAGAAAAATAAAAAGACCTAGCAAAACTAGGTCTTTTATAAAGAAATATTTTACAATATAAATATATTAATCTTCTGCTAAAACTATGATATAATCTTCTGGACTGAAATTAACTGTTTGATCTTTTTTAGGATTAATTTTCACTCCAAAATGCTCATCACTATTAGATGCATCAGCACTGATTCTATATCCAAAAGCTATTTCATTCTGCGCTGCAGCACTTTCTAATACAGTATAGAAGTTCATATCCTCCCCAGTTTTTACATATCTACTTACTGGTTTTAAATATATTTCAGATCCATCAGCCTCAAATAAAATATCATATACTTTTTTCAAATCTTTGTTTTCACTTAATTGACTAAGCATTAAGCTTATCAAATTGTCACTCACTATGAAGTCATCTGCTTTTGCTACCACACCTAAATCTCTGTTTCTAATATCAAGCATTTCAGAAACTATACTAAAATCTTTTCCAGCTTTTTCGCTCATAGCACGTAAGTGAAGTAAGCATATCAGAGTTTTTGCATCGCTTTCTTGAATATCTATACCTTCTGTATAACTCAATAATATGATATGATCATAAGATGCAACATTAAGGCTTTCTAGTGTAGCTCTATCAATTATATCTCCTTTAGTATAAGTAAGACGTTGTTTTTCAAGACTAGATTTTAGTTCAGATAAATCTGTATCGATATCTACTCCATCTGCAAGTATTAATACTTCAGACCCTGCAGATACATAATTGTCTAATTCTTCAATGATTCTAATACCTCTGTCATTCCATCCTAAAATTAATGTTTTTTCTACTGTTTGATTTGAGCCATCCATTCTATTGAATAAACTTTCCTCAATATTGAAATTAGATTTACCACTTACTACTACAGTATCATCATCTTCACTAATAGCTATTACTTGGTCACCTGCATTGAATACAGTATCCATAGGTGGATTTATTAACACCTCTTCGTCTGCAGTGAATATACCAATCACTGATGATGTTTCGTATGCAAATAAAGAATCTTTAAATGTTTTACCTACTAGTGATTTTTCTTCATTGAAATATATTTCGTCACCATCAAATTGTAATAACTCAGAGTAAACCACACTTAAGCCTGATTGACGGCATGTTTGAGCAGTAATTCTTGATATCAAGTCAGATGAAAGTACGAATACTGTTTCGTCGTTTCCAACTAAATCAGCAGCTTCCATATTTTTTGGATCTTTAATTTCAGCTACTATATGATATGGTTCTTTTTTACGGTTTTTACCATTAGTGATAGCCAATACAGATTTGATAACATAAGTATCTGCATTAGATTCTTCGCTACCAAGTACAATAATAGAACGCGCTTCATTTGGATTTACTACTGCTATAGCACTTGATTCTAGAGGGCTTCCGCTTCTACAAATTACTTTAGTATTTCCAAAGTTCTCTATTTTTTCGCGTATTTCGTCATCCATTTCTACTTTGTCCCTATCTGCAAGAATAACAATACTTGGATTTTTTTGATTAGAATTAGCTTCTACTAGTTCATTGATAATAGAAAAAACTTTTTCTGACCAACCAAGTATAAGTGTATGATTAGATTCAAGTACTTTTGATTTTCCTTTTTTCATTTCATCTATTTGACCATCGATACCACTAGAAATAGTACCTATCAAAATAGAGATTAAGAAAATACCTACAAGCGTAGCTATAAAACGTACAATACGAAACGGCCACGCATCAGCAGGGTCACCACCCATAGTACCTGAATCTAGAGTAGCCATTAAACTTTGCCAGCTACCTTCTAAAAATCCAAGTGGACTTTCAGCATCACCAGATTCTTTGATACCAAATATAAATATAATAAGTCCTAGTATAAGTACCATAACAAGTGATAGTATGGCAAGCCACTTAATTACTCCTCCAGGTCCTGATGACATGGTGTTTTCAAAATAGTAACGAATTTTTTGTCCTGTTGTCGGTTTTGTCATGATTTTATTGAGTTTTAGTTATAGAATTGGACAAAAGTAATAAAAAATGTTTTTTAATATAAATTATTTGGAAACGAAATAATATTAAAATTGTTTCCTTATATTAGTGTTCAAAATTTTCTAAAACCTTTAAAACTAAAAAACAATGGGATTTTCGCAAAAATTAAACAAATGCTAGGTATCGGTACTATATCTGTAAAACTAAATGTACCAGAAAACGTAAGTGGAGCTGATGGAAAACTAAAAGGTAGTTTGTCATTAACTGGTAAAAGTGCACAAAAAGTAAAAAGTATTGAAATAAAATTAGAAGAAGAGTTTATCACTGGTAAAGGTGAAGACAAAAAATCTAAATTCTTTACATTAGGAACTTGGAGAGATAATGCAGCTTTTGATATGGCTGAGGGTGAAGTAAAAAATATCGATTTTGAAATGCCATTTGAAGTTGTAAAAACATCAACAGAAAAATTAGCAGAACAAGGTGGTATGTTAGGTGGTCTTGGTAAATTAGCTAAAATGGCTTCTGACGAAAGAAGTGAATACAGAGTAAAAGCTGTAGTAGACGTAGAAGGAGCTAAATTAGATCCATCAGATTCAGTTGAAATCAAAGTAATGAAATAATATATTTTCATAAACTTATATGAAACCACATCAAAATAATTGATGTGTTTTTTTTATTTTAGACTATTTTTAAAAAATGAAATATATATTATTTCCATTTCATCTACTTTGGTCAATCTGGTGTGCTTTAGTATTTTTCACATTAGCATTTGCTATGTTTCCTTTTTTATATTTAGGAGTGAGTTTTGGTGGACCAAAAACAATACGAAGGATGCACTTTCTTCCATGCTATGTTGCAGAGTTAACCTTATTTCTCTGGGGAATACGAATAGAAGAGCACAATAAAGAACTTATAGACGAACATCAGCAATTTATATTCGTAGGCAATCATCGATCGTATATGGATGCATTGATATCTGGTACTGTAATAAAAAATTACAAAAAATATATAGGTAAAGCAGAGATACTCAAATGGCCTGTGTTAGGATATTTGTTAGATAAACTTTATATACCCGTGCATAGAGATGATAAAGACCATAGAGCTTGGAGTATGGATCAACTTTATGTAAAAGCAAAAGAAGGAGCCAGTATTGTGCTTTTCCCTGAAGGTACTTGTAATAACACAAAAGAACATTTAAAAAAATTTCATGATGGTGCATTTAAGTTGGCAATACCTACAAAATTGCCCATAGCAGTATTTACCATCATAGGAGCAGGAGAGTTGTGGCCTAGAGATACAATACTTATAAAACCTGGGAAAATAATTGTGTATTGGAGTGAAATCATAAAGATGGATGAATATACTTCCGTAGAAAATGATATGGAAAAACTCAAAGAAAAAGTACGTGAAACTATGAAGCCCTACTTAGAAAAACATTATCCAAATGGATATTAAAAATTATGCTTTTTCGTTTGCTGCAATAAATGCAAGTATTTCTTCTTTACCTGTTTTATTGAATGAAGATGTGTGAAAAATAGGAGGGAGTTCTTCCCAATCTTTTGACAATTCTTTTTTGAAAGCAGCAATATTTTTTGGAGTTTCATTTTTTCTACTCACATCCATTTTTGTAAAAACTAAAACAAATGGAATCGCATTTTCGCCTAAGAAATTGACAAATTCTAAATCAATTTTTTGGGGTGGAATACGAGCATCTATCAATAAAAAGACATATTGAAGTTGCTCTCTATTTTTGATATATGTTTTGATTACTTTATCAAATTTTTCTCTTTCTGTTTTTGATACTTTAGCAAATCCATAACCTGGTAGATCTACCAAGTACCATGATTCATTAATATTAAAATAGTTTATCAATTGAGTTTTGCCAGGAGTAGTAGATACTTTAGCTAATCCATGATGATTAGTCAAAAAATTAATAAGAGAAGATTTGCCTACATTTGAGCGACCAATAAAAGCATATTCTTTTTCTTTGGTAGCTGGGCACATACTCAAATATGGTGCGCTGATAGAAAATGTAGCTGTTTTTATAATCATGCTGTAAAGCTAAGGATAAGTTTTTGAAATATATTATATTACTAACTTAACTTATCGTAATCTTCCTTTTCAAAGAAAGGTTTATCATCCATATCGCTATCTTCAAGCATTTCAATTTCAGGTTTTGGTAGGTCAATATTTTTGAATAATAAGGCACATATAAAACCACCTATTGCACCACTTAGGTGACCTTCCCATGAGATACCAAGTTCTATTGGTAGCATACCTGCTATCATACTTCCTCCATAGAGCATTCCTACAAAAAAAGAGATAGCTACACTTTGTCTATCTTTTCTGAAAAAGCCACTAAAAAAGAGGAAAGAAGCAATGCCAAATATGACTCCACTTGCACCTATATGAAATGAGTTGGTTGCACCTATAAGCCATACAGTGATTCCAGAAAATATTTGAATAAGAATAATAGTTTTGAGCGCTACTCTTGGATATATATTGAATAGAACTGTACCTAAAATAAGAGCTGGAATAGTATTGGATAAAATATGCTGAAAACTTCCATGTAAATATGGCATAAATAATATGCCACGTAAACCAATAATGGTTCTAGGATGTACACCATACTGTACTAGATTGAGCATAAATAATGAGTCTAGTGCCCATATGATCCATATAAATAAAACAAATATAAATGTGATAGAAAAGCTAGTGTAAAGAAGATTTCTTTCTTTACGAAGGCTTACTTCATGTTGTTCTTGATTGTAATCTATCATATATGTATAATAATAATCTATCAAAATTGTTTCAAGAATAATGCCATGCATAAAACATGACAAAGAAAGGAAAAGTATGACAATATACTATACGACTGAGCTCATCAATCCACATTTTTCTATTTCATTCCAGAAATTTGGAAATGATTTTTTCACTACAGTATCATCATCAAATATCACTCCATTGCTAACAAGTGCTAGTGGTGCAAATGCCATAGCTATTCTATGATCATTGTGTGTGTTTATTTCAATTGTTTTAGATTTATCAAAATCAGATGGAATGAGTATCCATGCATTATCACTTTTAGTAAAACTGCAATTTATTTTTGCTAATTCCATTTCTAATGAAAGTAATCTGTTTGATTCTTTATGCGCTAAATGATCTATATTATAAAATCTTGCTTTTATATTTTTGAGAGCACAGAGCACTGCAAATGTCATCACTAAGTCAGGACAGTTTTTAAAATCATATTCAAAAAATGTACTATCATTTGGTTCATTTCGCACAGCTATATTATCGCCTAATAGATGTGTTTCAGCACCTAAAAGAGAAGAAATATAACTACATACACTATCACCTTGCAAAGAATATACGGTGAGATTATTCATTTGTATTCTAGAGTTGGGTATTAATGCGCTGATACTAAAAATATAAGATGCACTACTCCAATCGCTTTCTATACTTATATTTTGAGCTTTATATTCTTGTTGAGGTATGTGTATTTTATCATCACTTGCATGAAATGATATGCCAAAATGTTTCATGATTTCGAGTGTCATTTCAATATAATCTCTAGACACAATTTCTTTAAATCTGATTGTCAATCCACCTTCCAATACAGGTGCAATCATCAATAATGCGGAAATATATTGACTACTAGTTGAAGCATCTATTGAAACTTCTCCTCCATTTATTTGACTATTGTTAAAGACTAATGGTAAAAAACCTTCTTGATTTAGATATTGGATATTTGCACCTAAGCTATTCAATGCATCCACTAATGGCTTAATAGGTCTTTGTTGCATACGTTCAGTACCTGTAAGTTGGTACTTGCCTTTTTGCAAACTAAGATAAGCTACCATAAATCTACAAGCTGTCCCTGCATCTTGTATATCTATACATTCAGAATTTAATGCAAGTGCTTCTCTGAAAATATCGGTATCATTTGCTGTAGAAAGATTTTTGATTTTGAAAGATTCTTTACATAGTTTTTGAATCAATAAAACTCTATTTGCAATACTTTTTGAACTAGGCAAATTGATGATACATTCTTTTATATCTTGTTTTTTTTGTAAAAGTATTCTAGGCATGTATTGTGTTTAAAGCGTTTAATATTTCTTCTTTGGTGCATCTACGGTCATATTCAGCTTGATTGTCTTCATTGATTAAAACAAATAAAAATTCATCATTGTTATTTTTTTTATCTTGAGTGAGTAACTGAATAATTTCATTTTTATCAAATGCAAGTTTTTTTGCAAGGTTTGTTTTTTCTGAAAATATTTCTAATTCAGCTAATATATTTTTATCAGCATTATTTTTTATAATAGATAAATGCATAGCTACTTTCATTCCATAAAGTATAGCCTCTCCATGATATAATGTTTTATCAGTATTTAAAAAATAAGATTCTAAAGCATGTCCAACACTATGACCAAAATTTAATATTTTTCTGATTCCTTTTTCAGCTGGGTCTTCGAGTACGATTTTCGATTTTATTTCTATAGATTTTTTTATGTATCTATTCCAATCGTTCTGTTCATCAAAACTTATTTGAAGTAGTTGTTTGAAATAAAATAAATCAGCTATAATACCATGTTTGAGCATTTCTACAAATCCAGATTGGATGTGTCTTTTAGGTAAGGTATCTAAAAAACTACTATCAATAATAGTCATTTTTGCTTCGTAAAAAGTTCCTAAACTATTTTTAATTCCAAAAAAATCTATTCCAGTTTTCGCACCTACACTTGCATCTACCATAGAAAGTAAAGATGTAGGGATATTGATACATGAAATACCACGTTTAAAAACAGAAGCTATAAATGCACCCATGTCAGTGATTACGCCACCACCAAGATTGATAAGTAAACTTTGTCGAGATGCGTTTTGCTTGAATAATTCTTCCCAAATATATTTACATGTATCTAAATTTTTATTTGCTTCACCACTTTTTATTTTTATTTCATAGAATTCAGTTATGAAATTTTTGATAATAGGTAAACAATGTAAAGATGTATTTTCATCTGTAAGAATAAATATTTTATCAAAATTATTTTGTTCTATAAATAATTTTAATTCATTAATGTCAAACTTTATATTTAGATGAAGTTGCATGGTCATTTTAATGATTAATTATTTCTTCTAAGCTCCATGCATCTGTTTTACTGATGAGTAGCGTTTTTACTTGTGACCATACTTTTGCAAAAAATTCTGTATTTCTATAGTTATTTAAATCTTCTTCACAATTCCATTCACTTATAGTAAATAAAATATTTTCTTGATGTATATCTTTTACTAACTTCACTGAAATATTTCCACTAGAGTTTTGAATAAATGATTTACTTGATTCATATATTGCTATAAAATCAGCTACTTTATTTTCATCTATATGAAGTTTTACGATACGTGTAATCATAGGATTATTATTTGAAAAATATTTGTATAGTACTACCTCCTTTTAGGTTGAGAAGACTAGAAGCATTACCTTTATTAATAGCTATTTCAAGTAAACCAATACTGTTAAACAGACAAAGTTTTTCTCCTTCTGGAACATTGGAATAAGTTTCACTTAGTTGCAAAATATTTTTGCTAAACTGTATTTCATAGCTTCGTTCTTTTCTTATTGCGTCAAATTCATTTTTTTTGATATTCGTTATAGCATTATCAAAATGATCGATATAAATCACAGAACCTTTGATCATATCTGGATAGGTCATAGGACGTAACATAGTAAATGATTTGATGCTCTGCACAAGTTTGCCTTCTATTGGTTCGTGATTCGAAATTTTTTCGCACAGATACGCAAAGATTTCTTTGTAAGAAATATAGAGTGGAAATCCAAGTAAGTCTATTTCTATTATATTTTTAGGCAGTTCTTCAAATACTAACGAGATAATACCATTGTCTGGAATGATGAAATGCATGTTTTCATGATGACAGTATAGCAACTTGATATTACTTGTGCCTGCTAGGTCTACAGCTACAATGTGTATAGTCTGTTCAGGGAAATTAGCATATGCGTTTTTGAATATAAATGATGCATCAATAACATTTTGGGGCATTACTTCATGAGAAATATCTATAATTGTAGTATTTGGTATTTGACAAAGTAGCTTTCCTTTCAGTGAAGAAAGGTAGTGGTCTCGCCAACCAAAATCAGATGTTAATGTAATTATAGACATTGAGTAAATAAAATTACTTATTTTCGCTCAAAATTAGTAAGAATTGAGTGAATTAACTATGCATTTAGAAACTATTGATCCAATTGAGTTCTTTGGAGTCAATAATGATAAGTTTAATATATTGAAAAATGCTTTTCCAAGCTTGAAAATAAGTGCAAGAGGACAGAGTGTGAAAGTCAATGGTGACGAGAAAAATATAATAAAATTTAAACAAAAAGTATCTCAAGTAGTAGATAAACTCGAGAGAGCTAAATACATTTCCTATCAAGATTTTGAGGAAATAGTAACAGGAGGTGATATAGAAAAAAAAGCAATAGAAACTCCAGCAGATACTAAAGGTGAGATAATTGTGCATGGTCATGGTGGTCATGTAGTGCGAGCAAAAACACCTAACCAACGAAAACTAGTACTAGCAGCACAAAAGAATGACATACTTTTTGCTATAGGGCCAGCAGGTACTGGTAAAACTTATACTGCTGTAGCATTAGCTGTAAAAGCATTGAAAGAAAGACAAGTAAAAAGAATCATACTCACAAGACCAGCTGTAGAGGCTGGTGAGAACTTAGGATTTTTGCCAGGAGATTTAAAAGAAAAAATAGACCCATATTTAAGACCATTGTATGATGCGCTTGATGATATGATACATCCAGAAAAGCTCAATTATATGATTACAAATAGAATCATAGAAATAGCACCTCTTGCTTTTATGCGTGGTCGTACGCTTGATAATGCGTTTATTATTTTAGATGAAGCACAAAATACTACTGTACCGCAACTTAAAATGTTTTTGACGAGGATAGGACCATCTGCTAAAGCAATAGTGACGGGAGATATGACACAAATAGATTTGCCGAGAAATCAGCGAAGTGGACTAGGAGTAGGTTTGAAAATACTTGAAAATATCAATGGAATAGGTATTATCAATCTTAGTGAAAAAGACGTAGTACGTCATAAATTGGTGAAAAAAATCATTAGAGCTTATGACAATTGGGGCGACCAAGAAGCTATACTTAAAGAAGCTAAAGCAAATAAAGAAAATTCATAATTATATAATATAAGATTTTTTTATATGCGTAACTTTGCACTATGAAAAATCTTTTGTTATTTGTCCTCATAATTTTTACTAATTCTCTCTTTTCACAATATACAATAACAGGCTCTGTAAAAGATGCTGGTACTAATAAACCTATTGAATTTTGTACCATAGTTTTCAAAGATAGCAGCAAAATGATTGCTGCAGTACAAACAGATGTGGATGGAAAGTTTAGTTATACTTTTAAAGAAAAAATGCTTGTAATAGTAGATATAAAACAAGCAGGCTACATACCTTTTGCAAAAAAACTTTATGTGAAAGAAACTATAGAATTGCCTTCTATTTTACTAAAATCAAATGATAAAGTATTGGGTGAAGTAAATGTGACTAGTGAAAAATCATATGTGCAAAATACACTAGATAAAAGAATAATAAATATTGATAAAAATACTGTAAGTACAGGAGGTACAGCGGTAGATATTTTACAAACATTACCTGGTGTAAGTCTCAACTCCGATGAGAAAGTTGAGATGCGAGGTTCATCAAATCTAAATATACAAATAGATGGAAAACCCATAGGTAGTAGAGGAGGGAATATAAATACCGTGCTAGACCAAATACCTGCAAGTATGATTGAAAGTATAGAAATAATAGGTAATCCATCTGCAAAATATGATGCAGAAGGTACAGGGGGAATCATCAATATTGTACTTAAAAAAAATGCAAAACAGGGCATTAGTGGTAATATTACTGCTACAGTGGGTACAAGAAATAAATATACCGCAGGTGCTTCTCTCAACTATAAAAACAAGATATTTAATTTAACTACCAATTTAGGATTTCAGCACAACTACGCATATACACGAGGTATCTTTAATAGTACTAATACGGCAATAGACACTACTTTTTATCAGCATTTTAAATCTAGAGGACTTAATAAACCACTTAATATTGCACCTAAGGTAGGTATTGATTTTTTTCTAAACGATAAAAACACCTTGTCATTTGTAAGTAACTATAGCATCAATAGAAATAATGAGTATAATAAAGTAGATAGATATTTTTACAATCAAGACTCCGCTATTGACTATACGAGTAGTAGAGAAGCCATCACACATACCAAAAATAGATATGTAGATGGGACTATTTCTTATAGACGTTTGTATAAAACCCCAAAGAAAGAATTCACTATAGATGTATATTATCAAAATGGAAAAGAATATAATTTACTTACAGCTTCTGAATCTTATTTAAATAAAATAATTGTAGATAATAATATAGTCTATGATAGTGTAATTACTGATGTAAAACTTCAAAATGCTAATGCACTAATTAATTACGTACATCCATTTAATCCAAAATCATTTATGGAAATAGGATATAGCTACAGATATAATGAAACAGACAGATTATTAGATTATTCTTTAAAAAATAATAGTAGTATTTCTGATTATTATACTGATACGAATAGAACCAATCAATTTGTTTATAGAGATCATATCAATGCAGCGTATGTCACTTTCAATTCTAGTTATGAAAAGCTCTCCTACAAAATTGGATTGAGAGCAGAAGACACTCGTACACTTGGTAAATTGATTAATACAAATGAAGTTTTTAAAAATAATTATTTTAAATTATTTCCTAGTTTACATATGAATGTAGATTTGGGTAAAGATAGAAGTATGCGATTTACCTATAGTAGAAGACTACAGAGACCTGGTATCAATCAGCTAAATCCATTTGGCGACTATAGCGACCCTAGAAATGTTCGTAGTGGAAATCCTGCTTTACAACCAGAAACAACCCATTCTTTTGAGTTAGGTTTTGATAAAAATAACCAAAAATATACCTTCTCAAGTACTGTTTATTATCGATTACAATATGATATGATTACGTTCGTTAGAAAAGTAGATAATGAAGGATTTGGTAGAATCATATCTGGTAATATAGGTACAGCACACAACTATGGAGTAGAATTGAGCGGTAGATATAATCCTTACAAATGGTGGACATTAAGTCTGGATGTAAATGGTGGTGGACAAACATTGGTTGATTCTAGATTTAGAGATTTGAAAAATAGACAAAATATCATGTATGGTTTCAATTTCATAAGCAACTGGACTATCATGAAATTTTGGAATATACAAGCTATGTATAATTATAGAGGACCCAATCAATTCCCACAAGGACGTATGAGATCTATGCATGGTGCTGAAGTAGGCATGAAGTTTTTTGCACTGAAAGGGAAATTGATAGTAAATCTTAGAGTAAGTGATATATTTAATACCCGTCAGTTTGCCGTAGAAGCATCTGGATTTAATTTTGAAAGCAATGCCATCAGAAAAAGAGATACAAGAAATTTCTATGTAGGACTTACATACAGATTTGGTAATAATGATAATAAATCATCTACAAAAAAACGCGGTGGAGGTATGGATGAAAACATGAATGGAGGTGGAGGTATGGAAGCTTTCTAGCGATAGATGGATAAATAAGAATCCTCAATAAGCGAATCGTTTACAATATATGATTTTAAAGCATCAAAATAGTCACAATTACATTTATTCTTTTCTGAAGTAATGTTTTTGATTTTGTATTCTTGGTTTATACTCTTAAATACTAATTTGTATTCAAAATCTTTATTAATAAATAGATTTAACATTAACTCATTATATTCATTATTCCTATTTTCGATATTGTAGATATTATAAATATTACTATCTAATTTATTTGTAAAATTATTTCCAATATCATATTTTAATAAATAAATAGTATCAAAATCGGTGCTATTGAAATTGTATAATTTAATAGTTCGAATATCATCAACACCTAAACATCCAACTTTTGTACAACATGAGTTTAATAGGTATAGACTTATTAAAAACAATGCACAAATTAATATATGTTTTTTCATTTATGGTATTGTAAAGTTTATTTGAGTAGTAGCAGTTTGTGTTGCAAGTGCACCTAGTGTAAATGTAGTATTGGTCGTACTCGTCCAGTCTCCTGAACTGAAATAATTATTGCCATCAGCATCATAGAGTGCATAGATATAATAAGTGCCCGGATGCATATAATTAAAATCAAAATTTTGATCAGTAGCAGAAAGTATCACGTATCTAGAACGATATTTCATATTAGAAGTATTGATGCTAAATCCTGAAATCAATGGTTGAGTAGTGATAAGTAGAAATACCTTTTTGCTAGATGATGGAGTAAATCCACTTGCATAAGTATAATTAATAGTTGTCTTACCTAAGTATGGTTGAGCAGACTCAGCATAAGGGTCGGTAGTCGAATTGTAAAATATAGCTTCTGTGATACCATCAAATGATGAAGTGAAATCTTTAGTCAACGTTTTCTTTGGGAAATCGAAAAGTGCTGTAGTTGTTTGACTAGAAGTTATATCTTGTTTTTTGGCAGACCAAGACATATGTAGAGCAGGTGCTGCAAGAGTATTGTATATATTGGTATATGATTTCATATAAAAACTATCACTCCTAAAAATGAGTTCTGTGTAGGCTCTATTTTTACCTTTTATGATTTCAGAAAAACGATAATAAGATTCGGTACTAGTTTCATAAACACTATCTGCTAAAAAATAAGAAACTCTAGTATTCCCTGCAAACGAACCACCATTTCTAAAACATACTCTGTATTCGTCTTTATATTTTGCAATAAAAAAACTTAAATGAATATCATTAAGCGAATCCAATTCGTTTTTTGCAGAAATTTGGTTTTCACTTAGTGGTCTAAAATCTACAATCCACTCTGGATAAGAACCAAGTGCAGTAGTAGATGTAAGAGAACCATTCCATATCCCATTTATTTTACTTAGTACACCAAAACCCAATGTATTATTTAAATCATTTAGATTACTAGTATTATCAGGTTTTTTGCAGTTAGTAGTAGTGAAAATAATTATAGATATAATAGTAAGTAAGCTTATATATCGCATGAATTAGGGTTTATCTTTAAATTTTTCTTTTGCTTTTGCGTTTTTAATACTGTCTAGTTTAGCAGGGGCATCAGTGCCATGCTTTATTTCTGTTTTTTGACTTTTGCTAGCTTCTGTATTTACTGCTTTAGTATTATTATTGTTGCTATTAGATGCTTCCTTAGTCTCACTATGTGTATTTGCACCATCTATTGGTTTTGCATCTTGATTAGTAGTAGATGTAGTACTAGATTTTTCTTCTGTAGTAGTATTGGCAGTTTTAGCTTCGTTACTTTTTACTTTTTCTCTATTACATGCACTAAATGTTATGCAAATAATAATTAATAAACTAGTTAGATATAATGATTTGTTCATTTTTTATTGTTTGATTATTAGATGTTATACTCAGTATATAAGAACCAGCTTCAAGATTTGCTTTATTAAATAGAAATGTATTTTTACCAGATTGTGCTATACCGTTATATAGTTCTTTCACTATTTTACCTTGAGCATCTATAATACGAATACTTATATTCAATTTTTCAGTTAAGTCAAACTCAGTCTTAAATTCATTATAAATCGGATTAGGAGATACTTGTATGTTTGTATTATTTTTTAAATCATTAACTCCTGTAGCAGAAGACCCTGTAGCTGTGATTTCACCAATCCACGTATCCCAGTTATTGACACCTGTACCAAACATACCATTCATCCATACTGTAGGTTGGGTAGCATTATGTTTTCTACTGATGCCTGTATAGTCACCCCATCTTTCTACACTGCCACCTAATAATGCAGAATACCCATTACCTGATTTTACAAGTGTAGAAGGTCCCCAATTAAATCCAGCATCACAACTTACAACTCTCACTTCAGGATAAATCGATGGTCCAGATCTACCGAAACCTATCATCACTGATTTGTCTGTAGCACTTGAAGAAAATGATGCTACTGCAGGGTATGAATAATCAAAACCATTTTGACCAAATAAAGTAGAAGTATTTGTTTGAGTTGATAAGTCAAATCTATTATAGTTAATACCATTATAGCCACTTCCTAAATCTGAGTGAAATACAAAATGAATATATCCATTTAAATAAAATCCTGATAAAGCCCTACAATCTCCATTATCAAGTAGTATAGAAGTTCCTAATTGTTGTGCATCTGAAGCAGGAGAGTAGCTTGTAGTAGATATATTATATCCATTTAGTGCTTCATCTGCTGCACTCATATCATTTGTCAAATCATAAAATTTGAAACTATTATCTCCACTTGAACTTGTAGCTACTAAATATATTCCAGGGCCATAGTTTGCTTGTTGTCCACTCGATACAGGAAGAAGTGTAAAAGGAGCACCACTTATATTTCTCCAATATTGCCAATTAAATGTACCACCTGTATATCCATTATTTTTTTCAATTTGATAAAGAAGTGCTTCTTGAAATGTACCACTATTTGAAAATGAATTTCCAGTAATATATAATTCATTATTTGATACTGCCATTTTTGGGTAGTCAAACCAAGTATTAGTACTAGCAGGGTCGCCAGTCAGTTTATACCTCCACCACCCAGCATTTGGGTCGTTAGATACAGAAAAACAAACTAGTAAGTTAGTATTACTCGAGTTTCCTGAACATTCTTGAGCAAAGAAAATAAATTTATCTGCGCCACCATCATAGATTACTACTGGGTCGCAAACATTAGATATAGAAACATCATTAAAAAAAGTTTCTATACTATTGGTAAATGTTCTAGTACCACTTGAATTATAAAATTCAATAGAAGTATTGCATACACTTACTATATTATCATTATTTGATATTGCTATTGAGTTATCTAGAGGTGTGCTTCCAGTATTGGTATTGCCTGCAAAATTTCTACCAACTACAGGTGTGTATGCACTGTTAGCACTGCTGTTTTCAGCACCATCTGTTTTTAAAGAGGAATTAATTTTCAAAGAGAGTTTAGCTTCTTTGATAGCTTTTAGTTGCTCATCAGGTAATTTTGAATGATGAGTGATACATCTATTTATAAGTAAAGGTCTCCAAGTCAAATCAGCAGATACAGGTACTACTTTACCTAATTGTATAGAAGTGTATGTAGCAGATTTTGTAGCAGAACCAATAAATTTTGCATCATTTGGTAGGATTGTTTTACTGAGTTGTGCATTTATATTGATACTTATAAATATCAATAAGAAAAAATAGAGTAAATAATTTTTCATTAATAATAGTGTTAGGGTTAAAAATATAATTAATACTATATATCAAATATAATCATAATGTATTTAATTCCAAAATATAATAAGCACTTTTTAATAGTCCTTTAGGTTGATTTTTTCTGCATCTATCATCGTTACCCATTTACCCATTTTTTTCTGAATGACTTTGAAATGATTTTGTGCTTCAGCATTTACAAACGATATAGCTTCACCAGGTGACTCAGCTCTTCCAGTTCTTCCTATTCTATGTATGTAGTCTTTTGGTGAACGAGGCAACTCATAATTGATAACATAAGGCAAAAATTTTATGTCTATTCCCCTAGATATTAAATCGGTTGCTACGAGCACATTTAATTTTCCACTTTTAAAATTATTAAGAGCTTCCGTCCTTGCACTTTGACTTTTCTTACTATGTATTGCAGTGGCATTTATACCATTTTTGCGAAGTTTATCAGCTACATTGTCTGCTTCATATACAGAAGATGTAAATACCAAAAGTTGTTTGATATCATTTGTTTTTATCAAATATCTAAGTAAAGGTCCTTTTTTATTGTCTTCTACAAAATATCCTGTCTGAGTTATCAAGTCAATATGATTACTTTCAGATTCTATTTTTATTATTACTGGATTTTTTAGAAGCACCTGATTAATGCTTTCTAAGTCTTCGCTTAAAGTTGCAGAAAATAATAAGTTCTGTCTTTGTGATGGCAATAAGGAGAAAATACGATTCATTTCTGCTTTGAAACCTAAGTTCAACATTTTGTCTGCTTCATCCAAAACCAATGTATCTACTGAAGATAAACTTACCGCATTGTTTTCTACTAATTCAAGTAATCTACCTGGTGTAGCTATCAATACATGCGTGTATTGCAATGCTTGCATTTGAGGATTGATAGATACGCCTCCATAAACTGCAAGGGAATTTATTCTTAGTGGGAGTGAAGTTTCAAATTGCCTAAATACCTCTTGCACTTGCATAGCAAGTTCTCTCGTAGGTACTAATACTAATACAGGTATATGCCTGTTTTTTATTTTTTTTAATTCTTGTAAATTGGTAAGTATCGGCAATACATAGCTCGCAGTTTTGCCAGAGCCTGTTTGTGCTATTCCCAATACATCATTCTTTTTAATAATAGCTGGTATGGCTTCTTGTTGAATAGGGTAGGGTGCTGCATAGTTTTGCTTTAAAAGTGTATTCAGCAAATGAGGCGAAAGACCAAGCTTAGAAAATGGCATAATATATTTTAGATTATAAACTTAAAGATAAGCTTAATAAAATAATTGATTAAATTCCTTTTTTAAAAGGTTTTAATATAACAATATATTTAATTAGAAGAAGTATAGTTTTTAAAGTTATCTAGTATAGCTTGCCATCCAGTCTTTTGAAGTTCTATAGGGTTTTCAGACTCTGCCTCAAATATCTCTTCTATAAAAACTTCATTGCCATCGTTTGTAAAATTGATACTTACTTTTCTATCATCACCAAGCGTATATTCTATTAATTTGAAGTCTATTATTTTATCATAGAAACCAAAAAAATCAAATCCAAAACTTCCATCTTTTGCTTCCATTCTATACTCAAATTTACCTCCAACTCTCAAGTCATTAATAGCTTTAGTAGAATGCCAATCATCAGAAGCATGATTCCATTTTATGATATGTATAGGATTGGTAAAGTAATCCCAAACTTTTTCAATTGGTTCGTTTAATGCAGTTGTTATGGTAATTTTAGTTTTGTTTTCCATATATAATATAATATTTTTCCTAATAAAACTTTACCATAGTCACGCCATCACCACCATACTCTGGAGCTGGATGATAGCTCTCTTTTATTTCTTTATATCCTTTTATATATTGTTTTACGAGCATTTTCAATGCGCCACTTCCTTTTCCGTGTACTATACGCACTTCCGGAAAATTGCTCAACATACTTTTATCTAAAAAAGATTCTATCAGTGGATAGGCTTCTTCTTTCATCATACCTCTTATATCTAGCTCATAAGTTGCATCATCACTATTGTAATTTCTTATCGCAGCTATTGGAGTATGTTTTTTTTGTTTGCTCATATCTACATGTTCGAGCATTTCTAGACTTATCCAAGTTTTCACATGCTGAAATACTACATGTGCTTTATTTTTATTAAGTGTCTCTATTGTACCAATTTCGTTCGTGTCAGTTATTTTTACTCTATCGCCTACCTTTAGAACAGTTGGTGCTTTTTTGCTGTGCAGTTCTTTTTTACTTTTATCTACGAGTTGTATACTCACTGTTTTGTCTTGTTGTACATTTTTGAGTAGTTCTTTAGCTTTCGATTCCGCTTCGTTTTTTTCTTTTTGAATATCTTTCAATACCTTTTGTATCTCCTGCTCTAGCTTGGTTTCAAATTCTTGTTTCTGCAAGTAATAATCATACTTCAGCTTTTTCTTTTGATATTCTATTTCTTTATTTTGTATTTCAAATTTTCTAATAAGTTCTTTGAGACGTTTATCTTGTTTTTCTAAATCGTCTCCAGCTTTCACTATATCTTTTCGTTCACTCTCTATTTTATTGAGTAGGTCTTCGTATTTTACTATATTATTTCCTACTAGGTTTTGAGCATATTTGATGATGCTTTCAGGCAGTTGGTTTTTTCTTGCTATCACAAAAGTGTAGGAACTACCAGGTTTGCCTATTTGCATTTTGTACGTAGGACTTAGATGTTCCTCATCAAAAATCATAGCCGCATTTACGATGTTTTTATTTCGTTCTGCAAATATTTTTAAGTTGCCATAGTGAGTATTGATTACACCTTTAGCCTTTTTATGCAAAAGTTCTTTGAGAATAGATTCTGCCATAGCTCCACCAAAAACAGGGTCGGTTCCTGTTCCAAACTCATCTATTAAAAACAACGTATTTGCATTGGCATTTTCTACAAAATATTTCATGTATCTAAGGCGAGAGCTATAAGTACTCAGTTCATCTTCTAGAGATTGACTATCTCCCACATCGGCCATTATCTGATCAAATATTCCTAATTCAGTAGTATTATCTACTGGCACATGAAGTCCAGACTGAAACATCAATTGTAGTAATGCAAAGGTTTTTAGCGTAACTGATTTCCCACCAGCATTAGGGCCACTAACTAAAATGATTTGCTGTTCTTGGTTGATGCTGGCTGTATGCGGTATGGTATCTTTATTATTTTTTTTATTAATAAGTTTTAATAAAGGGTGAAAACCTCGAACTAGTTTCATACTCGCAGTTGGAAGTATGCCCGGCTCAATAGCTTCGAGTATAAAAGACAATTTTGATTTTGCTCTTATGAAATCACAGAGTCCAATAAATTCTTGATAATCTTTTATTAGAGCCGTATATTCTCTGAGTTCATTACAAAGTGTTTTGAGTATTCTATATATTTCTCTTTTCTCCGCTCGTTCTAGTTCAAAAATTTCATTATTCAAATAAACAGTTTCTTCGGGCTCTATATATATTGTTTTCCCACTTTCACTTTCATCATGTATGATTCCTTTTACCTGTCGCTTACTTTCAGCAAAAACTGAAACAACTCTTCTTCCATTTCTTATGCTTTCTCCAGTATCTGTAGTATATCCAGAGTTTTTTAGTTGTGAGGCTATTCTTCTAAAAGCTGCATCAAGTTCTCTAGCTTTTATGATTTTATCTTTACGTATTCGTTCAAGTTCTTTACTAGCATTGCTTCGTACAATAGCAGTTTCATCTATTACTGCATCTATTTTGAGTATAATATTTTTTTCAAAATAAATATTTTTTATAAGTAAAAATAGGGTAGGAGCTATATCTTGATGCGTTTTTAAAAATTCTACTATATCACCTATTGTTTCAGTAAATATTTTCAGTTGCAATAACAAATCTTCTGCAAGCACATAATCATTTATTTCTAGTTGAGTTATTGTTTCACTCAAGTTAAAATAATTTTGACTAGGAAAATGAAAGCCTGAGTTTTGAAGTTCTTTAAATTCTGAAATTTGTTTTAGTGATTTTGCTATATAATTTTTATCAGCTACTGGACTAAGAAGCAAACATCTTTCAATACCCATGTCAGACATGGCTTGTTCTTTCAGTAAATCAATAATTTTATGAAATTCTAATTTTTCAAGAATATCGTGTGGGTAGAGTTTCATCACTCAGCAGTAAATAGTAATTAGTTAAAATATATGTATAAACAATTTATACAGGAACATGTTCAGAAGCATCTATTTTCATCACCCATGCACTTTTTTGAGCATCATCACCATTTTTTATTTGGTTCATTTTTGCTTTTATAGCTGTAGAAACTGTTCTAGTTTCTATATCAGGCAACTCGTATTTCGTATGTCTATATCCTACTATTTTTATAGGAGCAATAGTTGCAGCGGTGCCAGCACCAAAGGCATCTTGTATTCTATTTTCTTTATGTGCCTGCAAAAACTCTTCTACACTTATATTGCGTTCTTCTACTTTTATACCCATTTCTTTAGCTAGTGTTATTACACTATCTCTAGTGATACCAGCAAGTATAGTGCCTTCATCAAGTGGTGGTGTTACAAGTACATTATCTATCATAAAGAAGACATTCATAGTACCACATTCCTGAAAATATTTTTTTTCTATACCATCTAGCCATAGAATTTGGTCATAACCTTCTTGCTTAGCAAATCTTAGTGGATATAAACTTGCTGCATAATTACCTGCACATTTTGCAAAACCCACACCACCTGGAAATGCTCTTATATATTCTTCAGATACATAAACATTTACGGGAGCAGAATAATACGCACCTACTGGGCAAGTAAAAATGATAAATTTATAATGTTCAGATTCTCTGATACCAACGTATTCGTCAGTTGCAATCATAAATGGTCTTATATATAAACTTGAATTAGCGTCAGTTGGTACCCAACTAGCATCTAGTTTTATCAATTCTTCTATTGCTTGTAAAAACAAACCTTCTGGTAAAGACGGCATACCCATTCTATTAGCAGAAATATCCATTCTTTTTGCATTCATGTCTGGTCTGAAAACCAATACATTACCATCTTTATCTTTTTGAGCCTTTAGTCCTTCAAATATAGCTTGACCATAGTGAAATGCAGATGTTGCTGGATGAAAAGCTATATTTGCCATAGGTTCTATTCTATAGTTGCTCCATTCTCCATTAGAATAGTCCGCTATAAACATATGGTCAGAAAATTCTTTACCAAATGCTAGATTGTTGAAATCTACTTCATTTATTCTAGACGACTTTGCTTTGTTTACTTTAATTTCGTGTCTCATTTTACGCACTTTTTTTTAGCTAAGCGAATGCAAAGAAAGTGTTTATTTTTTAATTTATAACTATGAATATAGGACAAGAGCTTTACATCGGTAGCGAAATTTATCAAATATCTGATAAAGAACAACTTATATGCGACATACATGAGCAAACTACTACTCTATTTCTAGTGCCAGATGTGGAAGAAGATAGATATGATATAGCCTACAATGTGCTTATAAATAATATAGCCGGAGCTCTAAAATTAGAAAAAGATCAATATAAAATTGTAAGTCTTACAAATCCAACTTCATTTAAGAATATATTGATAAACAATACTTTAAAATATTTTATCGTTTTTGGCGAAGCTAGTAATTTAGTAGAAAATCAATTTCAATATTCAAAAAATCAATACATTACAATTAATAATTCAAAATTTATTTTTACTGATGCATTAGGTCTGATAAATAATCCATCTAATAAAGCACAAAAAAATGAGTTTTGGTTGGGTCTTCAAAAGATGTTTCATCAAAAATAGTTTTACACATGAAATTACTTTTAGCATCAAATAATGCCAATAAACGCAAAGAGTTTCAGGCCATATTGCCTGATAATATTGTATTGTTGAGTTTGCAGGATGTAGGAATATTCGAGGAAATACCAGAAAATGAATCAACTATAGAAGGAAATTCCCTTGCTAAAGCTCGATATGCTAGCGAAAAAGCAGGAGTAGCTTGTATAGCAGAAGATACAGGGCTGGAAGTGCTATATCTAAACAACGAACCAGGAGTAAGATCTGCTAGATATGCAGGTGAAAATGCTAATTCTCAAGAAAATATAGATTTACTTTTATCCAATCTAAAGACAATAAAAGAGCGAAAAGCACGTTTTAAGACGGTGATAACTTTTTATGACAATGGCAAATATGAGCAGTTTGAAGGATTGACAAATGGTAGCATAGATATAATGGAGCGAGGAGGCAACGGTTTTGGGTACGATTCCGTTTTTATACCAGAAGGACATGAGCAAACTTTTGCTGAAATGAGTTTTGAAGAAAAAAATGAATTGAGTCATCGTAAAAAAGCAATTGTCAGTTTTATGTCATTTTATAGAAAATACTTGGATTTCTGATATAATTAATATAGATTTGTTATAGGTAAATAAAGCATGAACCATCAAAAACTCACAGCAGAAAACGAAAAAGACATCATCAAAGGATGCTGTGAGGGGAATATAATAGCCCAAAAAATTCTATACAAAAGCATGTATTCTAAAATGTTCGGGGTATGTATGCGTTATACAAACGATTATCATATAGCTGAAGACATTTTACAAGAAGGATTTATTAAAGTATTCAAAAATATAGGAAAATATAGAGGGGAAGGTTCATTTGAGGGTTGGGTGCGTAGAATTTTTGTAAATACTTCTATAGAACATTACCGTAAAAAAGTGAATTTATATGCTGTAACTGAAATAGAAAATGATAATATAAAAACATATAATGGCGATGTAATAGACCAATTACAGGAAGCAGATTTACTTAAAATGATAGGGGAGTTGTCTATAGGATACAGAACGGTATTCAATATGTACGTGATTGAAGGCTATTCTCACCAAGAAATAGCAGAAATGTTGGGAATAAGTGAAGGAACTTCTAAGTCTCAATTGTCTAGAGCTAGAATGTTGCTTCAAGAAAAAGTAGAAAAAATTCATAAAATTGCAAAAACAAACGACGGAGCTTAGTATATTTACAACCAAAACAATAAAATAAGCGTCTAATCAATCAAAAGAGAAGGCGCGGAAAAGAAAAAAATGAGTATAGATAAAAATTTAATGAATCAAAACTTTGATGATGCCATCAAAAACAAGCTCTATGACTATGAGATAGAGCCGAGTGCATCTCTATGGGCTGGTATCGAAGAATCTATACAAGGAGATATGCCAGATCCTAAGAAAAAAGATAATACAAAGTACTTTTTACTTTTATTAGCGTTTATGTCGCTTGTGGGTATTTCTGCATCATCATCTTATTTTATTCTCAATAAAGGAAGCAAAAACAAAGAAACTGCGTCTAAAAATATTGATGCAAATCATTTTGCGATGAACTATAATAAATCTAATAGTTCTAAAACTGCCAATTATTCAAATAATTCTAGTAATTCATATAATAGTAATTATTCAAACTCAACAACTAACACAACTTCATCATCTACTAATTTTAAAGTAGAAAGAGTTTTTGTAAGCAATGATAATACTAAACATATATACTTATCAGTTTTGCCTACTGAAGAAAAAGAATCTATCTCTTCTATAGCATTAGAAAATAGACTAAGATCATATAAAGAAATGCCTACTATGTATCCTAGCACATTGGCTGTGGCAAACAAAGTTGTTGCTTTCAAAAACTATAAACAACAAGAAGAACCAATAGTGATAAATAATAGACCGAATCTAAAAGGAATCTATTATGGAGCTAGTGCACAAGCTGGAACTAATGTGATGACTGCAAATAATACATCTAATAAAATGCTAGGCTCAAATATTACATATACTCCAAGTATGTGTGTGAAAGGCGGCTTGATAGTAGGTTATAATATTAATAATAGAGTTGCTGTACAGTCGGGTCTTAGCTACATGCAAAATAATCTATCATACAAAAGTAATTTCTCTGATGCAAGCAGTAGCGGTAGCCTAAAACTATCTTATGTAGAATTGCCTATTATCGTTAAAATAAGAAACAATTGGGTAGACAAAAACAACAGAGTAAATTCTGTAAATGTATATAGTGGAATGTCTTATGCTTACTTGACTAGAGCGGAATCTAAAGTAGATAATAGCAAATTGGTTCATTATAAAAATGCTCATCTAAATGCGAAGTCTTACTTGCCAAATCACAATATAAGATTCATAGCTGGAGTGGAATACCAAGTATATGTAAAGAAAAACTTAGGAGTGACTCTAGGTGCCGAAGCAAACTATGGAGGTGATGCTAAACAATTGAGCAATTGGACGCAAAACAATACAAGTTCATTTAACAGTATCGGTGTAGGTGTAAATGCTACTATTACATTTACTACAAAGAGCTCTATCAAATAAATATTCATTTTTCATTTTCCATTTTAGTTAAAACATATGTTCGTTTTTATTTCAAAAAATAAATACAAGCTATTGTTTCTATCTATCATTTTGATAATAGTGATTGGTTTTATTCCAAATCAGAAATTATTGATTCCAGTAAAAGATGCCACTTCTTCTAGTTATAATGCAAAATCATTTTGGTATAATCCATGGGGCAAAAGTGGCACACACAAGGGTGTAGATATATTTGCAAATATTGGTACAAAAGTTATTGCTCCATGCGATGGTATTATTATCAAGTGTGGAAAGAATAATCTAGGAGGAAATTATGTAGTACTATTAAGCTCTAAATGGAGATTTCATTATTTTGCTCATTTGAGTGCTATTTATACAAAGAGTTTTACCATCGCCAAAAAAGGAACAATAATAGCTGCTGTTGGTGATACCGGAAATGCAAGAGGGAAAGCTCCACACCTACACTATGAAATCCATACATTGATACCATACATCTGGCAAGTAGATACAACACCACAAGGCTATAAAAAAATGTGGTATATAAATCCGATTAAGTGTTTTGAGAAGTAGGAAGCAAGTCTTTAGATGCTAGATACTATACGTTAGATTTTAGATTTAAAACTTTGAATCTGACAGTAGTAAGGCATACTAATAACTTTAAACTTTGAACATGTAACATTAAACTTATAACTTGTTTTATTGAACTATTTTATCCCTTTGTGTTCTTTGATTTTATCGTAGGCTTCTTGTATTTGTATGAATTGTTGTTTTGCTTTCTCTTGGTCTACTTTAGATGCGCTGATCCATTTGTCAGGGTGATATTTGAGTACTAATTTTCTATAAGAACTTTTCAAATCATCAATACTAGCTTCTTTACTCAATCCCAGTTTTGAATAATGAGTTTCAATAGATGTAAATGTAAAGGTAGTAGGTCTTTCTCTTTGTCTTCGTTCACTTTCATTTTCTTTATAGTAGATTTTTTTTAGTCTTTCAAACTGATTTTCATCTACATATAGTGTCTGGGCTATACGTCTAATAGCACTCATTTCATAATAGGATACTCTTCCATCTGATGCGGCCAAACTAAATAAAAAATCGATTATTTTATATCTGTTTTCTATTTCATAATAGTACATGATTCTTCTACAACCATCCTCATAAGAAATATTCATATGTAGCAATCTATTGAGTAAATTCATACGGCTATTTACATGTTCTTCATCAAAATTTCTCGATAGAAATTTTTTGATATACATTACTTGATTATGGTGTATGATACTTTCTATTTGCATCACATATGCTGCTAAATATATAAGTCCAATATCTGCATGTTCATTGTTTCTCTCAGGTCTGTAGTATTCTTTTTCTGTGTTGCCTTCATCATTATTGATGCTTGAATCAAAACTTAGTTGTATGAGATAAAATACAACCAATACAATCATAGATAAAACAGGGTTGTGTGTTGTAGTGACACAAACAATAAAAAAAAACCATTTTATAGTCGGATGCATATTAATTCAAAGATATGGTAAATTTCTTTTCTTAAATTTGCAAGTATGAAATCGGAAAATATTTTTCATAATGGAATAGAATTTCATTTAGTAGTTAAACATTTTGATGAACTAACTATAAACGAATTGTATGACATTACTAGTATAAGACAAGATGTTTTTGTAGTAGAACAAGAATGTGCATTTATAGATAGCGATGGACACGATAAAAAGGCTATTCACTTGATTTTATATAACCAAGATAACAAAATAGTAGCGTATGCACGTGCGCTGGATAAAAATACTATTTACAAAGAAGCTACTATTGGTAGAGTTTTGACACACCAAGAATATAGAAAACATGGCTTAGGTAAAGTAATTTTTGCTAATGCTATGAAATATTTACAAGAATACTACGGTATACAAAATATAAAAATACAAGCTCAAAGTTATTTGGTGCCGTTTTATAAAACCTATGGTTTTGAAGTACTCAACGAAGCATATTTGGATACAGGAATCTATCATAATGATATGATAAAAAAAGCATGATGCATCTGAAAAGTATTTTTTCATCCATTTTATTTTTACTTATTGGAATAGTATGTATTTACTTTTCTTTTAGAAATCAAAATATTCATTCACTTATAAAAACAATTCAATCTATCAATTATTTTTGGTATTTGCCAGTACTACTTTGTACGATTATATGCCATATTGCTCGCACAAAACGATGGCAGCTTCTACTAGATCAAAACGAATATAAAAGCGATACATTCACTACGTATAATGCTATAATGAGTGCTTATTTGGTCAATTTTGCTACAGGGAAATTGGGTGAAATATATAGGTGTGGTATTTTGAGAAAGGAGAATGATATTCCATTTACATACTCTTTAGCTACAGTATTTATTGAGCGGGTGTTTGATGTTTTATCATTGCTCATATTATTTATTTTCACTGCTCTATTTAATTATAAAATCATTTATTCTTTTTATCAAAAATATATAGAAGCCCAGTTTACTCAGACTAGTTTTAATATTCTTATACTTTTATTATTCGTTTTTTTAGTATCCATTTGTATTTTATATTTTTATCGACAAATGATACTGAGTTATTTTAATAATAAATTTTCCGCATTTTATAGTGGTTTGAAAAGTATTTTTCAAATGAAAGAAAAAAAAATATTTCTTTTTTATACACTAGTTATTTGGCTTATGTATTTATTGATGACTTATTTTTGGTTTTTTGCATTCGAAGATGCTCATTTATCTATTCATACTGCTCTTTTAGTAATAGTAATAGGTGGTATAGGAAGGTCATTGCCTGTGCCGGCACACGGATTAGGCACCTATCATTTATGTGCATCTTTTGCACTCTCAGCCATGCTTGTAAATGATATAGAAAGTACTACTATTCCAGTGGTGATACATGCTGGTCAAAGTATTTTTTATTTAGTTTTTGGTACTTTGAGTATGATTTTAATCATTTTTCCTAGATTAGTATTAAAAAAGACTCATAGAAATATATAAATAAATCATTTTTTATACTTATTTTTACGTATTAAATAAAAAACTTATTATTCATTAAAACAAATAGAACTTGGCATTAATTAAGAAATCAACAACACCATACAACAGATTTAATCCACAACAACAAAAAAAAGACGAGCATAGAATAAATGCTGATATCAGAGTACCAGAAGTAAGAGTCACTGGTGATAATGTAGAATCTCGCATAGTAAGTACACGCGAAGCTATTCAAATGGCAGAAGATTTAGGAGTAGATTTAGTAGAGATTTCTCCAAATGCAGTTCCTCCAGTATGCCGACTAATCGACTACACAAAGTTTTTATACGAAAAAAAGAAAAAAGAGAAAGAAATAAAAAGTAATTCTCAGAAAACTGTTATAAAAGAAATTCGTTTTACACCACATACAGATGAGCATGATTTTGATTTTAAAATAAAACATGCAGAGAAATTTTTGAAAGATGGTTCTAAAGTAAAATGTTATGTTCAGTTTAAAGGTAGAGCTATAGTATTTCAAGATATGGGAGAGTTATTACTATTGAAATTTGCAAAAGGATTAGAAGAATTTGGTCTTCCTGAGCAACTTCCAAAACTAGAAGGAAAAAGAATGTTTATGATTCTAAATCCTAAAAACACAAAGAAAAAATAATTTAATATAAACCATTAATTTAAAGCTATTGAATACTTTCAATAGCTTTTATTTTTTAAAAAAACATAGTATATGAAAATAGGATTTTATGGAGCAGCAAAAGAAGTAACAGGCTCTAAGCATTTAGTTACCTTAGATAATGGCACTCAATTTTTATTGGATTGTGGTTTGTTTCAAGGCAGTGGAGAAGAGATAGATGAATGGAATAAGAATTTTGGTTTTGATGCATCAAAAATTTCATATGTAATACTCTCACATGCTCATATAGATCATTCAGGACTTTTACCAAAACTAGTAAAAGAAGGATTTAAAGGTAAAATATACTGTACTCCAGCTACAAAAGACGTAACAGAAGCATTGCTAGAAGACAGTGCTAGTATACAAGAGAGCGATATCAAATTTGTAAACAAAGAAAGACAGAAAAATAATTTGCCTGATCTCAAACCTTTGTATGATATCAAAGACGTAAATAAAGCAATCTCTCAAATAGAAACTGTAGCATATGATACTCCATTTAATATAGATGATTCAGTACAAGTATTATTTTTAGATAATGGTCATATTCTAGGAAGTGCATCCGTGAATTTAGTTTTAAAAGAAAAAGACAAAACTACACGTCTTACATTTACAGGAGATATAGGACGATACAATAATAGAATACTTCGCACACCTCAAGCATTTCCTCAAGCAGATATTATACTTACAGAAAGTACTTATGGAGATAAAATTCATGACCCAGATCCAAATTTAAAATTTAAATTATTAGAGATAATAGAAGATACTTGTATTAGACGAAAAGGGAAATTGATAATACCTGCTTTTAGTGTTGGTAGAACTCAAGAATTACTCTCAGCATTGAATGATTTATCATTTGAAAATAAATTGCCTAAAATAAAAACTTATGTAGATAGTCCATTGAGTGAGCGAGCTACAGATATCATGGAAACATATCCAGAATGCTATAACGATAGAATGAAAGCTTTTATGAAAAAAGATCCAGATCCATTTGGATTTAAGGGACTAACTTTTATACAAAGTAAAAGCGAAAGTCAAGCATTGAATGAAAGACATGAGCCATGTATTATTATTTCTGCAAGTGGTATGGCGGAAGCCGGTAGAGTAAAACATCATATACTTCACGCTATAGTAAATTCTAGAAATACGATTTTGATGGTGGGATATTGCTCTCCATATAGTTTAGGAGGAAAGCTCGTAGGTGGCGCAAAAGAAGTAAAAATATTTAGGAGTTATTTTCCTGTAAAAGCACAAGTGAAAAAACTCAATGGGTTTTCAGCACATGGTGATTATGTTGAAATGCTTAAATTTTTGTCATCACAAAATCCTTCAGATGTCAAAAAAGTATTTTTAGTGCATGGAGATGAAAATGTAATGCATGTATTTAAAAATCATTTGAATGAAGCAGGATTTCAAAATATATATATACCAAACTACAAAGAAGAAGTAGCCTTGTAAATTGTCAATTTTAGTATATTTACATTTGATAATACAAAATAGAAAATAGTTGAAATTATATTTAATACCTGGACTTGGAGCTGATGCTAGAATGTATGAACCTATCACTTCACTGGATGATAGAGATACAGAAGTATTAGATTGGTTTGTTCCTTTTCCAGAGGAGAGTTTTGCAGACTATATAGAACGATTTAGCAAACAGATAAAAACTACAGAACCATTTGCAATCATTGGAACTTCTATGGGTGGTATCATAGCTGTAGAGCTTTCTAAAATACTTCAACCAGAAAAAGTAATCATTGTATCATCTGTAAAACAAAGAAAAGAATTGCCTCATTTTATTAGAATTGGTAAATATATTTCTTTATTTAGAAGTACCACAGGCAGATTTTATAATGGCGTAAATAGAGCGATAGTAAAAATACTCAGATTACGTAGTGAGAAGAAATTTTTGCAATTGGCTCTAGATATGAGTCAGGATGCTGATCCAGGATTTATGAAATGGGCTATAGAAAAAGTGATGCAATGGGATAATAAAACATACCCACACAACATCGTACATATACATGGCACAAGAGATACCTTATTTCCGATATTTTATATCAAAGATTGTATAAAAATAAAAGGAGGTACTCACTTGATGATGATGGAAAAAAGCGAAGAAATTATTAAAATTATTTTGAAAGAGATAGATGGTAATTAATTAGCAGATATGATATTCCAAAGTTAAATTATTGTACAAATTTTATTCTTTGAAATGCCGAGGAAGGAGGCATCTAACTTTGAAATACATATTATTAGATTCTACCTTCGTCAGAATGACAAGCATAATGTAATAAAATATTTGCTTTTTGAAATGCCGAGGAAAGAGGCATCTTTTTTACTTGAAATTAATAGAGATTCCTCCTTCGTCAGAATGACAAACTAATTGCGATAATATATTCCTTTTGAAAGCCGAGGAAAGAGGCATCTATAATTTGATTGATATACTATTAGATTCTTCCTTCGTCAGAATGACAAACTAATTGTGATAATGAAATTACATTTTGAAATGCCGAGGAAGGAGGCATCTTTTATTTTACATAAACACACCCCTAACCTCCCGCTATAGCGGAACAGGCTCTCTCAATTGCTTCGTGACTTATACAACTTCATAAACACACCCCTAACCCCTCTCAAGAGGGGAAGATGAGCCGGTTGAGAAGACTAAGTGAATATTTTTAATATTTAACATCAACTTTGAAACTGACTGCCGTCAGGCAAGCTTGTAACTATTAACTTGTAACTTTGAACTTGTAACTAATAAAGTCTATCTTATCAAGAGCATCTTTCCAAATCCTTTTTTAAAGAACTTATCATAGCTTTCTTCTCTATGTTCTATTTTCTCGTCGTTGATAGTACTCACTATTCTATAGAAGTAAACTCCATTGCCTAGAGCATCGCCATACTCATCTGTACCATCCCATGCGTATTGAGTCATATTTCTGCCGATCACTATTGGGCCTAGTTCATCTTGTGTGATTTCTTTTACTACTTTGCCTGTAGCATTATATATCTGCACTTTGAAGTAGGTAGGTATTTCATATCCAGTAAGTGTAAACACAAATCTAGTTTTGGTAGTAAATGGATTTGGATAGTTCAGTACATTACTGATAGTAGATTTATTGATCACTTCAAACTGTATTCTATAATTATTTCTATGCGATACATTACCACTTTTATCTTTATCTGTGATGATGAGTTCATAGGTACCATCTGATGTGAGTAGTGGTTTGAAATCTACTCGTGCTTTATTTTCTATATTCAGTCTGCCTGCATCTGCTGGGAAGAATGTAAGAATATTATTATCATAATTGATTCGTCTCATACCTCCATCAGGATATTTGAGTGACACATCTATTGCTGAAGTGTCATCCAATGCTAGGAATCTACTTTCATCTTTTAGAGTAATCATGATATTTGGTTTAGCACTCACTATATCACCGTTGAGTATATGTCTTCCATCAAAAGTCACATTGAGTAGTGGATTTACATCATCCCCTTTTACAAAAAATTGAAGCAATCCATAATTGTTAAAATGATATTGTTCGAGTTGATCATTGTTTGGATTGAGTTCTACTACTAGATAGTTGAGTCCTACATAATTGTTGCCAAGTACATTCAAATCAAAATTGATATTCATAGTATCAAGTCCTTTGATACTATCACCTCTATTGAAAAATAAATTGGTAGTATGTGTTGCATCACGCACATCATATTTTACTAAAAGACTATCCATGTCTATATCTACTATACTTTCTACAGCACATTGTAAGTTGAGAATATTTCCTTGTTGCATAGTATCTTTTGTGAGCTTGAAAAATATAGATGGATTTAAAGCTATTTCAGGCACTTCTTTATATAGGACTCTCCAGTAATAAGGCTGTGTAGGAGTTCTATTGATAGAGTCATACGTATTGTATCTTAGTCGTATGTATGGGTAAATATATGCATCAATAAAAGTAATATTTGTATCGAGTGTAGAGGTCAATGTTTTTAAATTTGTTTCAATACCTCCAGCATCAACACCAATTATATCCATACTTTCTATATCTGTTTTGGGACTATCTTGTGAGCTAAATCTCCAATGTACACTTCCCCATTCTCTTGATGGGCCTATCTTTGGTGAAATAAACGAACCTTGATTCCATCTACCTGTTATATTGAATGCCATATATACTTGTTGGCTCCAACTATTTTTATATTGCTCTTGAATTGGATATGTGAGATCTCCTTTTTTGCAAAAGAAAGCATATGGCCCTTCTGCTACTCCACTCAATAAATCTAATAATTGTGTAGCGCCTAGTCCTAAAATTTTACTACGAAGTGATACATCCCAAGCTGTATACAGAGGTTTGTTTTGGCTATAAATAAGTATATAATATCCTGCAGGAATAGAATCAATAAAATTTGTAATCACTTCTGACCATGGAATACCAAGCGTAGGATGAGTTCCAGTAGTTCTAAAAGTAAATGCATATTGGTCATTTGGCTGATAACTACAATGATAACTACCATATTTTGGATTATAATTACTTCCAGCTGTAACTGTAGAAAACCATGGCAAACCAGATACAGGATCGATCACAGCTATATTGATACCATAAGTAGCACCACAACCAATCATACGTGCACGATGCATATTAGCTCCATTTATTTTCCATTCTATACGTTCAAAAGTGGTAGGTCCTCCGTATCCATTCCACAGACCAGTATTTACCTCTATTGCTTTTATATCTGGTACAAATTTGAGTACTCTATCATTGTCCATATATACATTGCTATAGTCATCTTTTAACCATTGATAGTAATGAGATTGATTCCAGCCTGGGTATTCGCCAGTGATATAAATAAAAGATGAGTTATGCCAAGAATATCCATCTGTAGCTGATGTAGAATCTTTACTCACTCTCCAATAATATACTACACTATCTCTATACAAAAACGATGGTGTGAAGTGCACCACTCCTCCACTTTGATATACTTTCATTTGCTGTTTGATAGAGCTATTAAAAAGTTCAGTAGTATCCATTTCAAATACATACCATCTAGGTGCAGCAAATGGATTAACAGTACTTGCTTTGAAAGTGATGGGTTGTTGTGGTACAATAGAAAATTCGTATGGATATATAGGTAAAATATCTTCACTTTGAATAGTCGTACTTACCGCATTAAGTATATAATTATTAGATTCGCTTAGTTCACTTGGTACTTCGTCATCAACATCAACATACACACTAAAATTATTAATACCAAGTCCACTAGTTCCCCCGCTAAGAAGCGTTGGTATTTTAAATATTGTAGTATCTCTATAGTAAGGAGCTTTTACATTTTGTCTATATAAAATTTGAGAACCATCAGATAAAATTCTTGTTACTTCTATAGCATACGAATCTACGATAGCCATTCCTAAATTTGTAGTCACTACATTTAGCTCAAAAGTGTCTAGACTAGCAGTTATAACAGGTGGATTGAAAAATACTGTTTGAGGACTAATCATATAATCGGGTGCTAAATAATTATTGAGCTTGATAGCAGGGTCGCCATGCAGCGCTACTTCATGTGCAAGTAATTCATTGTATAAATAAGCAGAAGATTTCATTTCTGCTACGGCTTGTTTTATATGATCTCCGAGACCTTTACCATATGTTTTTCCAGAGAAAGAATTGTATAAAGATGTTCCATATGAAAATAGTGATGTAGATAATGAAAGACCTGTACTTGCTATAAATGCAATAGCACCTTTTTGTGGAGTCAATACAAAACGCTCACTAATACCCGTACCAGACGTGAAAATATCTCCTGCAAAACATCCATTTGAATATATGACTGGATATTTTCCTGTATTATTATAGTTTTCTGGTTCATCTATACTTATATCAAAAGTACCTGAAGCTGAGTGTCCAAAAAATGTCATCAATGATATGCCACTATCAATTCTAGCTTTTAGATATTCTGTAGCGGTCACATCTATTGGAGCAGTAGAGCTTTTATAAAGTGAATTTACATGAGCTCCAAAAGAATCTCTTTCTATTCTATTTTCAAAACTATTTAAATATCCTCTAAATTCAGTTTGTTCAAATGTAGTAGTACCTCCACCAAGATGCAGTACTTCCTTCATCCATCCTTTTTTATCTATAGTTTGATAAGGATCTCCAAAAGTTCTTTGTTCAGCTTCGTATTGTACTACTTTTTCAAAATAATTTTTTACTTCGGTACCATTATCTGCAGCTAATCTTCCAGTAGCCACACGTTGTAAATAGTTGCTTTGTGAACCTGTGACCATAGCATCACTAGCTGGATATCCAAATGAAGGGACTAAATTTGCATTAAATGTACTACCTCCATTTCTTTGTGCATTGTATTCTCTTCCTTTTCCTACAAGAAATAAATATTTTGGTTTTATAGTCCAAACATCTAGTGCATAGGATATAAAATTTCTATAAGCTACAGGTGATTTTGGTACACCGTATCCAAATTGTTCAAAGATTTGCTCTACATCAATAGTTCTTGCATAAAATGTACCTGTAGTAGATGAACCTATATCTCTATATTTTCTATATTCTTCTACCCAATTTGTACCAGTTCCATCATCAAATAATTTTGAATTTGATAAAATAATATAATCTCCTTGAGAGGATAGAGAACGAAGATCTACAAAATTGACAGTACTAATACTGCTCACTGTTTTATAATCTACAGTTGCATCACTACGTAAGTATAATTGTCTATCTTGGCTAGAAGCGGGTAGAGCAAAACGAAGAGTAGTACCTACTATCACTCCAGTGATACGTAAGTTATTTGTTAAGTCATATAGAATTGGTGTTGTAGAACGATTATTGAAATTGGTGATTTCTATATACTTTCTTGCACCTGCTGTTATAGTAAATTCATATGTACTTAAGTTTTCAAAATTAAAAATTTTCGGATAGGTAATTTCTATCAACGAAATAGCATTTCTATCATTGTCTGGGTCTTGGGCATCTATAGATACATTGCTGGTAGCTGTGATAGTAGAAATAGGTACTGTATGATTAAACTTCCATAAGTAATATCCAAATCTTGTAGAATCTACAAGTAAGTTGCCATTATGTGTTACGCTGATTCTATGGTTGTTGAATGATTTTGAAAATATTACCGAACGAATACTTGCTGTAGCTGGACCGAGTGTATATGCATTTGGTGTACTAATATTATTATTGACTGTAGTTCCTACAAAGTCAGTACCCAACCATCCTTCACCCATATCAAACTCACTGTCGTATAAAGTTGAACCAGCTATATTATATCCACGTCCGTATGAATAGGCATTTGTGTTTAGTTTTCTAGCAGTATACATAAAATACTCTTCTCGTGCGGGAAGAGAAGTCATATCATTTATAGTATTTATAAATCGGGGATTGCTAGATAGTGTATTGTAAGTAAGATAAAATGAACTCGTATCACTAAACAAACTAAATAAGTCGTGCATCTGATAGATACTGTCTTTATATAAAGAAGTTTCCAGCTTGCCATCATTTTTTCTACCCATAAACTCTATATAATCACTACTACTAAGAGTACCTGCAGTAGTTACATATATTGGTATGTTTACTCCATTGTGATACATAGTAAAATTGGCACCAGTCAAAGAACTTAAACCAGGTATAGAAGAATTTAATGTAGTATATGGAATTCGATAAATCCCATCAGAAGCCACTTTTATTTTATAGTAGGGTTGAGAATAATTAATCCACTCATTGCCATATGGCTGAGAGTAGGCAAGCGCAAAGGAAAAAACACTGAATAGTAGTAGTAGAATTTTCTTCATTAATTATGTTTTATATTATTGATCAACATTAACTAGTTGTAGGTGTTTTCTTAATTTTTTTATTGATACCTAAGTGAAGAGAAATAACATGAGAGTATAAACCACCCGTACTTTCACCAATATTTGTATATGCGTAGTCTAGTCTTACATAGCCTTTATATCCAAGACCAGCACCGATATTTGGTTGGAAAGTAGTGATTTTTTTTCCTCTATCATCTGTACTTCTTTGTACATTTCCAAAACCCGTTCTTAAGTATACGATATCTACAAAACTGAGTTCAAGACCAAAGTTCATATCCATACTAATAGGTTTTCCAGGAATAAGTACATTTCTCTGACCATCAGTACTTAGGTCAAAATTCAATTCAGGAGTTATTTTCATTATTTTTTTAAACTTATATTCATATGCTACTCCAAACCAAAGTCTAGGTAATGTAATTTCTAAACTATTCACCGGTATTTCATTTCCTGTTTGAGCTAGCACTGCTTTTTCTTTATCAGTAAATTTAAATTTCCAAGCATTGAATGTAGATGTAAGATCTCTACCCATAAATCCGATTCTCCAGTTTTTGATTCTATACTGTACACCTAAGTCTATTCCAAAGCCTACAGAATTAGCGAAAGTACTCATTTTATTATAGACTATTTTTGGGCTCACACCTATAGAAAGTTCTCCTTTTTTTACTGCAGTTATTTTTTGAGCATAGTGTAAATAAATACCATAGCTACCTACAGAGAACGAACGAATATTATTATAATCGATACTTCCATCAGGGTTGTATAGATTTAGTGTATTAGGAATATCATCTACACCATATCTCAGAAATGTAAAACCTACTGTTTTAGTTTTGTCTGCAAAAGGTACTGCAAAACCTACATAATCATATTTTGATATGCCTGCAAAAAGTTCTGCATGCATAGCACCTAGTTGTATATTGTTATTTACAAAAGCAAGGCCAGCAGGATTGTAATATCCAGCAGTCACATCACTTACACTAGCTACTTGAGCATTGCTCATGGACAAACCTCTTGCTCCAGTGCCTATAGATAAAAAGTCATTGCTATATTTTCTAGCTTCTTGAGCACTAGATATGTAAACAACTAAAAAACAAAGCGATAACGAAAAAAATTTATTCATAGTTTAATTTTTCTTTTGTTTGATCCAATATGAGTTGATGCCTATCTTTCATAGCTTCATCTGCATCTGAAATTAATTTTATTAAAACTTCTTTATCCTGTTCTGATGTTTTTATATCTAATTTATCAAAACATATTTTCTCTAACGCAATTAATACGTTTTCATTGTGTAAAAGTTTCAATGCATACTCATTTTGAATAAACATATCAAATCTAGGTAAAATTTTTGATTTAAAATCAAAAAAATGTATAGAATCACAGTATGATATTAACTCAGTATTATCAATTTCTTTCATTTCTAGATAAAAATTTCTTACAACTTCTATATCATTGATTGCTATATGTTTATCAATAAGAAGTTCTACCAATATATGTGCTATAAAAAATGTTTTTGGAAGCTGTAATGCGGGATTTGATTTTAATATAATTTCTAACTCATCACAAGCTTGGTGAAAACTCTCCAGATTATGAAAAACAGTATCAGTTTTCATATGTCTATATATGCCATTTTGTATAGAAAGATGAGTAGGCTTTGTAGGTAAAGGAAATTTGTGCATTTGATTGTACGTCTTTGCAAATCCCTTAGCTATATCTGGTAGAAGAGCACCAAAAGTAAAATAAGGATTTTGAATATCCTTGTCCATATAGTAGTGCCCTATAAAATTCATTTATTTATCCAGCTCTAGATTTTTAGAATAGTTTCGCCATTTCTCTATAACATTAGTCATGTCTTCAGGCGGATTAGCTTCATGATATATCCATTCGCCAGTTACTGGATGGCTAAATCCTAGAGACCTTGCATGCAACGCTTGTCTAGGACACATAGTAAAGCAATTCTCTACAAACTGCTTATACTTACTATAAATAGTACCTGCTAGAATTTTATCGCCACCATATCTTTCATCACTAAATACAGTATGCCCAATATATTTCATATGCACTCTTATTTGGTGTGTTCTTCCAGTTTCTAGTTTACAACTCACCAATGTAGTGTAGCCAAAGCGTTCCAATACTTTGTAATGAGTTACTGCATGTTTGCCTTCATCTCCATTTGGATACACATCTTGTTGTTGACGTTGTCTAGAGCTTCTGCCTATATTTACCTCCACGGTGCCTTCATCAGATTCTACATCGCCCCATACTAGAGATACATAATTTCGTTCTATTGTTCTATCAAAAAATTGTTTGGCAAGATGACTCATAGCATATTCGTTTTTTGCTATTACCATAATACCACTCGTATTTTTATCTAATCGGTGTACCAAACCAGGTCTAGTTTCATCTCCATTGCTAGGAAGTGATTTAAAATGGTACATCAGCGCATTGACTAGAGTACCAGTAAAATTTCCTACACCAGGATGAACTACAAGTCCAGCTTTTTTATTAATGACTACTACATCTTCGTCTTCGTATAAAATTTCTAAAGGAATATTTTCAGCTTCTAGTTTTGTATAACCTATAGGTCTTGGTAATACTAAAACTATGGTATCAAAGGGTCTGGTTTTATAATTAGATTTTACAGTTTTTCCATTTACAGTAAGATTTCCTACAATTGCTGCCGCTTGCATTTTGGTACGACTTATACGCTCCAGTCTATCGGTCAAAAATTTATCTATTCTAGTAGGTTCTTGTCCCTTGTCTACTATTATTTCATACCTTGATATTAAATCTTCTTCTTCATCGTTATCAATAGATAAATCCTCATCGTTCTGCATATTATTTAGTATTTGCAAGCTTATTTTTTAAATCAATCAAAACTTCTATTTCTATAGGGTCATATCCTCTTTTTATTGCTAGGTGATAAGATAACCAATCTCCAAAATGAATTAAATACATCACTTTATCAAGTTTTGTTGTCCCTTTTGCTATTATATGAATATTTGTGTCGGTTATTTTTTCGAAAATAGACTGATTGAAATCTATTCTATATTTATTTCTAATATATTCATCTCCCGTTTTTAAGAAAATTAAGGCTAGATTTTTATCTTCTTCTCTCCAGCCTACCAATTCATTGTGATTGAGCTCTGGATAAACATTATGCCAACAAAGCATTTTGCTATTTTCATTGAGTTGCTGTTTCCATCTTATAGCAATTGATTCGATTGTCTCTTCGCAATATATTACTGGTAGTTTATTATATATTTTATTGGATATTTCTAGTGCTAAAGAACTTATAGCATTTTGCTCTGAAGTAATAAAATTTACTGTTTCTTTAAGTTCATTAAAAATAGACTCATTTATTAAATGATAATTTTTTAGTACAAAAAATAACTGAACTAATGAGTAACCTAAAGATGCTCTAGGTGGTCTGCCAGAGGGAATAATGATATGATTTAAATTATTTTCTATAGCAAGTTTTTGTAATTCTCCTCCAGATGTTATACAAACTATAGTTGCATTTTTTTCTTTTGCTAGATGAAATGCACTGATACTTTCCTCTGTATTTCCCGAATACGAGCAAACAACAACAAGTGATTTTTTACCAATAAAATTTGGTAGTGAGTATCCTTTATTTACCTGAAAGGGAATCGTTAGTTGGTCATTTAACAATGAATATGCTATGCTTCCTCCGATACCTGAACCACCCATACCCGATACTAATATGTTTTCAAAAGTGGCATCTGTATTTACAAAACTAGTATTTTGACCAATTTCTATAGCATGTGAAATTTCTTTACCAAAATCTTCAATTAGTTGTTTCATACTGCAATTTTACATAAATTTATCAAATTATTTTTGACTATTTATGGCAAAACACTATGATTTAGGTATTGAAGGAGAGCAGATTGCTTTAGAATTTCTATTAAATAATGGATATTTAGTACTAGAAAAAAATTATAGATATAAAAAATCAGAGATTGATTTAATAGTGAAAAAGGATAGTACTATAGCATTTGTAGAAATAAAAACCAGAAGTAATACAGTATTTGATTTGCCTGAAAATGCTGTTAATGCTAAAAAAATAGAAAAACTACAAGAAGGTGCTTTGCACTATATTGAGATAAATGACCTTAAAGAAGAAGTAAGATTTGATATCTTAACAATTATTAAAAATGCAGATAAAATTGAAATAAATCATATAATTGATGCATTTTGGGGATAATAAAATTTAATAGTAAATATTAGATATTTTTGTAATGAAGATTTTATAAAATATGAACAAAACGATACTATACTTATTTTTGATAGCATTAAGCCAAGTTGTTTATGCAAAAAAGAAAAAATTGCCGGAAGGTATTTATGCAAAATTCATTACTACTAAAGGTGAAATGAATTTCAAAATAGAATACCAAAAAGTACCTTTGCCGAGTTGTGTTTTTGTAGGATTAGCTGAAGGTACATTAGAAAATAAGCTTACCCCAATCAGCAAACCTTTTTACGATAATCAAAAAATATACAATATCAATAAAGATAAATTTATTGTATTTGGTGATCCATCCAATAATAGCAATGAAAATGTTGGTTTTTATTTTCATGACCAAATAGATAGTAGTATTTTGAATAACGCTGCTGGTATTTTGGGTTTTGCAAACTTAGGACCCAATACAAATAGCTCTCAAATATATTTGACCAAAAAGCCAATGCCCAATTTAGATTATAAATACACCGTATTTGGAAGTATGTATACTGGTTTTGATGTATTGTATTTGCTTACAAAAGAAGATACCATCAAAAAAATAGTGATAAATAGAATTGGTAAAAATGCTCAAGCATTTGTTTGTAATAAAGAAACCTATCAAAAATATCAGTACGAACAGTACAGCAAAGCAGAAGCTATTAAACAAAGCATCTTGACAAATTTCACTGATTCGATTATTAAATATTATCCAAATGTGGAGATATTGCCATCTGGTTTAAAAATTAATAAACAAATAATAGGAAATGGTCTCACACCCTGTGAAACTTGTAAAGTAGATATAAAATATACAGCTAGCTTTGAAGATGGAACATTATTTGACAAAGTAGACAATCCAATAAATACAACTCTTGGCACTGGCAAACTAGCAAGAGGTCTAGAAGAAGGTATTAAAAATATGACAGAGGGTTCAAAAGCCACTATTTTTATCCCTTATACACTCGCTTATGGAGATACTGGGTATAAAGATAGAGTACCACCACGTACCAATATCATCTACGAAATAGAGTTGATAAAAGTCACGAAATAATCCGCTTTTATTAGTTATTTTTGCATAAAATAAAATCATAATATAATGGAAAGAAACGACACAGCAATAGCTACAGATTATAAAAAAACAGATGATTTTTTACCTTTGAACGGTACTGACCACGTTGAGTTTTATTGTGGTAATGCAAAACAAAGTTCATATTATTATCAATATTTATTTGGGTTTGAACTGGTAGCATACGCAGGACCAGAAACTGGTGTGAAAGATAGAGCATCTTATGTATTGCAACAAAATAAAGTACGCATCGTACTTACTTCATCTTTACATCCATCTAGCGAAATATCAGAACATGTAAAAAAACATGGTGATGGCGTGAAAGTATTGGCACTATGGGTAGATGATGCAACAAGTTCGTATAATGAAACTGTGAAAAGAGGTGCAGTAGGTGTAATAGAGCCACATACTATCAAAGACGAAGAAGGAGAAGTAGTAATCAGTGCTATAAAAACATACGGCGAAACTATTCATAAGTTTGTTGAAAGAAAAAACTATAATGGTGCTTTTATGCCCGGTTATGTAAAAAAACAAAGTACCTTCAAACCTATTCCTGTTGGACTAAAATATATAGATCATTGTGTAGGAAATGTAGAACTTGGCAGAATGAATGAATGGGTAAAATTTTATGAAGATGTGATGGGCTTCAAATTACTTTTGACTTTTGATGATAATGATATTTCTACTGAATACTCTGCATTGATGAGTAAAGTTGTAAGCAATGGTAATGGCTATATCAAATTTCCAATCAACGAACCAGCTGATGGAAAGAAAAAATCTCAAATAGAAGAATATCTAGATTTTTATCATACTGCAGGCGTGCAACATATAGCTATAGAAACAGATAATATCATAGATACGGTAAGTGAAATGCGTAGAAGAGGTGTGGAGTTTCTATATGTACCAGAAGTATACTATGATGATGTACTAGATAGAGTAGGTCATATAGAAGAAAATCTAGACTTACTTAAAGAACAAAATATTCTTATAGATAGAGATGATGATGGATATTTATTACAAATATTTACTAAGCCTGTAGAAGATAGACCTACTTTGTTTTATGAAATCATACAAAGAAAAGGTGCCAAATCTTTTGGTAAAGGCAATTTCAAGGCTCTATTTGAAAGTATAGAAAGAGAACAAGCAAGTAGAGGAAACCTTTAATCTAATTAGCAGATTTGATAATTAGCAGATTTGATAATTAGCGGATTTGAAAATTGTTGATGAAGTTATTATACTTAACATTGTCAAAATGATAAGTCTATAGTTATATCTAATTAAGTATTACTTTTCCTTTTAATCCAATATCCTATATTAAGTGATATACCTGCTGTCATATATAAATAAGAAGAATTACTTTTTAGTAAATGTTTAAACATTCCTGTATTTAGATATGGTTCTCTTCTGTATTCATGACTATAGTATCTTCCATAAAAATAAGTACTTAATCCTTGTGTATAGCCAATATTAAACATGAAATTTATCATCTTTATTTTATAGTTTAATCTAATACCCATATCTACACCAAATATATCTTTTCTAGGCATATAAGCACTATCATTACCTTCAGAATCAGAACTGATTAGTATAGTACCTGTAGAATCATATACTTCGCCACCACTTCTAGAATAACCTCCCCTAATAGTATTATAATTATTATCAAACATATAATTAATACCTATATATGGCATTATTGATAACTTCTTATTAAAAATATTATAACCAAATAATACGTTAAAGTTATTATGTGGACTATATGTTCTTGAAGAATGAACACCTTTTTCCAAATTTAGTATGCGACTATATTTATATCCTATAGAAATTATAGCCCACCTATAGTTACATTCGATATGATAGTGATTTTTCAATGTGATATATGCGCCAAATTGAAACTTGAAATTAGGGACATTATATGCTTTAAAATTGTTTGTTAAGTCTGAAAATACCACTTTATTAGTTGTATAATTTACCCCATAATTCATCAAAATACCATACTCAGTTTTTTGTGCTTCTGCACAAAAAACTGAGTATGATGTTAAAATAACTAATAAAAATAATCTCATATATTAATTATAATCTTCTATTAACAAATATCTTGTACTTGGCGCTAGTATAGATCCTTCACACGAATAATATTTAGTTTGTGCTCTTGCATAATATGATTTTAACGACCTTGTTCCTCTATAGAATACGTATTCTCTATCGGTTACATTAGACCAATAATATAAAGTACCTGTTATACCAGGTACTGAAGTTCTATATGGATTGAATTTTGTATGAATACTTGATTCTACAGTTTGTGGTGATGGACATTCTCCTGTACTTTCAGCTCCACATCTAGTACAATATGCCCATTGAGCCGTAAAATCTACATTTGTAGCTGCCCAAGGTTTTCTCCAAGCACTTGTATGAGTTCTTTGTCTTCTTTTAATATCTAAAAAGAATTTTTTATTGATTCCAGCACTATTATAATCTAGTTTTGCCCAATATTTAAATTTTCTATTTGCTCCAGACACATATATCCAACCACAAGACTCTTCGTTATTATATTTATCTGTACTAGCTCTAGCATATTTATCATTACAACCTTGCCTCGCACTAGTTCTGGAGCTAGGGTCTGGCTGAGCTTCTAGTTCATCAAACACATCTTCATCAAATGAATATTCAAAAATAAATGCATCATTATTAGCAGTAGTAGATGTTTGTAAAAGGCTCAAATTTGAAATATTTACTTCGTCCAATACTAATACTGTTCTAGTTTCTGGTATTAATTTAAAAATAAATGGACTTACCTGAATTATTCCATTTCCATTTAGTACAGAAGCAAGCTGTCTATCACTTAGGTTTAGTTCTGTTTCACTTTCTAATGCATCATCTAATGCTTCTTCCATATTAGTACTAGTTCTATAAGATGTAAAACCTATACTTCCTTATTAGTACTAGTTCTATAAGATGTAAAACCTATACTTCCTTCCCAATCATCCAATACTTCATTATCTAATCCTATGAGCATATCATTAAAATCTTCTTTATTCTCAAATTTTAATCGACCATCAACTAGTTCGTAATTAATTTGTGAAATTGTTTTATTTGATTCATTTGTTTTTTTGCTTGTATAAGTAAGTTTCTTTATTGATTTTTCTACATAAGATTTTTGAATATCTTTTCTACAACTAAATATACTTATTATAAAAATAAGTACAAACAAAAATTTTAAATTTTTCATGTTTTTTTTATTTATGTTAACAATATTAATACAAGATATAAATATTATTTTTTGTAATCAAGTACGATTACATTTTTTTTCATACTATATATCAATTTCGCTTTTAATGATTTCAAAAAAAGATAAGCGAAATTTTTTAATTGAAATTGGACAACTCGTTAAATCTAAAAGAGAAAGTCTTGATATCACACAGTCTGAATTAGCAAGGCTTACAGATAAAGATAGACAGAATATAAATAGATTAGAAAAAGGATATATAAATCCATCTATTGTTTATCTAAAAGAATTAGCAGATGGTATGCAAATAGAATTAAGTGACTTATTACTTAATAAGAAATAAATTAATTGTTACAACTTATATTATTGAAATCTTACTTCTTAATATATAAAGGCACTTCCCAATTGAGGAAATAACATGGGTGAAATACTACTTGACCTAAAGTATTAAATTCTAACGCAGGTGCAGTTAATATATTTCAATCATGGTATATCCTATGGTAAGTTCGAAATAATAAGTTGTTTTTTTCTAGTATCTAATATCTAGCGTCTAGTATCTAGATTTTAATTTCGTTTTTTCTTCCACCTTTTATGAGACCAGAGCCAGTATTCTGGTTGTTGTTTTATTTGAGTTTCTAGAGCAGATACGTATAGTTTCATGATTTCATCTCTGCTATGTTCATGAGCATTATCTAGTATTTTTTTGAAACTGATTTCATAGTATCCACGAGATGTTTGAGCTATACTCATATACACTATAGCTGTATCATGCATTTGAGAGTATCGAGCTGCACCAGTTAGAAATGCAGTGTCTTGATTTAAAAAGTCTGTCCAATAAACATTTTTTAAATTGGATGGCGATTGATCTGAAGCGAAAATATTTGCATATATTTTTTCTATAGGATTTTTATAGAAATCATAGGCTTCATTGGTAAGTAAAAGTTTCAATCCATTGCGAGTTCTATTATTAATGATTTCGTCTCTGAAATATGGATTAGCTATATAATTATAAAAAGAAAAAACTTGTAAGGGCAAGTGTTTATTGATAGTCATCAGCATCCATTCAAAATTGCCATAGTGTGCAGTGAGTATACTTATAGACTTGTTTTTTGCTACTAGCTCCTCTATCAATTCAATGTTTTTATATGTGACTCTTTGCTCTATTTCAGAGTCAGATATGGTCATCGCTTTGAGGTTTTCTGCCATCAAATCTGTAAGAAACCAATAATATTTTTTGATGATTGCTGTTTTTTCTGATGTTGTTTTTTCAGGAAAAGAGTTGCTCAGATTTTTATAAATCACCTCATATCTATATCTAAAAATATAATGCAGAAAAAAATAAAACACATTCCCTATTTTATATAAAAAAACTAAAGGTAAATAGGACAGCGGTCTTACAAATATTTTGTAGAGTAAAAAGAAGAAATATTTCAATTACCTAAATAAGTTAACTATAAAATGAAACAAAAAAGACAAAAACATATAAGCTCCAATAGCTAATATTATTAATGAGATAGTCCAATAGCTCCATGGGTAACTTTGTTTAGATTCAAATTCATCACAGTAGGCTTTGCCTTGTGCAGTGAGCCCAGTAGAGTTATAATTTGCTTTGCAATGATTGCAAAATACAACAGTTCTTTTTCCAGCAGGTACAAGAGGTATCCAATACAAATGAGCATATCTGATGAGTGTAGTTACATAAGTACTATCTTTTGTATTACACTTTGAGCAGGTTTCAAATGGCACTAATTCTGTGTTTGTAGATTTTTCTTTACTAGTTCCAAAAAATATCATAGCTATTATATTTAGATTATAAAAATACTATGATATTTATAGATATACAAGCCTTTAGATTTATTTTGAAATTACCTTAAATTCCGTTCTTCTATTTTTTGCTCTGCCAACTTCTGTATTATTATCTGCTATAGGTTGCGTTTCGCCATATCCTTTCGTACTGAGTCTATCAGCACTTATTCCGTTAGCAGTCAAATAATTTTTCACAGCCACAGCTCTAGCATCAGATAGTTTTAGATTTTCTGCATCTACCCCTACATTATCAGTATGTCCACCTATTTCTATTTTTATTGTCGGATTTTTTGTAAGTAGCTCTACCAATTTATTAAGCTCTGTTTTAGATTCATCTTTGAGTGTGGCTTTGGCAGTTTCAAAGAAAATATTTTTTAGCACTATACTTACCCCTTCTTTGATTTTGTTGAGTTGTATATCTAGTAAAAATGGCTCTTTGTCTGTATAATCAATCAATGAAAAATTTTCTGAATAAAACAAGTAACCATCTTTCGATACATTGCACATATAGTCTTTACCAATAGGAAGCGTCACAAGGAATGAACCATTTTTCGCATCAGAAGTCATACTAGTTATTTTCTGTCCTGTTGCTACATCATATAATTGAATATTTGCTTGAAGCATCATTTTAGTATCTGCATCTGTGATGATGCCTTTTACATATGTTACTTCATCAGGTCTCGATTCTTTTGGCAATTCAAACGAATAAATATCCAAGCCTCCAAAACCTTCTTTTCTTTCTGAACTAATATATGCAGTATTTTTTAATGTACTAACAAATAAACCATATTCATCATCAGAAGTATTAATAGGATACCCTAAATTTATTGGTTTAGACCAATTACCATCAGCGTCTTTTTTACTCATAAAAATATCCATTCCTCCCATTCCTGGATGACCATTTGAAACAAAATATAATGTTTTGTTATCTGGATGAATAAATGGTCTTTCTTCATCAAATTCAGTATTTATAATGTCACCTAAACTAATTGGTGTACCGAAACCTGTTTTTTCATCTAGATGACTTACATAGATATCTAGCCTGTTATTTGCAGTGCTTTTAACAAAATATAAATCTTTACCATCACCTGAAATTGATGGTTGTGTCTCCTTACCTCTAGTATTTATTATAGGTGAAAGATTATTAGGGTTTACCCATTCACTACCTAATCTTTTTGCTAAAAAAATATCACAACTCCCAATACAATCTGGGCTTTCACATTTAGTAAAAAATAAGTATTTCCCTGTTGGAGAGACAGCTATTGCTCCTTCATTATATTCTGGGGAATTAATAGAAGCAGATAAAGGGATAGAATTTGACCAAATACCATTATTAAATTTACTTTCATAAATATCTTCTTGTGGAAAAGATACTCTACTGTGTTCAATTCTTGTATAGTATAAATTTTGTTCGTCTGCTGTAAGTGCAGCGAAATAATCATCAGATTTTGAATTTATAGCATTACCTAGATTCTTTGGATTATATTCAACTGGATTTTTCATAGCTTCTTCTGCAAATTCAGAATTAGCAATAATTCTTCTACACTCTTTTTTTAGTCGTTCGCTAGCACTTTCTTCTTTTGAATTTACAACATAACTAGCAAATTCTTTTGCTTCATCAAATTTTTGTTGAGATAATTTAATTTGAGCTAAAGTGATATAAACATTAAAATCGTAATTTGGGTCAAGTTTGATTGTTTTTAATAAATACTCTTCAGCTTTAATATTATCTTTTTTAAAGTCATAGTATAATAATCCTAATGTGCTATTTGCATCTATAAAATTAGGTGCAATCTCTAGTGACATCTTTAAATATTCAATGGCTTTATCTATTTGTCCTTGACGCATTGATATAATTCCTTCTGTTGCAAAATTCGCCGCTTTTTTATCTACATTTTTTATTGTTTGTACTTGGCTATAACAGCTCGTAAATACAATACTAAATGATATACAAAGTGATACTATAATCTTATTCATTTTATTTTTTTATCAGAGTACGAAGTTATTTATAAATATGTGTATTACAAAGTATATACCAAATAGTTTTTATTAACGAAATGTATTTATAAATTATTGCTTTATGAAGTAAATTTACTAAGTTCGTATATGCAAAACACCATTCGTACACCAAAATATATTTTTATACTTTTTGCATTGGGTCAATTAGGCTGGTCACTCACCTGTTTTTCTGTATGCAATTGTGTCAACTATTTTTATGTTCCACCTATCAAAAATGGGATTCCAGAGTTTCCAAATTATATCAGTCATGCAAGCATTTTTGGTTTGTTTACTATACTTGGAGCTATTGTATTGAGTAGTTTTTTGCCAGATGCACTCACAAGTTTTTTGGTAGCCAACAAAAGCGATAAAGACACTTCTTCTTTTGGTAGACGAAAAAAATATATGGCTATTGGGATATTGCCTTTTGCACTGTTTTCAGTTTTAGTATTTTCACCTATCACTAGTTCTGTCTCACATCTCAATGCTATTTGGTTTGCGTTTAGTTTGTTTGCGTTTTATATATCTTGGGCATTTTATCTTACACCATATAATGCTATGATCAATGATTTGGGCAATGACTCTCAAGATAGGTTGACTATAAATATGTATATCTCTATCACTTGGGCATTAGGTTTTCTTATAGGAAATTCTGTATATGTAGTGAAAGGATATTTTCAATCCTTTATGTCTACTTCACATGCTTTTCAATATGCCATTGCATTATTTTCTTTTATAGGATTTCTACTCATGTTGGTGCCTATTATTTTTATAGATGAAAAAAAATATTGTACCTATCATTCCAACGAATTAATCAATAAACAAAACTTATTTCAATCAATCAAAGAAGCCTTTAAAGAATCTAATTTTAGAAGTTTTGTTATTTCTGATGCCATATATTGGTTAGCATCCAACACCATCAGTGTATGTTTGGTTTATTACGTAGTCAATCTTTTGAATATAGATGAACAATATACCTCATTGATAGGTTTAGTAATGCTTTTAGGTAGTTTTGCTATGTATATTCCAGTCAATTTTTTAAGTAAAAAAATGGGCAAAAAGAAACTGCAACAAACAGCTTATATTCTACTTACCATAGCATTTGGAATGATTTTTTTCTTGGGTAAATTGCCAATTTCAAATGTCGTACAGCTCTTATTATTAGGAATAGTAATCATGTTGCCTCTAGCAAGTTTTGGTATTTTACCAAATGCGATTTTAGGAGATTTGATAGAAGATAAAAAAAATAAAAAAGGCGAATATCATGCAGCACTTTATTTTTCTATAAAAACGGTGATGATGAAACTCGGCGTTCACTTTTCCAATTTTATTATTTTTGCTTTATTACCTATTGGTCAAGGTACCACCAATATTGGTATTCGCAGTACAGCTTTGGTAGCAATGGCTGTAGCTATTATTGGATTGATTGTGTTTTCTTTTTACAATGAACAAAATTTAGAATTAAAAAAAATAAATAATGAGTAAGTATATATTATCTCTAGATCAAGGAACGACTAGCAGTAGAAGTATTTTATTTGATACAAAAGGAAATATAATAGCGAAAGCACAAAAAGAATTTAAGCAACATTTTCCTCAAGTAGGTTGGGTAGAACATGATGCCCTAGAAATATGGAGCTCACAATATAGCACTATCACCGAGCTACTCGCCAAAAATAGTATAGATGCAAAAGATATAGCAGGTATAGGCATTACCAATCAGAGAGAAACTACAGTAGTTTGGGATAAATCAACAGGCGAACCTATTTATAATGCTATAGTTTGGCAAGATAAACGAACTGCATCTATCTGTGATTATTTAAAAACTAAAGGTTGGGAAGCATATATAAAATTAAATACTGGATTGGTGATTGATTCTTATTTTAGTGCTACTAAAGTACATTGGATACTCAAAAATGTAGCAGGAGCAAAGGAAAGAGCAGATAAAGGAGAATTGTTATTTGGTACTATAGATACTTGGTTGATTTGGAAAATGACCAAAGGCAAAATACATATCACTGATTATAGCAATGCATCACGCACCATGATGTATAATATTAAAGAATTGTGTTGGGATACAAAAATACTAGAAGAATTAAGTATACCACTTTCAATGCTTCCTGAAGTAAAAAACTCATCTGAAATATATGGAGAGACGGATGAAAGTTTGATCAATAATGTAAAAATAAAAATAGCAGGAATAGCTGGCGACCAGCAAGCTGCATTATTTGGACAATGTTGTTTTGAAACAGGGATGGCAAAAAACACTTATGGTACAGGATGTTTTATGCTGATGAATACAGGAGATAAAATGGTAAGCTCATCACACGGATTGCTTACTACTATAGCTTGGGGTATAGATGGGAAAATCAGTTATGCACTTGAAGGATCCGTATTTATAGCTGGAGCTGCTATACAATGGTTGAGAGATGGATTGAAGTTTTTTGTACATGCTACAGAATCGGAGAAACTTGCTTCATCGGTTACTGATAGCGATGGAGTATATGTAGTGCCTGCATTTGTAGGCTTAGGCGCACCGTATTGGAATATGAATGTGCGTGGAGCTATATATGGATTGAGCAGAGGTACTTCACAAGCACATATCACTAGAGCTACATTGGAGTCACTAGCCTATCAAACAAAAGATGTACTGGATGCTATGGAAAAAGATGCCAATACTACACTACAAGAATTGCGAGTAGATGGTGGTGCATGCAATAATAATTTATTGATGCAGTTTCAAGCAGATATTTTAAATACAAAAGTAGTAAGACCAGAAGTGATAGAATCTACGGCACTTGGTGTGGCTTATCTAGCAGGTTTGGCATTGGGATTATTTACTATAGAAGATTTGAAAAATAATAAAAATCAACATGTTTTTACGCCGCATATGGAAGAAGCTAAGCGAGTACAACTTTATAAAGGCTGGACTTTATCTATTAAAAAAACATTGATGGAAGAGTAAGGAGAACATCAAAAGTTAAAATACTATAATTATATAAATTATGTAATTTATATACTAAATAGTTAACATATTTCATTATACATTTATATTAATATTTTAATTATGATAGAAGCGTTTTTTATTTGGTGCTCTGGTGCAGACAAAAATTTATTAGCAAAATGTGAAGACTCTGTCAGAACAAAGCATATAGGGATAGGTACGCTTGTATTGATTCCTGCTATATTAGGTTGTATTTCTATGACTTATGCCTTATCTACAATTGATAAAATAGCACAACATGAATTCTATTTTATTTTTGGTGGAATCGTATGGGGTGCAATTGTTTTCGCTTTTGATAGATATATTGTTTCTACTCATAGAAAACAACTTTATCACAAAGATGAATTTAAAAATATCACATTTTATTTAAGATTATTTTTTGCAATTGTACTAGGTATTATTATCTCTCATCCCTTTGTATTGATGTATTTTGAAGGAAGTATTACAGAAAGAATCATAAAAGATAAAGATAATTCTATAGTGATAGAAGAGAAAAAGTACCTTTCATCTTATGATACTATAAGCTATAATCTAAGAGAATTAATAGAAACAAAAAGATGTTATGAAAAATTACTTACAGCAGAGCAGAGTGGCACTAAACTCGATTTGCCTTGTGGTAGTAGTTCTGGAATTCCTAATATAAAAGGCAATTTTCCTAGGACACGCAAAATAGAAGAATTAATCTCAAATCTCAAAAATGAAATAGACTTAGAACAAAAACGAATTAATCTAGTAAATGATGAATTGATTCAGATAAAAAATAATGCAAAGTCAAATATAGATAAACATACTAGTTTTGATTATCTCAAAAGAGAAGTAGTACTATCTACTTTGAAAAAGGAGAATCCAATCATCGGCATTACAGAATTTATGCTTATTTTGGCTTTTATGCTAGTAGATATTCTGCCCCTTATTTTCAAAACTTTTTCTCCATTTTCTATGTATGACAAAATACAATATGATGAATTAGAAATCATCAAATCACTGAATACAGATAGTAGAAAAAAACGAATTCAAGAACAATATGATCTTATCAATACTACATCAAACGATACAAAAAATATAGATAAAGAATAGTCTTATTATTTTACCTCTGGTTGGTCTTATGACCAATCCAGTTACTTGATATTTATTTTATAGAATTTATTTTGTGAAGATGATTTTCTGTGGATTGGTCAAAAAACAATCACAAGCTAATAGGATATATCAATACTGATTATTCTTAAATATTCCATATAAAATTCTTAAGCCTAAAATATTTGCAATCAAAAAACCAAGTGCTCCAAATACAGATATGTTTTTATAAACTGGTGGAAATTTTACTGCTATCAGTGCGGCAGAAGCTATAAGTATACAACCAATAATAAATCCACCAGTTATTCTATTACTAGCTTTGTCTATCTTGTTGGTCATTTCACTTAAACCCTCATGTTCTATAGCTACTTTTATTTCTCCTTTTTTTACTTTTGATACGATATCTCTGATATCATTTGGTAAGTTTTCTATTAAGAATAAGGAATCTCTAGCTGAGTTGAGCATTTTTTTTGCAATACTTATAGGACTATATTCAGATTCTAGAGTTTTAGTGATATGCGGTTTTAGTTCGTCCATTATATTCAAACTTGGATCTACTCTTCTTCCTACACCTTCTATTGTTATCAAACATTTTGAAAGTAAAAAATAATCTGATGGCATTTTTATTTTATATTTATTTGCCAATTCTATCAATTGATTAAAAAGTGCAGTGATATTTACTTTGTCGAGTGGTAATGAATGATATTCTTGTATGATATCTTCTACATCATATTCAAAAGATTTTACACCATCAAATTCTTGGCTTATTGCAATGTTTTTTAGTCCCCAAATTAGCCGTTTTGAATCTTTAGCTATCACTCCATATACAATATCTGCAAAAAATTCTACATCACTTTTTAATACGGTGCCCATCATTCCAAAATCGATAAAACAAACTTTATTGCCCGGCAACGCAAATAAATTTCCTGGATGTGGGTCTGCATGAAAAAATCCAAATTCAAAAATCTGTTGAAACAATGCATACATACCATTGACTACTAATTGATGAGGAGTTACCCCTATTTTCTCTAATCCAGCACTGTCATAAGGATGCACCCCATCAATAAATTCCATTGTAAGTATTTTATTGGTAGTATATTTTGGATAATATTTTGGTACATATACTATTTTACTATCTTTAAAATTGCCTGTAAATCTTTGTAAATTATATCCTTCGTGTCTTAGGTCTACTTCTTTTTGTATGGCGTTTTCAAATGCCCTAACGATACCTACTGGATCTAGATTGATAAAGTAACCATTCTCCATCAATTTGGTAGAGAAAAATTTCATTATATCTATATCTAAATTTATCTTTTCTAGTATATCAGGTCTTCTTACTTTTATCACTACTGTAGTTCCATCTATCAATTTTGCTTTATGCACTTGAGCAATAGATGCGCTTGCAAAAGGCTCTTCATCAAATTGTTTGAAAATAGATTCTATACTTGCTCCTAATTCTTGTTCAATAATTTTTTTAGCGTCATCAGTACTAAACGGAGGAACTTTGTTTTGTAGTTTTTCAAATTCTGCAACTAATTCAAGAGGTATGATATCTGGATGATTACTCAGTATTTGACCAAATTTTATAAACGTAGTGCCCAATTCTTCAGTAGCCATTCGCATGCGTTCCCACTTCGAATGTTTTTGTATATCCTCAATAATATTATCTGGTAAAAAAGTTTTTGCAAATCTGGCTCTATACGAAAAACCTGCATCTGCAATGATATCCTGAAAACCATACTTAAATAAAATACGGATTATTTCATGATACCTACGTAAGATTTTAAAATTTGGAAAAATAGACATATGTTAAATATACAACAAACGTATTACTTTTTACTTTTTTATGCAAGATTAATAGAGTAATATATAATTCCTAGTCGTAAAATATTGAGTTTACAGCATTCCCAAATATTTAATTTTGAGATATTTTAATTTTATTCTCTGCCACATTTTACCAATTATGTCAGTATTTTTGACTTGGAATAATAATTGTCATAAAGAAAAGATATAAAATAAAAAATCATATTTATGTTTGATAATCACAGAATGAATCTACAAAATGGAGATGATGAGGTAGAGTTTTTACCAGTATTGAGTGATGATGATGTAGAAATGCTCAAAGATGCCGATATTGCTAATGTTTTACCATTAGTAGCTCTTAGAAATACCGTGCTTTTCCCCGGTGTAGTATTGCCTATCACTGTAGGAAGAGATAAATCTATAGCTGCCGTAAATGAAGCGTACAAAAAAGATAAAATCATAGGTATCATCAGCCAAAAAGACCCCAATGAAGAGGAAGCAAACCCCGATGGACTGCATCGAGTAGGTACTATAGCAAAGATATTGAAAAGACTCAAAATGCCCGATGGTTCTACTACGGTAATCATACAAGGTAATAGACGATTTGCACTGGGCGAGATGGTGCAAGAAGAACCATTTTTCATAGGAAATATCACCCCACTAAATGATGTGAAAGCTACGGATGAAAAAGGCTTCAATGCATTGATAAGCAGTATCAAAGATTTATCAAAACAAATCATCAAATCTTCACCAAATATTCCTACTGAAGCAGCTACGATTTTAAATAATATTAATAATCCTACTTTTTTAATACATTTTGTCATATCCAATTTGAATATTGACTTAGCTAAAAAACAGGCAATACTTGAAATAAATGAACTCTACGAAAGAGCCAATACTTGCTATACTTTATTGAATGAAGAAATGCAATTGTTAGAGCTCAAAAATCAAATTCAAGATAAAGTAAAAGGCGACCTTGACAAACAACAAAGAGATTATTTTTTGAGTCAACAAATGCGTATCATTCAAGAAGAATTGGGTGGTGATAGCGTGAGCAAAGAAGTGAAAAGATTGAGAGAAAAATCTGAATCAGCTAAACTTACGGCTCATGCCAAAGAAGCATTTGATAAGGAACTCGCCAAGCTAGAAAGAACCAATCCTGCAGCGGCTGAATATGGGGTGATATTAAATTATTTAGATTTGTTGCTGGAGCTTCCTTGGGGAGAATATACCAAAGATAAATTTGACCTAAAGAAGACTAAAGAAATTTTAGATAAAGATCATTTTGGTTTAGATAAAGTAAAAGAAAGAATACTCGAATACTTAGCAGTTCTAAAACTAAAAGGAGATTTCAAATCACCTATTCTTTGTTTGGTAGGTCCTCCAGGTGTGGGTAAAACCTCATTAGGCAAATCTATTGCAGACTCTATAGATAGAAAATATGTGCGTATGGCATTGGGCGGTCTGCATGACGAAAGCGAAATACGTGGACATAGAAAAACCTATATTGGTGCTATGCCAGGTCGTATTGTTCAATCATTGAAAAAAGCAAAATCGTCTAATCCTGTTTTTATTTTAGATGAAATAGATAAAATAGGGAATGACTTCAGAGGCGATCCTGCTTCGGCTTTATTAGAAGTGCTAGACCCAGAACAAAATGCCAACTTCTATGACAACTATTTAGAGCTTGATTATGACTTATCTAAAGTGATGTTTATAGCTACCGCAAATTCGTTAGCGGGTATACATCCAGCACTCAGAGATAGAATGGAGATCATACAAATAGATGGATACTCTACTGAAGAAAAATTGGAAATAGCACAAAACTATTTGGTACCAAAGCAACGAAAAGCGCATGGACTAAAACTAAAAGATATAAAAGTAGGTAAGAAAACACTCAATCAAATCATAGATGAATATACTCGTGAAAGCGGTGTGCGGGAGCTGGATAGAGTGCTAGCAAGTGTGATGCGTTATGCAGCTAAACATATAGTGATGGAAGAAGCCTATGAAGAAGATGTGAAATGTGAAGACTTGTATAGGGTGCTTGGTGCTGCAAAATATGATAGAAATTTATATAATGAAAAGACTCCTAGTGGAGTAGCTGTTGGTCTTGCTTATACTTCTGTAGGTGGCGATATATTGTATATAGAAACCAGCAAATATAAAGGGAAAGGTGCTTTGATACTTACAGGTAAACTAGGCGATGTGATGAAAGAATCTGCAAGTACTGCTTTGACATTTATAAAATCTAATGCAGCAAAACTTAAAATAGATACGAAGCTATTTGAAGAGAATGATTTTCACTTGCATGTACCAGAAGGTGCTGTGCCAAAAGATGGTCCATCTGCTGGTATCACTATATTATCTGCGCTTACATCGTTGTTATTGGATAAGCCTATCAAATCGCACTTAGCTATGACTGGCGAAATAACCCTAAGAGGCAAAGTGCTTCCTGTAGGTGGTATCAAAGAAAAAATCTTAGCTGCTAAACGCTCAGGTATGAAAGAAATAGTGATGAGCACTATGAATAGAAAAGATGTAGAAGAAATAAAAGAAGAATATATCAAATCACTTAAATTCCATTATGTAGATAGAATGGAAGAAGTGTTGAAGATAGTGTTGGCGTAAGATATCATTATATTTTTACACATAAAAAAGGGATTTATCAATTGATAAATCCCTTTTTGTTTTTATGTATTATTTTTAATAAACTATTTCTTCTCCATTATTTTGAATTATCACTCTAGGTTTAGATTCCTTTTGAGTTGAAGTATATCCTATTATTTGCGCATCTATACCAAATGAGTTGGCTATTTGAATCACTTCTGATGCAGTAGTTTCATCAGTATATAATTCAAATTTAGTCCCACAATTATATACTTTATACATCTCTTGCCAGCTTACATTCGATTCGTTTTTTATCAACTGAAAGAAGTCAGAAATAGGCAATAAATTATTTTTAACTATATCTACATTTTGAATGTAATGTAGCACTTTTGTTTGTCCACCTCCTGTGCAATGAACTAAACCTCTTATTTTATCACCACAATTATTTAAAATATTTTTTATCACAGGACTAAAAGTACGAGTAGGAGAGAGCAACATTTTTCCAATGTTTAAAGGCAAATTAGGCAATTGGTCAGTAACACTATATTTCCCACAATATAAAACATTTTGATTGGTATTTGAATCAAATGATTCTGGATAAAGAGTAGCATATTTTTTAGATAGTAAATCATGTCGAGCAGAAGTCAACCCATTGCTACCTATGCCGCTATTATATTCATTTTCATAAATCGCTTGTCCATAACTAGCCAAACCAACTATTACTTGACCAGCTTGAATATTACCATTATTAATAATATTTTTTTGAAGCATACGCGTAGTCATGGTGCCGTCAGTAGTCATAGTTTGAGTGATATCACCCAGATCAGCAGTTTCTCCACCAAGAAAATGACAATTGATTTCATATTTTTGAAGCATCTCAAAAAAGGATGCAGTACCTTCTATGATTTCTTTGAGCACTTCACCAGGTATTTTATGTTTATTTCTATTGATAATAGAATTGTATACAAACGGACCAGTAGCTCCAACACAAAGTAGGTCATCTAGATTCATCACGATTACATCTTGTGCTATACCTCTCCAAACAGATGCGTCGCCAGTTTCTTTCCAATATAGATAGGCTATAATAGATTTTGTGCCACTACCATCACTACTCATTACATTTACAAAGTCTTTATCACCAGCCAAATAATCGGGATGAATTTTACAAAAAGCTTGAGGAAATAGTCCTTTGTCTAAGTTTTTAATAGCAGCATGTACTTCTTCTTTAGCTGCAGAAACTCCTCTTTGTAGATATTTATCAGACATAATAATTGTATTTGGCTATACAAATTTATAGCTGATTTAAATACTTTGACTAAATTTATATCAACAACTATAGTATTTATTTAATAAAGTAATATTCTTTACCTAGTTCTTGATATCCCATTTTCTGAAATTCATTTTTACTCATTTGATGACAACCCATACAAGCCATTTTTGAATTAAACATGATCACTTGTTGATCTTTTATATTTTGTTCATCAATAGGCTTATTAAATGCAGAAACATTATTTTGCGCATTTTTGATTCTTAATTCTAGTTCATTCTTGTAGGGCCATTCTTGATAGTTATCACTTTCTTTAGCTAGACTATATATACGTATTGCTTCATTAACATCTCCATTTTTTACTAACATATCGCCCCAATTTAAACAAAATCCTTCCCAGTTATGTGGTGCTATCCATGTATTCCAGCAAGCTCTATGTATTTTTGGGTCTGTAGATTTTCTTATATTATCTATTGCTTTTTTATAGTCTGTTTTTCTAGTGTTTTTTTCGCAAGAGCAATCATCAATTGTCTCATATTGCCATTCTAGCCCTTTTTGAAAATTTTTATCACTTGTATCTAAATTACTCATGATATAACCAATAGAAAACCTATTGAACTGTTGCCATTGTCTTATTGATTTTAAACCTAAAAAATAACCTTGAGTTTCTTTTCTTTTATTTACTAACTGATTACCTTCAGCTAAAGTCAAATCAGCTAAAAATCCCAATATTCTAGGGTCATGCGGATTCATATGATAGGCTTCATCAAAATATTTTTGAGATAAAAAAATATGTTCAGTTATAGAAGGATTAGCATTTTGTAATCTTTGTCTTTCTGCAAGTGCCCATATATGAACAAAGCCAAGGTGCGCAGTAGTTCTCAAATTTTGAGGGTCATCCAATAATGCAATATTTAGTTTGGCTATAATATTATCAATACTATCATAATTTCCTTGATGATAATTATTCCAAAAATACTCATTAGCTTCTTTTGCAACAGGTTTATCAATAATATTAAACGATTTCTTTTTAGTAATAGCTGGTATGATTGTAGTACATCCCGCTAAGATTATAATAATTGATAAAAAATAAAACTTTTTCATATAACTAAAATTTATATGACAAATGTATTTCTATCAAATTCAATAATCATTAACAAATGTTATTGTTTTCTTTTAGTGATACTTTCAGATTTTAGTCTACTAAGATGTACAGAACTAATGCCTAAATAAGATGCTATCATATGCTGAGGAATACGCTGATGTATATTTGGAAATTTTTTTTCTAGTTCAGAATATATTTGTAAGGGGTCTTTTATTTGTGATTCATAGTTAAATTTAGTCAACATCACAAAATAATGTTCAGCAATTAATCTGCCCAATTTATTCCCATCTTTAATATGTATATAAGCTTGCTCAATACTTTCTTTTGGTATTTCAATTATTTCAGATTCTTCTATGCACTGAATACCATAGATAGCTGGCGTATTTTGCAGAAATGAGGCATATTCTGTAACAAAAGTATTTTCTAAGCTAAAAAATAAACTTGCTTCACTTCCATCTTTTTTGATACTTACATTTCTAGTTAAACCTTTATTTATAAAAAATATAGATTTTGCTAGTTTTCCTTCTTCAAGAATAAATGTGTTTTTTTTATAAGTACAAATCTTCATTTTACTAGTAAAAGCATTCATCTCATCTGTAGAAAAATCTACGATTTTACTAATGTAATTTTTTAATTGAAAAAAGTCATCCATATAAATTTAAATATATAAAATATAGACAAAAAAAGCCACCCAATGTTTTGGATGGCTTTGTATTTGTTTTTTTTATATAAATTATTTAACACTGATTTGAACAAACTTTTTTGGTTTGCTATTGAATGTAAGATATGCAAATGGACTATCAGAATATGCATATGCTAGAGCTACATAGTCATTTGGTCCTATTCTATCCATTTCTGTTACATTGATATAATATTTCTTTTCTCTAAAATCAAACAATTTATTTTTTGTCAAGCTTCCATCAGAGCCTAATTTAGTTGACATCAATACACCACCTGCACCATCAACATGTCTTTCTGGAGCATCTGTAGCTTTGATATTTAGATTTTTTAGATTATCTACATAGTATATAAAATAATTACCATCTTTTTTATCTAGATAGAAAGACATTCCAAATACTTCATTAGCTAGTACAGGACTAGATGTAGTTAATGATTTAAATTGATATTTTGGTATTTTATTTACTTGTTTCATTTCTCCATCAGCACCAATACGCATTACATAAATATCTCCGTAGATTAATTTGTGAACATATTCCACTCTTCTATTATTTATTCTCACATACCATATATGTGTATATTCTTCTCCAAAAACATCAAAGCTTCCATCTTCATTTACCATGATATCTTTGATTTTTAAAGATGTTAATTCATTGGCATCTTTTGCTTCCTTATCATTTACTTTTTTTGCAGTTCTACTTTTTTCGTATGCTTTCATAATATCTGATGGAAACTCATAAAATCCTTTAAATTTATTTTCGATTTTATTAGTCGTACTATTTAGGTTGAAACAAAATACACCATCTGCTGCACCATATGTAGATTTAGAATAATAGCCTACCAATATCATATTACCCTCTTTACCTTCTACAAGTTTTATAGAGCTTACAAAAGTAGATTCTAGTTTTAATGAAATTTTTATTGCCTCAGAATTATCTTTAGTGTATTTAAAAATCTCAAAATGATAATTTGGTTTTTTATCTTTTGTTTTTTCTTTTTTACTTCCTTCATATACTTTACCTAGTATGTAAGCATTGCCTGCATTATCTATTTGATAAGACATAATATCAAGAAATTCTTCTACATATGGCATTTCTACACGTCTCCCTGATATTTCCTCAAATTCGCTATCAAATACATATAATCCAATTACATCTTTATTTTTAGAATCGTCTTTTATCTCAGGTTTCAATCTATAATGAACTAAAACTTTGCTACCATTATCAGATAATTCGCTTTCCCATTTATTCGCAGTCCCTATTTTATAAAATCCAGTAGCAACTAAATCACCTGCTAATTTTTTATCTGATTTTATTACAGGAGTAGACTTACCTGTAAGTTTTGCAGTACTTATATCTATAGGTCGTACATTGAGTTGTTCTATTTTAGCTTTCTTATCCCATGTAGAATATACCCAATAGTATTTATTATTCATATCTAAAAAAAACTCGCTCATATAGCCTTTAGGCATAGTTTTTAAGTCTACAGCATTTTCAGATTTTAATTTTAAATCAGTGTTAAATTTTTGTAATGTCAAACTTTTGCCATATCGCTGATTGATAGATACGTATCCATCTTTAGGATTTCCTAAAACTCCTGTAAAAACATGTTTTTTAGGTGACATAAATTCAGAACCCCAAGTAATGGTAGTTTTTGCTGTTTGAGCATTTAAATTCAATAAGAATAATAAACTTATTGAAAGTACTAGGAATTGTTTTTTCATTTTTAAATTTTTGTGTGTTTGTTTAAAATATTTGTAAAAATATGCGTTTTTTTTATTGATATTATTTATTCTGAGCATCTACCACAGCAATAGCAGTCATATTTACAATCTCTCTTACCGAACTACCTAATTGAAGTATATGTATAGGTTTTTTGAGTCCCATTAATACCGGTCCTATAGCTTCTGCATTGCCTAGTTCTTGCATGAGTTTATAAGCAATATTTCCCGAAGCAAGGTTTGGAAATATGAATGTGTTTACATTTTTATCTACTAACTGACTGAATGGAAATTGTTCTTTTAATAAATCATTATTTACTGCAAAGTTGGCTTGTATATCGCCATCGACAATCAAATCCGGATGATTTTTGTGTAATATACTCACAGCTTTTTGTACTTTTCGTGGTATCTCTCCGTTATTTGTAGAACCAAAGTTTGAGTAAGACAACATGGCAATGCGTGGAGTAATATTAAATTGTTTGATAGTGTTTGCAGTTAGTACAGCAATATTTGCTAATTCCTCTGCTGTAGGGTCTGTATTCATAGTAGTATCAGCAAAAAAGTAAGGACCTTTTTTAGTGACAATAATATATAAGCCAGCTACTCTATCTACCCCTTCTCTTTTGCCTATTACATCAAATGCAGGTTTGATAGGTGCACCATACCATCTTGTCAGTCCAGATATCATAGCATCTGCTTCACCGTTTTCAACAAGCATAGCACCAAAATAATTTCGGTCTTTCATGATTCTTCTAGCTTCATACTGAGTAAGACCTCTACGTTCTCTTTTTTTCCAGAGCATATCTCCAAACTCATTTCTTCTTGCTTCTTCTTCTGGAAGCCACGCATCACGTATGATACAATCTTTCATATCCAATCCATATTCATCCATCATAGCTAAGATTTTATCTTTATTGCCTAGAAGAATAGGAATAGCAATACCTTCGTCACGAGCTACTTGAGCAGCTTTTAATATTTTAAAGTTATCTGCTTCTGCAAATACTACTTTTTTAGGATCCGATTTTGCTTTGCTAGTGATACCTCTCATCAGCTTGTTGTATCTACCAAGTTTAGTATCTAAGTGCAGTTTATATGCTTCCCAATCTGTAATGTTTTGACGAGCTACACCACTATCCATAGCTGCTTTTGCTACAGCAGCACTCACCGCTGATAGCAATCTATTATCCATCGGTTTTGGTATGATATATTCTTTACCAAATTTTAAATTATTCACACCATAGGTAAGATTGATATGCTCAGGTACTGGTTCCTTTGCTATAGAAGCCAATGCAAGAGTTGCAGCTAGTTTCATTTCTTCATTGATACATTTTGCTCGCACATCAAGTGCTCCTCTGAATATAAATGGAAATCCAAGTACATTATTTACTTGGTTAGGATGGTCACTTCTTCCTGTAGCAAATATGATATCTTCTCTTGATTGTATAGCGAGTTCATAAGAGATTTCTGGATTTGGATTAGCGAGTGCAAATACGATACAATTGTTTGCCATGCTTCTTACCATATCTTGACTCAATATATTTCCTGTAGATAATCCTACAAATACATCGGCACCTTTTATGGCATCTTTCAATGTATGTATGCCTTTATCTTCTATTGCAAAAAACGCTTTGTATTCATTTAAGTCAGTTCGGTTTTTATGTATCACACCTTTGCTATCAAGCATCATGATATTATCTTTATTTGCTCCTACAGCTATGTACATTTTTGCACATGAGTTTGCAGATGCACCCGCACCATTGATAATGATTTTTACTTCACTCATTTTTTTATTAGAAAGTTCTACTGCATTGAGCAATGCTGCAGCAGATATGATAGCTGTACCGTGCTGGTCATCATGCATCAATGGAATATCAAGTTCTTCTTTCAATCTTCTTTCAATCTCAAAACATTCTGGAGCTTTTATATCTTCTAAATTGATACCTCCAAAAGTGACAGCAATATTTTTTACTGTATTTACAAATTCATCTATATTTTTTGTGTCTACTTCTATATCAAATACATCTATATCTGCAAAAATCTTGAAGAGCAGTCCTTTCCCTTCCATCACTGGCTTAGAAGCTAATGCACCTATATCGCCCAACCCAAGTACTGCCGTACCATTTGAAATCACAGCTACTAGATTTCCTTTAGTAGTATACTTATAAGCATCATCTGGATTTTTTTCTATTTCTAAACATGGTTCAGCTACTCCCGGTGAGTATGCTAGAGTTAAATCTCTTTGTGTACTATATGGTTTACTAGGTATTACTTCTATTTTTCCTGCACGACCTTGTGAATGATAGTCTAGTGCATCTTGTTTCTTAAATTTTGCCATTTATAAATTTTCGTTTGATTTGTTTTTGGTCGGCAAAGTTACGGATTCTATATTTATTGATTGTTTAAAGTAAATATGAATAAGTTAAATAATATTAAGAGCTATATACTTATAGATTAGTATTTTTGTATTTATTATTAAATAGAAAAAGTATAAAATGAGCGATAAAAATTATAAATTTGGTACTAAAGCAATTCATGCAGGTGCTGAACCAGATCCTAGCACAGGAGCTATCATGACACCGATTTTTCAAACATCAACATTTGTTCAAGAGTCACCAGGAAAGCATAAAGGATTTGCATATGCTCGAGGAAAAAATCCTACAAGAATGGCTTTAGAAAAAAATCTTGCAGCTCTTGAAAATGGTAAATATGCATTATGTTTTAGTAGTGGTATGGGTTCCATGGATGCAGTTATCAAGCTTTTAAAACCCGGAGATGAGGTGATCACTGGCGATGATTTGTATGGTGGATCATATAGAATGTTTACAAAAATATTTGCACCAATGGGCATTGTTTTTCATTTTGTGAATATGACTGATGCTAGTAATATAGCAAAGTATGTAAATGCAAATACAAAAATGATATGGGCTGAAACTCCTACCAATCCTACTATGCAGATTATAGATATAGAAGCTTGTGCAAAAATAGCTAAAGAACATAAATTGATTTTAGCTGTGGATAATACATTTGCTTCTCCATACTTGCAAAATCCGTTAGCACTTGGTGCAGATATAGTGATGCATAGTGTTACAAAATATCTTGGTGGTCATAGTGACGTGGTGATGGGTGCACTGATTATGAATGATGATTCATTATACGAGAGAATTGCTTTCATACACAATAGTTGTGGAGCAACTCCAGGGCCTATGGATTCATTTTTAGTTATGAGAGGAATAAAAACGCTACACCTAAGAATGGAAAGACATTGCTTTAATGGTAGAAAAATAGCTGAATTTCTAAAAACACATCCTGCTATAGAAAAAATCTATTGGCCAGGATTTACAGATCATCCAAATCATGAAATTGCCAAAAAACAAATGCGTGATTTTGGAGGAATGATTTCTATAGTATTGAAAAATGCAGATTTAGAAAAAACATTTAAAATAGCATCTTCATTCGAAGTATTTTCATTAGCAGAATCTTTAGGCGGTGTAGAATCTTTAATCAATCATCCCGCTACGATGACACATGCTTCTATACCGAAAGAAGAAAGAGAACGTGTAGGTGTAGTAGATAATTTGCTAAGACTAAGTGTAGGTGTTGAAGATGTAGAAGATTTGATTGCAGATTTAGCACAGGCATTAGATAAATAGTCACGACAAGGCTTTATAGATACTAGACAGTCATAATTATGAATTATTGAATTTTAAATTTTGAATATAAAACTTTAAATAATTTACTGTTAGAAAATCTATATCTCAAATAATATATAATACTAAAAATAATCACAAAATATTTTGAAATACATTTTATAGTAATTACAAAATATTCATAATTCAAAATTATATAACTCAAAATTTAAAAAGATGGCATTACCAAATATATTTGAAAAATCTACATTAGAAACTATTAAATCTAGAATAAATTCTTTAGAAAACAATACTACACCACTATGGGGTAAAATGAATGTAGCTCAGATGCTGGCGCATTGCAATGTGACTTATGAAATGCTCTTTACAGATAAACATCCAAAACCTAATGCATTTGTAAAATTGATGCTCAAATTATTTGTAAAAAATAAAGTAGTAGGAGAGAGTACGTATCAAAAAAATGGGCAAACTGCACCTCAGTTTATTATTTCAGATGCTAGAGAATTTGAAAAAGAAAAAACTCGTTTAATAGAGCATATAGATAAAGTATATGAATTAGGTGCGAGTTATTTTGAAGGAAAAGAATCTCACTCATTTGGTGCATTGAGTGCTACAGAGTGGAATAATATGATGTACAAACATCTAGATCATCACTTGACACAATTTGGTAAGTAAAATATAGATTTTTTAAGTACTATATTATTCCTTTCGATTTAAACTCTAAATATTTATTTATAGTATTAACAGTTAAGTTTTTTGGTGAGGTAAGTATACTGTAGATTCCTCTTTGCTTAAGTTCTTTTACTATTTGTTTTTTCTCCAATACAAATTTGTCAGCTATAGTTCTTATATATACATCTTCTAGTGTTTTTGATTCAGATTCGTATATTTTTTTCACTTCTGTATTTTCAAAAAATACCACTACCACAACATGATTTTTAGTCAGTGATGCTAGATAGTCCTGCTGTCTGCGCATAGATAGTACCGATTCGAAATTGGTATATACTATCAATAAACTTCTTTGTGAAAGTCTGTTTCTTACATTGATACTCATTTTTTCAAAATCGCTTTCTTGGAAAGTAGTTTTCTGATTGTATAATGCTTCTTGTATTTTATACATCTGTATACTTTTCTTATCTGCTTTTACAAATGATTCTACATTCTTATTAAAAGTAATTAGTCCAGCTTTATCATCTTTTTTTATGGCAATATTTGAAATAACTAAACTCGTATTGATAGCATAATCTAGCAAACTAAGTCCTTCAAAAGGCATTTTCATCAATCTGCCTTTATCTATAATACTATATACTTGTTGAGATTTTTCATCGCTATAGTGATTGACCATGAGTTCGTTTCTTCTCGATGATGCTTTCCAATTTATAGTTCTGAAATCATCTCCGGCTACATAGTTTTTTATTTGTTCAAATTCTATACTCTGTCCTATTTTTCTTAGTTTTTTTATACCATATTCATTGAGCCTGTTAGATATAGCTAGCAATTCATATTTTCGCATTTGCAGATAAGATGGATACACAGGCACTATCTTTTTTTCATCATATACAAACCTTCTAGAGACTAGTCCTATGATACCTGTGGCATATATATTTAATGCGCCAAACATATACTCGCCTCTCATAGTAGGTCTTAGATGATAGTTTATTTTTGTTTTATCACCACTTGCTATAGGTATTCTAAAACTCGCTTTTCTAAATTGAAATTGAAAGGGAGTTTCATCTATTATTTTTAGTTTACAGTTGAAATTGTATTGGTTTTCTATATAAATATTTATCTCATTTTCATCTCCATTAGAAAATTTTTCTGGACAGATTCTAGTTCCAAAAATACCTTTAGTATTTTTATTATACAGCATTACAATATCTATTAAAATCAATATTAGAAAAACTATAAAAAGTAATTTAGTGATGATAAACATCCATGATATAGCAAAGCTCACAATAAAGAGCATGACCAAACCAAAGATGCATATAAACAATCTTCTATTCAGATAAAGAGATTTGTAAAATGAAAGCATCTTCTTATCTTGGTATTTCTATACTTTTAATCAATATATCTACTACATCATTGGCGGTGATACCTTCCATTTCTTTTTCTGGAGTTAGTATCACTCTATGTCTTAGAATAGGTTTTGCTACAAAAATAATATCATCAGGAGTCACAAAATCTCTACCTTGAAGTATCGCAAATGCTTTTGATGCATTCAATATATTTACACTGGCACGTGTAGATGCACCTAGGTATAGTTCTGGCATATTTCTAGTTTTGTGAACGAGCTGTGCAATAAAATTTATCAGTTTACTTTCTACAATTACTTTTCTACAGAGTGCTTGATATTCTTGTATAGTAGATGCATTGATGATTCCTTTTATGTCACTGATATCATTTGTTTTGTTTGATGAGTGATGATTGTCTAGTATGTGCACTTCTTCTTCTAGTTTTGGATAGTGTACTTCTATTTTAAACAAAAACCTATCGAGTTGCGCTTCGGGCAATCTATAAGTTCCTTCTTGTTCTATAGGATTTTGAGTTGCTATTACAAAAAAAGGTGCATCCAATTTTCTGGTACTTCCATCTACAGTTATTTGTCTTTCTTCCATCACTTCAAAAAGTGCAGCTTGTGTTTTTGCAGGCGAACGATTGATTTCATCTATCAAAATAATATTGGAGAAAATAGGTCCTTTTTTAAATTCAAATTCACTCGTTTTGAAATTATAAATACTGGTTCCCAATACATCACTAGGCATCAAGTCTGGAGTAAACTGTATTCTGCTAAACGGACTTTGAATTGTTTTTGCAAGTAGTTTTGCTGTAAGTGTTTTTGCAGTACCGGGCACACCTTCTATCAATACATGTCCTTCTGCAAGAAGTGCAGTAAGCAATAACTCTATCATTTCATCTTGTCCTACTATTATTTTTCTTATTTCAGCTTTTATGTTAGCTACAGTATTTGTAACACCTGTTAAATCAAGTCTATTAGAAAAATTCATTTCGTTTGTAGTTTCCATTTCCATATTTTATCGTTTTGAGTTTTTATAAAAGTATTCTAATTTTTTATATAAATTAATAACATCATTTTTAGAAGCACCACCATTTTTCAAATCAGTGATTACATATATTATCTCTTCTATTTTATATTTTTCTATACCCGATTTTTCTGATACAGATTCTATAAACTTACTATCTAGCGTAGCTGTAGGAATTATTAGTTTTGATCGAATATATTCAAGCCAATGAGCGATTTGTTTTTTTATGATGTCATTGTGGTCACCTTTATTGAAATAGAGCCTACCTACAGTTTTTATAAATTGTAAACTGGTATTCTCAAATGGTTTCAAAATGGGAATGATTCTCTGCTGTCTTTTCACTCTAAATATCACATAAACCAAAAGACTCAATAATGTGATATGCCAAGCCCATTTGAGTGCAGGAGTTTTTAGTATAAATTTTATTGGACTAAAGTCTTCTTGATTTTCTAGTTGTTCTTTTTTATAATATTCATCCCAAAATACGGTAGTTTTTTCTGGTAGTATACTTAGGCACTTCGAGATGTATTCGTTATTGTTTTTGTACAACAAGTAATAATTGGAAAATGCGTATGGATAAGAGTGTAAATATAAGTTTCCATTTCCATACTTAGTAGATACAAATACAGGATTTTTTTTATCGTCTACTGCCAATACTTTATAGGCCAATGTATCAGCTATATATATGATTGTAGGATCAAACATTCGTTTGAAATTATATACATAGTTTTTACCTAAAGATTTATTAGTAAAAGTATGCGTATAATTATTTTTTGCATTTACTTTATTTGGTATTATGTCTTTGATACTAAAATTCATATTGAAGTAGCATCCTATAGTATCTTGAAAATGATAACTCAACTCATTGGTTGAAATAAAAACATTATTCCCATCTGCTACATAGTTGAGCAATGCACGCATATCTACATCGTATAAATCTAATTTATTAGAGATGATGATATAGTTGGTATTTTTGAGTTTTGCATCATCGAGATGGTCATATAAACTTTTATTATTAGTGACTATTTTGCTTTTTGGAAAAACGTCTTTTAAGTTTTCAAATATTAATTTAGAGCCAAATGGAGTATCTTTTTTTCTTTCAAATGTAGGTGACCAGTCTACAGGTTTTGGCGCATAAGAATACACAACAGCTATCACAGCTATAGTAGCTATCAATAAAAATAGTGAAATGATTATATTTTTATTTTTCACTTAACTGATAGACTTATTAAAATTATTAAATTGAATAGCAAATTTTTCATATTCATTTTTATCAACCAAGTACTCACCATACCATACCCAATCAAATATTTGAGTCAATGAAATAAAATCATTTTTATATTTTGAATTTATCTCGATGATATAGTGCATATTCGTTTTTTCGATACTCCATTGAATCAGATTACTATCACTTAGTTTTTTTATTGAGTTTAGGTATTGTAGTCTTATAGCCAGTCTATATTGATGTTCTTCGAGTGCTTTTGCTATGAGTTGATTGAAATCTAGCTCATGTATATTTTCATTTTCTATATCGTATGGCAGATCTATTATTTTCTTATTTCGCCCAAAAATATCTTTAATATTGAAAATCTGTAGCAATAAATAAACTACAAAAATTAAAAATATTATATAGAGTACGATTCTGAATATCATAGCACCAAGCCCTATATCTTTCCAACTACTAAATATAGTTCTGTATAATTTTTCAAAGAATTGTTGAATCAATTTTTGAATATAATTATTAGAAGGTTTTTTAGTTATTTGTTCTTTACCATAATCATATTTATGTTTTTTCTTGAGTTGTTCTATGTTTTTTGTATCAAACTTACGTTGAGTAATAATAATTGAGTCGTATTGAATAGGCACAGCATTGCTTTGTATGGCAATGAATACGAATAGTAAAAATGAAATTAGATTTTTAATTATCATTAATAAAAATAATTATAAAGTTCTATCTTATTGTATATGGTCATCTGCTTCAGAGGGATTTAGAGATAGAGGATATACATAAAAATAGGTAACTAAGTATGCCAAAGAAAAAACAATAATAGCTATTTTAAATATTTCTGGTAGCTCTTTATATTGGTGAGTTACAAAGCTTTCTAAATATGCAGCTACTATAAAAATAGGTATAAGGCCTATCATTATTTTTAAAGCTCGTTTAGCAGCTTCAACAAGTGATTGAGTTCTAGTATAGGTACGTGGAAACAATATACTATTGCCAAGAGCTAAACCAGCTCCTCCTGCTATCACTATAGCACTTATCTCGAGAGCTCCATGAATAAAAATAGTAGAAAAAGATACCCAAAAATATCCTTTCTGTACAAAGAACCACTGAAAAGCACCTAGCATGATTCCATTTGCAAATAAGGCATATACTGTAAATAAGGATAATGTAATACCACCAATAAAAGCATAAAAAGCAACTTTTATATTATTGGTACCAATCCTAAAAAACATTTCAGGCTTGCTATCACTTCTATACACTCCCATTGGGTCGCCATTTTCTATATTTTCTATAGTCATATTTACATAAGCATCTCCCAATATGTAATTTGAAGTAGCAGGCTCGAACTGTTGGCAAAGTGCACCAATCATCACAGAAACCATAAATATAATAAATGAAGTTAAAATTTGCTTTCTTGTTTGATATGCTGCTATAGGTATTTCTTTAGTAAAGAATGTTATAAACCGTGAAGATTCCTCCCTTTTATTTTTATAAATACGTCTATGTATATGACTAGCTAATTGATTTAGATATAATGAAGTATTGGTATTAGGATAAAATGATCTAGTGTATGCAAGGTCATCTGTCAAGTGTATATACAAATCAGCTGTTTCATCAGCACTTAAATCGCTTTTCTTGTCTAGTTTTTCTTCAATTTCTTTCCAAGTATTTGCGTTCTTTTTTATAAAACTTATTTCTCTCATGGAATATTTTGGTGCACCAAGATATAAATATTTTAGAAATAAAATAGTTTAGATACTAAAATTAAAAGAATTATTTTACTTCAAATATTTTATCAAACAACTCTATAAACTCATTTTTAATATCAATAACAGAAAATGTTTTGCCGAGTTCTTTACTGAGAGAAGTGACTCCAGCATTGGCTATGCCACAAGGGATTATTTTTTCAAAAAAACTTAAATCTGTATCTACATTAAATGCTATTCCATGCATTGTGATATGTCTGCTAGCACGAACGCCTACAGCGCATATTTTCCTAATTTTAAAAGGATTTTCAATATCGAGCCATACTCCAGATGCACCTTTATTTCTATCGCCTTTTAAGCCGTATTTTGCTATTAATTGAATAACGATTTCTTCCATATTCCAGATATACTGAGCTAACCCAATTTCATACTTTTCTAAATCTAAAATTGGATATACCACCAATTGTCCTGGACCATGATATGTGATATCACCACCTCTATTTATCTTATAAAAATCTGCACCAAGTAGTTTTTCATTTACGATTAAATTGTCAAAGTTTCCACTTTTGCCGAGTGTATACACAGGCTGGTGTTCAGTCAATATGAGGTAATTTTCAGTGCTTAATCTTGTTTCGTCTTTTGCTTTCAGCCGAACATTATTTGCAAAAAGTTCTTCTTGATAATCCCAGCATTCCTTGTAGTCAGAACTACCTAAATCTTTTAGTTGGTATTTTTTACTAGAATGCAGCATTGATATCAAATCCTTTTTCAAAGGCTGTTTTAAAACGATTATTCAAATTGTCTACTGCTTTTTTCATACCCGGTAAGCTTCCCCAAGTTTGTACATAATTTGGGAAAGGAAATCTGTATTGTCTCATAAGTTTATCTTTCACTACTATACAATCACTTTTTACAGGAATACCTGTACTTGGGTCATAGTTTTCATAATTTGTATTTTTCCATTTGCCTGGAGCATAGTCATGATCTTTATTCTGTACTTCATAATAGGTGCCAAATTCATTAAAAATATAGAATGGAAGATTCATTGTAATATCGTTATTTATATTATAGGTAGAATCAACAAAAATATTAGTACGTTTACCTTTATTAAAGTCGTCTAAATCTTTGGCGTAAATAAAAAATACGGGACAAAATTTCCAGAAAGCAATATATGATTTATATAAATATCTATTCTGCTTTTTGATATTATTCATCATCTCTTCAGCTATTTTAGTATTGCCTGCTTTTTCATATGCTTCTACAGCTCTGCTTTTAGATTTTAGTATTACTATGAGTGCACCATTTTTTTTAAGACTATCCAGATGAAGTATTGCAAAGTCTTTGTATTTCTCTTTTGCACTTGGTTCTTTTTGCCCATACATATTAGTAGTAAAAGAGAAAAATATGATGACTACTATATTTATGATGTGTTTCATATATTATTTTATAAGCACAAAGATGAGAATACTATTCCATTTCATTATCATAGAAATGTAATTTTATTTGAATGGATGTTAAAAAAAGTTAGAATTAATTAAATTTTAACCCATTGTAACAAAGCAGTGTATTATTCGTATAAATATTGTTACTTTGTATTATGATAGGTATGATTTTTGACCTAATTTTTATAATAATTTAAATATATATATGTCATCTATTAAAAAGATTTTTTTCACTATAGTTTTATTTTTTTCAGTAAGTATTTCGCTTCAAGCACAGTCAAATAGAGAAACTGCAGAAATTGAATTTCAAAAATTTGGAGGTATTCTAGATATTATAGACAACTATTATGTAGATAGTGTTAATACTGCAGAACTTATAGATAAAGCGATTATCGCTACTTTAGAAAACTTAGATCCACACTCAGTTTATATTCCCAAAAAAGAAGTAGATGCTACTAATGAACCATTGGTTGGCAATTTTGAAGGGGTAGGTATTCAATTCAATATATTAAGTGATACGATTATCATAGCTAATGTTATACCTGGCGGACCTTCAGAAAGAGTGGGATTGCTTCCTGGAGATAAAATAATATTGGTAAATGACACGCTGATATCTGGTGTAAAGATTGCAAATAGTGGTGTGATGGGCAAGCTCAGAGGACCAAAAAATACTAAAGTGAAAGTTTCTGTACTTAGAAAAGGAGAGAAGAAATTATTAGACTTTACTATCACGAGAGATAAAATTCCATTGTATAGTGTAGATGCATCTTATATGATAGATAATAAAATCGGTTATATAAAATTATCTAAATTTTCTGCTACTACAGTAGAAGAAGTGCACAATGCTATTGCCAAACTTCAAGCAAAAGGTATGATTGAACTTATACTAGATTTGCAAGATAATGGTGGAGGATACTTAAATGCAGCAGTAGGTGTGGCAGATGAGTTTTTAGATAAAGATAAACTAATCGTATATACAGAAGGTCTTCATCAGCCTCGTCAAACTTTCACAGGAGGAAACAAAGGCTTGTTTGAAAATGGTAATTTGGTGGTATTGATTAATGAAAATAGTGCAAGTGCAAGTGAGATTGTAAGTGGTGCATTGCAAGATTGGGATAGAGCTTTAGTAGTTGGTAGAAATTCTTTTGGAAAAGGTCTTGTACAAAAACCATTTCCACTTATGGACGGTAGTCAAGTAAGATTGACTATTGCTGAATACTTTACACCTACAGGTAGATGTATTCAAAGACCTTATGATAAAGGAAAAAGAGATTATTATAGCGAATTTGAAAAAAGATATACAAGTGGAAGACTCATGTATATGGATAGTATTAAGCTTCCAGATTCACTACGATATACAACACTTACTACCAAAAGAAATGTATACGGTGGTGGAGGTATATTGCCAGATATATTTGTAGGTATAGATACTTTGGAAACTAGTGAATATTTTTCTAATTTAGTTAGAAAAGGTGTATTCAATACGTTTGTATTAAAATATTTAGATAATAATAGAAAAACTATTTTAGAAAAATATCCAAATATTCAAACATATAAAACAAATTTTGAAGTAGATAAAACACTCATTGATATGCTCATAAAAGCAGGCGAGGAGGATAGTGTAAAGTATGATGCTGTTCAGTATAAAAAATCTGAAAGAATCATTAAGACGAATCTCAAAGCACTAATAGCTAGAAGTGTATATGATGCAGGAGATTTTTACTATATCATCAATGATTTGAACAATAGTTATGCTAAGGCTTTAAAAGTGCTTCAAGAAGACAAAATCAAAAACTTTAAGATTCTACATTTCTAAATTTCAATAGCCAAAATTTATTACTATAAAATAGGTTCATTAGAATCTATTTTATAGTATTTTTGCACATCATTTTTTAATAGATATAATATAATTTAATATAGTATGGCAATAGGTTTATTTTATGGTACAGATACAGGCAATACAGAAGCAGTTGCAAAAAAAATAGTAGCAAACATTGAAGAAAAATTAGGAGCAGAATCTATTGAAATGATGGAAATATATCAAAAGAATACTGCCGATATGGCTAAGTATGATTTATTGATACTTGGTATGCCTACTTGGTATGATGGAGAGTTACAGGGCGATTGGGAAGAGTTTATACCTAAAATGGAATTGATAGATTTTTCAAATAAAAAAGTTGCCTTTTTTGGCCTAGGTGATCAATATGGATACGCATCCTATTTTTGTGATGCATTAGGAGTATTTGCATCTATAGTAGAAGATAGAAAAGGTACATTATGTGGACTTACTTCTACTGAAGGATATGAACATGATTTTTCTAAAGCAGAAAGAGATGGTCAGTTCGTTGGTTTGTGCTTAGATGTAGACAATCAAGACGACCAAACAGAAGATAGACTCAATAAATGGATTCCTCAAGTTTTAGCTGAGTTTGGCTTGTAATTTACATAGTTCAAAGTTGAAAACCTGCCTGACGGCAGTCAGGTTCAAAGTTCAATGTTTAGTGTTCAAAGTTTTTAAATCTAGTATCTAGCATCTTAAATCTTGCTTCTTATATCTTGGCTCTAGCTTCTTGGCTCTTACTACTTACTACTCTTATTCACACAATACCCATCAGATTTTTCCACTGGTTCTAGTGTTTCTAGGTCTACATTATTTTTAGCATGTTTCCCCCATTTAAATACTCTTTCAAAAAATGGAAGTAAACGATGATTTTTTATTCTATTATAAAAATAAACTTCATGTTCTTTTTCTTTGATAGCCATTTCATATAGAATCTCATCATGTTTACTGATGCCTATTTCATTGAAGTAATGCTTCATTCTAAAATACTCACAAACATTGCCACTTTCTAAATCTCCCGCAAAATAAAATGGCATAAACCATCCTATCACATAGCAACTCGCACTGATTACTTTACCGATGATATGAAATTTAAATTCGTAATATTTTGATGGTAAAATATTATACTCGTTCATGATAGCTAGTACTTCACTTCTGTGGTTCCACTCGTCTAGTTCTATTTGCTTTATGGCTAATTTATCTGTTTTGTCATTGATGGAGTCTGCATGACCGATATAGGCAAAAGCGGCGGCTTTTTCTGCAGAATAGGCCATTTGTAGTAAATCTACTAAGGCTGGATGAGGTAGTGACATAGCACAAAATTTATATCACAAAAGTACGATTGATTATTTTTATTATTATCTTTATTTTAACAACTTATGAATAATACTTTCGCACTTATAGAAAAAATAAAGAACAAGAAACTACTCAATGCACTGGAGACTTTAAAGTCTGTTTCGTATATGTTTGCTATAGGATTATGCATCGCTAGTATGTATGTTTTTTTGAAAGCAATGGCATATAACAATTTGTTTGCTTATATACTGGGTACATTATTTTTATTATTTAGTTTATTTTTTATTATATATCCATCATTCGATACTGTTAAGACTCTATTTTTCCCTAATAAAAAATATCGTAATAAAATAATAGGTACATTAACATTAGAGGATACTGAGATGATTATTTCAAATGATGGTGAAGAATCTATTACATTTAGCTATTATGATATAGATAGAATAGATATCTATTACTACAAAGGATTGAAACCAACAAAAAAGAAATTTGATAGTGTTTTTCTAACTATGGAAGTAATGCATATTAGAGTATATATCTATGATTGCTTTACCCATTTATATGTAGAAAATTATTCGCTGAATGAAAATAAGCTAGGAGCACTATTTAGTAGAATAGAAGAAATAGAATATAGTGATGAAGATTTTTTTAGGAAAATAAAATTTTGGTCAGATTTTAAAGGAGAATAAGAATATTTTAAAGGACTTTTAGCATTATTTTATATCTATACATAACTACCTTTTTATGTGCTTTATCTTTCTAAATTTTTAATATACTGATTTACCATAGGACTCAGATAATTCTATTCACAAATATTTTCTCTATTTTGCCATATTTTTAAGGCATTTAGAGATATTTCCACATTATATAAATATTCTCTTTTTTTTATAGTTAAATATTCATACCTTTGCACCTTGAAAATTCAATATAAATTTAAATAAAAAATTCATGGCAAATATCGGTAAAATCAAGCAAGTAATTGGACCAGTAGTGGATGTGTCTTTCTCTGAAGAAGGTTCTAAACTACCACAAATTCTTAATGCTCTTGAAATAACTAAAGACAATGGAGAAAAATTAATTTTAGAAGTTCAACAACACCTTGGTGAAGATAGTGTACGTGCTATTGCCATGGATTCTACAGATGGACTTCAAAGAGGAATGAAAGTAACAGATAAAGGAAATACGATCACTATGCCTACTGGCGAATCTATCAAAGGCAGATTATTCAACGTAATCGGTGAAGCTATTGATGGTATCAATATAGATGTAAATCATGCAGACGGTATATCTATTCACCGTAAGCCACCAAAATATGAAGATTTGGCTACAGAGTCTCAAGTGCTTTTCACAGGTATCAAAGTTATCGATTTGTTAGAGCCATATGCAAAAGGTGGTAAAATTGGTTTGTTTGGTGGTGCAGGGGTAGGTAAGACAGTACTTATCATGGAGTTGATCAACAATATTGCTAAAGCTCACTCTGGTCTTTCAGTGTTTGCTGGAGTAGGAGAGAGAACAAGAGAAGGGAATGACCTTTTGAGAGAGATGATCGAGTCAAATGTAATCAAATACGGTGAGGAATTTAAACATAGCATGGAAGCAGGTGGATGGGACTTGTCTAAAGTAGATGGTACTGAACTTGCAAAATCACAAGCAACATTGGTTTTCGGTCAGATGAACGAACCTCCAGGGTCAAGAGCTAGAGTAGCTTTGAGTGGTCTTACTGTAGCGGAGTATTTCCGTGATGGGGATAAAAATGATGCAAGTGGTGGAGGTAAAGATGTACTTTTCTTCGTAGATAATATCTTCCGTTTCACACAAGCAGGTTCTGAGGTGTCGGCTTTATTGGGTCGTATGCCATCAGCGGTGGGTTACCAACCTACACTAGCTACAGAGATGGGTCAGATGCAAGAGCGTATCACTTCTACTAAAAAAGGTTCTATCACATCTGTACAAGCGGTATACGTACCAGCAGATGATTTGACGGATCCAGCTCCAGCTACTACATTTGCTCACTTAGATGCTACTACAGTATTGAATCGTAAGATTGCTGAGTTGGGTATCTATCCAGCGGTAGATCCATTAGATTCTACATCTAGAATTCTTACTGCTGATGTAGTGGGTCAAGAACACTATGCATGTGCTCAAAGAGTAAAAGAAACACTTCAAAGATATAAAGAGCTTCAAGATATCATTGCTATCTTAGGTATGGATGAGTTGAGTGAAGAAGATAAATTAGTGGTACATAGAGCTAGAAGAGTACAAAGATTCTTATCACAGCCATTCCACGTAGCTGAGCAGTTTACAGGTTTGAAAGGAGTATTGGTTCCTATCGAAGAAACTATTAGAGGCTTTAATATGATTATGGATGGTGAAGTAGATGAATATCCAGAAGCAGCTTTCAACTTAGTAGGTACTATAGATGATGCTATTGCAAAAGGACAAGAAATGCTTGCTAAAGCAAAATAATAAATTCATAAAATAGAATCAAATGCTAGTAGAAATATTAACACCAGAAAAAAAAATATTTACAGGAGATGCTAAAGGTATACAAATGCCAGGAGTGAGCGGATCTTTTGAAGTATTATCCAATCACGCTCCTATGATATCTGCATTGAGTTCTGGTATAATACGTGTTGCTAATACAGATGGAACAAGTAATAATATTAAAATCAATAGCGGTTTTATGGAGTGCCTTCAAAACAAAGTAGTGATACTTGTAGAAGGAGGAGAATTACAATAACTATTTTAAATATTTATAAAAAAGCCAACTAATTTTAGTTGGCTTTTTTTTATTTATCGATTTTTCTATTTACTGGTTTTATAAGAAGTCTGAGAGACTGATCAAATGTAAGATAGCTCCATGCCCAATTAATAAATATTAGTAATCTATTCTTTACTCCAAGTATAAGCATTAAGTGAACAAACATCCATATAAACCAAGCGATAATTCCTTGAAGTTTTAAAAAAGGAAGTTCTACAACGGCTAGATTTCTTCCTATTGTTGCCATAGAACCTTTATCATTATATTTAAATGGTCTAGAAGTTCCATTATTTAGATTGTACGCAAGATTCATAGCTTGTTGTTGAGCTACACCAGCTACTTGTGCATGTCCACGAGGATTTGCATCATCTTCCATACTAGCATTATCTCCGAGTGCATATATGTTCTTATAGCCTGTTACTTTATTTTGTTTGTCTACGATTAATCGTTTCCCTTTATTGTATTTTTCAGCATCCAAACCTTCTATTATATTTGGAATAATACCTGCAGCCCAAATAACATTATTACTCGAAATACTTGCACCAGATTTTAGTACTACTTTTTTATCTTTAAAATCTGCAACATAGTCATTTTGTTTTATAATTACTCCTAGCTTTTCTAGATATTCTTTTGCTTTTTGAGAGGAGTCAGGACTCATACCACTAAGCAATCTATCGCTTCCATCTATCAAATAGATTTGCATTTTTGTAAAATCTATTTCAGGATAATCTTTTGGTAAAATATGCGTTTTCATCTCAGCAAGTGCTCCTGATACTTCTACTCCTGTAGGTCCACCACCAACTACTACTATATCTAATAATACATCTTGTTCATTATCATCTTTACAATTAACCGCATTTTCATAGTTTTGGATTATAGTATTTCTTATATAGAGTGCTTCAGAAGTGGTTTTCATAGGCATGGTGGTAGCTTCTATTTCTTTATTGCCAAAATAGTTGGTATCTGCTCCCATTGCTAATACTAAGTGGTCATAAGCGATGTCACCTATATCTGTATTTACTTTATTTTCATTAGCTACTATTTTTAAAGCTTTTGCCATTCTAAAATGGAAATTTTTCACTTTATGAAAAATCTTTCTAAAAGGAAAAGATATAGCACTTGGTTCAAGACCTGCAGTAGCTACTTGATAGAAGAGCGGTTGAAACTGATGATAATTATTTTTATCAATCAATACTACTTGATATTTATCATGATCTAACTCTAAGGCTAATTTTAATCCTGCAAAACCACCACCTACAATCAATACTCTTTCAAGATTTATTTTTGGAATATTATTCATCCTGCAAAATTAGCCATAAAAAAAGGTTGTCATGCAGAGCAGACAACCTTTTTTATAAGTATTTAGAAATAATTAATTTTTGATAATTACTTTGCTTAAAGTTTCTTTTGATCCAGCTCTTACTGATACTATATAAGAACCAGATGCAAGATTAGCAAGGTTTACTTTAAATTCATTTTTACCCTCTACACCATTTACTTTTTCAGTAGATACTAATTTGCCAGACAATGATAGAATATTTATATCTATAGATGCATTATCTACTAAAGTAAGGCTAATTGTTGCATCATTAGATGTAGGATTTGGATATACTGATAAAGACTTATTTGCAATAGTTCCTACAGTTGCTTCTCTTATACCTACAGAAGTTTTACATGCAGTAGGTGTTAAGCTTGTACATCTCCACATACCTCTACCGTGAGTACCAGCATATATTACTGGGCAAGCATCTTCAAATAATGCATATTGTCTAAGTCTATATACTGGAACCCAACCTAAATCATTACCGGCTAAACCAGAATTTTCTTCTACCCAGTTAGTTCCTCTATTATCTGTAGACCAAATACCAAGTTCTGTTCCTACTATATAATTATCTGCATCATTTGCATCTATTACTATGTCATATGCAGGCATTCTAGGAAGGTCACCTGATACATCAGTAAAATTGATACCATTTGTAGAGTGTGCTACTGTACCAGTACTACCATAACCTGTTCTAGCTATAGCTACGTGATTTTCATCATTAGGATCTACTCCTACACCTCCAATAGTTCTAGATGGAGCAGGAAGTGCACATGTGTTTGTAGTTAAACCTGTAATTACTCCAGTTGTATAGTTGTAGGTAGCTGTGTTAAAACCAGTGATTCTATATAATGTACCACCAGCACCTATGTATGCTGTATTTCCGTCTTTAGAAAAATCGATAGCTTGCATTTGTTGTGGAATAGGCAATTTAAACCACTTAGGATTTTGTGTGATATTTAAAGGATTGATACATACCCAAGCACCACATCCAGGAGTTGCTGAAAGGGAAGTAGCTAAAAAGTATTTTGCATCATAAACATCTCTTGTAGAAACCGAATCTCCTATATTTAAATCGCTCATTAATGTATAAGGGAATGTAACCCCTGTATTACTTAAAATTTGTATTGTAGTACCAGATGTAATTACAGATGTTCCAGTATTTTTATAAACAGCGTTTTTGATAGAATTATTAGCTGTTTTGGTTTCCATTAGAGAACCAAATGTAAAAAATGGACTACAACCATCACAAGTACCTGGTTCACCGCTTCCATCTGGATCTATTTTACTATCAAAAAATCCTCCAAAAGAAACTCCTTTATTACCAGAACGTTGCATATCACTTGTATACACTGATGCGAACATAATATTAGTATTCAAACTAGACATGTCGCTTGCAAATCCATCTCCGCCTCTAGCTTCTTTAGCTGCTCTAGCTGTATTACCATTAAAATCTATTAAATGAGAACCATTATCTTGTGAACCTGCCAACATCCATCCATCTTTATTAGCAGCTACTCCATAGTATTGTGTTACTCTATAATCTTTATCTAATGATTTGAATGTAGGAGTAGGGAATCCAGCATGAGCATTAGATGTTTTAGATACGCCACCATCTTGACCTATATACATTACTTCAGGATTATTAGGATCAAAAACAATTGTATGCTTGTCTGCATGTACATAATGAGGACTGTCATAACCTACACCTTCTGTACCTAGTTGATCAGATCTTTTCCAGCTCAAACCTTCAGAATACGACCATAAAGTAATACCACCTACGTATATTTGAGTTTCATCATTTGGCACAACAGCTATACAGTGGTCATACCATCCTTGACATCCACTTCCACCTCCTGGCTGAGCCATAGGATCTGCAGAACTACCAGCACCTAGTATTTGTGACCAAGATATACCGCCATCTACAGTTTTGAAAACACCAGATATACATCCAGAAGCACTATTACAAGATAAGTAAGTATAATTATTATCAGAAGGAGCTATCGCTATTTGAGTACGTGTAGTGATACTCATTGCAGGGAATGTACTTAGTGGATTTCCTGATTGTGTCAAATGTGTCCACGTAACACCAGCATCATTAGATCTCCATATTTTATTACCATTTATTACAGCATAAATAAGATTACCATCATTACCTATTTTCACACATCCAGAGTTAGTGTTGTTAAGTATTCCTGCTGGTTCTGACCAAGTAAGACCACCATCTCTACTTTCGGTAAGACCTGTATTATCTAGAGAAGCATAAACATGATCCGGATTAGTAGGATCGACAGCTATATCTGCTACTAATGACCAAGGAAAGTTTCCACCTGGAGTAATAATAGAGGGAATAGATGTTGATGAGAGGTGAGACCAAGTAGCACCATTATCAGTAGATTTATAAACCCCATTTCCTGGATGAGCACCATTGAATGCCTCTCCTGTACCTACATATATAGTGTTGCCAGACTGAGCAATACAAGATATACTCAAATAAGAGCCACCTGCTAAATCTCTAATAGGAGTAACTATAGACCAATTGAGTCCACCATTTGTGCTTTCCCATAGTCCACCACTTACACCACCAGCAAATACATGATTAGAATTGTTTTTGTCTACTAATACTGCCCTTGTTCTTCCACCCACATTGTCTGGACCCATTTCTTCCCAATTTAGTCCTAACGCAGCTCTAGAACCTGATGCTCTTAAAGCTAATGCCTGATTAGTAGCTCTATAGAAATCAGCCATATCTACTGTTCCAGTTTCTACATTTTTAATTAAACTTTGTCTGTAAAGCATCGCTTCATATGCTATCTGTGCTTCAGTTTTCTTTACTTTCTTAGGCGTTTTTTCGTTTTTGTAATAATTAAAACCCACTACAGAACTGGCGATTAGTGTAGTGATTACAAGAAATGAAAATAGTAAATTAATTTTTTTCATATTATTTATTTATAGTTTTTCTTAATTTATATATGCAAATATATTTTTTATTTATATAATAAATGTCATTAAATTGTCAAATGTTTGTTTGTTTAAAAAAAAATATATAAAATATTGATTGTTACCATCTTTTACCTAATTGAAAATTTATGTATGCGTTTAATATATATGGTTTATTATTCCTTGTTGCAAGTATATTAACACTTCTATGGTAAACATCTAGATTTGCACCAACTTCTAGTGACTTGATAAATACACTTTGTCTAGCCCAGTCAAAATGTAGGCCTAACTTTAGATTGCCCCCAAATAACGGTTTTATATCTCCCCAGCCTCTTGCAAATCCTGCATATCCTACTATTTGCCCATTAGTACCAGAATTATTTAAAAATCGATCTTTATTTTCATTATTATAAGATTCTGCATTTACATCGTTTACATTATCTACGTCTCTTAAAAACAAGAAATAAGGTTTTTCTATTCCCAAATTGAAACCAGCAGAATAGCAAAAATATAGGGCTACTCCATTTTTTTGCATAGCTCTTTCTGCTATTGTTTTCCTATACCCAAAATTAAATTTTAAAGTAAAGATGTCATTCCTTTTACCATAAACGAATTTCTTATAGGTTCTGTCGCCTATAGCTAATCCATCCATTTTTTTTTGTCTGATATCATAATGGTATAAAAGGTCAAATTGAATGAATTTCTTAGTGTAGATATTTTTTATCCATACTTTTTCTAGATATATACCATATGAGTTGGTTTGAACTTTAATACCTGCTGAAAATTCGTGTCGATACAAAAAGTTTCTATCCTCTTTGATGATATTTCCTTGTCCATTGCCTATTTTCACAAAAAGGCAAATCAAAATGAGCATATAAAATCGAATCTTCATCGTATACAAATATATAAACAAAACAAGACTTTTTAAAATAAGTTGTATTCAAATAAAAATATATACTTAAGTTTGATGCTTTAAAATCTAAAATCAATATGACATCAACTATCGAGTATAAAGGAAAATTGAGTACTCTTTGCACACATATAGAAAGTGGAAACCAAATAGTAACTGATGCACCTAAAGATAATCATGGAAATGGAGAGGCTTTTTCACCTACAGATTTGACAGCTACTTCATTAGGAGCATGTATGCTTAGTATTATAGGTATAAAAGCTAAAGAAATGGGTATTGATTTGATACATACTAAAGCAGACATTACAAAAGTTATGTATGCAGAGCCTAGAAGAATAGGTGAAATACATGTTAAAATATATTTCCCAAAAATTGATGCTTTCAAAGAACAAAAAAATAAAGATATTTTTGAAAGAGTAGCCATGAAATGCCCAGTATACTTTAGCCTTCACCCAGATATTATTAAAAAAGTAGAATTTATATATTAATCATAAAAAACAAGTAAACCAACAATGCAAATAGTAAACGAATCTGTAGTAAATCTTCAATATTCTTTATCTACAGTAAATGACGATAATTCAGAAACTCATGTAGAACAAACTACTGCTGAAAATCCTTTAGTTTTTATAGCAGGAATAGGTATGATGATACCTATGTTTGAGCAAAATATTATGGGTAAAACAAGCGGAGATAATTTTGATTTTTATCTTGAAGCAGCTGATGCTTATGGGCTTAACCATCCAGAAAACGTGGCTACTTTACCTATTAATATTTTTTTAGATCAGGAGGGTAAATTTGACGCAGAAAAAATAAAAGTAGGAACTTATGTACCTATGATGGATAATCAAGGAAATCAGCATATGGGTCTAGTTACTAAAATAGGACTTGAAAATATAGATATGGATTTTAATCATCCTATGGCTGGAAAAAAATTACATTTCACTGGTAGTATTTCAAGTGTTCGTGAAGCTACTCCAGATGAATTAAGCCACGGACATGTTCATGGTCCAGGTGGTCACCATCATTAAATATATTTAGTTATTTTACAGTATCTATATATTGTTTGTGCTTAGCACTAACTACTCTTACAAAAGAGATTGTTTCTGATGCTCTACAATAGCCAAGTTTGCACACAGGGTCATTGTAATATTTAGGGTCTGACATAAGACTAAGATATAATTCTACATTTTCAAACCATATATTTGGATTTGAATTGTATTTTTCAGCTAATTTTTGAGCATCTATAATGTGCCCTTGACCACTATTGTATGAAGCTAGTACAAAGTATTTTATCTGAGTACTATCATTTACTTTTTTGCTCCAATAATTATTAAGATATTTTAGGTATGCACAACCAGCTTTTATACTTTGTTCAGGATCTAATAAGCTATCTGCTCCAAATCTTTTCCCAGTTTCAGGCATTAGTTGCATTAGCCCACTTGCCCCATAAGGACTTATTGCCTGAGGATTAAAACTACTTTCTTTATAAATCACAGCTGCTACAAGTTTCCAATCTAGTTTATTTTGTTTCGCATGTTTTTTTATCAATTCATCAAATAGTGAAATTGCACCTTTTCTATATTTTTTAGGAATGCTCAGTGCGGTTTCATTTTCATTAATATCTATTGTTACTACTTCATTATTTTGAAGATATTTTTTAGTAATATCACTATACTTTTTAGTGTTTTTAAATTTTTCAATAATAAAATTAATAGTATCTAAAAGTTCAATATTTTGATTGGCAACTATAAAAGTCATTTCGTTTTCTGTTAATATTTCTTTACTATTAAACTTTTTTATTTCATCAAGATTAGATAATTCATACATATAATCCCAAGTCAGCAACATGATGCTGTCTTTGTTTGCAAGCTTTTTCATCAGTTCAAATGAAGATGCTGTGTCATCAAAAATAATATTTGTATTTTTAGGTAGATACTTAGTAATATAATCTAAAGGTAAATGGTTAAATTCTTGACTAGGTATAATGACTTTTGAATAAGCAATTCTTTTATCTATAGCTGTTTTACTAGTATCTTTATTACTAAAACTGATTAAATGCAAATGAGATTTATATATATTATTTGTATACTCAAAATCTTTTGAATAATTATTATCAATACTCAAGAATTTATTCATAGCCATATCTATTTGACCTTTGCGCATCATACTATATAAAGTAGAATCATTGGCCACAGTTATTATTTGTAGATTTAGATTTAGTTTTTTTGCTATTTCTTTTGCTATTTCATATTCAAAGCCAGCTTTAGTATCTTTGTAATAATAAAAACTGATAGGATTGATAGTAGTACCTACTATAAATGTTTCTGATTGAACTATAGAGGATAGATTTCTAAATCTAGTTGTTTCATATAATCGCTCAGCTTTTTGTTTTATGACAAGTTTTTTCATCAAGAAAACACCAAGTATAATTAATACAAAGGCAACAATAATAGCTAAATATTTTTTCAAATCTTATTAATATCTTTTTTTCAAACACTAATATATAAAACTCTTCAACTTTATACCTATTTATTATTAAAAAAATAATACATTTACTATATGTTAGAAGCTAGAAATATTTTTAAATCTTATGGAGATATACATGTACTACAAGACGTATCTCTAAAAGTAGATAAGGCAGAAATTATCAGTATAGTAGGTTCTTCAGGAGCAGGCAAAAGTACGTTACTTCATATTTTGGGTACTTTAGATACTGCTGATAAAGGAGCACTTTTTATTAATAATACACAAGTAAATTTGTTGAAAAATAATGCTTTAAATAAATTTAGAAATGAACAAATTGGATTTATTTTTCAATTTCATCACTTACTTCCAGAGTTTACAGCATTAGAAAATATATGTATACCAGCACTCATAAAAGGTGAAAAAGAAAACGAATCGAAACAGAAAGCACTAAAACTTTTAGACATGCTTCATCTTACACATAGAAAAGATAATAAACCAAGTCAGTTGAGTGGTGGTGAACAGCAACGAGTAGCCGTAGCTAGAGCATTGATAAATAATCCAGCGGTAGTATTTGCAGATGAACCAAGCGGTAATCTAGATAGTGAGAGAGCTAAAGAACTTCACGATTTATTTTTTTTATTAAGAAAAGAATTGTCTCAAACATTTATCATAGTAACTCACAACAATGAATTTGCTGATAAAGCAGATAGAAAATTAGTGATGAAAGATGGTAAAATAATTTCATAATAGTCTATAAGCTGTGAGTACAATACACGAAATTTTAAAACAGTATTGGGGTTTTGATACATTTAGGTATCCACAGCAAGAAATCATTGAAAGTGTATTAGAAGGCAATGATACTCTAGCATTGCTTCCTACAGGTGGTGGCAAGTCCATATGTTTTCAAATTCCCGCATTGGCTATGGATGGAATGTGTATAGTTATTTCTCCTCTCATTGCACTAATGAAAGATCAAGTAGATAACTTAGTAAATAGAGGAATAAAAGCAGCGACTATAAATTCAAGTATGCATTACAAACAAATAGATGTAGTGCTAAATAATGCAATGCTTGGTGAATATAAATTTTTATACCTATCACCAGAACGTATACTTACAGATATTTTTTCAGAGCGATTAAAGAAGATGAATGTTTCACTTATAGCTATTGATGAAGCACATTGTATCAGTCAATGGGGATATGATTTTAGACCAGCATACCTTCAAATTGTAAAGTTGAGAGAGATGTTGCCCAAGGTGTCTTGTATAGCCCTCACAGCTACAGCTACAGCTGATGTGGTAGAAGATATTCAAGAAAAATTACAGTTCAAAAATCAACAAATATTTAGAAAAAGTTTTGTTAGAAAAAATATTTCTTATGTAGTTTTAGAAGAAGAAAACAAATTAGGAAAGCTTAGTGAAATATTAAAAAAAGTATCAGGCACAGGTATTGTATATGTTCGAAATAGAAAACGTACAAAAGATATAGCAGCATATTTATATAAGCAAGAAATAAGTGCAGATTTTTATCATGCAGGTTTGAGCAATGAAGATAGAGAACGTAAACAAAGCAATTGGATAAAAAACAAAACTAGAATAATAGTGTGTACTAATGCATTTGGAATGGGAATAGATAAGCCCGATGTAAGAGTAGTAGTACATATGGATATGCCTCCAGATTTAGAAAGTTATTATCAAGAAGCTGGTCGTGCAGGTAGAGATGAAAAAAAAGCATTTGCTGTTTTATTATTTCATAAAATAGACGCAACAAGCTCCATACAACAATTAAAGGATAATGAAGTAAGCATAGAAGACTTAAGATATTACTATGATTTATTATGTCAGTTTTTTTTATTAGCAATAGGTAGTGGTAAAAATGAATCTTTTGATTTTAGTATAGAAGAGTTTTGTCAAAAATATGCATTGAATCCTTCTAAAGTACTTGTAGCATTGAAAATACTCGAACAGCAAGAAATAATCCAAGCTACAGAGACCATATACTCACAATCAAAAGTAATGATAACTTGCAATAAAGAAGAGTTGTACAAATTACAAATATCACATAAGCAATATGACCCTTTAATTAAATTATTATTGCGATCATATGAAGGATTATTTGAAAATTTTGTCAATATAAAAGAATCGTATTTAGCTAATAAATTAAAAACAACTATTCCTGATATCAAAAAAGCTTTAGTATTACTTCAGTCACATAAATACCTAGAATATATTCCAGAAAACAATTCTCCCAAGATCCAATTTTTGCAAGAGAGACACAATAAAAATAATGTACTACTCGATAGTCAGTTTATAAAAAAAAGATATAAAAACAAAGAAAGAAAGCTTAATGATATGATTTATTATGCTTCATCAGCTCATATATGTAGAAATATTTTGTTTAGTAAGTATTTTGGTGAGGATAATCAAGAAGATTGCAAAGTATGTGATGTATGTTTGAAAAAGAAAAAATTAGGTTTAGATTCAAGTTCTTTTAATTCTATTTGTGAAGCAGTTCTAAAAGAAATCTCCATTCAACCAAATACATTACAAGCCATCATAAAATTATTGCCAAAATATAAAGAAACAGAGATTCTTCAAGCTGTACAATGGATGTTAGAAACAATTACTATCATACAAAACGATATGGGAAAATTTGAGAAAAACAGTAACAAATAGCCTATTATTTATTTAAAAAAGTAGACAGTTTTAATTTTTACACACAAATTGTTGAATACTCAATATACCATGTATTCGTTCCTATGCTTTATCGAATGTATATTTGTAGTAGATTTAATAGAACATAAAAATGGCAGAAAATTTAGATTATAACGAAGATAATATACGCTCGCTCGATTGGAAAGAACATATGCGACTAAGACCGGGTATGTATATAGGAAAAACAGGAGATGGTTCTTCGCAAGATGATGGTATATACATACTAATAAAAGAAGTAATAGATAATTGCATCGATGAGTATGTAATGGGACATGGCAAAAAAGTAGAAATAACTGTTAATAAAGATAGTGTAGATATAAGAGATTATGGACGAGGTATTCCATTAGGTAAAGTTATTGATTGTGTTTCTCAGATAAATACAGGAGGGAAGTATGATAGCAAAGCATTTAAAAAATCAGTAGGTCTAAATGGGGTAGGTACTAAAGCAGTAAATGCATTATCTACTTATTTCAAAGTAGAAAGTATACGAGATGGCCAGAAAAAAATAGCTGAATTTGAAAAAGGTAATCTTGTAAAAGATCATAAAATATCTACAACTGATGAGGCAAACGGTACTCGTATGTATTTCACTCCAGATACTGCTATTTTTAAAAATTACCATTTCATACCAGAGTATTTAGAAAACCAAATGTGGAATTATGCCTATCTTAATACAGGCCTAACTATGCATTTCAATGGTCAAAAATATGCATCAAAAGATGGCTTATTAGATTTGCTAAAAAGAAAAGTAGATGAAGAAAGTATCGTATATCCAATCATTCATTTAAAAGGAGAAGATATAGAAGTAGCTATCACTCATGCCAATCAATATGGTGAGGAATATTATTCTTTTGTGAATGGACAGCACACCATCATGGGTGGTACGCACTTAGCAGCATTTAGAGAATCTTTTGTAAAAACAATTAGAGATTATTATAAAAAAGATTTTGAAGCGGTTGATATTCGTACAGCCATTGTAGGCGCTGTAAGTATTCGAATACAAGAGCCAGTTTTTGAAAGTCAAACAAAAACAAAATTAGGTACTGTAAATGTGGATGAAAAACTTACTATGAAAAATTTCATAGGAGAATTTTTATCAAAACAATTAGATGATTTTTTACATAAAAATCCCATAACAGCAGATGCGCTACTTCGCAAAATAATGCTAAGCGAGCGTGAAAGAAAAGATATGGCTGGAGTAAAAAAACTAGCTCAACAAAGAGCTAAAAAAGCCAATCTACATAATAAAAATCTAAGAGATTGCAGAACACATCTAAACGAAGGTAAAGGTGAAAGAAAACAAGATACGACAGTTTTTATCACTGAGGGCGATAGTGCTAGTGGGTCTATTACAAAAGCGAGAGATGTAGAAACCCAAGCAGTATTTAGTCTTAGAGGAAAACCTCTAAATTGTTATGGACTTACCAAAAAAGTAGTATATGAAAATGAAGAATTTAATCTATTGCAGCATGCTCTAAATATCGAAGAGTCAATAGACGATCTTAGATATAACAATGTAGTGATAGCAACTGATGCGGATGTCGATGGTATGCATATTCGTTTATTATTGCTTACATTTTTTTTACAATTTTTTCCAGACCTAGTCAAAGGTGGCCATGTAAAAATATTGGAAACGCCATTATTTAGAGTAAGAGATAAAAAAGAAACCATTTATTGCTATAGCGATGAAGAAAGAAAAAATGCGATAGAAAAACTAAAAGGTAAAGCTGAGATTACAAGATTTAAAGGCTTAGGTGAAATAAGTCCAGAAGAATTTGAAGAATTTATCAATGAAAATATAAAACTTACACCAGTGATTTTTAAAGAGAATACAACAATTAAAAAAATGTTGGAATACTATATGGGCAAAAACACTATGGAGCGTCAATTATTTATTATTGACAATCTTAAAATAGAAATCGATGACCCTAATATCATTGCGGTTGTATAAAATACATGTAACAAAATTTTAATATATCCGTATTAAAGAACATAATTTATATATATGAGGTCAATATTACTTTTTTTCTTTATATTTTTCACTTCTATTACCTATTCTCAAATTGCTGAAGATTTATTTATCAAACCTGGATTTGAAACTGTATTTGGCAAAAATTATATATATCAATTAAAAACACCATCTGGTTATCAGCCTCAGATTCAAACTGTATCTTTATATGAAGGTCATATAAAATATACACCCAGAGTTTCTTCATACAAACCATTTGAATTTTATATTATCGACAAATTCAGTCCAGAAACAGCAGACGCTGTAGGATATATAAGCAATTATTATAAGATGAAATATGATAAATTATCGGTTTTTAATATCAATGTAAAAAACTTTCCATATGAATGTGTAGCTAAAATGTATTCAGTAGATCAGCAATTTTATGATTATATATTTTATATCAATTGTGGTGAACGTTTTAAATATTGGATTATAGCTAATTTACATAGTGAAAAAAGACCATTGAATCAGAATGAGATAGATGTTTTCTACAATACGATGCTTTCATTAAATCCGATTAGATAATATTCTTATATATTTTACTAGTTTTGCATAAAATATAGTTTTATGAATTTTACAGAATTATTCGGAGACAATTTACAATCAGCATTAATTATTATATTAAATTTAATAGTAATAGAAAGTCTACTATCCGTTGATAATGCAGCAGTATTAGCTACTATGGTTTTAGATTTACCACACGAGCAAAGAAAAAAAGCACTTAAATATGGTATTATAGGTGCTTATGTTTTTAGAGGATTAGCATTATTATTGGCTGGCGTGTTGATAAAAGTATGGTGGCTAAAACCTATTGGAGGTCTTTATTTATTATATCTAGCTTTTGATTTTTTCAAAGGTAAAATGAATAAAACAGATAGTGATGACGAAGCAGGAGATGAAAACAATAAAGAAGAAAATAAAATTTATAAAACTATCATAGGTTGGGTAGGTCAATTTTGGGCTACAGTTGCCTTGATAGAACTGATGGATATGGCATTTTCTATCGATAATGTTTTTGCTGCAGTAGCATTTACAGATAAATTAGGACTTATTTGGATTGGTGTTTTTATTGGTATTTTAGCTATGAGATTTGTGGCACAAGCATTTGTAAATTTGATGGAGAAATATCCATTCTTAGAATATGCAGCATTTATTGTGATAGCTATATTAGGTGTAAAACTTACTATTTCTATTGTGACACATTTTATGCCAGAGAGTGGTATTACAAAGTTTCTTGATTCAGAGTCAACAGATTTAATAATATCTGGTATTACAGTAGCTATATTTGCAGTACCTCTTGCTACTTCTTTTTTATTCAATTTCCCCAAAAAAGCTATAAAGGAATAAATCACAGTCATAGTAGTTGACTTATTGTATGTATTTCTATATCAAATAGAATAGTATTACCTTTGTATATAAATATACAAATATGAAATACTATAATAATATCCTCGAAACAGTAGGTAAAACACCACTTGTAAAAATTAATAAACTTACTAAAGATATTCCTGGTCAGTTTTTTGCTAAAGTAGAATACTTTAATCCTGGTAATTCTATTAAGGATAGAATAGGAATAAAAATGGTAGAAGATGCTGAAAAAAATGGCACTCTAAAACTAGGAGGAACTATAATAGAATGCACTAGCGGTAATACAGGAATGGGTATTGCTTTAGCTAGTGTTGTAAAAGGATATAAATGTATTTTTACTACTACTGATAAGCAAAGTAAATCAAAAGTTGATATTCTTCGTGCTGTAGGTGCAGATGTTATTGTATGTCCTACCAATGTTGAACCAGAAGATCCTCGTTCGTATTATTCAGTAGCAAAAAGATTAGCTAAAGAAATCCCGAATAGTGTACACTTAAATCAATATGACAATCTAAGTAATAGACAAGCTCATTATGAGTCTACAGGTCCAGAAATTTGGGATCAAACAGATGGTAAAGTAACACACTATGTTACTACGATAGGCACTGGTGGTACTGTATGTGGCACTGCTATGTATCTAAAAGAAAAAAATCCAAATATCAAAGTATATGGTATTGATGTATATGGTTCTTTATTGAAAAAATATAAAGAAACAGGACAATTAGATATGAATGAAGTATATCCATATTTCACAGAAGGAATAGGAGAGGACTTTGTACCTCAAAACTATGATATGAATTTGATAGATCATATAGAGCAAGTGACGGATATGGATGGAGCTATAATGGCTCGTAAACTGGCTAAAGAAGAAGGATTGTTTTGTGGATATAGTGCAGGTACGGTTATGCAAGGGCTCTTACAATTGAAAGACAAATTTAAAGAAGGTGATGTAGTAGTGATAATACTCCATGATCATGGTAGTAGATATGTAGCAAAAATATATAATGATGAGTGGATGCGTGAGCGTGGATATCTAAAAGATGAAGTCATCAATGCTAGAAATATTATTGATAGAAAAAATATGAAAAAATTAATCATAGCTTCTCCTGAAGATACATTAGCCACTGTTTTTCATACGATGAAAGAAAACGGATTGAGTCAGATTCCTGTAGGTACTGAATTAGATATAGTAGGTAGTATCACAGAAAAAATTATTTTAGAAAATTTAATGGAAAATCCATTTAATAAAGATAAAAAAGTAAAAGAAGTGATGAATGCACCTTTCCCTTTAGTAAGTATAGAAGCTACTGCATCAGACATCAGTAAAATGCTTAGCAAAGAAATGAGTGCTGTATTAGTAAAAGAAAATTCTGGTCTACATAGTATCATTACTAAATATGATTTGATAGAAGCTATGGCAGGCATCTAATTTTTTTTATGTCATTAAAAAAATACAATATCCCCTACTTACTTGTAATAGTAGCATCTCTAGGCTACTTTGTAGATATTTATGATTTGATTTTGTTTCAAGTAGTGAAAGCAGATAGTTTGATAGCACTAGGTTATAAAACAGAAACAGAACTTTTTGAGTATGGTACACGTTTATTTAATTTTCAAATGATAGGGATGCTTGTAGGTGGTTTGTTATGGGGAATCATGGGTGACAAAATAGGTAGAGTAAAAGTATTATTTGGTTCGATTCTTTTGTACTCGATAGCTAATTTAGGCAATGCATTTGTATATGATATCAATACCTATTCAGTAGCTCGTTTTATAGCAGGAGTAGGCTTAGCAGGCGAATTAGGTGCAGGCATTACCCTCATCTCCGAAACAATGGAAAAAGATAAGCGGGGTATAGGCACCATGATTATTGTGAGCTTTGGTGCATTGGGTGCAGTTATGGCTGCATTATTGAAAAAAAGTGGATTGGATTGGAGTACACTATATATCATCGGTGGAGTTCTAGGCTTATTATTATTAGCATTGCGAGCTGGTACATTGGAGTCAGGCATGTATAAGTCTTTAGATGATTCATCTGTTCAAAGAGGCAATTTTTTTATGCTCTTTCAATCTAAAGAACGTTTTCTAAAATATATTACCTGCATTGGTGTAGGAGTACCTATTTGGTTTATAATAGCGGTGCTTATGGGTAATGCTAAAAAGTTTGCTGTATTGCTAAACGTAAGTGGAGAAGTGCATACAGAGGATGCTATTATGTATTCATATATTGGTTTATGTGTAGGAGATATATTTAGTGGTTTATTAAGTCAAGTTCTCAAAAGTAGAAAGAAAGTTGTACTGACTTATTTATTGATATCTGTTATTTGTATAGTTTTATATTTAGTATTAAAAAATATTTCAGTAGAATTATTTTATTTTATGTGTTTTGCTCTAGGTGCAGGCACTGGCTATTGGGCATTATTTGTAACCATTGCATCAGAGCAATTTGGAACTAATATTCGTAGCACAGTGACCAATACCGTTCCTAATTTTGTGAGAGGAAGTGTATGGCCTATTACTTCATTATTCAAATATTTATCTATTACCTGTTCGCTAGGTATGGTATTTAGTGGCTATTTAGTTGGTGGTATTTGTATGCTTATTGCTTTCATTAGTTTATATTTTGTACGAGAATCTTTTCATAAAGATTTAGATTATTTGGAATAAAGTATTCTGTCATCAATTTGTCAAATTCTTTTGTTTTCTGTCATTGCTCTGTCACAATGAATATAAGCTATTGGATTATATTTAATAGAGCTTTATGTTTGTGTTTATAAAATATATAAAGAGTATCTAATAATATACAAGCCAAATTTATAGAGAGTGAATAAATGCTGTGTCATGAATACAAAACAAAAATCCTTCTCAATTTTGAGAGGGATTTTTTTATATTTATTATTTGCTTGTAAATTTGTATGATGAAAAATAGATTCAAAAAATACCTTACTTATTTTTGGAAAGCAATTCTTGCTTTTTTTATAGGGAGTGTATTATTAGTAGTTGTATATAGGTTTATTCCTGTTCCCTATACTATTCTTATGTTTCAGCGTGGTTTTGAACGAGTGGCAGATGGCAAATCTTTTCAGATAAAAAAAGATTGGGTGAGCAAAGAAAATATTAATCCAAAATTAGAGTTAGCTGTTTTTTGTGCAGAAGATCAAAACTTTTTAGTGCATGAAGGTTTTGATATGAAAGCTATTGAAAAAGCTATGGAGTATAACGAAAAACAAGAAGGCAAGAAAAAACCAAAAACGAGAGGCGCAAGTACTATATCTCAACAATGTGCTAAAAATGTATTTCTTTGGCCAAATAGAGGTTGGATAAGAAAAGGATTAGAAGTTTATTTTACATTTTTGATAGAAAAAATTTGGAGCAAAGAACGTATCATGGAAGTTTATTTGAACGTGATTGAATTTGGCGATGGAGTATATGGAGCTGAAGCTGCAGCACAAACTTATTTTAAAAAAGATGCAAAAAATCTTACTACTACACAATGTGCATTGATGTCTATTGTGCTACCCAATCCTCGAAAATTTGATTTGGCAAATCCTACAGGATATATGCGAAAAAGACAAGGTTGGGTGCTCAAACAAATGGGATATCAAGGAGGAGAGCTAGACTACGACAAAGAAATACTACTAAAAGAAAAAGCTACTGAAGTAAAACCTGAGCCGAAGAAAAACAAAAAAAGCAAAAAATAAAATCAAAATAGTTCATCTAGAAATTATTGCTTATTTTTATAGTACTTTATGTCAAACAATATCCTACAACAAGAAGAAATAAAAGAATTTGAAAACCTTGATTTGCTTGCACGTCAGGTTGTAGAAGGTTTTATTATCGGGCTGCATAAAAGTCCTTTTCATGGATTCAGTGTTGAGTTTGCAGAGCACAGAATATACAACGAAGGTGAAAGTACAAAAAATGTAGATTGGAAAGTATTTGCTCGTACCGATAAAATGTATACTAAAAAATATGAAGAAGAAACCAATCTTCGTTGTCATTTTATTTTAGATACTTCTTCATCAATGTATTTTCCAAAAGATGTGGCTAAAAATAAAATGCAATTTTCTGTATTGGCTATTGCATCCATGATAGAGCTTCTCAAAAGACAACGTGATGCTTTTGGTTTGAGTTTATTTGATGAGTCAGTTCATACACATACTATTTCTAAAAGTAGTATCGTTCATAAAAATCTTTTGTATAATTATCTTTTAAATACACTGAATAAGAATCAACAGAAAAAAACGAATGCTATCAAATGTTTACATGAGATAGCAGAGAATATTCATAAGCGCTCGATGGTGGTTATATTCAGTGATATGTTTGACAATGAATCTATAGATTCTACACATCAAGAAAAATTATTTGAAGCATTGCAACATCTTAAATTTAATAAACATGAAATATTATTTTTTCATGTAGTGGATAAAAAACATGAAGTAGATTTTGAGTTTGAAAACAGACCTTATTTATTTGTAGATATGGAAAGTGGTAGCGAACTAAAACTAAATGCATCCCAAGTAAAATCTCATTATTTAGAAAAAATGAGTAATTACAAAAAAGCATTGAAACTAAGATGCCAACAATATAAAATCGATTATATAGAAGCGCCAATAGATAATGGATTCAAGCAAATACTGATGCCTTATCTGATGAAGAGATCAAAGATGAAATAGTTATGCCAAACAAAGGATTATTTCTTTATTATCGTCTAGTAATTATTAACTATATAAATTTAATATGAAAAACCTATTACCATTTTATTTTTTATTTATTTGTGCTCAATTATTTGGTCAAGGATTTCCAAAAGAAATAGACCTTAGTTCAGATAATAGACAACTATTGACAGGTTCTAAGCTTCCCAATAACTTCTTCGAACAAAATAATGTAAAGTATATTGAAATCACTTTTTGGGATCCTAATTATTTGACTACGCTCGCTTCAAATTATGCCTCTAAAACAGACTTAGTAGCAAATATGAAGATAGATGGAGTCTCCTATGATAGTGTAGGTGTGAGATACAAAGGACAGACTTCCTATTCTATGACTGGTACCAGTAGAAAAAAATCATTCAACATATCTTTAGATTATAAAAAAGAAGATCAAGATATAGATGGATATAATACTTTGAATTTAAATAATTGTTTTGGCGATCCAAGTTTTATGCGAGAGTTCTATTATTTTACACATGAAAGAAATCATATACCAGGAGCAAAAGTGACCTATGTATGGTTAAAAGTAAATGGTGTTGAATATGGTTTATATCCATGTGTTCAAAACTTAAATAAATCATTTATCAAAGAATGGTTTTTATCTAATAATGGTACACATTGGAGAGCTGATAAACCTCCAGGATCACCAGGAGGAGGTGGAGGAATGTGGGGTGATAGTACAGCTGCACTCAACTGGCTTGGTACGGACTCTGCTAGATATAAAACTCATTATGATTTGAAATTTACTTCCAAAGTTCATCCATGGCAAGACCTAATCACTACTTGTGATAAATTAGGAAATACTCTATTGCCAAATAGAACTACAGTTATACCACCAGTATTGGATGTAGATAGATCTCTTTGGCACGTTGCTACAGAAAATTTATACTCAGATGATGATGGTTATATTTTTAAAGGTAAGATGGATTATTTTGCATATTGGGAATCGGAGACAGGTAGAATCACTCCACTTGAGTATGATGGCAATAGCGTGATGGAAGGAAGAAATAAAGCATGGAGTCCATTTTATAATGCAACTAATGACAATTATCCATTAATGCATAGACTTTTTGTGGTGCCAGAATACAGACAAAGATATTTAGCTCATTTACGTACATTGATAAATGAAGATTTTGACATTACAACAGCACATAATTTTATAGATAGTATTGGAGATAAAATAGATTCTTTTGTTAATGCTGATCCCATTAAATTAAGTACGTATACATCTTTTACTAGAGAATTAGATACTTTAAAAAGTTTTATATCTTATAGAAGAAATTTTTTATTGACAAATCCTGAAGTAAATGTAGAGTCTCCTATGATTAGTTCTACTACTTATTTAGTAAACAATATACCTTGGGCACCAGTCACTACAAATGATTCATCACTTATAAGAACTACAGCTTCTCATGGTCTAGGTATTCTTGGAATCAATCTATATTACGCAACAAATATTGTAGGCAATTTTACTAAAATAGCCATGTACGACGATGGTATACACAATGATGGAGCTGCAGGTGATGGTACTTATGCAGCATATATTCCAAAACAATTAGGTGCTACTTGGGTACGTTTTTATGTAGAAGCTGTTGCTAATAATATTCCAAAGACCGTCTCGTATGACCCTCCAGGAGCTGAACACAATGTATATATATATTATATAAAACCACAAATAGCTTCAAACTCTTCTATTGTCATCAATGAATTGATGGCTTCAAATTCAGTATCAATAGCAGATGAAGCGGGGCAATTTGAAGATTGGATAGAGTTGTATAATACTAGTTCGAGTACAGTGGATATCAGCAACTATTTTATAAGTGATGATACTCTTAACTACACTAAGTTTCAAATACCAACAGGAACGTCAATGCCAGGAAATTCATATCTTATATTGTGGGCAGATGAAGATGGTTCTCAAGGTCCTTTGCATACCAACTTCAAACTATCTGCCTCTAATGGAGAAAAACTATTTTTATTGAATAGTAATCGTGAAATACTAGACAATGTAAGCTTTGGTGCACAGTCTATGGATATAGCATATGCTCGTATACCAAATGGTACAGGAAATTTCGTAAGTCAACAACATACTTTTAATAGAAATAATGAAACAGTTTCTATCAATGATATAAGTAGTGATATTAGTTATACTATATATCCAAATCCTGCTACAAATAAAGTTTATATGTTTATTGATAATCCACTTAAAGATGAGTATATATACATATATGATATATATGGTCAGCTAATATCAAAAACAAACGCGAAAAACCATCAAGAGATAGATGTTACTTTTATACCGAATGGAACTTATTTAATAAAGTATAGTTCAAAAACAAGTAAGATAGTTATTCAGAAATAATAAAAAAAAACTCGATAGATTCTATCGAGTTTTTTTATGTTTTATAAATTCGTTTATTTATAATTTTCTGTAAAATCTTTTGCTACATCTGTTTTTACTTTAGAAAATTCTATAGTACTTCCACTCATATAAAAATAATATACATAGCCATTGTATATGCCTAATGGACTATAGTTTTCAGAAGCTGAATATGGACTAGGAAATTTTGCAGGAGCACTTGATGCTGTAGCAGTTTTGATAGAAAAAATAAATAAAGATGCACTTAGAAGTATCACTGATAAAGAAATACTAATTGTCAAAAATCTTTTACTAAAATTGTCTAATGTGTTCATTTGAATTGGATTTCAAGGTGAAAAATTTATTTTTTGAATAAGAAAAATAATATTAAAAGTATAATAATACCTATAATTATACAAATCGCTACTTTCATTTTATCTATTGGTTTACTACCTTCTATTTTACCTGTTTGTCCGTTTACTAGAAATTTATAAATCTTTCCATTATAGTCGTAGCTACATATCCATAATGGTAGTAGAATGTGCTTGAAAGTCTGAGCCGACTTTTGAGTGCGCACTTGGAGGTCTCTATAAGTATCCATTCGTAGCATCTCTGTACATTCGTCATGTATGGTGTTATTCATTATTTCTTCCGCAGTTCTATATCCATTTTTTACATCTATATTATATATCTCTGCTTCCCAGCCTAGTAAAAGTTTTGGATTAAAATTGACTACTTCTTTCAAGTTATACGGAAATATTTTCTGTACTTCATTTTGTGCTGCACCCCTGGAAGAAGATACGAGTACATCATCAAAAAATTTTGCATGCACTCCTTCACGCCATATCCATTCGGTACGTTGTTCTTGATAGCTCTCAGTTTTTCCATTTACGTACCTAGTTTTTGTAACATAGTAATATTTGCCGGCATATCCACACCATTGGCTTTGTGTGTCTGCATCGTATGTCCAAAATGGAATATATACACCTTGCAAATTATTTACAAAAGAACCAGTCTTTAATTTTTTTGGAGTAAAAAATCCTTTACCTATCCATTCTTTATATATCTCTTGCGCCTTTGCTTCAGAATTTTTAAATGCAATGATACCAGCTGGCTGAATATAATTACTTTCAAATGCTTCTTCATTTACATTTTTGCTCCCACAAAAACTACATCTTACATGTACTTCAGCTTTATCGAGCATTACTTTAGAGCCACAGCCACTGCAATTATATACATGCTTCCCTTCGCTCGTCATGCTAAACTGAGTGCTTTTTTCTATTGCTTCAAATAATCCTTGTTCAGTGACTCTATCGTTTGCCTTATCAAAATCTTCTTTATAACCACAATATTTGCAACTAATTTTTTGATGATCGGCATCATACAAAAGTTTTCCTGCACATGATGGGCATGGTACTTCCAGTACTTTGTTTAAAAGACTTTCAGCTATAGGAGCTAGATGATGCTCTTCTTGTATTATTTCTTCAGACATAAATATATATCCTTATAATTTTGCTAAAAGCTCTGCTTTTTTAGCAGCAAATTCTTCTTCTGTAAGAATACCAGCAGTTTTTAACTCTCCTAAATCTTTCAGCATTTTCATGATGTCTTCTTTTGGAGCTGGAGCATTATTTTGTTGCTGTGTTTGGTTATTCATATTCATCATATTTTGTGCTATCACATTGCCAAGTCCCATACCTGCACCAATGCCTATACCTGCTCCTGCAGCACCACCCGGATTATTAGCAGCATCTCCTATGGCATTGGCAGTTTGAAACTGAGTAAATTGTGCCATATTATTCCCTACCATATTCATATTGGTCATCTTATCATAAAACGCTAAAACCTCATCAGGTAGGGTAGTAGAGGTGATTTGAAATTTGGTGAGCTCGATTCCAAATACATCTAAATCTCTTTGAAGTATTGGTGCGATTACGTTTCCGATTTCACTATAGTTAGATACCATATCCATCACAGCTACATTAGCTTCTGCTATGGCTTCTGCAAATTTTGGTGCTACTATATCACGTAAGCTATCTTCTATTTTATCTATAGTAAGTATTGGATGAGTGCCTGCATATTCTTTAAAAAATATTTTTGCATCTTTTACTTTTATAAAATAGGTTCCAAATGCTTTTAGCCTTACTTGTTTAAATTCTGGGTCACGCATCATCACTGGGTTAGGTGTGCCCCATTTTAGATTGGTAAATTGTTTGGTAGAAATAAAATAGATATCTACTTTGAAAGGTGATTGAAAACCATATTTCCAGCCTTTGAGAGTAGTAAGAATTGGCATATTAGCTGTATTTAATTCATGTCTACCGGGCATATATACATCTGCTATTTGCCCTTCATTGATAAATAAGGCTACTTGTGATTCACGCACTGTAAGCTGTGCACCATATTTTATATTATTTCCTTTGTCTTGAAATTTGTATAAAACAATATTCGGGTCTTGTTCTACCCAATCTATTATTTCTATTAATTCATTTTTGATAAAATCCATTAGTCCCATGATTGTTTGATGTTTTGTTTTTGATAAAAAATATAATTAAAAGTATAAACATTTAATAGATATACAAAATGTATATCCACTAAAATTGATTATTTAATAAAAATTTATTTTTGATATTACTTTTTTTCGTATTCCTGTATTTCGTCGTGTATGAAATCCAATTGAATTCCTACTTTTTTAAACATCTCCTCGCTCTCACCACCTGCTTGATATTTTCTTTGACATACCACACGAGTTATTCCACAATTGATAATGAGCATGGCACATACTCTACAAGGTGTCATTCTACAATAGAGTGTAGAGCCTTCGAGTGCTACACCTCTTCTAGCTGCTTGACAGATAGCATTTTGTTCAGCATGAACAGTACGTACACAATGTTCCGTCACTTTATCGCCTTCATCTACATGTATTACTTTTTTCATTTGATGACCTATCTCATCACAGTGAGGAAGACCTGCTGGTGAGCCTACATATCCAGTCACCAATATTTGATTGTTTTTTGCAATAACACAGCCACTTCTTCCACGTCCACAAGTGGCTCTTTTTGAGATGCCATCCATTACCTCTATAAAATAATCATCCCAACTTGGTCTTATATATGTTTCCATTTTATAAAATTCTATTTTGTTATTGATGCTAATATTTTTTCAATCTGAACATTTAAATCTTCAAATGAACCACTGTTTTCTACCGTAAAATCTGATTTGCTCATACATACAGATAAATTTTGCTTATTGGGATCAGTAGCAGTCATTTCTCTTTTTTCATTTTCTATAAATGTTTCAAAACTGATTTTATCTGTTTCACTATTTCTTATTACTATACGTTCGTATCTGGTTTTAGGGTCTGCATCTACAGCAAGTAGATAGAAATTGCCTAGTTTTCTAAGAGCATCTATTTCGCCGGGAGTACGTATACTTTCTATAATACAATTGTTTTTACTCTGAATAGCCATATCATAGAGTTGCTCAACTATATAGCTGGGGCTATTATTTGCTCTTAAATCATTTGCTACAGCCACCATACTATCTCTATTGAGTGGTAGGCCTTTGGTTTCTATGATTGCAGTCAAAAATTTTCTTACTGAAAAATGGTCGTAGTGATGTTTTTTCACTAAATAATCAACTACAGTGCCTTTGCCAGCTCCAATAGTTCCTGTGATGCCTATTATTATCATAATATAAAATTATAGATTCTAGTTTTTACAATTGATTTTTTTACCAACAGTGTGGATTGTCTGTAAAAAAATCAATAGAAGAGAGCGTGTTAAACCAACGCAATAACGCTTATTTCTACATTTACATTTTTAGGAAGCTTGCTTACTTCTACAGTTTCTCTAGCTGGGTATGGTTCTACCATATAGCGAGCATATACTTCATTTATTTTTGCAAAATTATTCATGTCATTGATGAAGATAGTGCTTTTCACTACTTTACTAAAATCACTTCCTGCTTCATTTAAAATAAAAGCTAGATTTTTAAGCACCATCTCAGTTTCAGCTTCTATATTGTCACATACCAGGTCGCCAGTTTCTTGATTGATAGCTATTTGACCAGAAACGAATAATAGATTTCCCACTTTAACAGCTTGGTTGTATGGTCCTATCGGTGCAGGTGCTTTGACACTGTTGATTATTTCTTTGTTCATATTAAGTAATGTATTTGTATTTTCGCATAAAAGTAGCGCAATTTATGGAAATAATAGTAATAGGTGACGATAGAAGATATGAAGAGTTGAGATTGAAATTAGACCATCCAAATCTAAATATCACTCGCATCACAGATATAGAAGAAGAACTTGATGAAATAAAACAAGCAGATATAATTTTTGATTTAAATTTTGATGATGATGCAGAAAATCTAAACTACTATGCAGGATTGAAAGATAAGCTAGTTTTTGTGTCGGCAGTAAAAACAAGTCTTGCAGAACAAGTCTACATCATGGGAGATAAATTGAGATGTAAATTAGTTGGAATGAATGCACTTCCTACTTTTATCAATAGAAGTAGATGGGAATTGAGTTTTTATTTTGCTTATCACAACGAAGATGTAGCAAAAATATTTAAAGACATAAATATAGAATACGATGTGGTAGCGGATAGAGTGGGTATGATCACGCCTCGTATTTTATTTATGATCATCAATGAGGCTTGCTATACACTTCAAGAAGGCACTGCTTCGATAGAAGATATAGATAATGGCATGCGATTAGGTACCAATTACCCATTCGGACCTTTTGAATGGTGCGATAAAATAGGTATTACAGATGTTTTTGAAACTTTGACAGCAATTTATGAGGACACTAAAGAAGAACGGTACAAAATTTGCCCTTTATTAAAAACTAAATATTTAAGAAATCAGACTTTTTATAAAATAAGCAAATGATATTAATATACGCTCCAAAGAAAACGAATAGATTATCCTATATAATTGATACTATTTTTAAAGGAATATTAAAAACAGATTACAAGATTACTGCCGAAAAAGAACTTTTCGAGCAGAGTGATTTACCTAAATTGAGCTATGCTGAATGGGCAATAGATGATGAGATTTTTATCAAAGCAGATACTCTATTATTTGAAAAAGAAATAGAACCAAAAGAGATAACTGTAGCTGAGTGGAACGGAATGCCAGTATTATTTCCTCACGATTTTAGTCATGCGGCTATACCATTTGATTTGTTTGCTGCGTCGTTTTATCTATTAAGCAGATATGAAGAGTATTTGCCAAGCAAAAAAGACTCACATGGTAGATATGACCCAGTTAATTCTATTGCATATAAAAATGGTTTTTTAGAGAGACCGCTTGTAGATGAGTATGCGATGTTACTTCGCCAAATTTTATTGGAGCGCTATCCAGATTTAGAATTGCCACTTAGAAAATTTAAATTCATACCTACTTTTGATATTGATAATGCCTATGCATACTTATACAAAGGATTTTGGAGAGGATTTTTAGCATCAGCTAAATCGCTATCTACATTTAAGTTTAAAGCATTTTATAATAGAGTAAAAGTTTGGAATAAAACACAACCAGACCCATATGATACTTTTGATTGGATAAAAAAAGTACATCAAAAAATAAATGTTAAACCTATATTCTTTTATCTATTGGGTGACTATGGAAAATTTGATAAAAATATACCTCATGATAATGAAAAACTCCATGAACTGATAAGAGAAACTAGCAAATGGGCAGATATTGGGATTCATCCATCATATAATTCGCCACTTCAACCAAACAAGTTGAAACTAGAAATGAAAAGACTGAACACTATAAATAATCAAGTGACAACTAAATCTCGTCAGCATTATTTACGATTATTGATGCCTATAGCATATCAAAATATTTTGCAAAGTAGTATCGTAGAAGATTATACTATGGGATATGCGCCAATGCTTGGTTTTAGAGCGAGCACCTGTACACCGCATTATTTTTTTGATATCAAAAAAGATGAAAGAAGTATACTGAAAGTATTTCCATTTTGTTTTATGGATAGTACTTGGAACTATTATCTAGACCAAGAAGAAGCTGGAGCCATAGAAAAAATATCAGAGCTTATGAGCAAAGTAAATAATGTAGGAGGCACCTATATTTCATTATTTCATAATGATACTTTTGAGAAAGAGACTTGGAAAAAAATATATGAAAAAATGCTCGAACAAGCTCAAGTCTATTTAAAAAACGAAGATGAATATTAAATATATTTCATATAAAGAAATAGATTTTAAAAAATGGGATACTTGTATATTATCCTCATCATGTAGTTTGCCTTATGCCTTATCATTTTATCTAGATGCTACATGTGAGCAAAATTGGGATGCTTTAGTTTTAGAGGATTATACGGCTGTAATGCCTTTGCCTATTAGAGAAAAACTAGGAGTAAGCTACGTTTTTCAGCCATATTTTTCACAGCAATTAGGAATTTATTCTACTATAAATTTATCACAAGAGCAAGAAGAATCATTCATAAAAAGAATTCCTTCAAGTATTAAATATATAGATACATATATAAACTATACCAATAAAATAGAAGGAAAACTAAGGTGTAATTTGATTTTAGATTTGCAACAATCATATGAAAATATTTATATTGGATTTTCTGATAATCTAAAACGCAATCTTAAAAAAGCTAGCAAATATCCATTAGTTTTTGAGGCTATTCAAGAAAGTGAATATTTATCTTTTGCAAAAAAAATAATGCTCGATGAAGAGAAAAATAAATATAGTAAAGAGATATATGATTTATTAGTACAGTTGTATAAAGCACTCGATACTAATAAAATGTTACAAGCATATGCTATAAAAGAAGGTAATTCGATATTGAGTGTTGCTTTATTTATTGTTTATAAAAATAGAATCATAAACCTAGCTCCATTCAATTCGCCTATTGCTAAAGAGAAACAGGCTTCTGCATACTTATTTGATTCTATCATAAAGCAGTATGTAAATACTTCTTTGATTTTAGATTTTGAAGGGTCGGAAATTGCTGGAGTTAAAAATTTTTATAAGCAGTTTGGAGCAATAGAACAAAACTATACTCATTACAAAGAGAATCGATTGCCAAGGCTACTTCGATTCTTAAAGAAATAATTTTATTGCTTCTAGTATTTTTACTACGGTTTTATCTGTTGGCAAGAGCATATGTTGTTCGTTCTTGAGTTCATCTATTTTTACCCATCTAAAACTTTCATTGATACCTTTTTCAAAATCAAACTTTTTTGAACTGGTTTTAATTTTGCTCCAGTCTGGGCTACCAACTAAATAATATATGCAAAGCACTTGGCTATCATCATCAAAGTCTGATGCAACAAATACATCGGTTGTATAAATATGTTCTTTTACATGAATCAAAACGCCAGTTTCTTCTTTGAACTCTCTTATCAAACAACTACGTGTACCCTCGCCAAACTCCAATCCACCACCAGGAAACTTAGTGTATTCAGCACCTCTTATCAGCTCGTCAGATACTAGTATGTGATTGTGTTCATTCACAAGTATTCCATATACTCTTACATTAAATCGGGTGATGTTTTCTAGCATAGTTATAAATTGTTTTTCAAAAATAGTAGGAATTATCGAATCATTCAATTTCTTTTTCACTTAGTTCATCCATTTTCTAGCCTACGGCGTGTTACTTCTTTTCTTAGTCAAAAAAAGTAACCAAAAAAGACAAGTAAAAACGAAGCTTCCAGCCGTTTTGACCTGCCACCGCACCCATCGGGTGCGAGCATTGTTATAATTAAATTGGATTAACCATATAAGTCACAAATGCCTTTTTGTATTTGCTTAATGTCATTGAATGGTTTTATCTACAAAACAAGTTTACTTATATGCTGGAGATAATGCATCATTAAAATGGTGTGGCAGATAAATTGACTTTAAAAGATAAATAATGATGCCACGCCTTATTTTAATGGGTATAAGTAAATATAGTTTTGTTATAAAAGGATTCAAAGACTTGAATTTTTGTTTCTTTTGTTTCAAGACAAAAGAAATCGCCGAAGGCAAAAATGATAACAAGCTGAAATACTCTGATGAAAAAAAAGTAAATTTTGGTCTAACCGGGTAATCAAATAAATAAATTATGTATTATAAAATATTAATAATGATAAATCTTCTATGTTCTTTTTAAAATCTCCAACCCAATAGTACAATTCAAACAATTTTTCAAGTCACAATAATTATTTTTAAGTTCTAGAATACCTTGTGAGTGAAGTGCATTTTTATTATCAAATTCTAAAGCTTCATAGAGTTTGGTGATTTTGTTTTTTTCTGCTTTTATATGTTCGAGTATTTCTATGGCTTTGTCGCAGTAACTCTGTTCCCCACTTTCTTTCCCATAAAAATAGAGCAATGGAACTATAGCATTGATGATAATGATATCAATAGTAGTTTTCCCTAGTGTCACTTGTTCAATGTTGCTTGGCGACCAGGTTTCGTGACATTGTACGTCGAGCTGTTTATAGATGTTTTTGATATCAAATCCTAAAATTAATTCATCAAAAATATTGGGATACAAAAATAAAATATGTGCCAATTGAGAAATACGCACTGTAGGAAATGCAACAGGACGCATCTTGGCAAATTTCCATTCAATATCTTTGATTGGAGTGAGTTCATTTAGGCATTTTAAATAATTGTATTCTTTTTGAAGTTCTTGAATATATGGATTGTCTTTTTCTGCATGTTTAGAATCTAACAATCCACTTTGCCCCATAAGTAGCGCTTCAGTTTTTGTTCTGTTTTTGCAATATTTAATTATGATCTTATGGTCAAAACTAGCTAGCAATCTCATAAATGCTTCTTTATTGATGTTTTGCCCCATATAGCCACTGATAAGAATAGTAGCTGTTTTATTCCAATCGCCTTTATATTGAGTATGTATTTGTGCTATGTTTTCTACTTTACTTTCTAGTCTTTCTATGCAAAGTTTTTGCATGAAAAACTGATACTTGATTTCATCAATTTTTTTGTAAAGTTTATTGCAGGGTATAGGATGCAATGCTTCTACTAGTTCTTCGTATTTATGAATTGTGTCTTTTGATATATATTTTTTGAGCTCTAATGTAGGATAGTTGAGAGCGTCTATTTCTTTGTCATGAGCATATACAACATGTAGTATCAAATTTTTATATGCATCATCTAATTGATGTTGATGTTTAGTAAAATCACTACTAAATACATGAACTTCTATATGTCCAGCTAGAAGTGTATCACCAATTTTTACTTGTGCGTGACTAAAGTCAGGACCAGCATTAGTATTCAATTTGCCAAACTGCACGATGCTTATTTTCTCTCCATTAGTGCATACCAGATTACTAGTATCAAATAGCTTGTACTGCCAAATAAAATGGAGTAGTTCTTCTTTTATTTTCATGTTTATAATCTTGATAATTTACCTATCCAATTGTCACTTTTATAAATTGTTAATTGATTGTTATTTATATCATATCTTACTGCATTATTTAATAAATCTATGAGTACATTTTGCCAGTGTGGAATTGTATAACCTGTTGTAGCTTTACGCTCTACGACAGCAGTAATTTTATTCTTTTTTTTAAGTTCATAAGTGCCTGCAATAATTCCTATAGTTGAAATGTTTAAAGTTTTATCCTCCTTAAACTGAACTACAGTATAACCGATTATAGTATCTTGCAAACCAACTTTAGATGATATAGGCATAATACTATCTAACCTCCAACTGCCAATAAGTTCTTCATTTATTTTATTTTTATTACAAGAAGTTAATGAGTTGATAATAATGTAAATTAATACCAAAGAAAAAAGTTGGGGTAAATATTGTAAAGTTATTTTCATTCTAAATATAAATTTATAAATAAAACGAATAATAGTTAGATTTATTTTTACATAAATTGATTAACGGAATTTCGATAATGTGTTTAACTATACCTTTCCCCAAGGGGTTTAAACCCCTTGGATATAAGTATTTACTTCTTCTCCGCTACTATTATCAATCTATCTGAGTTTTCAGTGTCGAAATTCTCTAATTGATAATTGCCAAATATATCTAAAACACTAAAATTTGTCTGCTCAAGCATGCTCACTATTTCATTTTTGCTAAATAATTGTACTTGTTCAAAATATTCGTGTGCTATTCCTTTATCTTGAAAACTGATCTTTTTAATGATTTTTTTATTCTCAATTTTTTTATCAATAGAAAAAATAATTCCATCTATCACTTTCTTTTCATGAGCTATCATATTCTTGATTACTTTATTACTATTAAAAAAATCAATGAGTAATATTCCATCTTCTAATAGCATAGTGTTTATAGATTGAAGCATTTTTAGATTGTCTGCCTCATCATCAAAGTAGCCAAAACTGGTAAAAAGATTCAAAACATGTGTGAAATAATTTGCTTTGAATACCTCACGCATATCGTGCGTGTCGAAATGTAAATTAGTAGTTTCAGATTTTTTTGCTTCGAGTATACTGTTTTCAGATAAGTCTACACCCCAAACTTCAGCATAGCTTTTGCTCAGTTGTATGGCATGTCTTCCTTTGCCACAGGCCAAGTCCAATATTTTATGTGAGTCATTTATTTGTAGATAAGAACTTAGTTTATCAATAAATTGGCTTGCTTCGCTATGGTCTCTATGTTTGTATAAGGTGTGGTAGTAGGGACTATCAAACCAAGTGGCAAACCATTCTTTTTTGTTATTACTCATATTATTATTGATTACGATATTATTTACTAATTTTGTTTTACAAAAATACTATTGCTTTGAGTTTAATAAAATCTATTTCTGGAATAAGAGGAACTATAGGAGGAAAACCAGATGAAAATCTTACTCCTTTTGATATTGTAAAATTTACTACGGCTTATGCTCGTTTTATAACAGCCAAAACTGGTAATAAAAAAATAGTGGTAGGTAGAGATGCCCGTATATCTGGCGAAATGTGCAATCATTTGGTGGTTGGTACTTTACTTAGCTTAGGTATGGATGTGGTAGATGTGGGGCTCAGTACTACACCTACAGTAGAAGTGGCTGTACCTGTAGAAAAAGCAGGTGGAGGTATCATACTCACTGCTAGCCACAATCCAAAACAATGGAATGCACTGAAATTGCTTAATGAAAAAGGAGAGTTTCTGAGTGCGAAAGATGGTGAAGAAGTTTTAGCACTATCCAATAATAATGATTTTGAATTTGCAGATGTCAATTCTATAGGCAAATATAGCAAAGACGTTAGTTATATCACCAGGCATATTGAGATGATTTTAAATTTGCCTTTAGTAGACAAAGATGCAATAGCTCAAGCTAATTTTAGTATAGTAGTAGACGCAGTGAACTCGACAGGAGGTATAGCAGTACCACAATTACTAAGAGCTTTGGGTGTAAAAAATATCATAGAAATATTCTGTGAACCTACAGGTCATTTCCCTCATAATCCAGAGCCACTTCCAGAGCATCTTACGGAGATTTCTTCACAAGTAAAACATCATAAGGCGCATCTAGGTATAGTAGTAGACCCAGATGTAGATAGATTGGCTTTGGTATGCGAAGATGGAAGTATGTTTGGTGAAGAGTATACTCTAGTAGCTGTGGCAGATTATGTATTGATGAATACACCTGGCAATACTGTTTCTAATCTATCTTCTACACGAGCGCTCAGAGATGTGACCGAAAAACATGGTATGACTTACGAAGCATCTGCGGTAGGAGAGGTGAATGTAGTAGAAAAAATGAAAGCGATAAACGCCGTGATAGGAGGTGAGGGCAATGGAGGTATTATATATCCAGAATTACACTATGGTAGAGATGCCTTGGTGGGTATAGCCTTATTTTTGACACATCTTGCCAAAAGCAATAAAACCTGCTCAATACTCAGAAGAACTTATCCAGATTATTTTATATCTAAAAATAAAATAGAAGTAGATAAATCAGTAGACTTAGATAAAATATTTGCTAAAATAAAAACTAAGTACAGCAAACAGCCTATCAACGATATCGATGGTTTGAAAATAGAATTTGATAAAGAATGGGTGCAACTGCGTAAATCTAATACAGAGCCTATCGTGCGTATATATGCCGAAAGTAGCCATATGACTACAGCAGACCATATAGCACATCAGATCATGAGCGATATTCAAGAAATAATCAAACAGAGCTAAACATTTCTTTTTAAGATTTATTAATATATGTACATGGGTTTTATCTTTAAATTTCAACTAGATTTGTAGTATTGAAAAAACTAATTTACATAGTATTGGTTTTGTTTGTTTTTGCTCATACACAGGCACAAAACAATAACAAAAAAATCATCCAACTTTCTGGATTGGTAGTCACTACAGATAGTTTGGTAGGTATTCCTTTTGTTGCTATTTTCAATAAAACCGATAAACGAGGTGTTTTTAGTAGAGAAGATGGATTCTTTTCGTTTGTAGCTCGCGAGGGAGATAGTATCTTGTTCACTAGTGTAGGTTATAGTCCGCATATATATGTATTGCCTTCTAATCTAGATAAAGATAAACTCACTATAGTTCAACTTATGTCTAGAGATAATGAATATCTAGATACTATATTTATATTGCCACGTATGAGTCGAGAGGAGTTTAGAGATAGATTTGTAAATGGCGACTATGCCGATGACCAAATAGCTATAGCAAATAAAAACTTAAATAAACAACGTATGTCTGAGATTGGCGAACATATGGCGATGGATGGCAATGAGAATGGCGATTATTTTATGAAAAAAGAACAGCAACGATTTTACTACGGACGACAAGTACCAACTACTATCACACAAGTAAATCCACTTGCATGGTACAAATTCATACAAGCATGGCGAAATGGAGACTTCAAGAAAAAACGTAATCCAGATGATAGGTTGGAGTAGGGGTTGGAGATTTGTTTTTTTAGCTTCTAAAACTTCTTAATTAGAAAAGTAAAATTTATTAGTGAATATTTTATATTCTTATAATTAAATACTCTTTTTATTTAGAGTAATTTTCTTGAATATATCTTCTTGATACTTTATCAGATTTAATTGAATTCATTTTAGAAAAAATAATAAATAGAGGCAAAACAAATCCTAAAATGACGAAAATAATTATTGTGTAAAATTTATATTGGCATCTTTTAATAAGCACCAAATTTATTAATAACAATATCAATGATACAGAAACTAAAATTACTAAAAAAATAGGATTAATTCCGCTAATGATGTTCCAATATCCATAATAAATAAAAAGTCCAAAAATCATACTAGAAGTGACTTGTACTAATTTTATTTTCATAATTATTTAGCAATTTTTTATATGCTAGCTTTCGTAAATACATTAATCAACTTTTCTTAAATAGACAGTTAGTTCAATATCTTCAGTATCAGAATCTGAAACAATAAGTATATCATTTTCTATTTTATAAAATAATTTCTCAATTTGTCCATCACTATATTTAATAGTTAGAATTCCATTTTCATTACTATATATTACATTTTCTTTCCTATCTAACATAGTTGCAAAACAAGTACCGTCACTATTGAAATTAAAGATGATAGATTTATATATTAAAAATTCAATTTCTATTATAGAATCTATTTCTAGAGAATCTTCTTTGGATGCAATATTTTTATCATCAAAATATTCATTATAGCTATTAATAAAGTGCTCGTTTTTTGATTTTTCGATATTTTCATAGTCAAATTCTATACCTTCTGTAATAAGTTTTACTATCTTCCACTTTCCTACTATATCTTCCTTTTTCTGAGCAAAAGATATAGAAAATAGAAAACAAAAAAGTATGATGGAAATTGATTTTTTCATTGCTTGTTTTACCTAGTTAATAATTAATTGTCTACAAACTTTTTTTGTCAATGGGCTAAAATTTATTTGTCAATGGGCTTAAGTTTATTTGTCAATGGGCTTAAGTTTTTTTGTCAATGGGCTTAAGCCCATTGGATGGAATTTAATCAATACTAGCCAGATTGCATAGTTTGTAGAGCACACGTGCGCCTACGTTGGCATCCCACTCGCTAGTACCTACTTCTACTAGATCAAAGCCGATGATTTTTCTACCACTTTCTTTTACTTTTCCTATCAAGTAGTTGACCATCTCCACTTCAAAGCCTCCTGCTACAGGCGTACCTGTTCCTGGGCAAAGTTTAGGGTCAAGACCATCTATATCATAGCTGATATATACATGTTGTGGTAAGTCTTTGATGATACGTTCACACAAGTCATTCCAGTGTTTGCCAAGGTATGATTGTTCTTTTAGATAAGGGTCAAAGTAGGATATCACTCTACCTTTACTTTCGTTGATTAAGTTCACTTCTTCGTGACAAATATCTCGCACACCTACTTGTATGAGTTTGGAGATATTTTTTATTTCTTTGAGTGCATTGTACATGATAGATGCATGGCTGTATGTAAAACCTTCGTATGCCTCACGTAAGTCTGCATGTGCATCTATTTGTAGGATACCAAAATCTTCATATTTATTAGCAAGAGCCATTAAATAGCCTAGCGGAGTGCTATGGTCGCCACCTACAAGACCTACTATTTTACCTCTATTGAGTAGCGTATTTGCTTGATCAAATACCCATTTATTTAAGTTGCTACTAGCTTCGTTTACTTCAGCCAACTGTTGTTTGAGGGCATGGTTTTCTTCTAGATTTCCTCCCTTCTCTTGGTATTTGATTATTTCTGTAGCCTTAGCTCTGTTTAAGTGAGAGATTCCTTTTATCTCCTCAGAGATATCGAGCATATAGATGCCGTTTTCCCAAGCATCAGGATTGTCAAAATCATACAAATCTACTTGTGATGAAGCATCAAGAATGCGCTCTGGCGCTTCATGGGTGCCTTCGCCATATGATACGGTCACATCCCAAGGCACAGGAAGTAGTATGATTCTAGATTCTTCAAAATTGAATGGAAGTCCATAAATGCTTCCAGATGCACCTACACCACTTGGGTCGTAGTTTGATAATTTTTCTTCTTTACTCATAGCACAAAATTAGTTATAAAAAAATAGTATTTATATTTTATTCGCTAACTACAAGAACTACATTTTTGATATCATAGTTGCTTTGTATAGTCACTTGTAGAGCTCCTTTTGCAGGCATATTAAAAAGCGTATCAAATCCTGTAGCCATCAAATAATAGTCGCCGGGTTCCAAATTTCTGAATACAAAAGGTGCTTTGAAACGCTCACCACTGCGCGCTATGGTGCTATCATCATATTTTGATGCGTCAAATCCTGGGAAATCTTTCGCATTTTTTTTTAGGTAAACTTTCATGCCAGCTACTTCCCATTCATGATGATTTACTGTACCTTTGATGACTGCATATTCTTTTTCTGGCTTCGTACAAGAATAGGAGAGTAGTACTATACTAATAATTAAAAAGCATAGCATAAAATAGATAGACTTATATGAGTTTTTTTCAAACATACTATAATGCACTTGATAAAATTACGAAAAATTGTTTGAATAGTAGCGAAGTTTTTGTGTTGTACAAAAAACCAAATACTGATTCTCTTCAATTAATTATTGCTAAAGAATATAGTACTGCATTTATAGAAGAAATAAGGGATAATTCATTTGTTTTTATGCCTTTTGATGCTAAACAAAAAGGATTTATTATCCCTATACAAAAAAAATATTCAGATAATCAAATTCTAGATTTTTCAAAAACTCTAGATGATATTGATGCAAGTAATAGCATAGAAAATAAAAATCAAACGCAGCTTACAGAAGAAGGATTTATCCAATATGTAGACAAAATAAAAAACTCAATTCAGACTGGTACATTTAATAAGTTGGTGGCCTCTCGTGTTTTTTCTACAACAAATGAAATCGATTTAGTTTCTAAATTTTTAAATTTATGTGATAAATACCATCATGCTTTCAACTACATGATATATATACCAAATCGAGAGTGTTGGATGGGTGCCACACCAGAGACGCTTTTGCGAGTAGATGAAAATAGATTGCATACGATTTCACTTGCAGGAACACAACTCAGCAACGAAAATTCTACTTATACTTGGGGAGAAAAAGAACAAGAAGAACAACGCATAGTCACAGAATATATTGATGAAAAATTAAAAGGTCTTTATTTAAAAGATATTCAAATTTCAACACCATATACACTAGAAGCAGGCAATATTGCTCATCTTCGTACAGACATACATGCGACTGTTTCTGATGAAAATAATATAATAGATATAATAAATACGCTTCATCCTACACCAGCTGTTTGTGGTATGCCAAAAGAGATTTGTAAAGAATATATCCTTGAAAATGAAGCGTATGATAGAACATTTTACACAGGATATTTAGGAATATTTACAGATAAAAAAAATGTAGACTTATACGTAAACCTTCGTTGTGCAAGTATCGATAAAACCAATATTCACTACTATGTAGGATGCGGAATCACAGCTACATCTGACGCACAGAAAGAATGGATAGAAACAGAAAATAAGTTAAAGACTTTGAGGTATTGAATTCTTAAAATCTCAAGTGTTTAATTGTCTGCCCATCATTGATGAGTTGTTTCAATGAGTCAATACCTATTTGTAGGTGTATTTTTACAAAATTTTCCGTTACTATTTTGTCACTTTGTTCTGTCTTTACACCTGCAGGAGTCATGGGTTGGTCACTCACTAGTAATAGTGCACCTATTTGTATTTTATTGGCAAATGCTACAGAGAATAAAGTTGCAGTTTCCATATCAATAGCATGTGCTCTTGTTTTTTTTAAGTAGGCTTTAAAGTCTTCATCATGTTCCCACACTCTTCTGTTAGTAGTATAAACAGTACCAGTCCAATAATCTTGTTCAGCATCTCGAATAGTGGTAGATATAGCTTTTTGAAGTGCGAATGATGGTAAAGCAGGAATTTCTGGTGGAAAATAATCATTGGAAGTTCCTTCTCCTCTTATAGCAGCTATCGGTAAAATCAATTTACCAAGACCAATTCTATCTTTTAAACTTCCACATTTGCCAAGAAATAAAACTCCTTTTGGTTTGATAGCACCCAGCAAATCTACAATAGTTGCAGCATTGGGGCTTCCCATACTAAAGTTGATAATAGTAATGCCTTCAGCTGTTGCGGTGGGCATAGCTCTGTCAATTCCTTTAATAGGTACATTGTGTATCTCTGCAAATAGCTCTACATACTTATCAAAATTGGTCAATAAAATATATTCACCAAACTCATCTAGATTTGTACCAGTATATCTTGGTAACCAATTGTTAATTATTTCTTCTTTAGATTTCATAATTTTATTATTTATTTACAAAGTAAATCTTTTTTTATGTCATTACCATTAGGTAAATATAATTTTAACTTTAACGAATCGGGTGAACGGAAATCAATTTTTGATATTGTTCGCAAAAAATTTGTGAATCTCACCCCAGAAGAATTCGTAAGACAGCACTTATTATACTATCTGCACTACGACAAAAAGTATTCACTTAGTTTGATGCGTAGTGAGTTTTTCCTTATGGTAAACGATGTGCCCAAAAGATGTGACGTATTGGTTTTTGATACAGATGGCAAACCATATATATTAGCTGAATGCAAAGCCTCATCAGAACCTATAGATTTTACCACTATGGAGCAAATGCTCGTATACAATCAAGAGATACAGGCTAAATATTTTGTATTAACCAATGGGGTGATTACATATATAGCTACTCATAAAGATGGAGTGCTGGAAGTATTGGATGAGATACCAGAGAACTAAAAGTATCAAGTATCAAGTCCCGAATCTTCGGGATTAGTATCAAGATTTAATTATAAAATGAATTCGTATTTACAAATCTTATTACTTTATACTTATTACTTTATACTTAAAAAATTATTTTTCTCTAAAAAATAAATTCAATACTACACCGCAGAAGTCATATCTTTTTCTAAGGAAATTTTCTAAGAAGTTTTTGTATGAATCGGTAATATACTTTGGATGGTTGCAAAAGAACACAAATGTGGGTGTCTGTGCAGGTATCTGAGTTACGTATTTTATAGTCACCAACTTTCCTTTTATAGCAGGTGGATGCTGTATCGCTATGGCTTCTTCTAGCAATCCATTGAGTAAGGAAGTACTGAGTTTACGAGTTCTTTTATCGTATACATCCATTGCTAATTCAAGCCCTTTGAGTATTCTTTGTTTTTCGAGTACTGATGTGAAAATGATAGGCACATCATTAAATGGCAATAATTTCTCTTTTATCACAGCCTCATAGTCACGAGCTGTATTGGTATCTTTTTTTACTAAATCCCATTTGTTTACCATGATGATGATACCTTTACTCTTGGTTCTAGCTAGTCTAAAAATCGCTAAATCTTGTTGAGTGATACCTTCTGTAGCATCTATCATCAGTATACAAACATCAGATTCGTCAATTGCATTGATACTTCGTATGGTGCTATAAAATTCTAGGTTTTCATGCACTTTTGCTTTTTTTCGTAGACCAGCAGTATCTATGAGTATTAGATCCTTACCAAATTTATTAAACTTGGTATGTACGGCATCTCTGGTTGTACCTGCAATTTCAGTTACTACATTTCTATCTTCACCTATAAAAGCATTTACTATAGATGATTTACCTACGTTTGGTTGACCAATAATAGCTATTTTAGGAACATCTGGTTCAAATTCTTCCTCTTCTTTAGTTATTTTAAACGAGATAGCATCCATCATATCTCCAGTACCAGAGCCATTCATAGCTGCTATGAAAAAGGTATCTTTAAAACCTAGTCTATAAAACTCCGTAGCTTCAAGATTTCTACTATGATTATCTACTTTATTTACTACTACAAATACTGTTTTTTTGCACTTACGAAGCATATTAGCCACTTCGTCATCTAAGTCAGTGATGCCAGTGATTACGTCCAATACAAACAAAATCAAATCTGCTTCTTGTATCGCAATTTGTACTTGCTCGCGGATAGCTGTTTCAAATACTTCATTACTATGAGCTACAAATCCTCCAGTATCTATGATATTGAATTTTTTACCACCCCAATCGCTTTCGCCATATATTCTGTCTCTAGTCACCCCACTCACATCATCCACTATGCTTTTTTTCTCACCTATCAATCTATTAAATAGGGTAGATTTTCCTACATTTGGTCTGCCTATTATTGCTACTGTAAATCCCATGTTATTATTAGTTAGATTCTATACTATATGTGTATAGAAAAATTGAATCAAAGTACAAAGTTACAAATTAATTAAAAAATCGAGGGTATCAATATTGTCGGCATACTGAGAGAGCGATGGGTGTTGACTTTGACCAAATGCTACAGAGTCATTTTCCAACTCTTTTATAGATGAAACTACACATTGAATTTTATCTTGGTTGACCAAAAGTATGTTTTTTACTTCATCTATGTGTTCATAATGTGAGTAATGTAATGTAGCTATTCTTGAGCTCAATTGTGCATTTTCTTCGAGTATAAAAAAATCACTTGCAAAGTGTTTCTTTTGATTCATGAGTAAAAGCGTGAGATTATACTCAAAATTATTCATGTATTTTACATGTTGTTTTACTTGAACATATTTCTCAAAATATTTGTAAAGTTTTATGATGTCAAAGTCTTTAGGAGCTAGCAAATACGATACGTTTCGGCATCCTAGACCATAATATAAAAATATGTCGTCTGCTAATCCATAAAGCTCTTCATCTGTTTCATTTCCAGATAATACAGCTATACTGTTTCTGTTTTTCCTAAGTATTTTTTTTACAGATTTAAAATATTGCTCAAAATAATTGTGCGTAGTATCACTGCCGGTAGCTATTATTGCATCTATGTTTTTTAGTGATTCGGTGATAGTAAATTGATTCATTAAATCAATATCAATCTTCGCCCATTCATTGAAAATATAATTCATGAGTACATCATCTTTTGAAGAAAGCTTTAGAGTGATATGATGCCCACTAAAATAACCACTCAATATATCATGAATGCCCACTATAGGAATGTTCCCAGCTACTATGATACCTACGTTTTTAGTTTCAAATATTGATTTTTCTGTATATGCAGATAACCAATTTTCTAATTTATTTTTTTGTAAATAATCATTGATAAAAGTATCGAAAGCATAGATAATAAAGTCTAAACTAAACCAAGGATTTTTTGCTTTTGTATATAGATACGCTTCATTATCATCCGTGTTTTTTTCTTTTAATACCTGAGCTAGCTGGCTTAATACTTCTATCTTTTTTGATATATTTTCTTTTTTCATAATACAAGCTCAAAGATAAGCCGATTTGATAGATTATCGATTTTCATATTTGTAAAAATATATTTAATAAAAACTTGTATAAGGTTTTAATATTATAAAATTTAATCTTAACTTTGTTACATAAAATAGAAGCAAACATTGAATTTTAAAGATTTCATAAAAACTAGAGTATTTTGGGTTAATTTAATACTAGCTTTTCTAGTTTTTTTCATATCGATTTTTATTATCATGCAATCCTTGAAATGGTATACAAATCATGGTGATTCTGTGACAGTACCTGAAATGAAAGGAATGAGTTACAAACAAGCTCTTGATAAATTAGAAGATTTAAATTTAGAGTTTTCAGTCGCAGATACCAGTTTCGACCCTAAAAAACCTGCAGGTACTATCCTAGATCAAAATCCAATGGCTGGTTCTAAAGTAAAAGAAAATAGAATCATCTATCTAACTATCAACGCATCTAAGCCACCAAACAGAGAAGTTCCAGACCTAGTAGGAAAAAGCTCGTATAAATTTGCTACCATTCAACTAGAAGGTAGAGGATTTAAAGTAGGGGATCCTATATACAAACAAAACCCAGATTTGAATGCAGTTCTAGATGTATTGTATAAGGGTAGAAGTGTCAAAAAAGGAGAGATGTTACCTATTGGTTCAGAATTAATTTTAGTTTTAGGCAATGGTATGGGCAATACAAAAGTAGATGTGCCGTTTATAGTAGGATTGACCTATAGTGAGGCATTAACTGTACTTCAAGAAAATGGATTTACACTTGGTGCATTGGTAGTAGATGCAGACGTATCTGATACCAGTAGTGCTAAAGTATACAGCCAAATGCCTGAGCCAGGCGATGGGAATCAATTAAGAGTAGGGGAGTCGGTTGATATATTTATTAAATCAACAATGACTGTAGAAGAAGTGGATTTATATAAACAAAACATGATTGAAAAATATGGTAAACCTGAAGAAGAAGAAAATGCTGGCGAAGCATCTGATCCGAACAATATTCCTAATGAAACACCTTAGTCTATTTATATTTTTATTATTTGTTGTTAGTAATTTATCTGCTCAAGTAGAAGTATTAAAGCCAGTACAAAGCAATCCTGTAATATACTATCAAACATTGAGAGAATATGAGTCCACTTCAGCAGGCTCTAGAGATTTCAATATAGATAAAAACATCATATATACTACAGATACATTAGGATTACCATTTATAGACGATTTTTCTACCATCACTACTAGAGAATATGACTATCAAATGGCATTGGCTACCGATTCCGCATTTGCTAGTGGGCCATGTATTACTGGAAATGATATTCCTTTTCAGGTGAAAACTCTTTTTTACAATCAACCTTTCCAAGTAAGATATGACACGGCTTTAGACAAAAATGATACATTTTTATTTAGCCCACCTACGAGTACTTTTAGGTATTATAGTGGCACAAATTGTTTTAGTTCTTTTTCTACTATTACTTATTGGACTAGCTTTTATAGATATACTAGTTTTGAATCTAGAGACACTAGCGCAGGTTATGGAATGCCTATAGATTCTATTTTAGTTACAGGTGATACTACATTTAAAATAGCTAAAATTTATTTTAAAAATTTAAATCCTTCTACAAAGTGGGTAGATAATTATGCATGGATTAATACTTGTTTTCCTATCAATCCATTGAGTATAGGAGTTGCTACTTTAGATGGACTTAATCAATATGGCAGACCCTATGACAATAGCTCTCCTACTCGATATGGAAAAGCAGACTATCTTACCTCAAAACCTATAAATTTAGGTGGTTTAAGTAATATAGATTCTGTTTATTTAAGCTTTTATTATCAACCTATGGGTATGGGAGATTATCCAAATAAACTAGATTCTATCATAGTAGATATCAGAGATAAATTTGGTGGATGGTATCCTATTTGGTCAGATACAGGATTTAGTTCTCCAGCTAATACGCCAAACACTAAATTCTTATTAGCCAATATACATATATTCAGAGGTGCGAGCGTAGATGATCCAGATCCTTTTTATAATGGTTTTCAATTTAGAATCAGAAATAAAGCAAGTATAGCAGGCAATAATGACCATTGGAATATTGACTATGTACAATTAGATAGAAATAGAACTCTATCAGATACACAAATTAATGACATAACTATTGTGAACAGATTTCCTAGTGTACTAAAGAATTTTTCAATGATGCCCTATAAGCAATTTAGAGGAAATGCAGACCTAGATACTTTTGTAAATATGACAGTAAGAAATTTAAATACTGCTATCACACCTACAGTAGATTTTGCTTTCAATGCTAAAGAAATCAATACAAGTAGCTCTGTATATAGTTCTGGTACTCTCAGTTTTACTGCAGGAAGTACATATACAGATAGAAATTTAGATCCAAGAGCCACTTATACAGTAGTATCACCATTGCTTACTAATGTTGATTATACCTATGAAAATTCATTTGAAATACAACCAACTTCAAATAATCTTTTGACAACAAATGACACAGTGAAATCAAAACAAGTATTTGACAATTTGCTTGCATATGATTGTGACTGTCCAGTAAAAGCATATGGTCTAGAAGGTTTAGGACTTAAGAAATTTGCATACGAATATAATCTTAATGCACCAGATACATTAGCTGGGGTTAGAATATTATTTACAAATATCAATACTAATGTAGACAATCTAATATTCTCTATTTATGCTTGGGATAGTATTGCTATATATGGTGGTGTAACTGGAGAAGACTCCGTATTGACAAAAATCAATATAGCAAAGCCAAATTATGTAGATAGCATTACAGGATGGACCACTTATAAATTTCCATCACCAGTATTAGTATATAATAAATTTTATATTGGCTGGACTCAAACAGATGTGAGAAATATTCAGATAGGCTATGATCTTACCTCACCTAAAGGTAGAGACCATATGTATATCCATACAGATGGCGAATGGAAAAAATCTACTGTATTACAAAATGGTTCGCCAATGATACGTGCTATACTTGATGGCAACTATCAAGGCGCATCTACAAACATACAGAATGAGTTTAATGCTGTTTTGCCAAGTATTACTGCATATCCAAATCCTACAACTGGAGACTTAACTATCTCTTGTGGAGATGCTATATTTGATTTTCATTTGTTAAATACAATGGGTCAATCTGTAAAAGATGGTACTGTATCTCATGAAGAAAATATATCGTTGAGTGAACTAAATGCAGGAGTTTATTATTTACTATTATCAAGTAAAGAATATACAAAAACCATAAAAATTGTCAAACAATAATACATACAATCATCTTGTTATTTTTGATAGCGAATGTCTACTATGCAATAATTCAGTTCAGTTTTTATTAAAAAAGGATAGTAAGAATCTATTCGTATTTTGTTCACTAAAATATGCGTTTGAAAATGGAATTTTACCCACTACACAACTATTTCCAGATAGCGTAATTTATAAAAAGAACGAGCAAATTTATACCGAATCTACTGCAGTTTTAGAGCTAGCAAAAACTTTAGGATTTCCTTATGCTCTTATCTATATATTTAAAATTATTCCCACTTTTATTAGAAATATTCCATATAAAATAATAGCTCGAAATAGATATTCTATTTGGGGTAAAACTGAAACTTGCTTCTTAATGAAACCTATTTATAAAGCTAAATTTTTAGATATGTAAAACTTTATAAATTGCTCATTTTTATATATTTTATAGTATTTTGCACCCTAATCTTATTAATTATTTATAATGAAAAAATTATACTTTAGATTGCTATTTAGCATATGTTTTACTCTTGTAAATATCAATGCATTTGCACAGTCAGATGCCCCTGCACCAAAAGCAACAGATGAAGAAGAAGTTGTAAAGAAAAACAAAGAAAAAACAATAACTGAAAAAATAGTAAAAGAAAAAACTACTGAAGAAAAAACAGTAAAAACAAAAGGTACTTTTTCGGGTATTCCAAATTTGTATAGTGGAAAACCTTTTAGATCATGGAGTATAGATGTAATGGCTACCCTAAATAATGCTCAAGCAGATATCAGACATAGCGATTGGTGGGGAAAATTTACTCCAATCAATGAAAATAGAATTGGGGCTTCTATTGGAGCAACAAAAATGTTTAGTGGTTCTTTTGGTTTAAATTTAAATTATAGGTATGGTTCTGTAGCTGGATTTGTAGATAATACTATGAAATTTGGTGAAGATAAAACATATATGGTTAGAGATTTGGGTATAGATTTAAATAGAGGTGTTTATTTTAAATCTAATTTTCATCAAGTATCTACAGTAGTCATGTGGGATATTTCTAATACCGTTTGGGGATTGAATAGACTTTTAAATCCTCAATCAAAAAATAAGCCATACAAAATAAGAAAAGTAGGGTTTTATGGATATGCTGGATTAGGAATGATATGGTATAATAGCGAACTAAAACATTTAGATACTAAACTTGATGTTCAAGCTACTGATTTAGCAAGCAATGATAAGTACTTACTAAATCCAAGTAACAAAACTGTAACTGAGTGGACTATACCTGTAGGTATGGGTTTGAAATTTAAATGCTCAA
>CAMART010000002.1 GCA_945860705.1 Chitinophaga pinensis | reverse complement strand
AAAAGAATACATTTAAATTTAAAGAGATTGACACCAGTAGAATTTGAACAAAAATGGAAAAACAGAGAAATAAATATGGAATTTTATATATTTGAAAACGAAATTAAAAATTAATAAAAACGGTCAACCTTATTTAGGGAAATACAATTTATAATTCAACATTTAAAATTCAACATTCAACATTAGAAAACGGTGTATTTAGATATTATAGTATTTATTGTTTTAGCAGCTGGCTTTTATTTTGGCTATAAAAAAGGAATAGTCAATACGCTATTTATGCTACTAGGCTATATGATAGGAACTACGCTAGTACTTAAAGGCAATGAGTATATGCTACACTATTTAAGTAAAAATACTCAGGTAAACAAAGCATATTTACCTATACTTTCTATTTTTGTATTGATAGTTTTTATAGTGTTATTTTACAAGTTGATGACATGGGGTGCGGAGCAATTGCTCAAGGCATTTCAACTTACTACTATCAATCAAGTGATAGGAGGCGCGCTATTTGCTACATTGGTTTTGTTTCTATTGAGCACTATTATTTGGTATATAGATAGAGCCAAGCTCATCACTGATGAAACCAAAACTAAATCATATACATACTTACCTGTTTCTAAACTTTCGCCAGTACTTATCAATGCTGTAGGTGTGGCTATGCCCGTATTTAAAAACATGTATGAAAATATGAACACAACTATAGAAAATAATATACCACCCGCAGACTCAACAGATACTGCTCATTAATATGCATTTATTAATCATAGATAATTTCGATTCATTTACCTATAATTTGGTAGATTATTTTCATCAACTAGAACAGACCACTACAGTTGTTAGAAATAATGTATCAATAGAAGATATAGAAAAAATAAATTTTGATGCTATAGTGCTATCACCCGGGCCAGGCACTCCAGCAAACGCAGGCATCACTATGCAGGCAATCGAAAAATACCATACTAAAAAACCTATACTAGGAATTTGTCTAGGACATCAAGCTATAGGTGAGTTTTTTGGTTGGACACTCAAAAAAGCAAAACAACCGATGCATGGCAAAGTATCAAAAGTAAGCTATAGTGCACATCCGATTTTTAAAGACATAGAACAAAATTTTTCAGTGATGAGATATCACTCATTAATCATAGAGAAGCCATTAGAAAATAACCAACTAAAAACTATAGCAACTACAGATGAAAATGAGGTAATGATGCTAACTCACATTTCACTTCCTATTCTGGGCATTCAGTTTCATCCAGAAGCTATACTTACGCGCTGTGGTCTCACACTTCTCAGAAACTGGATATCGCTTTGTGAATAATTTTTTTGATTACCTATAATAATTGATATGTCTAATAAGAATTATTATTTTTCTTTTTTCTTGATAAAAAAGAAAGAATAATCTTAATTGTAAAAAATTCAATATTTAATGTTAAATGAGAATATTATAAATATTCCAATATTTTTTTGGGAGAATATTTGAATCTCGATAATTCTTATTACATTTAGACATTATATGGAATACAAAATAAGAGTAGAAAAAGAATTTAGATATGTAGAAGCTGGCAGTGGCGAGCCTCTAGTATTGATGCATGGATTATTTGGTGCACTAAGCAATTTCAAATCAATCATCGATCATTTTTCAAACGATTATAAAGTTGTAATCCCTTTGTTGCCATTATTTGAGCTAGAGGTTTCTGACAGTACTCTTGATGGACTTTTATTATATTTCGAAAAATTTGTAGAGTATAAAGAATTTTCAAAATTTCATTTATTAGGCAATTCTTTAGGGGGCCATCTAAGCCTAATTTATACGCTCAAACATCAAGATAAAATACTTTCACTTTCGCTTACTGGTAGCTCTGGTTTATTTGAAAATAGTCTAGGAGATTCTTATCCAAAAAAAGGCGATTACGAATACGTAAAAACCAAAACAGAATATACTTTTTACGACCCTAAAATAGCTTCAAAAGAATTGATAGATGAAGTATTTGAAATAGTAAACAATAGAGAAAAAGCTATACGAGTATTGTACATTGCACGAAGTGCTATACGACACAATGTAAAAGATCAGCTTGAAACTATCACTATTCCTGTCAACTTGATATGGGGTAGAGAAGATAAAATCACGCCTCTTTTTGCAGGAGAAGAATTTAAAAAACTAATACCCAATTCTCAACTTCATATCATAGACCTATGTGGTCATGTACCTATGATGGAGCATCCAGAATTATTCAATCGATACTTAGAAGGATTTTTAAAATCGATTAAGAATTCATAAAATCAAATCTTTTTATACTTTTATTCGTTATATATATGAATTTGCTATTTCATATTTATATTTTTTTTATAAAAAAAATGACAATAAAATGGCACAATTAATGCAACAATTTAAATAGAACTGACGTAATATTGTAGTATGATAGCAAGACAATTAATAGCGGATACCATTCCTAGTTTATCTCTTACAGATAGTGCCAATACAGCTTTGGCACTGATGCAAGAGTTTGGTCTAGAGATGCTTCCTGTAGAAGATGAAAATCATAAGTATGCTGGGCTTATCACCGATGAAGCTATCATGGATATTGAAGATATGGATAAACCATTGAGTGAATTGCCCTATTCTCTCATACATCCTTATGCTAATGAAAACATGCATATTTTTGAAGTAATCAAAATCACCGCTGAAAACAATCTAACACTTATACCTGTAGTAGAAAAAGACGACAAACTTGTAGGTACAATTACTCTTCATAGCTTATTTAGATATTTTGCTCAATATAATTCACTTTTAGATAATGGTGCTATCATTGTAGTAGAAACCAATATCAATAGTTACTCACTAAGCGAAATAGCACGAATAGTAGAGTCTAATGATATAAAAGTACTATGTATGTATGTTAATACTATCTACGACCAATCAAAAGTAGAAATCACTTTAAAGCTAGATAAATACGAATTGGCTGCTCTAGTTCAAACATTTGAGCGCTTCAGTTATATAGTAAAAGCAACCTATGAAGAGCAAGAATATAGCCAAGATTTGAAAGAAAAATATGATGAATTTATGAAATTTATGGATATCTAGTATCTAATATTCTATATTTCAATCAATTATAATTTCATATTCCTTTACTTTTTTCTTTGTATTACAGTCTAATAGCATTATTTTTGCAATCTTTTAAATTTAACCCTAATAATAAAGGAAATATATTTTATGGCAGTAATAGGCGCAATACGAACTAAATTTATGTGGATCATGCTTATCCTTTTAGGAGTAAGTATGTTTTTATTTTTGATCATGAGCGAATGGGAAAGTGGTGTAACTATTTTCAGAGGTAATAAAAATACACTTGGAAGCATAGATGGTACATCTCTAGACAGAATGGCTTTTGAAGATAAAGTAAAAACCAATGAAGATAATATGCAAATGAACAAAGAAGACCAATCTTCTTTGACTGAGCAAGAAAGACAAAGTGTAAGAGAGCAAACTTGGAAAGAGCTTTTGAGCAAAACTGTAATGGATAAAATATATGCAAAAAATGGCATACAAGTAACTACAGAAGAGCAAATAGAACTTTTAAGAGGTGATATGTTTCCAGATCCAATGATTAAACAAAATTTTACAGACCCAAATACAGGTCAGTACTCTGGACAAAATGTTGTGAACTTCGTAAACTCACTAAGCCAAAAAGATGGTGGACCAGAAGTAGCTAAAAGAAGAGTACAATGGGATAACTTCAAAAAATACATCATCGACAATAGAAGTACTACAAAATATACTGCACTTATCACTAAAGGTATGAACTCTCCAAAATGGATGAGTGAAATGGTATACAATGAATTTACTACAAATGTTGAAGGAAAGGTATTACAAGTTCCATATACATCTATACCAGATGCATCTGTAAAAATAGAAGATGCTGACCTTAAAGCATATTTGAATGCACACCAAAAGAAATATGAATCCAAAACTGAAAGTAGAAAAATAAAGTTTGCAATGTTTCCTGTATTGCCATCAAAATATGACTCAATAGCAGTACAAGATTGGATGGCGAGCAAACTAACCGATCTTAAAACTACAGATAATGATACTACTTTCTTCAATGTAAATTCAGAGTTGCCATACAGTCTAGACTGGACTAGAAAATCTGAATTGTCAGGTGCCTATGCAGACTCTATCATGTCTATGCCAGTAGGAGGAATAGTAGGTCCATATTATGATGGTATGAGTTTTAGAATAGCTAAAGTCACGAACAAAAAAGTATTGTCAGATTCTATCAAGTATTCTCAAATCATGCTTACTATAAAATCAGAAGCTGAAGTACAATCTAAAGTAAAATTGTTTGATAGTTTATTTAAAGTACTAGATACTTTGGGTGGTGATTTTGCAGCTCTCGCTAATGCATATTCTGAAGATCCAGCTAATAGCATACAAGTAGGACCAAATCAAATGATGAAATTGGGTGGAGCAAAAGACTGGGCTACAAAACAAACTGTACCTGCAAATCTAGCTTACTTCTTATTTGACAATGATAATGGTAGATATATGAGAGCGCAAGAAGGAAGTAATATTTACATCCTGAAAGTAACACAAACAAAACCTAATACACCAGCTGTAAAAGTTTCGTACCTTACTAAATCTATTATCCCTAGCAAAGAAACAGAAGATGCTATCTTAGGTAATGTTTCTAAGTTTTCTTCAGACAACCAAAAATTTACAGCATTTGAAGCATCTCTTAAAAAAATGGGACCTGCTAGTACTAGAGAATTTTCTGTAGGTAAAAATGATCATAATGTACCGGGATTAGGTATGGCTAGAAGTATGGTGAAGTGGGTATACGAAAGCAAAGTAGGTGACGTGTCTCAGCCTTTCAGGGTAGACAACCAATATGTAGTTGTTTTATTAGATAAAATAAAACCAGAAGGTTTACCAAATATCAATGATATAAAAGAAGAACTAAAAGTTGAAGTATTGAAAGAGAAAAAAGCTGAAATGATTACTAAAAAAATCACTGATGCTAAAGCAACTACTATTGAGGCACTAGCTCCAAAACTAAATGCATCATATATACCTGTAACGGGTGTTACTCTCGCTCAACCACAAGTAGGTACATTTGGGTTTGAACCGGCCGTAGCAGGTGCAATGCTAGGTCAAGCAAAAGGCAAAATGTCTGCACCAATTGTAGGAATGCAAGGTGTGTATGTTTGTATAACTGACAAAGTAAATACTACTCCAGCAAAAACACAAGCTGAAAAAGATGGAGCAGGTACTTATTTCTTACAACAATCTACTCGTTCATTAGGACAAGGTTTAAGTCAATCAATTATAGATAATGCTAAATTGGTAGACAATAGAGCTGAGTTCTATTAATAGATAATTTATATCATATATTTCAAATGCCTTAGTTAACAAACTAAGGCATTTGTTTTTTTTAGGCTAATTTTACATTGTGAAAACACCAATAAATACCACTGCGAATAAAAGTATCATCACTATAGATATTGCATCTTGGCTTCCAAGTAATGAATCTATATATATATTAGACTTGAAGCAGTTTTTATTCAAAGAACTTATTTTAAAAGAAGAAGAATATAAACAAGCAATTGATACTTTTGACTGGAGTCAAATTAAAGATAAATATTGTATGATATATTGCTCCAACAATGCTATCGTACCTACTTGGGCTTATATGTTGCTATGTAGTAAGTTGGCACAAAATTCGATTTATTATTCATATGCTAATAGTAAAGATGATTTTAAAAATCAATATCTGATAGATAAAATAAATCAACTAAAAACAGATGAATATGAAAACCAAAGACTGGTAATAAAAGGATGTGGAGATAAAAGTATTAAAGAAGATATTTATATGAAATTGACTGCTAAATTACTGCCGATTGTAAGGTCTATAGCATATGGAGAACCTTGTAGTATGGTGCCAATTTATAAAAAAAGAATTGATTAAAACATTATTAAAATATTATAAAATGAATAAGAAGAGTATAGGAATCGGAGCGATTTTACTATTGATTACGAGTATCCTAGTTTATGCAACATCTAAAAATTCCAATATCAAAAAAAATATTTCAGAGTTTTCTGTTCTTACAGAAAGCGAAGCAATAGATTCATTGCCCTTTGAAAAAGTATATCCAATAAGACTTCCAGAAGGTTTAAATTTTTGTGGTGAAGTAGTACCTATGAATGATTGGGATGTACGTGAAAGAATGGAACGTGAAATGCTCGTAAATACTTATTTTCATAGTAGTACAATATCCGCATTGAAACTTGGTAAAAGATATTTTCCAGAAATAGAACAAGTACTCAAAGAACAAGGAGTTCCCGATGATTTTAAATATTTGGCTTTAGCAGAAAGTGGATTGAGAAATGTGACGTCTCCTGCTCATGCAGAAGGAATTTGGCAATTTTTAAGAAGTACAGGAATCAACTATGGTTTGGAAATAAATGAATCAATAGATATGCGATATGATGTACGTCAAGCTACCATAGCTGCATGTAAATATCTAAAAGAATCAAAAGCGAAATTTGGTACATGGACAATGGCTGCAGCATCATATAATTGTGGACCTGCTGGACTCCAATCACAAGTGAATTTCCAACAAACAAGTAATTATTACGACTTATACTTAAACACAGAAACTTCTAGATATATATTTAGAATAATAGCGCTGAAAGAAGTATATGAACATCCAAATAAGTACGGATACATGCTTGAAGAACAAGATTTGTATCAACCAATACCATATTCTGTGGTAACTGTAGATAGCTCTATTACAAATTTAGTAAGCTTTGCTCAGATGTTTGGCACTAGCTATAAGTCACTAAAACTAATGAATCCATGGCTTCAAGGCAAAACACTTCCTAATAAATATAGAAAGTCATATGAAATAAAAATACCAAACTATAAAAAATAGCTTTGAATTAAATAAAAAATAAGTATTTTTGCATTCCTTTTTAAGAAAGGTTCGGTAGCTCAGTTGGTAGAGCAAAGGACTGAAAATCCTTGTGTCGACGGTTCGATCCCGCCCCGAACCACGAAAGCCCTTGATTGTTCAAGGGCTTTTTTTATTAAATAATATGCATATTGTTTATATACTATACAATCCAATTATAGATAAATACTACATTGGTGAAACTGAAAATATTGAGAGAAGAATCATGGAACACAATACAGGATTTTTTGAAAAATCATATACTGCTTTTAATTCAGGTTGGGAACTTAAAAGAACTATTAAACTTAATGATAGAACCAATGCTAGAAAAATAGAATCTTATATTAAAAATATGAAATCTAAAAAATATCAATTCAATTTAATAAGTGATGAAGCCTTTTATAAAAAATTCATAAATATTGTTCATGAAAAATTCGATATAATTATTATTGACTGAAAATCCTTGTGTCGACGTTCCGAAGCTTCGGAACGATCCCGCCCCTACCGAATGTTCGGCACCACGAAAGCCCTTGATTGTTCAAGGGCTTTTGTTATGAATAAGTGTTTCAAAAAAAACAATACTACCTAATAAACTCAGCTAATAATTTCATTTTATACAATAGATTTGAAAACTGCAAGGACACATTTAATTCTTTTATATCCGTTAATTTTTTTTGTGTTTGTAGCTTTTTAAGTTCATCTATTTTATCTGCTATACTTATAAATAGCCATTCTGCATCTTTGCCTATATATCTTTTATTTCTAGAATCACGAACCTGTTTTTCTGTTACTTTTCCAAATTTTATTACACTAAAAACAAAGCCAACTTTTCGTGCATCAATTATTGCCTGATTGCTCAATATATTTATAAGTTGATCATAATCAAGTTTTACTTTTTTTGCATTTTCAAACTGTTTAAGATTGTTTTTCAGTTCACTTAACAACAAGTTTTTAGTTGCCCTACTTGATGTAATCATACCACTCAAATCTTTGATAAGACTTGGAAGTTCTTTTACTAATGATAACCATGCTATTGCCATAGATAAAAATTATTTATAAATGTATATAAAATATTTAAATTGACACTCAATATTAGTACTCATTTGTTGAGAAACAGCTACTAAATGTATTGATATTTCTTAGTACATTTACAGAATGGTGGATAGTGTAGAAATAGCTAAAGATTATGTATTGCATACTAAAAAACATGTTTTTCTAACAGGTAAAGCAGGTACTGGTAAGACTACGTTTTTGCGAGACATACAAAAAAATTCTAGAAAAAAAATGGTCACAACTGCTCCTACAGGAGTAGCGGCTATTAATGCTGGAGGTATGACTTTACATTCTTTTTTTCAGTTACCATTTGGCATGTTTGTACCAGAGGAAATTAGAAGTTTTGATGACAACGTACAGATTGTGACACCCAACAGTATGTTTCAAAACTTAAAATTGAGTAAGGCAAAAAAAGATACGATTCGTGAGCTTGATTTATTGATAATAGATGAGGTGAGTATGCTTCGATGTGATACACTTGATTGTATTGATATTTTTTTAAAACATATACGTGGCAATCTAGATGAAGCATTTGGAGGGGTACAAGTATTATTTATTGGAGATTTGTATCAGTTGCCACCAGTAGTAAAAGATGAGAATTGGAATATATTATCGCAATATTACGATACACCTTTTTTCTTTAGTGCAAAAGTATTGGAGCAAGCAGATATAAAATATATAGAACTCGAAACAGTCTATAGACAAAGCGACCAGACTTTCATAGACTTACTAAACCATGTACGAAACAATGAAATGAATGAAAATGATTTTGATTTGCTCAATCAAAGATATCAACCTGATTCTATTTATGGGTTAGAAAATTATATTACTCTATGTACACACAATTGGAAAGCTGACAAAATAAATCTTTCTCAACTACAGCGATTAGAAGCTGATGAAGTGCAGTTTCCTGCTAGTATTTGGGGAGAATTTTCAGATAGAAACTATCCAACTGAAAATAATTTAATACTCAAACAAGGAGCTCAAATCATGTTTATCAAAAATGATACAAGTGCAGATAAAAAATATTACAATGGTAAACTAGCTACTATAAAAAGGATTTATAGTGATGAAATAGTGGTCAATTTTTTTGATACGCGCGATGAATTTGTTGTAAAAAAAGAAACCTGGAAAAATATACGATATCAATTTAATCCGGGTGCAGATAAAATTGAAGAAGAAGAGATAGGCGCATTTACTCAATACCCTATAAAACTAGCTTGGGCAGTGACTATCCATAAAAGCCAAGGTCTTACGTTTGAAAAAGCAGTGATAGATGCTGGTCAGTCTTTTGCTGCAGGTCAAGTATATGTTGCGCTTAGTAGATGTACTACACTAGAAGGCATGTATTTGCTTACGCCTATTCATGCAGATGCTATTATGACCGAACCTCAAATCATCAGATATACAAAAGAGAATATTGCAAAAAAAACAAAATATATACAAGAACTCAACGATGCAAAAAACGAATATTCAAAATTACTTTTACTAAAAGCGTTTGATTGGACAAAGGTTTTTACAAATGCTACTGAACTAAAAGAATTGGTAAGTACGAAAAATATTCCTAACAAAGAAAATGCTATAAGTCTTGCTACATCTATCATATACAAAGTACACGAACAAAGAGAAATAGCCGATAAGTTTTTGATTCAGTTAAAAAATTTATTGAGTGCTCCTTCAGATGACTTGTTAGTAGAACGACTCAAAAAAGCAATAGAATATTTTGGTAAAACCATCACTCAAGATATCATAGAGCCACTCCATGCTCATATAGAAGACATGAAAAGTAAAACTAGGGTGAAGAAATATCTAGAAGAACTTCTAGTAATTGAAAAAATATTTTACAATAAGCTTTCAGAAATTGAAAAAATGAAATACAATGGTATACAATTTTATGATGGTCCAACGTTTTACAATAATAAAAAACTGTTAGAACTAGAACAAAAAAGCAAACAAAAAGTACAAAAAGGAGATAGCAGTAAAGAAAGTTTGATTCTTTATAATACAGGTAAATCAATTATAGAAATAGCACAGATTAGAAGTCTTTCAACGACTACAATAGAAGGACATTTGGCGCAATACATAGCAAGTGGAGATGTGAAAATATTGGATTTCTTTAGTACAGAGTCGCTTGAAAAAGCATTGAGTATTATTAATAAAAATAAATCTACTTCTTTAACAGAGCTTAAAGCTATAGTGGGCAATGATTACAGCTTTGGGCAACTTCGTATGGCTATCGCATATAATCAGTCTTTGAAAACATCCAACTAATCTTTAACTTAGCGTGTCCAAATAAATTTGCACTTTTGAAAAGATTAGTCCAACTTTTTATTCGATCATTTCCAATTCAACTTTTGATATTAAATATCAAAAAGCAACATATTTTATTGATTTTATGGGTTATCTTTTTTCTAGTTGTTACGAATAGATTATTTAGTTTGTATGGTATCGCTTATTTATTTTTAGATCCTGAATATTTAGGTGAAGGAGGATATTTAAGTTTTGCATTAGTAGGCATTGGGTTTGGAGCTTTTATTATCACATGGAATCTAGTTTTATATAAACTAAATAGTTTTAGATTTCCTTTTCTAGCAACTCTTCGATGGCCACTTGCAACATTTGCTATTAATAATTCGATAATACCCGTAGCATTCATTGGCACATATATTTATTGTGTAGTGAGTTATCAGTGGCAATATGAATTTCTACATGCTACTGATATATTGCTAGATATAGCAGGATTTCTAGCAGGACTTATTTTTATGGTAGTAATCAATGCGGCTTATTTTCAAATAGCCAATAAAGATATTATCAATATCATCAAGCAAAAGAGAAAAACATTAAGAGTCTTAAAAAGAGAATTTTATAAAAAAAGAATAGAGAAATATGGCGATTTGGATGATGCAGAAATCAGCTTTAAAGTAGAATATTATCTTACAAATAATTTTAGACTAAAACGAACTAGAAATGTAGAGCATTATGATAAAGATTTTTTAAATGAAGTATTTCAACAGCACCATTGGAATGTTGTATTAGTGCAAATAATAGCTGTAGCTACAGTAGTAGGATTGGGATTGTTTATTGAAAAACCGTTTTTTTTATTACCTAGTGCAACCAATATTTTTCTTGCTTTTGCAGTGATTATTTCTGTTTATGGATTGTTTAAATTTTGGAGTGGCAAGTGGAGCACTTCTGCTTTTATTATCGCATTTGTATTAATAAACTTAGCAACTAAGTATAATTATTTATCCTATCAAAACAAAGCTTTTGGTCTAGATTATACAAAAAAATATAGGACATATAGTACTGATGAACTTATGAAGCTTGCAAATGAATCAGACATTGAAAAAGATAGAATCAATACAGAAAAGATATTAAATAATTGGCTAGTAAAAAATAACAAAATCAAAAAACCAAAAATGGTTTTTGTATGTGCAAGTGGTGGCGGACATAGAGCGAGTATGTTTACTATGGCTATGCTTCAGTATGCAGATAGCACTTGTGGTGGCAAGCTCATGAAACAGACAGTTTTAATGACTGGTGCAAGCGGTGGTATGTTGGGTGTCGCTTATTTTAGAGAGTTGTATTATCAAAATTATTTACAGCAAAATAAAATAAATCTAAATGATAAAAAATATACTTATAGTCTAGCAAAAGATTTGAATAATGCTATCACTGCATCTATTGCTACCAATGATTTGTTTTATCCTTTACGTAGTTTTCAAATGAAAGAAAACTCATATAAAAAAGACAGAGGATATATGTGGGAATATCAATTCAATTTAAACACTAATGGATTATTGAATAAAAGTTTAAAAGACTATCAGATACCAGAACAAAAAGCTGATATTCCACTGATGTTAAACTATCCTGTGATAACGAATGATGCACGTTATTTATTCATAGCATCACAAAAAATGAGGTATATGATGCATCCATACAATAAAAATAAAAACTGGGAAAACAGGAGTCATATTGAAGTAGATGGAATAGATTACTTATCTTATTTTAAGGATTATCATCCCGAAGATATGCCTATCACTACTGCTCTCAGACTCAATGCTACTTATCCATGGATACTACCCAATACTACTTTCCCTACTGAGCCTGAATTTACAACTATGGATGCAGGCATCAGAGATAACCTAGGCACTGGTATTTCAGCAAGATTTATAAGCGTTTTTAAAAACTGGATAGAAGAAAACACCTCTGGAATAGTGATAGTAGAAATACGGTCTCTTGAAAAGATGGAAGTCATAGAAGAAGTGGATAGAAAAAGCTGGGTAAGCAAAGCGGTATCGCCATTTGGTACACTTAGTAATAATCTTACAAACTTACATGATTATAATAATGATGCTTGGATTAGTCTATTAAAAACCGATTTAAAAGTAGCTATAGAAATAATTAGATTTGAATACAATCCTGATAAAAAATCTGCAAAAGCTTCTATGAGCTTTAGACTCACTACCAAAGAAAAAATGAATATAATAGAGGCTACAAAAAATGTAACTAATCAGAGTAATGCTAAGCTATTGAAGAATATGCTGAGATAGTAAAGATTATCTTAAACAAACAACACCAATTTACAATAATTTAAATTAATCGAACTATTATTATTAGTTTTGTTAAGCATAACTAATATATTATTTTATGAAATATTTTCTTTTTTGTACACTCTTATTTTTTAGCATCAATTTATCTGCAAACAATAAAGATAAATCCTATCAAAAATTTCCTTATTGGATTCAAATGATGGAAGACCCAAAATGCAACTATTTTGAGGCTATAAAAGCTTTTGATTTATTTTGGAAAAACAGAAAACGCCCATTAGAAGAAAAAGAGGTATTAGGTAAGATAGCTGAAGAATCTATAACAGACGATAAAGCACTTAGTAGAAGATTGAAAAAACTTCCTGCTGAATCTAGAAACTTAACTTTTCAATATAAAAAATTTATGTATTGGGCGGAGATGATAAAACCATATGTGCAAGAAGATGGTAGTATTCTGACAGAAGAACAAATACAAAAAATAAATAAATAATATTATTCTACTTAATAAATTAAAAACTGATTTTTCTAATGAAAAAAGTTTCAATATTTTCAATATTTATATTTCTTACTTATATATCGTTTGCACAAACTACACCTTGGCAAGCATTAGGGCCAATAAAATTTCCAATAAATAATGTAGGACAAATAAATGGAATGGGTAGAACTACTCAACTAAAATTTCACCCAACAAATCCGTCTATCATCTATGCAGCATCAGCATCAGGTGGATTATGGAAAAGTATAGACACAGGTAATAATTGGAATCTCCTAGGTACGGATACATTTCAAAGAACGAAGCTTGCATCTATCTGTATAGATTATACAAACGATAATATTTTATATCTTGGTTCTGGTGACCCCAACTATTTTACTGTAGGTAGCGGAATTTATAAAAGTACAAATGGAGGGATTACATGGAACCTATCCAATGCAAATATTGGCAATAGAATGGCTCTAGAAATCATCATGAGTCCTCTAGACCATAATACTATTATAGCTGCTACAAATGACGGAATATGGAAAACTACTGATGCTGGACTTACATGGACGCAAAAACAAACTGGTAGGTTTTTGGATATGCAAATAAAGCCAAATAGTACCAGTACTACTTTATATGCTGTGACTAATTCTCAATTTTATTATTCAAATGACATGGGTGAAACATGGATACAAACTACAAGTGGTATTACTATTTTCCCTGACTTAGGTGATGGTCCAGGAAGTAGACTAGCAGTGAGTAAAGCAGATAGTAGTATTGTTTATTTACTCATGCTCAATAATGGAGGCTCTATATTTAAATCTACAAATAGCGGAGTAGACTTTACTTTAGTTCGTTCTGTTCCTGATACAAGTATAGTAGGATACAACATAGATGATCCAGGACAAGGTAACTACAATATGTCTTTTTGTGCAAGCCAAACAGACCCAAATGAATTATATGTAAATTGCCACTGTATCTGGCGCTCATTAAATGGAGGTGTAAATTTTGAAAAATTGACAAGCTGGCCATTTATAGTGCATACAGATATGCATCACTCTATATTCTCTCCGTACTTTCCTAATTGGCAATACAATGCTAATGATGGAGGCATTTGGCTTAGTAAAGATAAAGGCGTGAGTTGGAAACCAATAAATGAAGGCTTTCAAACTATGGAATTTTATCATGCTGCTCAAAGTCCAACAAGAGATTTTGTAATAGGCGGAACTCAAGATAATGGTGGAGTATATTATCATAATAATAAATGGTATACTTATCAAGGTGGAGATGTAACCACACAGTTTTTTGTAGATTACACATCTAGACAGAATGCGTATCAAGCAGAAAACGGTTTTAGAAGAAGTAATTTATTTGGAGGATATGATAGCACTTATCTACCTAGTATTGTTCAAGGAAATGATGTACTTATGCTATTCTCTAATGAAGATGAAAATCTTGCTTTTGCAACAAAAAATGAAATTTATAAAACTACTAACTTAAGTAATACTACTCCTACTTGGTCTCAAATTACTACAATAAATAAAAACATAAAATCTATTAGTTTTAATCCTAATGATAAAAGTATAATTTATTTTGTAACTAACGATAGTAAAGTATGGCGTATGAATGGCGCAAATACGAGCACTCCTACCTACTACAATATTAGTGCTACGCCAGGATCGTCATCATTATTTGCAAGTATCGCTATTACCAAATTAGACTCAGGAGTAATATATATGAGCTGTGGCAATAGAATGTATAAATCTACAAATAGTGGTATTGTTTGGACCAATATATCTGGAACATTACCATTGGTAAATATCATTAAAGTAATTCATGATGAAAGTTCTTTTGATGAATCTATTTATATAGCTACTGCAAGAGGTGTATACTATCGTAATAATACGATGACCGATTGGCAACTATATAACAAAGGACTTCCTAGAATAGCTGACATTAGAGATTTTTTAATATTTGATGATGGTAGTATCAATCGTTCTTTGAGAGTGGCTTATTTTGGTAGAGGAGTATTCAAAGGGCCTTTAAATTTCACAAACACTTGTGGACACATAAATAATCTTACTGCAAGTATGATAGGCAACAATGTACAACTCAACTGGACTGAAAACGTAAATACCACCATTGCATATAGAAGAACTGATGAAGTAAAATGGAATACGGTTAATGCAGGTACTACAAATACTTTTCTTCTTAGTGGATTGAATGGTTGTGATGAATATGAAATACGAGTGAGAAAAAACTGTGGAAGTGATAGTAGTTTTTGGAGCGCATCTGTATTTATACAAACCAATCCATATCCACTCCCTGCCATATGGACTAAAAACGATATAGGTGCAGTAGGACTTGCTGGCTCTGTATGCTATGATGCTATCAGACAATCTTATACAGTAGATGGATCTGGTGATGATATTTGGGGAAGCAATGATCAGTTTTATTTTGTACATACTCCTTTTACAGGAAATATTGAAGCAAGTTGTAGAGTTACAAAAATTGATAATAATTATGGATGGGCAAAAGCTGGAATCATGATTCGTGAGTCATTAGATACTGATTCGCGTCAGTCAATGGTATGTTTGACTCCTGGCAATGGTGTTGCAAATCAATATAGACAAAATACTGGTGGTGGTAGTGGAAATGAAAATATTGGCAATATCAATGCTCCAGTTTTTATTAAAATAAATAGAGTAGATACTGTCATCAGTACATATTATTCTTTTGATGAAATCAGTTGGATATTAATAAATCAAGATACCTTCAATATTTCAGATAGTGCTTATATTGGATTATTTTCTTGTAGTCATGAAAATGATAAATTGCATACTGCAGTGTTTGATAAAGTAAAATTTAGTAATCATCCAACTTTGAGTATTGAAGAGCAAAATGCAACTACTAATTTCGATTTTTCTATATATCCAAATCCTGCCTCAGATCAATTTACAATACAATTACTATCTAAAAACAATAACGATTACATGATAAATATTTTAGATATGAGTGGAAAAGTTGTATTTTATCAAAAGTGGAATATTGCAAGTAATATAAGTACTAAAACAATAGACACAAATAAATTGGCATCAGGTTTGTATATGGTATTGATACAGAACGAGAGTGAGCAACTTGTAAAAAAACTTGTCATTCGATAGTTCGAATTTTTTGTTAATTTTATAGCATATATGAAAAAAATATATTTACTTATAGTACTTGCATCATTTATAGTACTCATTTACGCATTTACTACCCCAATGAGAGATGTAAACATTAATACATTTAAAAACAAAGGTAATGTAACGCTCGTTATCACAGGCAACAATATAGATAATATTAGTGAAATAATCATTCAAAGAGGTACTGACGCAAGTGAGGCATTACGACAAATAAAAATATTAAGCCCTTCAGAACTACAACACCTGAAAACCGCACCTCTTACTTGGGTAGACAAATTTCCTGTATCAGGTACTACCAATATACTATATAGAGCAGTAGTTACTTATAAAGAAGGTTATCAGAAAATGTTTCCTGCTACAGAAACAAGAATAGATACCATTATTACGAACTAAACTCACTTCAATCTTTCCCAAAGTATTTCTGCTATATGTTTTGAATCTACTCCTGTTCCATCTTTTATTTGATGTCTGCACGATGTACCGGATGCACATATAGAATCGGTATCTTTAGCTTTTCTTACTGCAGGAAATAACACCAATTCTCCTACTTGCATACTCACTTCGTAGTGCTTCTTTTCATATCCAAAACTGCCCGCCATACCACAGCATCCACTTGGTATCAAGGTTACTTTAGTATTTGTAAATGCTTCTAAAATTTCTGTAGATTTATTGATATCACTCATAGCTTTTTGGTGACAATGTCCATGTAGTGTTATTGGTTTTTTGTCATCGTTAAAATACGATGAACCTATAGTTCCTTTTTTATATTCGTCATATAAAAACTCATCTATAGTAAATGAATATTTAGCAATTTTATGAGCATCTTCTATCAATTCTTTATCTACCAATCGAGGATACTCATCTCTAAAACCCAATATACATGAAGGTTCTATACCTATCAGAGGAGTTTGCTCGTTGATGAAGCCAGTTAAATATCGGATATTTTTATTGGCTACACGTTTTGCATCTTTCAAAAAACCTTTAGATATATAGGCTCTTCCACTATTGGCATGATTGCTTATAGCTACTTTGTAACCTAGTTTTGAGAGTAGTTCTATAGTTTTGATACCTACCTCCACATCATTATATTCAGAAAACTCATCTACAAAAACATATACCAGCTGTTTATCTACAACAGTATTTATTTTATGTTTATTTTTTTCAAACCAAGTGCTCAAGGTATATTTATACAACTTAGGTAACTGTCTTTCTGATGCTACATCCAGTGTATTTTTGATAAGTGAAGAAGCAAATTTATTAGTCAAAAGAAAATTGGTCAATGGTCTCACATACGCACCTAACATATTACCTGTACTGATATGTGCCATAGCCCATGATGAAAGAGGTGCGCCATTTTCTTGTTGGTATTGATATAAAAACTCTGCTTTGAGTAGTGCCATATCTACGTTTGAAGGGCACTCGCTTTTACATCCTTTACAACTCAAACATAAATCTAATACCTCTTTTATTTCTTCATGATTAAACTTATTTTTTTTGTCAGAGTTCGTCAAAAATTCTCTTAATATATTTGCTCTAGCACGAGTGGTATCTTTTTCATTTCTAGTAGCCATATAGCTAGGACACATAGTGCCACCAATCACTTCTGTTTTTCTACAGTCTCCACTACCATTACATTTTTCACTAGCACGTAGTATTCCTCCATATGAATCAAAATTGATAATCGTATTTATTGCTACTTCTGGTTTTTTGATTTCATATCTTAGCGAAGTGTCCATTGGCGGAGTATCTACAATCTTTCCTGGATTAAAAATATTATTTGGATCCCAAGTTTTTTTTATCTCTTTGAGTATTACATAATTTTTTTCACCTATCATCAAAGGTATGAACTCCCCTCGTAGTCTACCATCTCCATGTTCTCCACTGAGTGAGCCATGATATTTTTTTACTAAATGCGCCGATGCAGTAGCTATAGTACGAAGCATGGTCACTCCTTCTTCTTGTTTTAAATTTAAAACTGGACGAATATGCAATTCGCCTGCTCCTGCATGTGCATAGTACACTGCAGTCTGATTATAGCTTTTCATCAATGCACCAAACTCATCTATATATGCGGGCAAATCGCTCAACTCTACAGCAGTATCTTCTATCACAGCCACAGGTTTTGCATCACCGGGAAAGTTGGATAAAAGTCCTAAGCCTGCTTCACGAAGTTTCCATACTTTTCTTATCTGTGTAGCACCCGAAACAGTAGGATACGCATATGCCGTTGTCTTTTCTTTTATTCTTTGTATAAATTTATCACATCTTTTATTCAGCGATTCTTCATCATCCTCACCTATTTCTATGATGAGGATAGCTTGTGGTTCGCCTTCTACAAAAAATCTATATTGACTATATTCAATCTGTCCTTTGGTACATTCAAGTATATTGTAGTCCATCAATTCTAGTGCTCTAGGTGCTAGTTCCATTAATGAAACTACAGCTTCTAGGCTTTCATTCAAATCCATAAACTGTGCGCAAATCAATCGAGTTTCTTTTGGTGGCAGTGGATCTACATGTATTTTTATTTCTGTCATAAAACACAGAGAACCTTCACTACCAGCTATCAATTTTGAAAGATTAAATTTTTCACCATTAGTATTAAATGGTTGTTGCAAAATCATTTCATCTATTGCATATCCTGTGTTTCGTCTGTGAATACTAGCTTTAGGAAATTGAGCTTTTATTTCTTCTTGTACTGATTGTTCTTTTAATGAATCATAAAGTTGATTGTATACTTTTGATTGTGCTGTATTTGCTAAGATTATTTTTTGAAATTCTTGTTCGTCGTTTTCTTTGAACAATGCCTCACTTCCATCATACATGATGGCTTTTATTTCTAGTGTATGTCTTCGTGTATCGCCATATACTATAGAGTATGAGCCACAAGAGTTGTTACCCACCATGCCACCTATCATGGCTCTATTAGCTGTAGAGGTATTTGGACCAAAATACAATCCGTATGGCTTTAAAAAAATATTTAACTCATCTCGCACTACGCCTGGTTGCAATCTTACCCATCCTTCTTCTTTATTTACTTCTAGTATTTTTGTAAAATATTTAGACACATCTACTACTATACCTGCTCCTACACACTGTCCTGCAAGTGAAGTGCCTGCTGTACGTGGTATCAATGAAAGTTTGTTTTGTGTAGCAAACTCTATGAGTTTTTTTATATCATCTTCTACTTTTGGATAAGCCACAGCTATCGGCAACTCTCTGTATATAGATGCATCTGTAGCATAAAGACTTCGAGTAGCTTTATCTGTATGAATGCTCCCTTCAAGATTTTGATTTAACTCACTAAAAAGTTTATGATTGATAAGCAAGGCGCTCTTATTTTTTTGTAAAAATACTTGATTGTGTGTATTTATTCGTTAAAAATATTTAACAGTCTAATCAATTCAGATTAAAAGCCAATTTTCTATATAAATGTGAGTAGTTTTACACTTCAAAAATTATTAATTTATAATGAAAAAAATTACGTTACTGCTTTTAATTATTGTTACACTTTTTGTTAGTTCATGTGATAAATTTGGCAATAATTTTAAACTAAATGGAGTATTAAAAGGAATTCCTGAAGGTTCTAAAGTCTTATTATTTGATAGAGATTATGCAACTGCAAAAGTAGATACTATAGCACTCGGTGTTATGAAGGATGGCAAATTTGAATTGAAAGGAAAATTGAAAAGAGCCGATGTATATTATTTAGCTATCGAAGGTATGGAACAAGCAAAACAAATAATACTTGAAAAAACTGATATGGTATTGACTGAAGATTCATTAAATCCAGGAGTAATAAATATTAAAGGTTCACCAGGACAAGAAGATTTCAATAAAATGCAAATGGTGATTTATAATATAGAGATGGGTCAACAAAGTCTTTACCCAGCTATGGAACAAGCACAAATGACTAGCGATACAAGAGCCATCGATTCTTTGGGTAAGTTGTATGAAATGGGCTTCAATGCTATAGAAGAAGAAATAAAACTAAATGCAAAGAAAAATCCAAAATCAATTATCTCTCCTTTATTGATACTCAACTATGCTTATATGCTCGATCCAAAAGTATACAAACCAATATTTGATGGATTAGATGAAACTGTGAAGAAAACTCAAGGCGGTATCATGCTAAAAGAAAAACTTGATATACTTGAAAAAACTGCTGTAGGCAAAAAAGCTATTGATATTACTGCTACTACACCTGATGGAAAATCAGTTTCGCTGATGCAGATGAAAGGCAAAGTAACACTTATTGATTTTTGGGCTAGCTGGTGTGGACCATGTAGAAAAGAAAATCCAAATGTGTTGAAAGTATATAATATGTTTCATGATAAAGGATTTAATATTCTAGGTGTATCATTAGATGATAAAGCTGATGCATGGAAAGGCGCTATCATGGAAGACGGACTACCTTGGGTACATGTAAGTGACCTGAAAGGATGGCAAAGTAAACCTGCTAAAGATTATGCAATACAAGCCATACCACAAACAATACTAATAGATGCTAACGGTACAATACTAGCTAAAAACTTGACTAGTGCAGAGCTTGAAGCAAAGCTTACACAACTATTGGGCAAATAAAAATTGACTATTTATATAAAATGGGGATATACGTTTTTGTACTTATGTTCCCATTTTTTTATTGTAGCAATCCAAACCTCAAGAATATAGAACCGTACAGACCATTTAAGTCTTTGTTGACGAGGGCTTTATTGAGTCCTAAATTGAGTCTGTAATGAAGCCCTGCTCCTATAGACACATTCGGATGTAGAATATAACTAAAGTTAATACCGGGTTCTATCACACAGAAATTCCATCTACTAATATCAAATTGATTGGATCTATAGTATATCATGGCCCAATTTACAGATAAGTTGGGTTGAAGTTGATATTTCTTATTATGAAAGACTGCATAAGCAAATCTAATTCCAGCCGATTGATGTTTAAAAGTATACTTACCTGACAATGCTGTATCATTTGCAAATAAATTTGCCTCACTAAAATTTGTCAATCTTTCATATTGAACACCTAAATGGTATTTTTTATAAAGAACAACATTTCCAGAAAAGTGCATGACCATCCCAGCTTTATTATTGAATATCTGACCTATGTGCATCCCTGCTTCGAAATAATACTGCGAGACGATACTATTGAACTTTGAAGGCAATTTAATGGTGTCCATATCTTGTGCACTAGCACAAAAACACATTAAAAATAAGCTTATACTGAATATTATTTTTTTCATCCACATCAAAATTACAAATACTTTTTGAAGACTAAATGAAAAATAGCGGAACAAAGCGTATTTTTACAAATACTTTTATGTTTGCAATATTAGATACAGAAACCACTGGAGGAAAACCAATAGATGATCGCATCACCGAAATAGCCATTTTTATTCATAATGGCAAGCGTGTGGTAGAAAGTTTTTCTACTCTTATCAATCCTTGTAGAAAGATAGATCCTTTTGTGAGTGGGATGACAGGTATCACCAATGAGATGGTAGCTGATGCTCCAAAATTTGAAGAAGTAGCACAAAAAATCTGGGAGCTTACCGAAGGTAAAATATTTGTGGCTCATAATGCGCGTTTTGATTATGGTATGCTGCGCAATGAATACAGAAGACTAGGGAAAATTTTTACCCGCAAACAATTGTGTACTGTAAAACTTGCCCGAAAAATAATTCCGGGTATGCAGTCTTACAGCCTCGGTAAACTATGTGACGATATAGGCATAAAACTAAACAACAGACATAGAGCTTATGGCGATGCTGAAGCAACAGTTTTGCTTTTTGAAAAGCTACTGCTCAATGATAGGAAAGAAGTGATACGTACAGAATTAAATGAAGGACTAGAAGATAATATTTTGCCTCCAAACATCAATCGTAGCAAAGTTGAACATCTACCAGAAGAGCCAGGAGTTTATTACTTTCTAGATCAATCACAGAAAGTTATTTATATAGGCAAAAGCTCCAACATATATAAAAGAGTGATTAGTCATTTTTCTAATGACATAAAAACTGAAAAAGGAGCTCGAATGAAAGAGCGCATACATGAAATCTCTTATCAACTAACTGGTAGCGAATTGGTAGCTATGCTTGTAGAAAGTGATGAGATAAAAAGAAAAATGCCTGAGTTTAATGTATCTCAAAGAATAAAAAAATATAGACAAGGAGTTTTTCTGAGAACAGATGAACATGGTTTTTATTATTTCAAAGCAGAAAATCTAAAAGCAGATGAAGCACCTTTGCTCAAAGCTACTACACCTCGTGTAGCAAATAAAATGGTGGATGATTTGAACTTTAGACATAATCTTCGTGCGTATACTACACTCATCTCAAAACTAAAAAACCTTGGCACACTCGAACAATTTGCTGCTTCACACAATGAAAAAATCGAAAGTTTGATTCAGACATTCTACTATGAACACCCGAATTTTTTTATAGTAAACGAAGCTGTAAATCCAGATGAACGCACCTTGATATGGGTAGAAAACAATGAATACAAGGGTTTTGGAAATATAAATATACAAGATGGATTTGAGGATATAGAACTGCTCAAAGAAAAAATCACTTACAAAAAAGACAATCCTGATATCAAAAGTATATTGAGAGCATGGCTCAAAAAAAATAAAAAAACGATGATTTTGAAATATTAAATTCTCAAATTAATATTTACAAATTCAAATTATAATTTATCGTATTCGCCTTTTAGGAAGTTCATCATTTCGGAAATATACTCTATAGAAAAATCAAATTTGATTCCTGCTACTTTAAATACTTCTCCGATAGATTTAGTATATCCTAGCGCTAATGCATTTTTATAATTTTCTATTGCTTGACTAGGATTATCTTTAAATTGTTTGTACATAGCTATAGCACCTAGTTGAGCATATGCATATTCGATATAGTAGAATGGTACTTGATAAATATGCAATACTTTTTGAAAAGATCTACTTTTATAATCTTCCAGTCCTGTCCAATCAACTACAGTACTTGAATATTTTTTTGACAATTCAAAATATTTAGCAGCTCTTTCATCTGCTGTATGAGTAGGGTTTTCATACATCCAATGTTGCAATGAATCTATTACACATACTCCAGTGAAGGTTTTAAATATCCCTTTGATATGTCTTTTTTTAGCAGTATTTCTTTCTTCTTCGTTTGAATAAAACACGTCCCAATTGTCCATACAAAATAGCTCCATACTCATAGATGCTAGCTCTGCTATTTCACTAGGAAAAGATTTAAATGAATTTAACTCTAAAGGATGACTCAAAAATGAATGAACTGCATGACCCATCTCATGAGTAAGAACTCGGATATCCGTCTCGCTCATATTGGCATTCATAAATACAAATGGCACGCCCATTTCTGGCATAGTCATATTGTAGCCGCCATTAGCTTTGCCCATTCGTGCATCTAAGTCTAGATAATTCATCTCTTTCATTATTTCTAGCCTTGAGCCAAAATAAGGATCTACTCTATTCAAGCATTCAGTGGTTTTTGATATAAACTCATCTACGGAGTTGAATGGTTGTAATGGTGCTTTATTTTGCTCATCTACATCCAAATCCCAAGGTTTTAATACATCATAACCCAAAGATGATTTTCTATTTTCATCAAATTCGCTTACTATAGGCACTACAGTTTTTGCTACTGCATTATGAAAAGATTTACAATCATCTGCGGTATAGTCAAATCTTCCTAATGCATCAAATTGATAGTCTCTAAAATTTTTATACGAAGCATTGATAGCTTTTTGATTTCTTATAGCAACCAATTTATTCATGATCTCATCCAGTTTTTCATGGTCTTGAGATTCTCTAGCTACAGTTTTTTCATAAACATCTTGTCTTAGTTTTCTATCCGTTCTCTTTAAAAAAGCATGCGCTTGAGGTATAGAATATTCTTTATCATCTATCTTCACAGACATGGTACCTGTGACAGAATCATAGTCATTTGCAAGCAAATCTTCTTTCTGTGAAAGTTCTATGTTTTCTTTTCTAAATATTTCAATTTCTTTTTTCAATCCACGAATGTAAATAGCATATTCAGCTCCCATTTCATTGATAAAAGAAGAAGAAACAATTTTTTTTGAAATTTCAAAAAATGCTTCGTGCAGTTTTGGACTTAGATTCATGATATAATACTCTAGTTTTGTTTTAGCTACTTCATCAGTAGTATCTACACTAGTTTTTACGTATCTCCATCTATAGTCTTCACCTATTATTTTTTCAAATTCACTATTATCAAGTAATAATTTTTTTAAATCTTCCTTAGAATTAATTTCTCTATCAAGTAAATTTTTTATATATGGCTCTACTTCACTCCAAGTAGTAGTAATAAAATCTTCTGGAAAAAAACTTCTTTTATCTCTTTGAGGTAAAGTCATTGTATCATTAGTTGTATTCATGACAATAAATTTAAATTTACTTGAAAAAAAATTAGAGCCAAAACTATCTGCATAATTTTGGCTCTATATATTAATTAATTATTCTGCTTTTTTAGCAACTTTTTTCTTTTTTGGAGCTTCTTCTGTGCTTGCTTCTTCTGTAGCTTCAGTTTTTTTAGCTGCTTTTTTCTTTGGTTTTTCTGCTACTTCTTCGCTAGCAGTTTCTGTTGCAGTTTCTTCTTTGTTAGCACCTTCTTCTATTACTGAAATCAATTTATGATTGTCTAATAACTGATACCACTTCAATAATTTTTTGATATCACTTGCATATACTTTTTCTTCGTCATAATTAGCTACAACACTTTTCATATACTTACGAAGTGTAGCTTCATCTGCTTTTTTCACATCAGGTATAGCATTGCTTGCTTCATTTTTTTTCATAGTAGAAAAAACTTCCTTAAGCTCTATAGAGTCTTCTACTGTATATATTGTGATGTTTTCAAGAGGAGTGAACATATGCAAACGAGACGCAACAAATTTCTTAATATTGTCGTGAAGTCCGTTGACTATCAAACCATCAGCTCTGTTTGCAACTACCTTGTACAAACCTGGCATACCGCTTACTGCCATAATATCTTTCAAATCCATAATTTACTTTTAATAAGTTTTCTAAAAAATTGGATGGTAAAAATACTAAATATTCGCTATTTAGTGCTTATAAAGTTTTAAATTGGCATTTAGTAAGGATTTTGAGGGGGAAACATTTCATTTTTACTTAGCTGTCACGAGGGGATTGATATATATACATTCCAATTCTTTTACTTAAATTTGCAATTATATGTTTGCGATTATAGATATAGAAACTACTGGTGGAAGCCCTGATAGAAACAGAATCACTGAGATGGCTATAATACTGCATGATGGCGAACAAATAATAAAAGAATATTCCACACTCATAAATCCTAAATGTAGTATACCATACTATATTACTCAAGTTACAGGCATCAATGACGATATGGTAAAAGACGCTCCTTATTTTCATGAGGTAGCCAAAGAAATTCTTGAACTAACAGAACATGCCACTTTCGTAGCACATAATGTGAAATTTGATTATAGTTTTGTGAAAGCCGCTTATAAAGATTTAGGATATGAGTATCATAGAAAAACACTTTGCACAGTACAGCTAAGTAGAAGTACTTTTCCAGGTCTGCCATCATATAGTCTTGGTAATCTTTGCGAAAGCCTACAAATACCTGTAGAAAATAGACATAGAGCATTAGGAGATGCGAAAGCCACAGCAATTTTATTCAATAAAATATTAGCTATCAATAATAAAAGTGATGAAAAATGGGTAGCACCCAATACAAAAATAAATACCCCACCATTACTCGATGAGAAAATATTTACTCAAATTCCATCTGGTATCACTGGCGTATATTATTTTTTAAATGTAGCTGGAGACGTCATATATGTTGGTAAAAGCAATGATATAAAAAAAAGAATTCAACAACATTTTGCTTCTCAAACTAGTACAAAAGCTATACGAATGCATCATGAAATAGCAGATTTTAGATATGAAAATATGGCTACAGAATTGATTGCTCTTTTGTATGAATCTGATGAAATAAAAAAAATAAAACCTATACATAATAGAGCACAAAAAAAGCTTCGTTCTATTCCACTTTATAGCATTAATCAACGTATAGACGAGAAAGGATATATACAACTCTATTTTGAAAGACTCACCGAACAAAGCGAACCATTGATGACGGTAGATTCGATGCGAGGAGCAAAAGCTATTTTCTACAAGTTAGTCGAGGAGTTTAATTTATGTTTGGCAAAATGTAGCCTGCATAATACAGGTGGTGCTTGTTTCAACTATCATATAAAAACTTGTAACGGTGCATGCATGAATCTAGAAGAATCAGTAGAATATAACAAACGTGCAAATGAAGCAATCAATAGTTTTTGTTTTCAAAATAAAAGTTTTTTTATTTTAGATAAAGGAAGAACTGAAAATGAAAAATCAATTGTTTGTATAGAAAAAGGTCAATATAAAGGATTTGGTTTTATAGAAAATAAAAATGACATCTCTACTGATGATGTGAAATCTGCAATTAAGAAAATGAATCACAATAGAGATATACAAACTATTCTCACCCGATTTACGGATGATAGCAAGATTATTTATTATTAATATCATTTCATTGTTATAAAAAAAGGTCAAGTAGTAATACTACTTGACCTTTTTTGAATAGACCAATTTATTTATGGCATTAATACTGTATCAATTACATGAATTACTCCATTACTTCCAGATAAATCTGTTGCAGTAACTGTAGATTTTCCACCTTTTGCATCTGTAAGAATTACTTTTCCATCAACTAAAGTTGCTATTAATTTTCCACCTTGAACTGTTGTAAGTTCTGCTTTGCCTTTACCTTTTTTGATAGCAGCTAAAACATCTGCAGCTTTAATATTACCTGCAACAACGTGGTAAGTTAATATGCTTACTAATGTTGCTTTATTTTCAGGTTTAAGTAAAGTTTCTACTGTTCCTGGAGCTAATTTCGCAAATGCATCATTAGTAGGTGCAAATACGGTGAAAGGACCTGTGCTTTTTAATGTGTTTACTAAATCAGCGGCTGCTACTGCTGCTACTAATGTAGTATGGTCTTTCGAACCCATAGCAACATCTACGATGTCTTTAGTTTGAGCAATCATTGCCGTTGAAAATAGGAAGCTTAGAGCGAATACACTTAATTGAATAATCTTTTTCATTTTTCTTTGTTTAATTGTTTTATAATGTAATTATCTGACTGAATAGAAGTACAACGTACAAGCTATATAATTGTTTAGAATAAGTATGTTCTATGCAATTAAAATCTGTTAAATTCTCATGAGTATTGGCAATACCTCTCAATATGGATTTGATGATACGACACATTCTGTTGATGAAGCTATTTCATTTTGTTTTAAAACACTTGTTATTGAACCCTTTTTCTTTAATAAATATATGTGATGAAAAATTAGATTCTTGTAACTTTGTATCATGTCTTTTGTACTTCAATCAAAATATCAACCAGCTGGCGATCAACCCCAAGCAATCAAACAACTTGTATCTGGATTACAAGGTGGTGAAGCACATCAAGTTCTATTGGGTGTTACTGGTTCGGGCAAAACATTTACTATAGCCAACGTCATCGAAAAAGTAGATAGACCTACACTAATACTCAGCCACAATAAAACTCTAGTGGCACAATTATATGGTGAGTTCAAACAATTTTTTCCAGAAAATGCAGTAGAATATTTTGTATCATACTATGATTACTATCAACCAGAAGCATACATGGCAAACACAGATACATACATAGAAAAAGATTTATCTATCAATCAAGAGATAGAAAAATTGCGACTATCTACTACCAGCTCTTTACTGAGTGGACGTAGAGATATCATTGTAGTTGCTTCCATTTCTTGCATTTATGGTATGGGCAATCCTACTGATTATAAAAATGGAATCGTGCGAATAGCCAAAGGAGAAAAAATCACTAGAAATAATTTTTTGCATAAATTAGTAGACTCTTTATATTCAAGAACCGAAGGCGATTTTGCTCGAGGAAATTTTAGAGTGAGAGGAGATACTGTAGATGTGTATTTGCCTTATACAGATTATGCCTATCGTTTGCAGTTTTGGGGTGATGAAATAGAAAGTATCGAAAGCTTTGAACCCGACACTGGACGGACTATTGGCAAGTTAGAAAACTGTGCTATTTTTCCAGCATATATGTATGTGACCCCCAAAGACCAGATGATAGAAATCATACATGCTATACAAGATGAACTACACGAACAAGTAAAATATTTTCAGTCAATTGGCAAAAATCTAGAAGCAAATCGACTCAGCGAACGTGTCAATTTTGATTTGGAGATGATACGTGAACTAGGCTACTGCTCTGGCGTAGAGAACTACTCTCGTTTTATGGATCATCGCAAACCTGGTCAGCGTCCTTTCTGTTTACTCGATTATTTTCCTGATGATTTTTTGATGATCATAGATGAAAGCCACGTAACAGTACCACAAATAGGTGCAATGTATGGTGGCGATAGAGCACGTAAAACAAATCTTGTAGAGTATGGTTTTAGATTGCCTTCTGCTATGGACAATAGACCTTTGAATTTCCCAGAGTTTGAAAACATCACGAAGCAAACCATATATGTAAGTGCTACACCTGGCAAATACGAAATGGAAAAAACAGAAGGCGAATTCATAGAACAAGTAGTGCGTCCTACTGGACTTCTAGACCCTACTATAGATGTGCGTCCTACGCTCAATCAGATAGATGACCTCATGGAAGAGATAGAGAAAACTGTGAAAAATAAAGAACGTGTGCTCATCACTACCATCACCAAACGTATGGCAGAAGAACTCACCCGATATCTTTTCAGAGCAGGCATCAACTGTAGATACATTCACTCCGAGGTAGAGACTATGGATAGAATTGAAATCATACGTGATTTGCGTCTCGGTGCATTTGATGTTTTGGTAGGGGTCAACTTGCTGAGAGAAGGACTAGACTTACCAGAAGTATCTTTGGTATGTATTATGGATGCTGATAAAGAAGGCTTCTTGAGAAATACTCGTTCACTAATACAAGTAGCAGGTAGAGCCGCACGTAACTCCAATGGCAAAGTGATTTTCTATGCAGATAAAATGACAGATAGCATGCGCCAAACTATAGATGAAACCAGCCGTCGTCGAGAAAAACAAATCAGATACAATAGCGAAAGGGGTATCACACCACTCACAGTTTTCAAATCTAGAGAAGAGATCATGAAACAATCGTCTATACTAGATGTGAAACAAAGCCAAGCTATAGACTATACACAGCAAGATGAAGCCAATCTTGCAGCCGACCCTGTAGTAGCCTATATGACCAAAGAACAACTGCAAAAATCTATAGATAGTACCAAAAGCAAAATGCTTCGTGCAGCCAAAGACACTGACTTCATGACTGCCGCTCAACTTAGAGATGAAATGTTTGCACTTCAAAAATTGATGGAAGATAAGTTTGGATAAAAACATTTTTATTTTTTTTCTAATTTGTTAAATCTTAATTCCAAATCTTAATTCCATATATTTATAATATGAAAAAGACACTTTCTATTTTAGTATTGGTTTTTATTCAAGTAGCGATATATGCTACTAGTTATTGTTTGCAGGGCACTATAGGGAAGTATCCTATTTATATGAGCTTTGAAGAGTATGATACAGATGATGAAATCACTGATGTGAGATATTTTTATACTTCATCTTTGAAAGATATCGTATTGTCTGGCAATCGAAAAAATAAAAATTATATATTCACTTTTGATAAAGAAAAAATAGAACTTACAAAAACAAGTGCTTCCTCATTTGAAGGAAAATGGACCAACTTAATAAGTACAAAATCATTGCCTATTTCACTAAAAAATGTAAATATAGATACTATAAAAAATCCATTTGATAATTTGGCAATGGTGAAAAAAATGAAAGAAGAATTGCCTTATGATTATATCAAAACTAGCTTCATAAAACTGAATAGAGATAGCACACAAGTATATAAAAACAAATCTTTTGTTTGGTTGAATGAGTCACATTGTAAAATGAGTTTTTTTAGATTAGCGAATGGATTTTCAAAACAAACACTTGCACTGATCAATCCAAAATTGGATGAAATACATATCAATGAAATACTTGCACAACTTTCTTGCAGTTCTCAATGGGAATACAACAATAAAGGAGAAAGTATCGAATACTCCGTAGACATTTCCTATCTCACTGAAAATTTATTGGGCTTTCAAATATTTTCATCTTGGTTTTGTGGTGGTGCACATCCAGATTTTGGTACTCAAGGATATTTATTAGATTTAAATAATGCCCAATCTTATGAGCTAGAAGATGTAGTCATTTTTGATAAGAGCGCAACTACAAGAGAGAAAGGTGGTTTTGATGCATATAGTGATTATAAATTGATATATTTTGCTCCTACTATTGTCAAGTTGATGAAAGAAGAACATCATTTTGAAAAACCAACAGATGAAAACGACTGCGACTATACAGATGAAGAAAATTGGGATTTTGTAAGTTGGTGTATGACAGAAAGCGGTATAGAATTTACACCTTATTTTCCTAGAGCAAGTCGCAATTGCGAAGAAGCTTTTTTAATTCCATTTGAAAAACTAAGAAAATATAAATCCGCAAATTTTAAATATGAGTGGTAGATATACAAAAAGTATCAAAAACATAATGGTCGGCACGCTACGCGTGCCGACCATTGTTATAAATCTTAAATAAACTTACTTAGAATTTAGGTTTGCTTTCTATAGTGTAGCCATACTCTTTTGCTTGTGCCTCTTGAGCTTTGTAGAAAGCTTCATCTGCTTTTGATACTCTATCTATATTTGCATCCATTAATTTTTCTGCTCTTTCATCATCTGCTTCAGTAGTTTCTGTCACTGGTTTTGCATAGTGAGTCATGATAGGTCTCATCTCTGCTACCATTCCTTCTTTTATAGCTTTGAAGTATCCCAATGTAGCATCTTTAAATTCTGTTTTGCCACCTAACGCACTCATTTTATTTACAGCTTCGATTGATTTATCTACTTGTTCATTTAGTTTTTTGTAAGCTGCTTCCATTTTTATACCATCATATGTATAGATAGCTTTATCTAGATTATTTACTTCGCCCATTACAGCTACTTGTTCTTTGATGATAGCATCATTATATTTTATAGCATCTTCTTTTGTTGGTTTACATGACGCTAAAAAAAGTACAACTAAAGTTGAAAGTGCAAAAATTGTTTTTTTCATTTTTTTAAATTTTGGTTTATTGGTAAAATATTTGAAATACAAAGGTATATGAGTTTATTTTTAAGAAAAAATTTATTTTTCGGTATCTGTTTTTACTTCTTCAGTTTCGTAGCCATATTCTTTTGCTTGTGCTTCCTGTTCTTTTAAAAATAGTTCATTGTATTTGATGATTCTATTCTCAAAATTTTCAATAAACTTATCTACTTGCATATCATCCTCTTCTGTGATATCATCAATAGGTTTGCTATTAATTTTCATTGCTGGTTTTATTTCTTTTTCAAGTCCTTCTTTAGTTTGTTTTAGTAGCGTCAGTGCTGCGTCCTTAAAAGAAGTTTTGCCACCTAAGTCACCCATTTTACTTACTATTTCTATTGAGCTATCTACTTGTTTCTCTATTTTAGAAAGGGAAGCGTACATCTCTTCTTTATCATAAGAATACACTGCTTCTTCTACTTCATCTGTAGCGGTGATTATGGGTATTTGAATACTTGCTAATTTGTCATTATAGTCTCCTGCCTCATCAGCAGTAGGTTTACAAGAGTATAAAAAAATGCAAGCTAATGTGAGTATTGTGTAAATTATTTTATTCATATTTATTCGTTTAATTGATACCGTATTTTTCAGCAAATTTTTTAAATAAGTCTATTTGTTTATTTCCTAAGTCTATTTGTCTTCCTTCTATAAAAGCATAAGAAATTTTACTAGTAGCCATATCTAACACATCACCTTCAGAGATAATGATGGTTGCATTTTTACCTACTTCTACTGTACCTATTTGATTGTCTATTTTCAATATTTTAGCTGTATTATTTGTAATAGAAGCGAGTGCTTCCTCCTTACTCAATCCAAATGCACTAGCTGTACCTGCTTCAAAAAATAAATTTCTAGTCTGCCAACTTCCATCAATAGCTATACAATAGAGCACTCCAGCTTTTTGAAGGATAGCAGGAGTTTTATAATTTTGTTGTATATCATCATCTGTTCTACTAGGCAATGCATGACATTTATCCAATATCACTGCTATATTTTTTTCTGCCAGATAATTTGCTATTAAATAAGAATCATAGCCTCCTACTATCACTGGTTTTATATTAAATTTTTCACAAAGTGATACTGCACTTTCTATTTCTTTCACACCATTTGCACGTACATACAAGTTTTTAGTACCCTCAAATATTCCTTTCATTGCCTCGTATTTAAGATTACTAGGTAGTGGACTTGATTTGAAAGTATACGCTTTTGCTTCTTCTAAAAAATCATTGATTTCCATCACTTGATTGTCATACTCTTTATTTTTTTCGTAGCTACCTGGTTCTGCCCACCATCCTGAATATGAATACATATTTGGAAAATTCAACCACACTCCATCATCTTTCATCATTGCATCTTGCCAATTCCATGCATCTAGCTGAGCAATACTAGATGTACCGCTTATGCGGCCTCCCTCTGGAACTATCTGTGCAGTAAGTATTCCATTGGTTCGTATAGTTGGTGTCACTCTAGAATCTGTATTATATGCAATTGCACTGCGAACATTTGAATTCATCAAACCTACTTCTCTCACATCATTTGTAGCTCTTACTGCTTCAACTTCTTGCAAACCGATAGAGGTAATTGGTGCAATAGCGCCAGGATAGACATCTTTATTTTTCGCATCGATGATTGTAGCTTGCAATGAATTTGTAAATTTATCAACAGTTGTGATTTCTATTATTTTCCCTTTGTCAAAAACTAATACACTATTTTCTATCACTTGACCATTGCCTACATGCAACCTCGCACCAACTATTGCTATTGCTTTTTCTTGCTTTTTTGCAGGCGTGGGAACATCTTGTGCATTAGTAATATTTATTGATAAAAAATAGATGCTCAGAAAAATAAAAACATATTTCATATTATAGACTTTGTATACAAAAATAGATGCTTTTGAATAGATTTTTTTAAATGATTAAATAATATTAAAAATAATGCATAATTGAAGTTGGTTTAATACTAAAAAAACGATGAAATACGTTATATAAATAGCTATAGAAGCATATACCTGATGCCCACTAAAATATACAGATGTTTAAAATTTGGAAGGCTTGGATTATAATAATCCAAAAAAAATGGTATATTTTTGTATAGGAACTCAAAAAAGCTTTAACTAAACCATTTCAAAAACCTTAGAATGACTAAGAGAATATTAATTATATATATATTGTTTTGTTGCTATGTATTTACCATAAAAGCGAATACTGAAACAGTAAAAGACAGTACTGCTTATGGCCAACTAACCATCACCAGTCCATTTCCACGAGTAGACCCTATCTTAGTACATCTAGATAGTCTTACGCACGATGCATTTAGCAGTAAAAATGAATATTTTGGAGGGCTAACTACAAATATTCCTGCTTATGACCCCGGATATTCAGATGCAGTTATTAAGAAAAAGCTTGAACAAATACCTGCAGTATTTCCTATGACTTATAATAGTGATGTAAAAACTTATGTGAACTATTTTACACAAGTAAAAAGAGGCTACACTTCTCGTATGCTTGGACTTTGTGAGATATATTTCCCTATGTTTGAGGAATACTTAGACAATAAAAAACTTCCTACAGAACTTAAATATTTACCTATCATAGAATCTGCATTTAACCCTAAAGCACAAAGTAGAGTAGGCGCTACAGGTATGTGGCAGATTATGTACAAAACTGGTAGAATGCTAGGACTAAATATGAACTCGTATATAGATGAGCGTATGGATCCTAGAAGAAGTACAGAAGCAGGCATCAACTATCTAGAGCAACTCTATAAAATATACGGCGATTGGCAATTGGCTCTAGCTGCATATAATGCTGGTCCTGGAAATGTAAATAAAGCTATAGCAAATGCTGGTGGTGTAAAAAACTTTTGGGCTATCAAACGATTTTTGCCTCAAGAAACACAAAACTATGTACCATCATTTATAGGTATGGTATATGCTATGACTTATGCTCAAGAGTACAAAATACCTGCAACCAAGCCATTGTTCAATCCTAATATGATTGATACTGTTATGATTAATGAAAAAGTATCCTTACAACATATATCAAACACAATCGGTATTGATAAAGAGGAGCTTTCTTTTCTAAATCCTTCGCTTAAATTAGGAATTATTCCTCCATCTGCTGAAGGTTTTGCTCTAAGACTGCCTATCGGATATATAGCAAGATTTGAAACAAATAGAACTACTATCAATAATGACCCAAGTATGTTTTTGCCTGAGCCTATTGTAGTAGAAGAAGTATCTGAACCGGTTTGGACTACAGTCACCAAAACTATCACTCATGTGGTTCGTTCTGGTGAAAGCTTATCTGGTATTGCTCAAAAATATGCTGTGAATCTAACAGATTTGAAAAAATGGAATCACCTAAAGAGTTCGTCTTTGCAGAAAGGACAAAAACTAAGTATCAAAACTACTGAGAAACAAAAAGTAGCTAGTGCACCAAAAGTAACATATACATCACCTACTGTAACTACTACACCTCCCACTACAAAACCAGTATCTACGTCAGTAAATATTAATACGGCAAGTATACCGGGCACTTTCAACTCTACAACTTCTACACCTACTACAAAAACTATTGAAGTATGGGAAACTGTTCCTACCACTAAATATCACATTGTAAAAAGTGGAGAGAATCTTTCTACTATAGCAGATAAATACAATGTATCTCTTAGTCAAATAAAATCTTGGAACAAATTGAGTAGTACCAAAATAATGAAAGGTCAAAAACTTGCAATCAAGACTACAACTCAGAAAAAAGTAACTAAAATAGTACCAATCACTAGTGCATCTAGTACTTCAAAACAAGTAATACCATCAAATATTAATACTCCTATAAATGTAAGAGAGATAGAGAATAATATACCTACAATCAGTAGTAGTGAAAGCTTACCAAATACAGGTGTAAAATATGCACTACATACAGTATTGCCCGGCGAAACAATATATACTATTGCGAAACAATACAATGATGCCTCTGTAGATGGTATCAAGCAGTTTAATAATATGAATAGTACAGAAGTAAAAGTAGGTACTACTTTAAGAATCCCAATTCAATAGCATTTTTACATATATTCTCTTTCGTAAGTATTTTTAAACTCGTCAAAATCATATTCTGTATCTTTTGGATTTCTATAAAAAGGGTTGAGTATTTTGTTTAAAATATTACTGAATATATTTGATGGGTAATAAGTATAGGACTTATAAAAATCTACCTGATTATTTTTTGACTCATTACTCATAAGTTTTTTATATACAGAAGAATTTGCATCTGCATATACAATTTGATAATCTTTACTTCTGTGCAAAGTTTGGTGAAGTGGTGCAAAATCTGGACTGTTGAGTAACAATACATAGGAGAACTGATCCAAACTATCCGCCATTTGCCATATAGTTTGTGTAGGTGAAACCATAGACTCAGGTGCTTGATACAATACCATACAATTTTCAAAAAACTTTGCAGGGAAAACATCTAAATCTCTCAAATCAATATATGATTTATAGTTTGGTCTTAAATGATAAAGGGCATAGTTACTAATTAAAAAATCTGAAAAAACTTTACCTTTTACTTCTTTAGATTTTAGATAATTTATAGCACCTATTGGGTTGTAGACTGGAGACACCCCTAATCCAAACTCATTATGTGTATCAAAAGCCTTATAAAAAGTGTTGCTTACGATTGAGAAATACATTACTACTGCAAAAATATAAAATGCCATTTTTGACTCGTGCAACCAAGTTGCTTTAATATTTGAAATAGCTTTAGCATATATAGGAAATGCAACTATTTGAAAGAATGGAATATTCCTATTAGATTTTAAACTCAAATAAAAAAAAGCTAGTGTAATTATAAAATAAAACAAGGGCAAAGTAGCATTAAGTAGTTTTAGATTCCAATTCGCTTTTTTTGCGATATGAAATAGATAAATAATAACGATAATAAACGAAAGCAAATTCAAAACAGAAAAGAAATCCCAATATCCAGATACTGTAAAATCTAGCAATTCGCTAGTAAATTTATTTTTATCTAATTGAGTAAATATGTTTAATGTATATGCATATATTTTAGTGCCTATAGGATTTAAGGCTAAGCCAGCTATGGAAAGTAACAAGGTACTTCCAATATAAATTTTTGTTTTAGTATCTGACCAGATAAATTCAAATATTGAATAAATGATAATTAATACAATACCCACACCATAAGCCTCATGTGTATTGCACCAGACAATCTGTAATGGAACTAAAAAAAATAATAGATATTTTTTATCTATAGCTCGAATAAAAATATATAAGTATAATGCTGTAAAAAAATAAGAAAATGCTTCAGGTCTGCCATTTATACGATGTGAAACTATGACTATAAAAAAAAGTAAGGCATAAAATACACTATAACTAAACACGGATTTATCTGATGTAAAAAGCGCTTTGTTGTTTTGATATAGAAAATAAATAATAGGGATGAATAATGCACCTAAAACTAGATAAATCATTTCAGGGCTTGAATACTTGGCTACAGAATACATAAAGACTTCAGACAGCCATTTTATATTGACCCATGGCTCACCAGCATATGTATAGGATAATATATCAGTTTTAGGAACTTGATGATGTTGTAAAATCCACTCGCCTGTGGTAATTTGCCACCATATATCTGGTTCTATAAGAGTTTTGCATGCAAAAGCTATGATGATTAAACCACAAAGTGCAAAGGCTATATAAATTTGTTTTTTCACTTAGTAAATTTATATGAAAAAAAATATTTATCAAACATTTTCTAAACTGCCAAATTGCATCTCATATAGGTTTTTATAATTACCCGAATGTAGCATGAGGTCTTGATGGGAACCTTGTTCTATAATATTGCCCTGTTCAAATACTAAAATTTTATCTGCATGCTTTATGGTAGAGAGTCTATGAGCTATGATGATGGCAGTTCTTCCTTTGATCATTTTCTCAATAGCAGATTGTATGAGTATTTCTGAATGTGTATCTACAGAAGATGTCGCTTCATCTAAAATAAGAATGGATGGATCACTCACTAGCGCTCGTACAAATGAAATCAATTGACGTTGACCTACTGAGAGCGTCACTCCTCTTTCTTTCACTTCATACATATAATTGCCCGGAAGTGTCATTATAAAATCATGCAAACCTAAAAGCTGTGAAACTTCTTTCACTTTTTCAAGTGAAATACTCGTATCGCCTAAAGTGATATTCTCATAAATACTTCCTTTAAATAAAAATACATCTTGTAGCACTACAGCCATATTTCCTCTCAAACTAGCAAGTGTATAATCTCTTATGTTTTTATCATCTATCAATACCTCACCAGAATTATATTCATAAAATCTAGATATTATTCCAATTGTAGAAGTTTTACCAGAGCCTGTAGCACCAACTATTGCTAATGTTTTACCAGCTTCAATTTCAAAGGATATATTTTTTAAAACGGATACATTTTCTATATATTCAAAAGATACATTTTTAAAACTAACTTTACCTTGCAACTTAGTTGCAATAATTTTTCCATTATCTTTAATAAATTCTTGAGTATCCATAATGTGAAATACTCGTTCACTAGCTACCATACCCATCTGAAGCGTATTAAATTTATCAGCCAACATTCTCAGTGGTCTATAAAGCATATTGATAAGCATGATATAAGTGGCTAAATCGCCAGCATGGGCCAAATCAATTTTTCCATATAGCAATAAAAATGCACCAGTACCTATCATAAAAGAAACCGATATTGTAGAAAGGATTTCGACTATAGGAAAAAAAACAGCATAATGCCAAATAGAATCAATATTTGCTTTTAAATGAGATTGATTGATAGTATCAAATTTTTTGTATTCTCTATCATATGCATTGAACAACTGAATAATCTTTACTCCTGTGATATGCTCTTGAAGAAATGCATTAATTCGAGCTACTTCTGCTCTTACCTTTTGAAAAGAAACTTTAATGCCTTCTTTAAATCTATAGGTAGCATATACAAAAAAGGGCAAAGTAGTCATACTAGCCAAACCAAGTTTCCAATTGTAGATAAGCATATATGCCATTACGCTTACTATCAAAATCAAATCTGCAAGAATAGAAATAGAACCTTGACCAAATACTTCGTTGATACTTTCCAAATCGTTTATGGTTCGGGTAGTAGCTGTACCTATTGGTGTTTTATCAAAAAAACTTAAACGTAAATGAGAGATATGTCTAAAAATATTTACACGCATATCTTTGATGATACTTAAGCCTAGCCATTCCGTTCTGTATGTAAAAAAATACCTGAGTATAAATTCAATAATCAGAAGACCTACTATTATCAAAGATATAATCAGTAATCCTTCAAAATTTTTATAATATATAAAACTATTAATGGCTTTACCTGTAAGAATAGGACGCAACATAGTAATAGGTGCAAGAATAATAGAAAGTGCAATACAAAAATAAAAAGTACTTTTATAAGGTTTTGTAAGAGAAAGTACTCTTGAAAATAAGGATATGTCTAATACTTTAGCTTTTGTTTTCTCTTGACTCATAGATGATAAACAAAGTTAAAAATAATTTCTATCTTAAATCTTAAAAATAAAGGATTTTGATATTCTTTTATAGAACAAACCATGTAAGTCACAAATGCCTATTTGTATAAGCTTATCGTCATTGAATAGTTTTATCTACAAAACAAGTTTACTTATATGCTAGGAATAATGCATCATTAAAATGGTGTGGCAGATAAATTAACTAAAAAGATAAATAAAAATGCCACACCTTATTTTAATGGGCATAAGTAAGCGTAGTTTTGTGATAAAAGGATTCAAAGACTTGTCTCGTCTATAGTTGACGAGATTGTATCTTTTGTTTCAAGACAAAAGAAATCGCCGAAGGCAAAAAATATGCATAGCCTCTTGAATTTTTTTATTTACAGGTAAATTGTGGTCAAATGGGTAATCCTATTATTTTATTTCAAGAACGGATACTTCACATTGACTAAATGCAAGCCTTGCGGAGGAGCTGTGAGTATAAAAGGCATTTCTGTTTGTGTATCCATTGCATTTTTGAAATCTGCAATAGAGATTCTATCTCTGCTGACCGCCATAGTAGTAGCTACTATCCTTCGCACCATATTATACAAAAAGCGATTTGCAGCGATATTAAATTTATAGGAATGATCATCTATTTGTGTCCAAGATATTTTTGATAAATGACAAATCGTAGTTTTATTATCTGGATTGTATTTACTGAGCGATTTGAAATCTGTATAGTTAAGTAAGAGTTGAGTTATGTCTTGTAGTTTTTCAAAATCATATTTATAAAATCGAAACTCTGAACTAAACCTTATCTTAAATGGATCTTTGCGTGTGTGAAGAAAATAATCATATTCTCTTTCTGTAGCACTATATCGAGCATGCATTTCATTATATACTTCAAAAACATCATAAATAGATATAGCATTGGGCAACACGTTATTCAACTTAAAAACAAAACTATCTGGTAGAATTTTAGAAGTATCGAAATGTGCATAATAATTGGTAGCATGAACTCCTGCATCTGTTCTACCACAACCTAAAATAGAAGTAGACGTATTAAGAATTTTAGAAATCGCTTCTTCAATTGTTTGTTGTATGGTGGGTACATTGCCTTGATATTGCCAGCCTGCATAGTTACTTCCATCATACGCTAGATGAATAAAATATCTTTTATATTCAATATCGCTTTGTTGATTTTCGATGTTTTCAATATGTTTTTCTACTAAATCCAATAAGATAATTATATTTTTTCATAAATAATAGCAGCTCCTTGACCTACACCAATGCACATAGTAGCCAGTCCGTATTTTGCATTAGATCTTTTTTTCATTTCATGCAACAAGGTTGCAGATATTCTACTACCACTTGCACCAAGTGGATGACCTATCGCTATGCTTCCTCCGTTTACATTTACTTTACTTGGGTCTATATGCAAATCTTGCATACATGCCAATGCTTGAGATGCAAATGCTTCATTTAATTCTATTAAATCTAAATCATTTATTGTCAATCCAGCTTTTTTCAATGCTTTTTTAGTGGCAGGCACTGGACCTATTCCCATGATACGAGGCTCTACTCCTGCTGTAGCCATTGATTTTATTTTTGCTATAGGTGTAAGATTGTATTTTTTAAGCATCTCTTCATTTACCAATAATAAACATGAGGCACCATCATTGATACCAGATGAGTTGCCAGCAGTCACAGAACCATCTTTTGTAAATGCAGGTTTCAATGTAGCTAATTTATCTATAGCAGATAATCGTGGATGTTCGTCTTGATTAAATATAGATACATCTTTTCCATTTCTTACTTCTATGCCTATTATTTCATCTGCAAATTTATTGGAGGCTAATGCTTGAGCGTATTTAGACTGTGATTCAAAAGCAAACTGATCTTGAGCTTCACGGCTTATCTGCCATTGTTTCGCTACATTTTCTGCGGTCTCACCCATAGAGTCTGTGCCACATATTTCCTGTAGTTTTTTATTCGTAAATCTCCAACCGATAGTAGTATCGTATATTTCAGTAGTTCGCTGAAATGCATCAGTGCTTTTTGCCATCACAAATGGCGCTCTACTCATACTTTCTACTCCACCTGCAATGTAGGCATTACCTTGCCCACACATAATCCCTCTACTAGCATCCATAATAGATTGAAGTCCTGAAGCACAAAGTCTATTGACAGTATAGGCACTGATATGATTTGGTAGACCTGCTAAAAGTAAGGACATACGAGCTACATTTCTATTATCTTCACCACTTTGGTTAGCAGCACCTAGCACTACTTCTTCTAATTCATTTACATCAAAACCAGAATTTCTCGCTAGTAAAGCTTTCATAGTATCGGCCATTAAATCATCTGGTCTAGTACCTGAAAGTGCCCCTGCATATTTACCTACTGCTGTTCTTACTATATCTACTATATATACTTCTTGCATTTTGTATTTTTATAAATACAAATCTAATAATAAATACATTTTTTATTCTAGATATGTATCTTTGGTATATAATTTTGTTTAAAATATGATTCAAAGAATTCAAAGCATCTACTTAGGTATGGTCTGTATTATGACAGGCGCATTTATCAATTTACCAATTTATTATTTAGATGGTATAGCAGTACTTCCTTTCTTAAATATTTTTCTATCCATTACCATTGGCTTGTGTGCTATCACTGCATTAGTAGCTATTTTTTTATATAAAAATAGAAAACTTCAAATGAAAATCTGCTGGGTAGGTGTTTTATTAGCAACAAGCAGTATAGCAATAGCAATAGCAGATTATATATCTGCAACTCCAAAAGAAGGATTATCAAAAAGTATATCTTATGGACTTATTTTCCCTATATTGATGATCGTACTTTTTTTATTGGCTTGGAATGGAATCAATAAGGATGAGAAATTAGTTAAAAGCATGGATAGATTAAGATAAAATATGAAAAAAAATATATTCTTTCTTTTACTAATTGTAAGTACATGTATACAAGCACAGGTATATAATGGAACAGGTGGTGGATTGCCAGATGTCAGCACATCAGATTTCAATCTTAATATCAGCACACTGAGTCCAAGCACATTAAATGCAAGTCATGGACTTAAAAAAGTATGCTTGGATATCAATCATACGTATGTGAGCGATTTGAATATTTCACTCATCAGCCCAAGTGGAAATGTAATTGTACTTATAGGTAATATAGGTGGCGGTGCACAGAATTTCACAAGCACTTGTTTGGTGGATGCAAGCTCTGATTTGATAGGAGCCGGAACCGCTCCGTTCACTGGTATATATAAACCAACAGAGGATTTGGGCAATATAAATGATGGAACTAGTGGAAATGGAATATGGACTCTAAGTATAAGAGATGATGCGGCAGCAGATACAGGTATTTTATTTAATTGGAGTCTAGAATTTGATACGGGAGCTACTGCGCCATTTTTACTTACGTCTTCCAATTTGCCTATAGTTATTATCAATACTTTTGGACAATCTATTGCAGATGATCCAAAGATTAATTGCAATATGAAAATCATCAATAATCCTGGTGGAGCCAGAAACAATATAAGTGATACACCAGAATATGATGCAGAAATTGGTATTGAAATCAGAGGGAATTACTCGTCATCATTGCCTCAAAAACCTTATGCTTTCACTACGCAAGATATTTCACACAACGATAGCAATGTAGCGTTGGTAGGCATGCCAGCTGAACATGATTGGGTACTCCAATCTACCTATAATGACAAAACATTTTTGAGAAATCCTATGATGTTTGATTTGGCTAGAGATATGGGACATTATGCTACTCGAACAAAGTACTGCGAAGTTGTGATCAATAATCAATATAAAGGCATCTATTTTATTTGTGAAAAAATAAAGCGTGATGCAAATAGAGTAGATATAGCAAAACTAGACTTAGATGACAATGCAGGCGATTCGCTCACTGGTGGATATATCATAAAACATGATTATCTAGAAGCTGGATGGACTTCTTTTTGGAGAGATAGCAACTGTGATACAAGAACACTGGATTATAATTATTATTATCCTTCTTCAACTAATATCACTATTCCACAAGCTACCTATATCAAAGAGTATGTAGATAGTTTTGAGGTAGCACTATTCGGAAATAATTTTACTGATACTACTTGGGGCTACGATAGATATATTTCTCAAAAATCTTTTATTGATTATTTTTTAATAAATGAACTGGCATTAAATAATGATGGCTTCAAAAAAAGTTTGTTTATGCATAAAGATAAAAACGGGAAATTGAAAGCCGGACCAATATGGGATTTTGATTGGGCATTGAAATTTGCACCGTGGGAAGATAGTCTTATGAGTGGATGGAAATATTCTCTTGACCCATGTGGGGAAGATGTACTTTTTATTCCTTGGTACAAAAGATTGCTACAAGATACTACTTTTGAAAATGCAACTTATTGTAGATGGCAGGAGCTTAGAAATGCTCGTATTATAGATCAAAATACGTTTTTTAATACTATTGATACAAATAGAATTTATTTAGATGAAGCACAAAATAGACATTACAATAAATGGCGAATACTAGGCTTAGATAGTGGCTCTCCGGAGGTGTATCCAATACCTACATCTTATGACGAAGAACTCAATAGATATAAATATTTTTTCGACAAGAGAATACAATGGATAGATAGCAATCTTACTGGACATTGTTATCTAGCACCAGTAGATACAACACAGCCAGAGGATACACTAAGTATTACATATAACGAATCTGATAATAGATTATTAAATATTTATCCAAATCCTACCAACAATATTGCTTATATAAAACTTGATAATAGATACGCTATACATAAAGTTACTGTATTGAACCTTATAGGAAAACAAGTATATGAAGAAATGATTAATTTATATTCAAACTTCTATAAATTGGATATGAGCGAATACGCAACTGGAAGTTATATTATACAAATAGAAGATTTGAAAGGAAATAAATTTATCAAAAAAATATTTAAGGAGTAGATTTGATTTCTACTATTTTTAAAAATAGATACGCTTCTTCTTTATTGTATTCTTTCTCTTTCTCTCTGTATGGTCGCATATCTACAAATTGTACTTGGTAGTTATGATTTTTATATATAATTTTAGTAGTAGCTCCTAACTGTATTTCTGTTTTCGTATTTCCTATTTTCAATAATACTTTCACAGTGCCTGCTGTGATACACTGAGCACCTACTGGACATCTATTATCACTAATGATTTCTTTGAAAGCGATTTTCATTTTATCTTTTTTCACCGTTTTATGATAGTACACTTGAGTCAATGCACCCATCCATGGTGAAGCAATCATGTATGATTGTGAAAATAAAATAATCAAAAAAATTACAAATAGCTGATTGTATAATTTAATAGATTTTAACATTGGTTTGTACATATATATTGTTTATGGTAATGTAAAATTAATTCTTTATTAATAATTAGTTGATATAATAAAGTAAGTTTTGTAATATGGAAAAAAGATATGTAGAAGTAGCTGTAATCTCTGATGTGCATTTGGGTACGTATGGATGTCATGCAAAAGAATTAAACCAATATTTAAAAAGCATTAACCCAAGAATATTAATATTGAATGGCGATATCATAGATATATGGCAACTATCAAAAAATTATTTTCCTGCAGATCACTTCAAAGTAATCAGGCGAATACTGAAACTAATGGCTTCCGGCACTCAAGTATATTACATCACTGGCAATCATGATGAATTTTTAAGAAAATTTAATGATTTACATCTAGGAAATTTTAGAATTTTGAATCAGCTAACATTGAGAATCAATAATGAAAATATTTGGTTTATACATGGAGATGTATTTGATGCATCTATCAATCATGCTAAATGGCTAGCTAAACTAGGAGGTAAAGGATATGATTATTTGATAGTAGTGAATAGATGGATTAATAAATTTTTAAAAACAATAGGTAGAGAAAAAGTATCTATCTCACAAAAAGTGAAAAACAGAGTAAAAAAAGCAAGTATGCATATCAGTAATTTTGAAAATCAAGTTGGTGATTTTGCACTAAAAAACAACTATCAATATGTGGTATGTGGTCATATACATGAGCCTGTGATAAAAAAACTAAATCATAATGATAAAACTATTAACTATTTAAACTCTGGTGATTGGGTAGAAAATCTTACCTCTCTCGAATACAATTTAAGCAAATGGACTTTATACAAACATCAACTAGATAATGAAGCACATGACGATATAGAAGAAGATTTAGAATACTCAGACTTCAATATACAAAGCATATTAAATAAACTAGCATCATAAACACTACAAAAATATTATACGGCATACAAGGAACAGGTAATGGTCATATTTCTAGATCATTAATTATCATTGAAGAACTAGCCAAACATGTAGGTATAGAAAATATAGATATACTTATCAGTGGAAATAATTATTCTTTAAAAATCCCTTATTTTGTAAAATATAATTTTATTGGAGTTTCATTTGTATATGGTAAAAGTGGAAAGCTATCTATTTTTAAAAGCATAAGACAACTAAAGTTAAACAACTTTAGAAAAGAAATAAAATCAATGCGAAGTCAATCCTATGATTTGGTAATAACAGACCAAGAACCAATCACAGCTTGGTATGCAAAGAAAAATAATGTCGAATCAATAGGGATTGGAAATGTATACTCTCTAGAAACATGCACGTTGAAAAGGCTTTGGGTAAATAAAATGCTTACTAAACTTTTTCAAAAATGTTATTGTCCTGTAACAAATAAAATAATTCTTGATTTCACCAAAAAAAAGAGCACCAATTTTTATCCAGTTATCAATAGCGAATTAAAAAAGCTTAGAATAAAAACACATGAATTTACTTTAGTATATGTATTGTCATATAGTCTTGAAGAATTGATTAATATTTTTAGTAGTCCTATATTATGTGATAACAAATTTGTGATATATACCAAAGAAGTACAGGCACCTGTTGTTTATAAAAACATTGTAGCAAAACCGATTTCTAAAACTTCATTTACAAAAGATATCAGCAATTGCAAAAACATAATAACTACTGCAGGGTTTCAAACTATAGCTGAAGCGGTGTATTTACATAAAGACATTTTGCTTATCCCTATAAAAGGGCAACCCGAACAAAAAGCAAATGCACTCATGCTCAGAGAGTATAATATTCAATTTATTAAAAAGCTAAAAGCTAATCACATTAAAAATTGGATAGAATTTCACCCAAGCAATAGTATAATAATAAAAGATGAAACTAATAGATTAGTAAAATCAATATTAGCATACATTCAATAAATATTTATTATGCATAATTTTTTAATAATTATGTAATGTTTATTTAATATAAATGTACTTATTTAGCAACATACTAAAAATATAAATATGAAAAAGCAATTTATCTACGACAATAAAGGTAAAAAATTAGGTGTAATTGTGCTGATAGACGAATGGAATGAAATCAAAAAGAAGCTGAAAAAGAAAGAAAAAGAAACAGCTAAACTAGAGAAAGAAAAAAAGAAAGAAACGCTTAAAAAAATAGTTGCTGTAAAAACTCCAATCATTAAGCCAGTAGCAAAAAAAGCAAACACAAAAAAAGCTGCTCAAAATAAAGTTGCTAATAAACCAATAGAAAAATCTAAAAAATAATTTTAACTCAAATTACGCGATAGGATTTGAGTCCCGAAACTTCGGGACGAGAATTCTAGCGTGTTAGTTGAGTTTACCCCGATTTAGAAGTTGTTATCAATATTTGAAAAATAGTGATTTATAACTTCTTAATCGTTTAGCATTTTTTAATGCTGAATTGGGTTTTATAAATAAAAAGAGTTGCCAATAAATGGCAACTCTTTTTTTATTAACTATTACAAACCAAATAAGAACTATTAATTACTAAACCGATACAAAGATGAAGTATCTATGAAATGTAATTATTATTCTTATGTTATTTTTGTGTTGTGTTTTTTAGATTACTCTTTATGCTTTCTTAAGCAAGAACCAAAAGGTAGAACCTTTACCTATAGTACTTCGCACACTTATTGTCTGACCATGTGCTTCTAGTATGTGCTTCACTATAGCCAACCCTAAACCAGTACCTCCTTCACTTCTAGACCTATGTGCATCTACTCTATAGAATCGCTCAAATAGTCTTGGTAAGTGCTCCTCTGCTATACCATATCCATCGTCACTTACTTCTATTAGTATATTATCTTCTATATCAAAAAATCCAATATTAACTTCTCCATCTCTATTTCCATAATTAATTGCATTGACAATTAAATTATTAAATACTTGAGTGATTTTATCTTTATCTGCATGAATAAAAACTTCTCTATCACTTCCTTTTTTGAAACCAAGTTTTACATTTTTTTCTTTGGCTTTTATTTCAAAAGAATCATATATTTCTTTAACTAAAAAATTAATATCAAATCTGGTCATTTCGAGCAGCATTTCACCAGTTTCATATTGAGAGAGCTCAAGTAAATCTTGCACAATAAAATTTAGTCTTTCTACATTTGAAGCAGCTTTTAATAAATATTGCTTATTGATTGTAGGGTCGTCTACAGCACCATCTAGTAATGTTTCAATATATCCTTGAATATTGAAAATAGGAGTTTTCAACTCATGAGATACATTTCCTAAAAAATCTTTTCTATATTTTTCCATTGCATACATTTGTTCTATTTGTACTAGCTGTTTGTTCTCATATTCATCTACTTCTTGTTGTACTCTATCTAAAAAATTCTTATCTGTATCGAGTGCATCTCTGAGCATATTTTTTTCAGACTTATTTGAACTAATCATTTTATAAATAAGTTTTATACGTTCAAAAACCACATTTCCAATATAGTAATCTATACCTATATAAACTGTAAGAGCAACTATAAGAGAAATGGATAGATATACTAAAAAATTGACTTTAAATTTATAAAACAATTCAAATGAAAACAACATTGCAAACAAGAGTACAAAAATTACTAATGCAATTACTAATGCTATTTTTCTAACCGACCAATTATTCATACTATAAAACTACAACAACATTTAAGTCTAGTCAAATTTATAACCAACTCCTTTCATTGTTTTTATTATCTCATCACCGAGTTTTTCTCTTAGTTTTCTTATATGTACATCTATAGTTCTATCTCCTACTATACTTTCGTTGCCCCATACTCTACTCATTATTTCTTCTCTATTAAATACTCTTCCAGGTTTTGACATCAAGAGTTGTAATAATAAAAATTCTTTTTTAGGAAGCTCTATAGTCTCAGTACCTTTGTATACAAGATATTTTTCAGGATCTATTTCAATATCGCCAATTTTTACGTTGAGTTGTTTTTTTGATGTATCACTCCTTCTAAGCAATGCTTGCAATCTACTCAAAAATATTCTCGGTTTTACTGGTTTAGTTACATAATCATCAGCTCCTGCATCAAAACCACTTATTTGTGAATACTCCTCATCTCTTGCAGTTAGAAAAATAATCAAGGTACTTTTAAATTGTTCTAAGCTTCTTAGAGCTCTACAGGTAGCCATTCCATCCATTTCTGGCATCATCACATCTAGTACAATAAGATCTGGATTAATTTTTTTTGCTAACTCTATCCCATCTTTACCATTTGATGCACTAAATATTGAGTATCCTTCTTTTTTAAGGTTATAACTCATAAATTCAATTACATCTGGTTCATCATCCACTAACAGTATTTTTATAACACTTCTACTCATAATTTTTTATTTTTTAAAGGTATATGTAAATGAAATATTATAACTTCTATAATTCATGTTTTTGTTTATTATCGTATCCCTATTTTTATCAAATTTTTGTTTTCCATCATTATTTTGATAAAGATAACTTGGTTTTGCTATTAAATCTGACATGGTAAATTTAACAACTCCATTTTTAAATACTTTTTTGCTTATTTGCAAATCTAATAATGGTCTTGAATTTTCCATTAAATCTGCGTAAACTGATGTACCTACAACACTTAGTCTTTTTCCTATTTGATTATACAAAACCGTAAAACTCAAATCTAATTTTGGTTGTCTGTATGTAAAACCTAAATTCAACACATATGGTGACTGACCTTGTAAGCTTCTTTTGAGTGCACCCGCAGTATTTGAGCCTGTTAAGTCTATTCTAGAATAAATATATGCAAAATTTGCACTAAATGTAAAGTCATCCCAATGTCCCCAATTTTTTAGGTTATTTAAAAAATCTAAATTCTTTCTAAATTCTATTTCTGCACCAACATTGTGCGCAAGTGGAGCATTGTCATACGAAAATATAGTATAATCTCCTGCTTTTGCTGTTACGATTTGTTCAATAGGATTTTTAAAATATTTATAGTATACCGTACCTGCTATCATCTGACCTTTGCCAAAAAAATACTCATATCTCAAATCCACATTATGTATGGATGTTTGTTTAATTGAATCAAAACCAACTACTGTAAATGTAGTAGCAAAATCATAGAACGAAAAAGGAGAAATCTCTCTAAACTCAGGTCTAGCAACAGTCATAGAGTATGACAATCTTAGATTTGATTTTTCACTCAATGAATATATAGCGTTGATAGATGGAAGTATAGACAATTCTTTTCTATCTATATTTACAGAGTCACCACTATAATTAAATGAATTTAATTTTTGTCTAAAATATTCTAACCTTACTCCGTATACAAGTTTTAATTTATTTTTAATATTACTCTCTGCCATTAAATAACCTGCATACAAACTAGATGAAGCTTTATATTTATCGCTTTTATTTGTTATTTCTGCTATATTAAATCCACTTTGATTGATGTTTGAAGTATCAAAAATCTGATCTTGTGGCAAATCCAATAAGCTTCTATCAAATCTGCTTGATCTTGCTATTGTATAACCCAATACTCTTGCTTCAAAATCTCTTCTTTTTTCTTGAATATATACACCCGCTTTGATACTTTGTTTTTGTTCTTGTATTTTAAATGGCACCGTCAAATCTGCACCTCCATTATATATGTTTTCTTTTAGTTGCGAAAAGAACATACCTCCTAATCCTATATTTACTTGGTTTGCAATATCTGCAGTATATGTAGTATCTGTAGCATCATTATAATCTTTAGAGTAAGACATTCTTCTAGTGTTTGGTTGATCTCTATTTACATAAGAGTAGCCTCCCATCCATTTTAGTTTTATTTTTCTTTCTCCAAATACATGTTCACCACCAAGCTGTCCATTGTATAACATGGTACTAAAAAACTCCATAGAGTTTTTTTGAAAATCTCTAAGTGCATCAAAATTTTTCCCAGTTCTTAATGTTGTAACATCATTTGAATTTATATTAAATGTATTCTTAAAAAATAACTTATGATTATTATTAATAATCGCGCTCAAATTTAATAAAGAACCTATCGATACTGGATTGCTATATACCTGATCTGTAAAAGCAAATAATGGCGTACCATCATCTAAAAAATCATATCTCTCTTGTTCTACTATTCTTATAGTATTTGAATAACTAAATGATGCAACCGCACCAAATTTCAATTTTTTAAATTCTTTTGTATAACCTCCACTTAGTTGAAAACTCTGACCAGGGTAGGCCATTTTCTTTTTTTGTAAACCCCAATCATTTTTCAATGTTTTTGCATAGGCAAATCGTTGGTCTCTACTACCTGCTACCACTGTATCTGCCGATGGGAAAGAACTTGGAAGTGCTCTAAAGTTTCTGTCTACACCTAGAAAGTCCGTTTTGCTTCCTTTGTAACTATAGTATGGTTTAAAACTTGAGTTCTCAATAAAATTTTGTGCTATTGTGAAATTAAAAAAACTTTGTTCTGGTACATCTCTAGTATTTAATTGTATTATACCGCCGGCAAATTCTGCCGGCAAATCTGCCTGAGCAGTTTTAGTAATAATAATATTATCTAACAAATTGGAAGGAAAAATATCAAATGAAAATGTTTTTCTATCTGGCTCTGTACTTGGGAGTACTGCTCCATTCACCATGGCATAATTGTATCTATCACTCAATCCTCTGATGATAGCATATTTATTGTCTTGAATAGTAGCACCACTTACTCTTTTTATTACTTCACTCGAATTTCTATCTGGTGATCTTTTTATTTCTTCGCCACTGATACCACTAGATATAGTAGAACTATTTTTTTGCATAGTGATAATTGCAGAAGTATTGTCTTTGCTTACTTTTGCTGTTACTGTCACTGGCCCTAGAGTATTCTCTATACTATTCATAAGTATAGTTACGTTTGTTACTTCACCATTTTTAACAATTATATTTGCTTCCTTTTTTTCCTCATATCCTACATATCTTACTACTAAGGTATAAGTCTTCTCCTCTAAATTTTTCAATACGAAGTTTCCTTCTATGTCTGATGCAGCACCTGTAGTAGTTCCCTCTATGATTACTGTAGCGCCTATCAAAGTTTCACTATTTTTAGCATCTATTATTTTTCCTGAAATAGTTCCTGTACCAGCTTTTACTATAAATAAACTTGTAATTAAAACTAATAATATTAATATTCTCTTCATAATGGTTTATATTAAGTACAAAACTATATGTCAAATAAAAACTATTACTTAAGCCAATGTTAACTTATTGTTAAGTATTAATTTAATTCTGGTATACAATGTGCTTTTATATTATTTAATATAATCTTAACATTAAAGTAAATCTAAACTAATATAGTAGTTATTCTTTTGCAGTACAAATTTTAAATAAAAAAAATATGAAAAAACCAGTACAAAAACTAATTTTTGCTCTTAGTATATTATTACTAAGTTCTAGCTTATTTGCATCTACTATCACTGTAAGTGGTGATATTACTACTAACACTACATGGACAAGTGACAACGTCTATATCCTTTCAGGATTTGTATATGTAAAAAGTGGTGCTACTCTTACTATCAATGAAGGTACACTTATTAAAGGTGATAAAACAACTAAAGGTACTTTGATTATTACTTCTACAGGTAAAATAAATGCTGTAGGTACTAACTGTAATCCAATCGTTTTTACATCTAACCAACCAGTAGATAACAGAGAACCAGGTGATTGGGGTGGGGTAATTATATTAGGAAATGCGCCTATCAATTTAAAAGATTCATTGGGTAATTCTATCCGTGGAGTAATAGAAGGTGGTGTAGATAATTCTGCAGGTGATGGAAAGTATGGTGGAACTAATGCAACAGAAAGTTCTGGAACTTTACAATACATTAGAATTGAATACCCTGGTATTGCTTTTGTAACCAATAACGAAATCAATGGTATTACTTTTGGTGGAGTAGGTTCTGGTACAGTAGTAGATCACATACAAGTATCATATAGTGGCGACGATAGTTATGAGTTTTTCGGTGGTACTGTAAATGCAAAATACTTAGTAGCAATTGGTACTACAGATGATGATTTTGACACTGATTTTGGATATTCTGGAAAATGTCAATTTTTATTAGCGGTAAGAGATTCTTCTTACTATGACGTAGCTGGTGCATCTAATGGTTTTGAATCTGATAATGACGGTTCTGGTACTGCAAATACACCATTAACTAGCCCAGTATTTAGTAATGTTACTTTAATAGGACCTAAAGCTACATTGACAACTCCTGTAGCATCTTACTTCAAAAGAGGTATGCATATCAGAAAAAGATCAAATCTTTCAGTATACAATTCAGTAGTAATGGGATGGCCAATAGGTGAATTTATTGAAAGTTCTACTACTCAAGCAAACTTTACATCTGGTACTGCAGAAATAAAAAATAATGTATGGGCAGGATGTAATGTAAATCATGCAGCTGCTTTTGATTCTACTTTTGTTCCTTCTACTCCAAACGCTAATACATTCTATGCTGCAGCTACTGGTGCTATGCTTACAGATCCTTTCAACTTAAGTAATGTGAACGCAATGCCTGCTTCTGGTTCTCCACTTTTGACTGGTGCTAGCTATACAGCTTCAAACTTAAGTAGTACTTTCTTTGACAAAACAGGAACTTACAGAGGTGCTTTTGGTACTACTAACTGGATGGATTGTTGGACAAACTTTGATCCTCAAAACTCTCCATACACTTCAGTTGTAAATATACCAAATGTAGCTTCGATTTCTATCTACCCAAATCCTTCAAATGGTTTAACTTCTTTGAATATCAATAATGATAAAAATGTAAATATGAATATCAATTTATTAGATATCAATGGTAGAGTGATTACAAATTTATTTGATGGCACTATGAATGCTGGTTCTAACTCAGTAGCTATCAATACTGCAAATCTTCAAAGAGGATTATACATCGTAAATGTATTGTCTGATAATAATACAGCTACATACAAATTAGTAGTAGAATAATTTAGTAAATAGTTTTCTCATCATAAGCAGTCTTGTATCATTACAAGGCTGCTTTTTTGTTTTTAAGAAATAATCAACTAATTTTAATTTTAAATAATATGTAATCATATGATAAAAAATATTCTAACTGTTTTTTTAATCTCTTTTTGGATGGGTTTGAATGCTCAAAGCGTAGACGAAATCATCAATAAAAATATTGAAGCAACTGGAGGTAGAGCGCTCTGGTCAAAAGTAACTTCTATAAAATCTACAGGTGTATACGTGATGGGACCAGGCATGCAAGCACCCGTAAATTATATCAATACTAATAAACCTTTTTTAGGTGCTTATTCAGATTTTTCTTGGCAAGGTATGACTAGCAAAACAGCTCTAAAAGATAGCAATGGATGGTCGTACAATCCTTTTGGAGGAAAGCGTGAAACTGATCCATTAAGTGCAGATAGATTGAGAAGCATAAAATTAAGTGCAGATCCACAAGGTTTATTATTTAATTATAAAGAGAAAAAATGTACTGCCGAATATTTGGGTCTTGAAGATTTTGATGGAGTAGAAGTACATAAAATTAGAGTAACAAATAACATTGGTGATATGATTTATTATTATATAGATGCTACATCATTTTATATACTCAAAACAGAAGAAAAAGTACGTTTAGCTGAAAAAGAAGAAAAAAACATTACGGTATATTCAGATTTTAGAAAAACTAGTTATGGTATCATGTATCCATATACCAGTCAAACTTTAAACGAAGATGGTAATGAAGATGGTGGTCCAGTTCAATTGAGCAAAATTGAAGTTAACTCAACTGTCGACCTTTCTCAATTTGATATCCCTACAAAAAAATAAAATAGAATGATGAAATCAATAAAAATTATTACAAGTATAGTTATTACACTTTGTTCGATTATTTCTCAAGCGCAAACTACTTCACTAACTTCCGCATCTATTGGTAAACTAGAAGCTAGAAGTATTGGCCCTGCTGTTACAGGAGGACGTATCACTTCTATCATAGGTGTAAACTCTGACCCAAGAATCATGTATGTAGGCACTGCAGGTGGCGGTATATGGAAAACTACCAATGGTGGTTCGCAGTTTAAACCAATTTTCGATAAGCATCCTCAAAGTATTGGAGATATTACTATTGACCAGAAAAAGCCCGATGTAGTATGGTGTGGCACAGGCGAAAGCAATATGCGCAACTCCGTATCTATTGGTAAAGGTATCTATAAATCTACTGATGCTGGCGATAACTGGGTATGTATGGGATTGGAAAATACAGAACATATCAGCAAAGTAATTATTGACCCAAGAAACTCAGATATAGTTTATGCTTCAGCACCAGGTCACCTTTGGAACGACTCACCCGATAGAGGATTGTATAAGACTACAGATGGAGGTAAAACGTGGAATAAAATATTATTTGTAGATGACAAAACTGGTTGTGCTGATATAGCTATTAATCCAAAAAATCCAGACATCATGTATGCAAGTATGTGGGAGTTTAGAAGAAAACCTTTTGCATTCAATAGTGGTGGCAAAGGAAGTGGATTGTATAAAAGTATTGATGCTGGCAAGACTTGGAAAAAAATTCAAAACGGATTAGTAGAAGGCGATTTAGGTAGAATAGCTATTGCTGTATCACCTGTCAATCCTGATAATATCGTAATCGTTTGTGAAGCAAAGAAAACAGGTTTATATATTTCTAGTGACGCTGGTGAAAACTGGAAAGCTCAAAGTGCTGATGATAATGTTACTGCACGTCCATTTTATTTTTCTTGTATTGCTTATGATATTGTTGACCCAAAAAGAGTATATCGTCCTGCATTCAATTTTTCATATAGTATAGATGGTGGTTACTCATGGATACGTGCTCAGAATAGCAGTGGTTGGGTACACTCAGATATGCATGCGCTTTGGATCAATCCTCAAAATCCATCACATATGTATGTAGGTACAGATGGTGGTGTATACATGAGTGTAGATAGAGGCAACAATTGGATATACCTAAACAATATGCCTATATCTCAAGCATATCATACACAAATAGACAATCAAGAACCGTATAATGTTTATGCAGGTTTTCAAGACAATGGCTCGTGGAAAGCTCCTTCGCAATCTGTAAATGGAATAGACAATGGCGACTGGAGAAATGTAGGCGGAGGAGATGGATTTTGGGTACAGCCAGATCCGCTTGACAACAATATAGTATACAGTGAATACCAAGGTGGTCATGCTCAAATGCTCAATCTTAAAACCAATCAAGGACAAGACATACAACCACAACCAAAAGCAGGCGAAGAAAAATTGCGTTGGAACTGGAACACCCCTATTTATATATCACCTACTCAACCAACTCGACTCTATATGGCTGCACAATTTCTATATAGAAGCGAAAACAAAGGACTTTCTTGGACAATATTAGGTGGAGATCTAACCACGAACGATCCTGCTAAAAAGAAGCAAGAAGAAAGTGGTGGACTCACCAATGATAATACTAGTGCAGAAAATCATTGTACTATTTTCACCATAGCTGAGTCGCCTTTAGATGCTAATATGATATTTGTAGGTACTGATGATGGTAATCTTCAAATAAGCAAAGACAATGGTACAACATGGAAAAACTATGCTTACAATTATAAAAATGCTGGAATACCTTCACAGACTTGGGTGAGTAGTATTGAACCGTCTAAGTTTGATAAAAACACTATCTACGCTACATTTGATAATCATATGTATGGAGATATGAATCCGTATATAGCTAAAAGTACTGATGGTGGAAATACTTGGACACTTTTCAAAAGCGCTGTATTAAAAGGCTTTGCACATAAAGTAAAAGAAGACTTAGTAAATAAAAACATATTATTTGTAGGTACTGAATGGGGTTTGTATACTACTACAGATGGTGGTGCAACTTGGTTGCAAATGAAAGCAAAAGTGCCAGATTATGTGCCGGTGAGAGATATTCAAATAGACCCGAAAACAAATGATTTAGTTCTTGGAACACATGGTAGAGGCGTTTTGATTATAGATGATATCTCTACACTACGCGAAATGAATACAGAAGTACTCAATAGCCCAGCAAAAGTATTAAATACAAAACCTACTGCAATAAGTACTGGACACTATGGTGGCTCATGGCCTGATGCTGGAGGATTTACTGCACCCAACTCTACTGAAGAGGCTATTATCAAATATTACTTAAAAGATAGAGTAAATAGTGGTGATGTAAAAGTTCAAATTCTTGACAATTCTGGTAAATTGATTACAGAACTTCCTGGTACAAAACGTAAAGGTATCAATATGATCACTTGGAATATGCGCAGCAAACCACCACGAGTAGCCGAAGGTGGTGGACGTGCAGACTGGAGTGGTACTGTTGGCCCATTTGTAAAACCGGGTACATATAAAATAAAATTATTAGTAGGAGTTGCTTCTTATGATGGGACACTAACGCTCACTCAAGATAAAAACTCAACGATATCTCTAGATGATAGAAATAAAAACTATGAAGCTGTAGACAAAGTATTTAAACTTCAAGAAAATCTTGCATCACTTATGGATTCAGTATTGTCTATCCAAAAACCAATACAAGCACTTATAAAAGAAGGTAAAGCTAGCGAAACACTCAAAGCATATAATGATAGCTTAGAAGTCATCAGAAAACTCTTAGTTCCTGTAAAAGAAGGAGGAAACGTAGCTTTTGTAGATGAGGATGCACTTAGAGATAGATTGAGTGAATTATATTTTGGATTGTCTTTTTATGAAGGTAGGCCTACCGATTCTCAACTAGAAAAAATAGGGGCAGTACAATATGATATAGATGAAGCGGATAAAAAATATAAAAAGACAAAAGCACAATTTCAAGACAAAACTAAAGAAGAACTCAAACCTGCGGTGAAGAAAGGAGGAGCTTATTAATTTTTTTTAGGTAAAAAATCTAAGTTACTTACTACCCGACTCGTCTAGCCGATGCCGACTAATCTAATTGCTCAGCCGAAGCCTAACTAAGTCAAAGTTTCTAGCCGATTCGCAGACAACTTCGACTTAGTTTCCTACGAAGCCTACCTGCCGAATCGCTTAAAACTTAAATGTTTTTAATTTATTTAAAGTTTATTTTCTATTTTTTTGGTGGTATATCCTATGACAATTCATAAAATTTTCTTCATTATCAAATAATTCTAATATCTCTTCTCTTTTTATTTTAGTCTTGTTTTTTGAAACGACAGAATTATATGACGAAAACTTATATATGTCATAATCAATTCCTATATCTACAGGATTTAAATGGATATATAAAATCAAATTTTTTAAATAATCAAGTGTGTCTACTTTTATTCTTTTGAAAGGTGACTCCAAAAGTGGACCATGTCTTTTATGCACTTTATTATATGCTTGGCTATAACTACTTATAAATTTTCCTAATTGTTTACTTACAATATTTATAGGAGAATGCAATCCCATATTGGATATTGACTTTAAGTTATTATTGCTTAATATTAGTTTTTTAAGTTCGTCCTCCGATTTTGCTTTTATCAAAAAATGAAAATGATTGGGCATGAGACAATAAGAATATATATCACAATACTTATCTAAATACAATTCAAATTTTTTAAGAAAAAAAGAATAGTTTTCTTCATTTTTGAAAATAAGACATCCATTTATTCCTCTATTATAAATGTGATAAAAACATTCAGATTCTATCTTTTCGTTACGTATATCCATTTTAAAAAATAAATACTTTTTATTTCAAAGATATTAAAAACCTTACCGACCTGCAAGACCGACTTGCCTAGCCGAAGCATATAACTAAGTCGAAGTTTCTAGCCGATTAGCCTAGCCGAAGCCTAACTAAGTCAAAGTTTCTAGCCGACTCGCATACAACTTTGACTTAGTTTCCTCCCACGAAGCCTACCTGCCGACTCGCTCAACCAAAGCCGAACTACTAACCACCCCCCAACTAAGCCAAAGTATTAGCTTATTATAATACTTTCACATCTTTCTCTTCGTTGTTTATCTGGCACAAACCATGTTATAGGAATATTATAATTAATTTAATTAAATATTAAAATAAAATACTGTGATAATATTTCAAAAAAATTACCTAATTTCGTAATATAATTAAATATATCATGCTAATTAAATTCGTTCTTCTTACTTTATTATCAATATTCGGTTTTAATAATATTAATGCAAATGAAATCAACAAAACAACATTTACATCTAAATCTATAACAATAACCGATATAACTTGTACTAGTCCAATTAATGAAAATGAAATCATTGAAAAAGAGTTTTCTAATACTCATTTTACTATTGATTTAGAGAAGAATGAACTAATTAGAAATATAAATGGCAATTTAAAAAGCTATACTTTCAAAATTGAAAATGGTAAAATAATTTTTACAAATTGCGAATCATGTAACAAATCTGATATGTCTATTATATATAAAGATGGCTCACCTATTTTAAAATTTAAAGACCATTCAGACGATTGTTTTTCATATATGATATTATTTTAATTTGAAAAATTAAAAAAATTGAAACAAAGTATTGAAGTATCTGCAATAAACTTCTCAATATTTAGATGCTTTTTTGGTTTATTAATGCTTCCTCAAGTTTTTAATTTAGCACCTCATGTTCATGATCTTTCTGAATCTACTTTTGTATTTCACTATCCCAATCTTGCTTTTATAGAAGCATACTCTCATGAGTTGATTTATACATTAACTTATTTAGCAGCATTTGGAGCGATTTTATTAGCAAGTGGTGTATTCCCAAAAATTGGTGCATTCCTTTTTTTCATATCTTTTGGTTATTTGTTTTTGATAGATATGTCCTTTTATAATAACCATTATTATTTATGGTGTTTAATATCTTTTTTATATATAATTATTGATACTAATAAATCAATATCCATAATCGACTTAATCAAAAAAAACACAAACAAAACTATTAGTATAGGCAACTATCTTGTTTTTGGCTTACTATTTTCTATTGTATATTTCTATGGTGGTATCGCAAAAATAAATTCAGATTGGCTACAAGGATATCCAATGCGTTTGCTTACTACAAATAGAGCGTATCCTTTCCCTGATATATTAGGTATATTTATGAGCTATTTTGGATTGTTTTTTGATTTATTAATCCCCTTTATTTTATGGTATAAACCCAAATCTATATTCGTAGTTATTCCATATTTTACATTTCATTTATCAAACTATTTTATATTCAATATTGGTGAGTTCCCACTTGTGATGATAGTCGCTTGGGCAATTTATTTAACTATATATAAATACAATATAAAATCTATTTTTAAAGATTTTGGTATAATATTTCAAAATAAAATAAATCGATATATCTTAATTTTATTTTTTATTGTACAAATGTTATTTCCTTTGAGGTTTTTATTTATGCTAGACGGATTGGCATGGCACAGACAAGGCCACTACTTTGCATGGAGAATGATGCTACATAATCACGAACCTGAATATTTTCAATTTTTAGTAGAATTACCCGATTTAAAAGACAAGTATTTTGTAGATTTTAGTCAGTTAATCACTTATAGACAACTAATGAATACATACAATGATTCTTACTTTATATGGCAATTAGCACAAAAATTAAAAAAAGATGCACAAAAAAAATATAAAACTGAAAAAGTTTTCGTATATTGTTTATCAAATATTACACTTAACCAACATAAAGCTAGAGCATTAATTAAACCAAACGTTAATATAGCAAATGAGCCATATTACTTTTATAAAAAAAATAATTTTATCAACTATTAAATTAAACTTGCTTGAAATGAAATCTTACTTAATAGCTTTAACACTCCTATTTGCTATAAATGCAAATATAAATGCACAAATATCCAACGGTAATGTCAACTATGAAATGCGTGTAGAACAATGGAGACAAACATGTGATAATGACGCATTTTCTGCCGATGATAATGAAGTACGTATTGGGCTAAACTCAGATGGAAATACAGGTGGAACTGCAACATGGACTAGTGGAGGATCTGGCGCTTCTTGTGGAGGAAATAATTATGTACGTAGGTGGCAAGCTGATGCTCCTTCTACTACTGTTCATAGTGTTTTAATGTATAATTGTACTAATAGAACTAATAATGCTGATTTTTTTAATATACAAAAAGAGTCATGGGAAGAAGATGGTGCGCCAGATTGTAGTTCTTCTGGTGATGCTTGTACAGCCAATGATGCCACTAATTACACATTTAAAAGCGTTACAAAAACTGCCTGTAGTTGGTGGGGATTTGCTGGAGCAGCAGGTGTTGAAGATGGTTGGTCAATCGGTAATAGCATATTGTATATGAAATCTGTATGGAGATATACAAATGGAAATTCATGCGCTTCTGCATTAAATTTTGGTACACTCACAACAGGTACTGCTAAAAGTCATATCAATACTAATAGAGGTGCGCCAGGCGGTGCTTCATCTGATAAAGGATATACAAACGTATTGGGCAATGGCTCTCCAGATGTATTTTATCAATTTACCATTTCTTCTCCTCAAGTTGTAACCATCGGCACTAATAATGCAGGTACAAACTATGATTCGTATTTAAGATTATACAACTCAGGATGTGGAACAGAGATTGCATTTGATGATGATGGAGGTGGATTAGGCACTACATCTGCAATAACAAGAGCACTTTGTGCAGGTACATATGTCATAGTAGTAGAAGGATTTAACACTAATACTGGTGATTTCAACTTAAGTGTTGTTGCTAATAATTTAGCTGCTATCAATGGAGGCACAATAGCAGGCATAACAAATCCTACTTCTATCTGTGTAGGCGATGATCCTGGAGCATTTACAAGTACAGCAGATGCTACTGGGGCATTAACTGTGGGTGCGTATGCATATGGAAGTTCCACTTATCAATGGGAACGAGCACCTACAAATACTTTTGCTACTATCACCAATGTAGGAATAAACTCAACAACTTTCGACCCTGATGCGACATTAGCAGTAGGCACTTATTTTTTCAGAAGAAAAATAACAGATGCATGTGGTACCGTAGCTTATAGCAATATCATTCAAGTAAATGTAGTTGCAGATCCTTCTATTTCTAGTGTTACTTCGCCACCAAACCCTGTTTGTCAAGGTTCTAATTTTACAGTAAGTGTAAGTGCTTCAGGAGGTACTCCGTCACTTACCTATCAGTGGCAATATAATAGTGGTACATGGAATAATGTGGTAGATGGAACTCCTGCAGGCATTACTTATGCGGGAGCTACTTCAAACAGCATGACCGCGTCAACTACAAATGTAACTACACCTGCAGACACATACCTTTATAGATGTTTAGTATCTGCATCTGGTACAGATTGTAATACTGCCACTTCAGGTAATGCAACTGCAATAGTAGTATTAGACCCTATAATGCCTACAGCTACAAAATCACCTAATAATGCAAATGTATGCGCTGGACAAACCCTAACAGTAAGTGGAGCAACAGATGCTGGTGGTGGAACTGGTACCTGCAATCTTATGTATAGATTTGATAATGGAAGCGGATTTAGTGCATGGAGTACTACATTACCTAGTTTTGCTGCTGTAGTAGGTACAAATACCATAGAATTGAGAAAAGAATGCAGTGGATCAGGATGTAATAATTCACCTACCAATGTATTTTCATGGACTGTAACTCCTCAGATTGTTGCACCAACACTCAATACTCCAAGTTTAGTAAGTGGTACGGCTATCTGCCAAGGACAAAACGTGAGTGCTACAATCACCGCTGGTTCAGGTGGAACAGGTGCGAGCGATGTATATGACTTTTCTACTAATGGTGGTTCTTCATGGGCAGCTTATACTTCTGGTACTGCTATTACTACAGCATCTGCAACTACTTCTGTACAAATAAGAGTAAGCAGAACTGCAGGTACTGGTACTGGATGTAATATTGCTGGTCCTAATGTAATTGCTACTTGGCCTGTAACTATACAACCAATAGCTCCAACTTTAAATGTAGCTACTCCAACATCTGGTACAACCATCTGTCAAGGACAAGATGTAAGTGCTACGATTACAGCTGGTACTGGTGGTACTGGTGCGAGCGATGTATATGAGTTTTCTACTAATGGTGGTTCTTCATGGTCGGCTTATACTTCTGGTGCTACTATTACTACAGCATCAGCTACTACTTCTGTACAAATAAGAGTGAGCAGAACTGCTGGAACAGGTACGGGATGTAATGCTACGAGCACTAATATAATTGCTACTTGGCCTGTGACTATTCAACCTATCGCTCCAACTTTAAATATAGCTACTCCTTCTGTTGGTACTATCTGTCAAGGACAAAACGTAAGTGCTACGATTAACGCTGGTTCTGGAGGAACAGGAGCAAGCGATGTATATGAGTTTTCTACTAATGGAGGATCTTCTTGGTCTGCTTATTCACCTAGTGATCCAATTAGTACTGCATCGGCTACTACATCTGTACAAGTGCGTGTAAGCAGAACTGCTGGCTCAGCTACTGGATGTAATGCTACTAGTCCTGCAGTAGTAGCTACTTGGCCTGTGACTATACAACCAACTTTACCTACTATCAATACAGCTACCCCTGCTAGTGGTACAGAAATATGTCAAGGCGATAATGTGAATGTAACCATCAATGCTGGTACAGGTGGTACAGGTGCAAGTGATGTATACGAGTTTTCTACAAATGGAGGTTCTTCATGGGCTTCATATACTTCTGGTGCAAATATTACAACTACTGCTGCTGCTACATCTGTACAAGTAAGAGTAAGCAGAACTGCTGGTACAGGCATAGGATGTAATGCTACAGCTACTAATGTGATAGCTACTTGGCCTATACGTTCAGGTTCGGCACATGTTGTATTGGCATCAAATTCTACCAATGGTTCTACACTTCCTGTAGAATGTGAAAACGGAGGATGGACATACTATGCAGATCCTACAGACCCAGATAAATGGTTGTTTGCTATAGAATGGGGAACTACAAATGCTACTCCAAAAAATGCCGCTGTGGTAACTATAGTTAAACTAGCTTCCAATATATTTGATGAAAAATCAAGAACCTTTTATGTAACTAGAACTGATGCTTTTTATGTAATGAGTAGATTTTGGAATGTGAGTACTAGTACTTTAGTAGATCCAGTGAATATACGTTTCTACTACGATCCAGCTGAGATTACTTCTATTACTTCACAAAGAGATGCAAAACTTACTGCATTGAATACTGCAAACCCAGGAACACATTTCCCTGTAGCTTTCCAATGGTTCAAAACTGTAGGAGCACCTTTTAGTGCAGGACTTATTAATGACGGAAACAATTTCAACTTCAACTTTATTACCCTTACAGGAACAACTGGTACAGAAAATGGTGTAACTTATGTTGAATTTAATGGTATCACTAGCTTCTCTGGTGGAAGTGGTGGCGTAGGTATCTCGCCTCACACTTCTACTCCATTGCCAGTGACATATACATCTATACAAGCAAAACCTATCAATAATGAATATATTCAAGTAAGTTGGACTACCGCTTCAGAAATTAATAATAAAGGATTTGAAGTAACAAGAAGTACTGATGGTATTAATTTTGAAAAAATCGGATTTGTAAATGGACATAACAACTCGTCTATATCACGAGCATATGCTTATGATGATCATAATGTAGTAGCAGGTCGAGAGTATTATTATAGACTCAATCAAATAGATAATGATGGTAAGTCTGAAAAATCTTCTATCGTATCTGCTTATATAAATAGAAATAGCTCTACTTCGGTTGGTGAGTTTTATCCAAATCCTACTTTACAAAATACTACAATAGAAGTATCGGTAACAAAAAATACAAGTGGTACTATCAGATTGATTGATGCACTAGGTCAAGAAGTTATGAAAGTAAATAATGACTTAACTATAGGCTTAAACAAAATGACACTAAATACTTCATCACTCAGTGCTGGTATGTATATAGCTTATATACAAATAGGCAATGAATTTACACAAAAAACAATTGTAGTAAATAAATAAACTAAATGATTTCTTAAAATATAAAAATCCCGATTGAACTTTTTTCAATCGGGATTTTTATTTTATATTAGCAAAAATAATGAAAGCACTCTTCGACTATTACTCCTATAAAATTTTAACTGTTCAAGAATTTTCTCCTTTCTTTAGAGAAAATAGAAATCATGTTTTTACAGATGACTTAGACATAAATGATGAAGATTTTTATTCTGAACTAGATTTAGAAAAAATGAAAGACCTTGCTCAAAACTTGGGTAAGCCTTATTATTTATATATTGGTCTCTATTATAAAAATGAACAAATAGGCTGGTCATTTGGATGGCAAGAAAACAGACAAAAGTTTTATATGTGCAATACAGGAATATTGAAAGCCCATCAAAATAAAGGTATCTATAAAAAACTTTTGCCTGAGATATTAAATATACTTCAAGAGAAAGGATTTCAAGAAGTATATAGCAGACATAAAGCCACCAATAATAAAGTAATAGTGCCGAAGCTTCAAGCAGGATTTTACATCACCAAAATGGAAATTTCTATTTCGTTTGGGATTCTGGCTCATCTCTCCTATTTCTTTAATGAGAAGAATAGAAAAGCGCTACAGTTCTGGACAGGGCAATACCGACCTAATGAAGATTTTAAAAAATATATCAATGGATTATAAAATGAATAAAATAAATTTAACCAATGGATACCATTTAGAAGCTACTCCTGAAAAAGAAGTATTTGATTTTATTCATGCAAATGGTGCGCTGCTATTTGATGATGATGTATTTTATTTACCAGACAATTATTATACTACAATAGAAAAAGAAAAAAAAGAACAACTCCAATCTTTCTTTCCTAATCAACTTTGTTTTGCTTATTTTATTAAAAAAGAAGAAGTGACAGTAGGAGCTTTTGTTTGCAAAGGCATCAATAGCGAAGATTTTGATATGTGGATCACGGCTATTCTTCCAGAACATAGACGAAAAGGTATCTATAAAGAGATATTAAAATTTGCTATTGAAAAAGCTAAAGAACTAGGATTTCAAAAAATAACTTCACAACACGCTGCCACCAATAATCCAGTAATAATAGCTAAACTAAAAGCTGGTTTTGTGATCAATGGATTTGAAGTAAATGATAAATGTGGCATGATGCTGACTCTTATTTATTTTTTTAATGAACTGCGAATGAATATGTATGAATACAGAGTAGGCACTAAGCTCCCAACAGATGAAATGAAGAATATATTAGAATTATAATACCGTTTGTACATCTATAACCGACCAATAAATGGTCTGAACAGCTGTAACAACGGTGTTTTCCACTCTAAATTGTGGTATAAACCAAAATAAGATTGGCATAATACGGGATAAACCTGAAAACAAGCTAGAATTCTCATCCTAAAGATTTGAGACTCAAATCGAAAGGCGTAATTTGGGATAATATACGTACTAGTACTTATCACAAATAAACCAATTTACGTATTTGTGCTTTAAAACATTTGTATTAATATTGTGTTATAATTATTTATTAATCTTTAAAAACGAAAAAAATGAAAAAATTAGTACTATTCTCATTGTTATTAGCTACTACAGTAGTTACAGCAGTATCTTGCAAAAAAAGTGATTGTTTTAAATGTAGATATTTAGGTGTAACTATGCTTGAAACTTGTAGAGATGATTTCAACTCTGATGCTGAGTTTGAACAATACAAAGAAGACAACAGAACAGCTAATCCATTTTGGAGCTGTAATTAACCTGAACAAAAAATCGTATGAAGCCATCATTGAATAAATGATGGCTTTTTTATTGCTTATAAACTGCTATCATCCCAAATTCAGCATTATACCGTTTATAAATCTATAACAGCCCAATAAAATGTTCTGAACAGATGTATAACGGTATATACCACTCTAGATTTTGGTCTAAACCAAAATAAGATTGGTATTAGAAATGCTGAATCGTCAAAGTTTTTGTATTTCAATAAATATTAATTTATTGAAACAAACACTAATACGGGATAAACCCAACTAACTTGCTAGAATTTTCGTCCCGAAGTTTCGGGACTCAAATCCTATCACCTAATTTGGGTTCATTGCTTTATCTTTGTAGCATCAATAAAAATTATACAATATATGAGCACTAAAGGACCTATCTCTAATTTTATACAACACCACTACAGACACTTCAATAGCGCTGCATTAGTAGATGCCGCTAAAGGATACGAGACACATTTGCTAGAAGGTGGCAAAATGATGATCACACTTGCAGGCGCTATGAGTACAGCCGAACTTGGTTTGTCGCTTGCTGAAATGATTCGTCAAGACAAAGTACAAATCATCTCTTGCACAGGAGCCAATCTAGAAGAAGATATCATGAACTTAGTAGCCCACTCACACTACAAAAGAGTGCCCAACTATAGAGACCTAAGTCCACAAGACGAGTGGGATTTATTGGAAAATCACTACAATAGAGTTACCGACACATGTATACCTGAAGAAGAGGCTTTTAGAAGACTTCAAAAACATATTCATGCACTATGGAAAACTGCTGATGATAAAGGAGAAAGATATTTCCCTCACGAATACATGTACCAAATGTTGCTCAGTGGTGTATTAGAACAATACTATGAAATAGATCCTAAAAATAGTTGGATGTTGGCAGCTGCTAAAAAGAATATTCCAATAGTGTGCCCAGGATGGGAAGATAGCACTATGGGGAATATTTTTGCGTCATATATCATCAAAAATGAGATGAAAGCTACAACTATGAAAAGTGGAATCGAATATATGGTATGGCTAGCAGACTGGTATAGACATAATAGCGAAGGCAAAGGTGTTGGCTTCTTTCAAATAGGCGGTGGTATAGCGGGAGATTTTCCTATCTGTGTAGTACCTATGATGTATCAAGATTTGGAATGGCATGATGTACCATTTTGGTCTTATTTCTGTCAAATATCTGACTCTACAACATCGTATGGCTCATATTCTGGTGCAGTGCCAAACGAAAAAATCACTTGGGGCAAACTAGATATAAATACACCAAAATTTATAGTAGAAAGTGACGCAACTATAGTTGCTCCATTGATATTTGCTTATATTTTAGGCTGGTAGAAATTTAAATTTACTTGCGTTTTATATTTTGAATAAAATATTAGTTTTATAATTCAGCATTCAAAACTCATAATTCATAATTAATTTTTATGTTAGTACTTAGTGAAAAAATAGTATCAATTCGCTAGGCACTTATATATAGCTTTGCAGGATCATTTTCCCAAAATTTATTCTGCTATGACAAAAAAAATTAATAGTGCATTAATTTCAGTATTCTACAAAGATGGTTTAGACAGTATTGTAAAAAAACTACATGAGTATGGAGTGAAAATCTATTCTACAGGTGGCACTCAAAAATTTATAGAAGAATTGAATATTCCCGTGACTAGTGTAGAGAGCCTTACAGGTTTTCCAGAGATATTGGGAGGAAGAGTAAAAACCCTACAACCTCAAATATTTGGTGGCATTCTAGCAAGAAGAGATAATGAAATGGATATTGCACAGATGAATCAGCACAATATTCCTGCTATTGACCTAGTCATTGTAGATTTATATCCTTTTGAAGAGACGGTGAAATCTGGTGCTTCTGAAGAAGATATCATCGAAAAAATAGATATTGGTGGAATATCATTAATAAGAGCTACTGCAAAAAACTATAATGATACGGTGATTATTTCTTCACGCGAACAGTATGCAAGTTTTTATAAAATACTTGAAGATAAAAAAGGTAATACAGATATAGAAGATAGAAAAAAATTTGCAAAGGAAGCTTTTCATCGTTCATCGCACTATGATACTATGATATTCAATTATTTTGCAAATGCTACAGATGATTCATATTTCAAACAAAGTATAGAAACGGCTCAAGTACTTCGCTATGGTGAAAATCCACATCAAAAAGGAATATTTTATGGCAACTTAGAGGAAGTTTTTACTAAACTACATGGCAAAGAATTATCGTACAATAACCTTGTAGATATAGATGCCGCTGTACAATATATTCAAGAATTTACAGAGCCGAGTTTTGTAATAATCAAACATACTAATGCCTGTGGTATAGCTTCAGCACCTACTATTAGAGAGGCATACATCAAAGCTTTGGCTTGTGATAGCACCTCTGCTTTTGGTGGCATTCTTATTGCCAATAGAAAAATAGATGAAGCCACTGCTCAAGAAATAAACAGTTTATTTTGTGAAGTATTGATAGCTCCTGATTTTGATGAAGCAAGTCTAGATATACTCAAAAGCAAAAAAAATAGAGTGCTTTTAAAAATGAATGCAGTTAGTTTTCCAAATAAGATGTATAAATCTTTACTCAATGGAGTATTGCTTCAAGATATAGATCAGGCAATGGAGAAAACAGTTAATATGAAAACGGTAACAAATAAAATTCCATCTGAAAAAGAATATATAGATTTAGAATTTGCATTGATTTGTGCCAAACACTTAAAATCAAACACTATAGCACTAGTGAAAGACAAACAACTCATAGGAATGGGCTGTGGTCAGACTAGCCGTGTAGATGCTCTCAAACAAGCTATTGCTAAAGCACATAGTTTTGGGTTTGACACAAAAGGTTCAGTGATGGCGAGCGATGCATTTTTCCCTTTTCCAGATTGTGTAGAGATAGCGCATGATGCAGGCATCACAGCTGTAGTACAGCCGGGAGGATCTATCAAAGACCAAGATTCCATAGACTATTGCAACTCTGTAGACATGGCTATGGTAGTGACCGGTGTGAGACATTTTAAACACTAAAGAAGTATCTAGATATAAGATTTAAGTTTTTAATTATATGTATTTTATATCATCTTGATACTTTGTACTTGATACTAAATTCTTTTTCAGAACGCAAATACATTGCCTTTTGCTAGTGTATCTTTGAAATAGATAAAATATCTTATTATTTTGTATTTTATCTTAATACTTTTATCTTCATACTTTATACTATTACGAATGGCCATAGACTATAATAACGATTTTAAGAAAGCTCTTGAAACCCTCAACAGCAAACAACTAGAAGCAGTGACTACCACCGAAGGCCCCGTATTAGTAATAGCAGGACCAGGAACAGGCAAGACTCAAATTCTTGCTTCGCGTGTAGGATATATACTTCAAAACACTGATACTAATCCAGAGAATATCTTGTGTCTTACCTATACAGATGCAGGTACAATCGCTATGCGTGAGCGATTGATTAAATTTATTGGGCCAGAGGCTTACCGAATTCCTATTCATACTTTTCATAGTTTTTGCAATCAGATAATAAAAGAAAATGCAGAAGTTTTTAGCACTAAAGATATAGAGCCAATTAGCGATTTAGAAAAAATAGAACTGCTACATACACTTATAGATTCTTTTGGAAAAGACCATGTGCTCAAACGATGGACTGGCGAAATATATTATGACACAAGGCGACTCGCCAATCTATTTGATGTGATGAAAGCAGAAAATTTCACTGCTGAATTTATCTGTCAAAAAGTAGATGAGTATATAGAAGATATAAAGACGGATGAACGTTTTTTATATAAAAGAGCGAATAGCAAACAAGGTATAAAAGCTGGGGATGTAAATGAAAATGCTATAAACAAAGTAGCAGAACCCTTGTATTTGTTAAAAGCTGCAGCAAATGAATTTGTAAATTATGAAAATCTACTAAAAGAAAAAGGACGATATGACTATCATGATATGATCAAATGGGTGATAGAAAAATTTAAAACAAATGAATCATTATTGCAGCGCTATCAAGAAAAGTTTTTGTACATACTAGTAGACGAATACCAAGATACCAATGGTACACAAAACGAGGTATTGACTCAATTGATAAATTATTGGGATTCGCCCAATGTATTTGTAGTAGGCGATGATGACCAATCAATCTATCGTTTTCAAGGAGCCAATATTGAAAATATCATGCAGTTTGCATCCAGCTATCCTGAAATAAAAAAAATAGTACTCACCGATAATTATCGCTCTACACAAGAAATACTAGATGCATCTAAAGCCTTGATAGAAATAAACGAAGAAAGACTTATCAATACAGATAGTTCACTCAATAAAAATATTATTGCAAGGAAAGACTACGATAAATCTAAAGCAATAGTACCTAAAATACTTTCTTTTGAGAATGATATAAAAGAGTATGCATTTATATGCAACGAAGTTGCAAAATCAATTGAAAATAAGGAAAAGCTAAGCGAAATAGCAATTCTATACAGAAATCACAAACAATGTACTTCTATTATTCAATATTTAGATGCAAAGAAAATTCCTTATCTCATCAAACGAAAATATGATATTCTAAAAAGTATATTTATAGAAAAAATCATTACTATACTTCAATATATTGATGAAGAAATGCGACAAGCTTTTACTAGAGATGACTTATTGTATGAAATATTACATTTCGATTTTTTTAATAATAACCCATTTGATATTGCAAAAATAGCCTTTCATCTCAGAAACTTAAGTTATACAGAAAATAGGTCGTGGAGGCATTATTTAAATACTATTAAAATAAATGGACAAAAAGATTTGTTTACACAAAACACGAGTGATGAGGAGATACTAAAAATAAAAAAAGTATTAGAGCTATTAGAAGAGTGTATAAAAAATAATGCAAACTATACGACTCAAGGCTTGATAGAATATATACTCACTCGTGGTGGTATACTTCAGTTCATCATGGCACATCCAGATAGAAATTTATTATTAGAAGAGATTAATACATTTTTTGATTTTGTAAAACAAGAAACTCATAACAATCCAAAAGCAAGCTTAAAAGATATACTACAAACCATAAAACTAATGCTGGAGAATAATGTAGAGCTTGCTGTGAATAAAGTAATTGGCCAAAAAGATGGCGTACAATTTATAACAGCTCATTCATCAAAAGGACTAGAGTTTGACAAAGTATATATCATCGGGTGTGATACAGAAGTATGGAGCGAATCAGCTGATAGAAACTCTTTTAAATATCCAGAAAATATAGTAAGAAAAAAACATGGTTCAGATGCATCAGAAGAAGAGCGTAGGCTTTTCTATGTAGCTATGACACGAGCAAAAAATGAACTGAATATCAGTTATAGCCTTTCTAAAGAGAATGGAAAATTAAAAGAAAAAGCACAATTTGTAAGCGAGCTAGAGCAGAGTGGAACAATAATAAATGTAAAAGAAGAATTGAGCGAAGAGCTCATTGCAGACTTTATGAAACATAGTATGACACTAAGTATAAAAGATGCATCGCCACTTATAGATAAAGAACTTGCGAGTAAAGCATTAGAAAAATACGAATTAAGTGTAACGAACTTAAACAACTATTTGAAATGTCCTCTCGGATTTTATTTCAATAATGTACTGAAAATACCAAGTGCAAAATTTGCTGCTATGGAGTTTGGTAGTGTAGTACATGATTCATTGTATAAGTACTTTTTATTAATGCAAGAAATTAACGAGTTTCCACCATTAGATGAGTTATTGACCTTTTTTCAAAAAGAAATGTATAAGCGTAGAGAAGGATTTACTGAAGATGAATACAAACAAAAACTGGATTATGGAATGATGTTTTTACCAAAATACTACGCATCGCACATAGACAGCTGGAGCAAAATAGTAGCTCTAGAAAGAAGAGTAGGCGCAGTATACAATGGTGTTCCTATCAAAGGGGTTTTAGATAAAATAGAATTTGATGGAAGTAATGCACATGTGATAGACTATAAAACTGGCAAGTACGAAAACGCTCGTAAGAAATTTAATAAGCCAAGCAATGAATTTAAAAATCCAGACAATCCTACATACGAAGAAAAATATGGTGGCGATTATTGGAGGCAAGCACTATTTTATAGAATATTGATAGATAACTATAAGGATAAAAACTGGAAAGTGCTCAGTACTACTTTTGATTTTGTAGAGCCAGATAGAAAAGATAATTCTTTCAAAAAACAAAATGTAGTGATAGAAGATGAAGATATTAAATTTGTACAAACTCAAATAACAGATACCTATCAAAAAATAAAAAATCTAGAGTTTGATAGAGCATGCAATGAAGAAGATTGTCACTGGTGTCAGTTTGTGAAAACCAATTATAAAGAACTCGTGGTGATGGAGGATGCAGAAGTAGAAGCAACAGAAAAACTATAACATATGCAAGGTATATTACATCATGTAGAAATTTATGTGAGCGATTTAGAAAAAACTAAATTGTTTTGGACTTGGCTACTCTTTGATAAATTAAATTATGAGATTTATCAAAAATGGCCAAGTGGAATTAGTTATAAATTGGGCGAAACATATATTGTATTTGTACAGACCGAAACTGAATTTATAGAAAATACCTATCATAGAAAAAATACTGGACTCAATCATCTAGCATTTCATTGTGATACTAGAGCATTTGTAGATGAATTGACTCAAGAATTAGAAGAAAAAAACATTTCCATTCTATATAAAAACAAACATCCTTTTGCAGGCGGAGAAAATTATTATGCAGTATTTTTTGAAGATCCTGATAGAATCAAAGTGGAAGTAGTAGCTAAAGAAAAAATAGTAAATCCTACAATTTAAAATTTACTATTTTACTATCTTTGCAGCTCAAAACCAAAAACTCATTTATGCAAAGATTATTATTCTTTACACTTACTTTTTTATGTGGTGTATTCTATGCAACTGCACAAGAAACAAAAACATCCACTATTGAAGAAATACTAATTTTATCAAACAGAATAGAAGCAGATCAATATGAATCGGGCAAAGACATCACTGTAATTGATGCAAAACAAATAGCACAAATTGGAGCTACTTCTATTGACCAACTTCTAAGATATGTTCAAGGGGTAGAAGTTCAACCTCGTGGTGCTTTTGGTGTTCAATCCGATATTAGTATGCGAGCTACTACTTTTTCACAAGTAATAATTTTAATAGATGGTATGAAACTCAATGATCCACTCACTGGTCATTTTAATTGCAATATTCCTATACCTATCAATCAAATAGAGAAAATAGAAATATTGAGAGGTGCAGCAAGTGCTCAATATGGTGCAGATGCAGTAGGTGGTATCATCAATATTATTACAAAATCTAGATCAAATACATCAAAATCAACTTCAACTATAGAATTAGGTACTGGTGATTACAATTTATTTTTTGAAAGAGCAAATAGTTTTACTAGAAAAAATAAAATCTCTTTTGAAATAGGTGCGGATGGTGCTTACAGCAAAGGACCAAAACCTCAAGGAATCAATAACAAATTTGCTATAGTTACACTTAGTGCAGGACTGAGCATTAACTTAGGAAAAAACTCAACTTTATTTTATAGAACTGCTTACGACTTTAGAGATTTTAATGCAAAATATTTTTATACTAAAAGTCCAGCAGACAATGCAAAAGAAAATACTCAAAACGCATGGAATCAAGTTGGATTTAAAAAAACCGCAAAAAAATCTAATACACAAATAGATTTTGTATGGAGATATAATTATGATAGTTATCAGTTCAATCCTAGTTTGAAAGCAAATGTTCATTATACAAATTTTTACAATTTACAAGCTTACCAAAATCACACTATTAATAAAATATTTAAATTTACTACAGGTATACAAGCAGATGTAAAAACAATAAGAAGTAATGATAGAGGCAATCATCAAAACTATCATATTGGAATATTTGCAGGGGTCATGATAAAACCAATCAATTCATTTATTATTAATTTTAATCATAGACTAGACTACGATAAAAACTACAAACTACAATATTCTCCTCACTTATCACTTGCATTCAATAAAAAATATTACACAATAAGAGCAAATGGTGGTAAAGCTGTAAGAGCTGCAGACTTTACTGAAAGATATATCTCTAGCAATCTTACAGGTCCATTAAGTGCTGGACGTAATTTAGGAAATCCAGATTTGAAAACCGAAACATTTTGGAATATAGATGGAGGAATAGATATAAAACCAATCAAAGGAATGGTATTTTCAGTAACTGCTTTTAGCAGATGGGGAAGAAATCAAATTGATTATGTGATTACTAATTCGGATGAACTTACCCAATTTACAAATACAAAACCAAACACCAATTATTATTTTGCAAAAAATATTAAAGCAGTAAAAACTAGAGGTTTTGAGATAGGATACAATTACAAAAAAGATTTTGCAAAAAACAGTTTTCTAATTTTGAATACAGGATACATTTATGCTTTTTCAAAAACAACTGAAGGCGCATTGACTAAATATATCTCCAACCATGCAAGACATTTATTGACATATAATATTCAAGCAAAAATTTCTATGTTTAATATAGGTATAAGTGGATTATATAAATACAGATTGCCAGATGCACTGCCATCTTTACCTATTACTACAAACGAATATGCATTATTAAATATAAATGCAGGACTAAATTTAGCAAAAGATAAATTAGCACTCAATCTGCATATAGATAATTTATTTAATAGACAGTATACTGAAGTGCTTGGAGCTCAACAGCCAGGAAGATGGGCATATATTAGCCTTGCATATAGATTTTAATAAAAAAAATAATATTATATAACGAGCGACCCCGCCTTTGGCGGGATCGCTCGTTATTATCAAAAATAATTTATACTAATCGTTATTATTTGTATAAGTTCTTTTTCTTGGTGCAGCACTAGATCTAGAACCATTACTATTGCTATAGCCTCTTGGTGCATCATTTCTTCTATTGGATGAAGGAGCATTTGAGTTTCTAGAATTATTATTTCCAAATCTTCTCGGTGGTCTATCATTTGTTGGTGGCGACAAGTCTGGTTTCAAATCACTCAATTTGATAGTCGAGTCTATTGGAATAGATTTCCCTATAGTTCGCTCTATTGACATAAGCATATCTACCTCATCTGGATCGCAAAAAGAAATAGCAATACCACTTGCTCCTGCTCTACCTGTTCTTCCTATACGGTGTACATAAGTTTCTGGAGTAGTAGGCAAATCGTAATTGATTACATGCGTAAGATTATCTATATCTATTCCTCTTGCCGCTATATCTGTAGCTACCAACACTCTTGTATGTGCCGATTTAAAATTTTGTAAAGCTTGTTGACGTGCATTCTGAGATTTATTGCCATGTATAGCTTCTGCTCTAATACCTGCTTTGCTCAAATCCTGACAAATTCTATTAGCCATATGTTTCATTTGAGTAAATACAAGTAATCTTTCAATACTCTTGTCTTCAAGTATAGCTTGTAGTAATTGTTTCTTTTCTTTTTTGCCTACATGATAGATTGATTGATTGATGATCTCTACTGTAGAAGAAACAGGAGTTACTGATATCTTCTTTGGATTATTTAAAATAGAATCTGCAAGTCCTTGAATTTCTCTTGGCATAGTAGCAGAGAAGAATAAAGTTTGTCTTTCACGAGGTATACGTTGTATGATTTTTTTCACATCTACTATGAAACCCATATCCAACATTCTATCTGCTTCATCTAGTACAAATATTTCTACATGTTGTAAATTGATTACACGTTGATTGACTAAATCGAGTAATCTTCCTGGCGTAGCTATCAATACATCCACACCTTTTCTTATAGCATTTACTTGGCTAAATTGATTTACACCACCAAAAACCACTGTATGATTGATGTCTAAGTTTTTTCCATAAGTTGCAAAACTTTCACCGATTTGAATTGCTAACTCTCTAGTTGGAGTGAGAATCAACGTACGAATATTTTTGCGAGCATCTGGATTGGATGTAGCGGTATGTAATTGTAAAATAGGAATCGCAAATGCTGCTGTTTTTCCTGTACCTGTTTGTGCGCAACCCAATACGTCTTTTTGATCAAGTATCAGCGGAATAGCTTGTGCTTGAATGGGTGTAGGCGTTGTATAGCCTTCATCTTGTAGTGCGTCCAAAATTGGAGCTACTACCTGTAGTTCTTTAAATGTCATTATATGTTTGTTTGCGAAATGGCCTGCAAAAACTTTTTTAGTTGTAGAAGTTTTCAATCTCGGGGCTAGATTGAATGCCGATACTCTTTAGAGTTCCATAAACTGCCTTTCAGTTTTCTGTTAAATAACGTGCTAATATGTTTACCGTTATTATCTCTGTTTTGTCACAAAGACATTGCAAAGATACGACTTATTATTTAAGTATGTATTATATTTATGAAATAGGTGCATTAGCTATCTCTTTCTGCTCGCTATACTTCCATAATCCTACTAAAGAAATCACCAATACAACTCCTGCAATAAGCATCACATACATAGGTACTATATCTTCAGGATTCATGCTAATCATATTTTTTTTGTAAAGATACATCGATACTATTGCTGTGCCATTATTTATAAAATGTAGTAGCATGGTGATATAAATATTTTTAGTAATAGCATAAATATAACCCAATACAAAACCCATAAAACACAATGCAAAAAAATTGTAAAACTCAAAATGTATAATCCCAAATATAGTTCCAGATATAAAAATAGCCATCCATTTATTTTTAAATGCTTGCTCAAATCCTTTTTGTAATACGCCTCTAAAAAGCAACTCCTCACCTATTGCTGGCATCACAGCCACCATCACAAATACAATCAATAACATGATTGGATTAGTGATAGTTAGTAGTTGAGCTATAAATTTATCATATTCATTTTGTGCAAGTTTAGCTATACTCTCAAAAAACTTTAATGATTCAGGAAAAACAAATGTCGCTTTATCTATCACCATGATTTGTATGAAATAAGCGGCACTAATTACTGCTACTATTCCTATCAAATATTTTACTATGTTTTTTTTGTCGAAAGTATCAAAATAAGAAAACATATTTTTATCTACTAAATAACTCAAGCATAATGCAGGTAAAATGAAAACTACAATTTGTGAAGAAATTTGTAACAACACCATTGACTCAATACTATTGTCCAAAAGTTTTAAAATTAATACTCCAATGATACCAGTAATAATTAATCCCACTGTTGCAAGCGATGCACCAACCAATACATGCATGATAGGATGTTGTTTGCCAAGTGCACCTTTATAAGATTCTATACGATTCATATTGAATATTTGAAATACAAAGATAATCCCTACTTTAATCAATAGTCTTTTTATCTTATCTTTGAAGTAGAAAATCAAGATTCGAAAATGAGCGAAAAAATTTCAAATTCAGAAAGTACCACATCAACATCTAAAATAAATCCCAAGTTTTTATTTATTGGTGTGGCCATACTCATATTTATAGTTCAAATTTTTATCAGTAGCAAAACAGGTATCGGTGCCGATGAACGTTTTTATATTCCACATGCAAAAACTTTTTTTAAGTATTATTCTAGCATGGGTAAAGACACTTCATATACACAAATATTTAAAGGTACACTCAATGAGATATATGCAAAAGCTGTAATACTACCTGAGGTACTTACTTTTACACTCGCAACTATCACTGGCAATGGAGATGAAACTACAGCTGGTTTTTATTTTATACGTCACGTATCTTTAGCTCTATTTGGATTGATGGGTATGATATTCGTTGGACTCATCGCATACAAACTTACCAAAAATTGGTACTACGGTATATTTGCTATGCTACTATTGTTTTTATCGCCTCACTTTTTTGGTCATTCAGTAGTAAATGGTAGAGATATTCCTTATGCAGCATTTTATGCAATGGGAGTTTATTTTTTAGTTTGTTTTTTAGAAAGCTACCCTAGCTACAAACTCAAAACACTTATCTTTTTTGCACTTGCAATTGTAGGCGCTATGGGTACGAGAGGTACGGCAGGTGGTGCCGTATTGATTTTTATGTATTTGATTACACTTGGTATTTTATTTATTAGAAGTATGTTTTTTGGCAAAAAAATAAATTTTGAATTAAATCAACTATTCAAACATTCATTAATAGTAGCGGCTATAGTTTTTGTAGGTATTTTCCCTTTTTGGCCTTATGGCATAGACAATATGAGTACTGCTATTGGCGAAATCATCGCATCATCTTCTAGCTTCCCTGTCAATATTCGTCAGCTTTTTGAAGGCAAAATGATGATGAGTAATGAGTTTCCTCAATATTATTTATTGAAGTTTGCATATGTCACTACACCGATTATTATTCTTGTATTAATTTTCATAAGTATAGCTTTATTTATCAAAAATAGAAGCATAGAAAATATTTGGTCTGTAGCACTAGTATTGATTACATCCGTGCTTCCTGTAGCCATTATCATTTATCAAAAATCAAATGTATATACTGGTTGGAGACATATTTTATTTACGTATCTTCCTTTGATGGCTTTTGTTTCGTGGGGTTTATTTCAGATCATGGCGCTACTTCAAAAACCTATGTATAAATATATTGTCATTGCAATTATTGCACTTGGGTTTGTTTCTCCTTTGCTTTGGACAGTAAATAACATAGGACATTTATATTGTTATTTCAATGAATTAGTAGGTGGCAATAAAGGAGCGTTTGGAAACTACGAACAAGACTATTGGTCACTAGGAGTGACTGAGGGTGGAAAATGGCTCAAAGAAAATGTGATAGATAAACATACCGGCAAAGACACCATTATTGTTTCTTCAAATATGCAGTTTTGTTTAGAGCCTTATTTAAAAGAGGATGTACTCAAAGGAAAAGTCAAATATAATCCTACAAAGTTTTATGAAAAATATTATTTCAATAGACAAAACAATGTACAAGCTCTCAAGTGGGATTATGGAATTTATTACGCCGCATTTCTTGAAGGCGACTTACTACGAAATACCAACTACTGGCCACCAAAAGGCACTATACATATCATAGAAGCCAATGGTGCTCCCATAGGTATAGTGATAAAAAGAGACCCAGAAAAAAATGACTATATAGCTATAGATTCTATGATTAAAAATAGACCTCAAGGTGCCTTATCTTATTTTGCAAAAGCGGTAGCATACAATCCATTCGATGATGAAATCTGGAATGCATATGGGAAAAATTATGAAATGCTCAATCAATACGATAAAGCAATTCCATGCTATCAAAAAGCTGTAGAAATATCTCCAAGTGGAACTAATGGTTATTTTAATTTAGCTATTGCTTTGGCTACTACTGGCAAAATACAAGATGCCGAAAACTATCTATTATCACTTATTGATAACAAACCCGATGCCGATATACAAGTATATAGTTTATTGGTAAATATTTTTAAAAGTACAGGTGATGCTAACAAAGTAAATTACTATTCTAATGAATATAATAATGCAGTACAAATCATGCAAGAGAAACAAGAGCAACAAACAAAAAAATAAACGATGAACTTGATAGAACCTATATTAATAAAACATACCATAGATGCAGTAAAAAAAATCTATGATACCGATATACAAGAATCTCATATAAATATATCCGCTACTAAAAAAGAATTTGAAGGTGACTTTACTATTACTATTTTTCCATTTGTAAAATTTTCTAAAAAATCTCCAGAACAAACTGGTGAAGATATAGGAAACTATCTGCTACAACAAGATACACAAGTAAACAAATTTAATGTAATCAAAGGGTTTTTAAATCTTACCTTACATAATTCTTTTTGGAACGAATTTCTTTGCAACATAGTTGCAAAAGAAAACTATGGACAGCTAGCTTCTAATGGTAAAAAAATAGTACTCGAATATACTGGCCCCAACTCTAACAAACCTTTACACCTCGGTCATGTAAGAAATATGTTACTTGGATATTCATTATCAAATCTGCTAAAAGCTGCAGGTAATGACGTGACTCGAGTAAATATATATAATGATAGAGGTATTGCTATTTGCAAATCTATGTATACTTGGAAAACTCAAGCAAATGGACTCACTCCAAAACTTGCCAATGTAAAAGGTGATCACTTTGTAGGCAAATATTATGCGATGTATTCCACATTAGAGAAAGCTGAAAGCGAAGCTAAAGGGATAAAAGCAGACGATACCGAAATAGCTCAAGCCTGCAAAAAAATGCTTTTAGAATGGGAAGCTGGCAATAAAGAATTGCATGCACTTTGGGAAGAAATGAACAATTGGGTATACGAAGCTCATGAAGAAACTTTTAAAAACATAGGTATCTCATTTGATAAAGTATATTACGAATCTGAACATTATCTACTTGGAAAAAAACTAGTTTTAGAAGGTCTAGAAAAAGGAATCTATTACAAAAGAGCCGATGGTGCAATCTGTGTAGATTTGACAGAAAATGGATTGGATGAAAAAGTACTTCTCCGACCTGATGGTACTTCTATCTATTTGACTCAAGATTTGGGTATAGCACAACAACGATACGAAGATTATCATCCTGACCGCTCGTTATACATAGTAGGCAACGAACAAGATTATCACTTCAAAGTATTGAAACTTTGCTTACAAAAACTTGGCGCACCTTATGCAGATGGAATAGAACATATGTCTTATGGCTTAGTAGATTTACCTAGTGGTAGACTCAAATCACGCGAAGGAAATATAGTAGAAGCTGATGACCTCATAAATGGCGTAATAGAAATAGCTGCAGAACGAACCAAAGAACAAGGCAAAGTAGATATGCTTCCTACCGAGGAACTTCATCAACTCTACAGAACTATTGGTCTTGGAGCATTAAAGTATTTTATATTAAAAGTTGGTGCTGTAAAACGCATTCTTTTCAATCCTGAAGAGTCCATAGATTTTCAAGGAAATACTGGTCCATTTATTCAATATACTCATGCACGTATTTGCTCTATACTTCGTAAAAAAAGTTATCAAAACATAAGTGAAAATAGCTACGAACTCAACGAACTTGAAAAAGAATTGCTCTCTACTTTGTATCATCTACCTCATACTATAAAAGGTGCGGCAGAAGCTATGGACCCTGCAGAAATAGCCAACTATGTATATAATCTAGCTAAAAACTACAGCAAATATTATAGTGCGTATAAAATACTCAATGCAGAAACAGAAGACACTATTCAAACTCGAGTAAATATTTCTTATACAGTAGCCAATGCTATTCGTTTTTGTTTGAATATATTAGGAATCGATGCACCTGAGAGAATGTAATTTAATGTTGTCACGCCTTGGCGTGATTGAATTTTGAATAATAAATACTTGATTCTTGATACTAAATACTTGATACTAAAAAAATGAATGAAATAGCAAACAATATATACAAAGCTTCTGATGGTATATGGTACTCCAATGATACAAGTCCAATATCTTATCCTGCTGATGGAAATCATACCTTAAATATTTTACAACAAAATAGTTTTTGGTTTCAACATAGAAATAATTTCCTCTATGAAGTGATGCAAAACTTCGCACCACAATTACCATTTTTTGATATAGGTGGAGGCACCGGATTTGTTAGCAAACATATACAAGAAAAAATAGGTGATGCAGTATTGGTAGAACCTCAAGCAGACGGATATCTACAAGCACAAAAATATGGTATCAAACATATCATTGCAGCTACTACTATAGATGCACAATTCAAATCCAATGTGCTGGGCTCTGCAGGTATGTTTGATGTGGTAGAACATATAGAAGATGATTATTCATTTATGCGAAGCATACAAGATTATTTAGTACCAGGTGGTAAGGTATATATCACGGTTCCGGCCATTCCATTTTTGTGGAGTGATGAAGATGTAGATGCTGGGCACTATAGACGATATACCCGTGAGAGCCTAAATAAACTGATGAATGAAACTGGATTTGAAGTGGAATATATTTCTTATTTTTTCTCTTTTTTAGTATTACCTCTTTTTCTATTTCGCTCTTTGCCTAGCAAGCTCGGCATCAAACGAAAATCTGAAGACCTAGAAAAACTCAAAAAAGAACATACCAATAGAAAAGGACTGAGCAATCAGATTCTTTCTTTTTTTATGAATAGAGAACTTAATAAAGTGAAAAACAAACAAAGCCTCTCTTCAGGCACTAGTCTGATAGTAGTAGCTAGAAAAAAATAAATCTACTAGTTTAACATTTATTCATACATACAATCCTACAATATTTTCATAGCTTTGTGGTATAATTTACGGCTATGAAAAAATTAGTACTTTTCACTTTTGCATTTTTATTCTCTTCTTATAGTTTTAGCCAAAACTCATGGTCACTAAAACAATGTATAGATTATGCATTTGAAAACAATATCAGCATCAAACAAGCTGATATAGCAAAATTGATAGCATCCAATAACTATTTGCAATCTAAGCTCAACCTACTTCCTAATATATCAGGTGATGCATCACTTAATTTTAATTTTGGTAACTCTATAAATCCTACTACTTATGAGTTTACACAAAATGCCACTACATCAAATGCTTTTAATCTAAGTAGTAATATGCCTCTTTTTACAGGTCTGCAACAATATAACAACATTAAACAACAAGAATTTAATAATAAAGCATCTGAAGAAGACAGTAAAAACACAAGAAACACTATTGCGCTCAGTATAGCACAGTTTTACTTACAGATACTCCAAAATAAAGAACTACTACTAGTAGCAAAAACCCAACTAGAACAATCTAAACAACAACAAACAAAAACAGAAGCACAGATAGCAAGTGGTACGGTACCTGCAGGCAATAGATATCAAGTAGAAGCACAAATTGCTAATGATGAACTACGAATAGTTAATGCTCAAAATGCAGTAGACATTAGTCTTTTATCATTAAAACTATTATTACAACTCAACCCTGAAACTAGTTTTGATATACAAACTCCGAATCTAAATGATGAATTTCTATTTGATGAATCTGTCACTCCTGCTAGAATATTTGACTATGCTACAGCCAATCAAGCTTCTATAAAAAGTGCAGAATATAGATTATTAAGTACAAAAAAAGCTTTACTAATCAGTAAAGGAGCTTTTTCTCCTACCCTTTCTGCATATGCATCTATAGGTACCAATTTTTTCAACCAACAAAAAACATATACATCTACTGGAGAATTTAATTTAAATCCAATAGGCTTTACTGAAAATACTCTGGAAAAAGTAATACAACCTAGCCCCGTGATTAAAGCAACTAATACACCCTACGGTGAGCAATTAAATCAAAACTTATCTGAACGTGTAGGATTAAGTCTATCAGTGCCTATTTTTAATAAATGGAATAGAGTGACTAATATGAACAATGCAAAACTACAAGTATACAACTCTTCATTAGCGCTAGAAAGTGCCAAAAATCAACTAAGACAGGATATTTATCAAGCATATGCGAATATGCAATCAGCTAAAAAAAGTTATGAAGCTTCTCAAAAAAACGTATTGTCTTTAGAGAAAACTTTAGAATTTTCAAAGGAACGATTTAATGTAGGAGCACTATCTCAGTTTGATTTGGGAGTGATACAAAATAACCTTGCCACAGCAAAATCTGACCTTTCTAGAAGCAAATATGACTATCTTTTCAAAATAAAAATATTGGAGTTTTACCAAGGAAAAACTTTAGAACTAAATTAAGTATATAGCCAAAACAAAATCATTATGAAATCGAATAAACTAATTTATATTCTTGTAGCTGTAGTGGTGGCACTAATAATTCTTGTATTGGTAGGCAAAAAAATGGGCTGGATAAATAATGAAAAAGGCAATGCGGTAGCTGTAGAAAAAGTAAGTAAAAAAACTATCATAGAATCTGTACCTGCCAATGGTAAAATATACTCACAAACAGAGGTAAAAATAAGTGCTGAAGTAAGTGGTGAAGTAGTAGAACTATATGTAAAGGAAGGTGATTCTGTGACCAAAGGTCAATTGCTTATAAAAATAAATCCTAGTATCTATCAAAGTGAAGTGACTCGTAGCGAGGCATACGTAAACCAAATGAAAGCAACTGAAGCAAGCTCCAAAGCCAATCTAGCTCAGGTACAAGCACAGTTTGACCAAGCTAAAAGCAACTATGATAGAAATAAAAGCTTACTGAAAGATCAGATAATATCTCAAGCAGAATATGACCAAGCCTATGCTGCATACAAAACTGCAAGTGCCAACTATGAAGCGGCAATACAAAATATCAATGCAGGAGGATTTAATGTAAAGAGTGCCGAAGCCTCTTACGGACAATCAAAACAAAACTTGAATAAAACGGTGATTTATAGCCCTATCACAGGTATAGTTTCAAAACTAAATGTAGAAAAAGGTGAAAGAGTATTGGGTACTGCACAAATGGCTGGTACTGAACTGATGCGTATATCTGACCTCAACAATATGGAAACTCGTGTAGACATCAACGAAAACGATGTACTACGAATAAGTATAGGTGATACAGCAGAAATAGAAGTAGATGCCTATTTGAATAGAAAATTTAAAGGTGTAGTAAGTGAGATAGCTTATGCATCTAAAAGCGATTTCTCTATTACTACAGACCAAGTAACTAATTTTACTGTAAAAATAAAAATACTCAAAGAGTCGTATCAAGACTTAATACAACCTGAAAAAGGACATAAATTTCCATTCAGACCAGGAATGTCTGCTACAGCAGAAATACAAACTAATGTAAAAGAAAATGTACTAGCGGTTCCTATTCAATCAGTAACAGTGAGAGACCCAAAAGCTTCATTACTCGATGACAAAAAAGAAGAAAGTACAAAGAAAAAAGTACTAGAAGAAATAGTATTTGTTGTAGAAGGCAATAAAGCTAAAGCACTGAAAGTCAAAACGGGACTGCAAGATGACACTAACATAGAGATAATCAGCGGACTATCTGGAAATGAACAAGTTATATACGCTCCATTCAAATCTATCTCTAAAACACTAAAAGATGGTGATGAAATCATCATCAAAAAAGAAGAAGAATTATATAGCACTGATAAATAATTAGACAACTAGAAATATTGTTTTCTCATCTTATTCTTGTAATTTAGCATATTGTTTATTAAACATTACAAGACAAACAAATGAGAAAACTTTTTACAATTCTTTTTCTATCATTCATTTTCATAGTAAAAAATCATGCACAAGTTAGTATAGGCGGTAAACCTTTTAGTTTCAATGGTAAATACATCAGTGCAAAAGTAAAAACTGTATTGATGCCTGAAGTAAACGCAGATAGCTTGATAGCAGCAGATGCAATAAACAATACAAAAGGCTCTGGTCCTTGGATTTTTGGATACAATCATTATACAAATATCAATCCATCTAACTCTGGTCAATGGGAGACTCTTCTAAATGGAGACAAAATTTGGAGAGTGGCTATAGAATGTCCAAAAGCTTTATCAATAAATCTAACATTTGATAAATACGTTTTGCCAAAAGGTGCAACTTTATATATATATAATGATACTAAAGATTATGTATTGGGTGCATTTACAGATGCAAATAATCAAGAAGACAAACAACTTGGTGTAGACATTGTACCAGGTTCAAAAACTATAGTAGAATACTACGAACCTGCATGGGTTTCTTCAACTGCTGAATTATCTATATACAGAGTTACTCATGGATATAAAGATTTATTTGGCTGGGCAAAAGCATTTGGTGATGCTGGATCATGTAACTATAACGTAAACTGTACACCAATAGGAACAGGATGGACGAAACAAAGAGATGCAGTAGCCATAATAGTAGTAGGAGGCAGTGGCGCTTGCACAGGTGCTATGGTAGATGATGTACCTCACAGCAATACTCCTTATTTTCTAACTGCAAATCACTGTGGAACAACGGGTGTAGGTACTTGGGTTTTTAGATGGAACTGGCAAGCAGCTGGATGTCCAAACCCCACTACTTCCCCATCTACTGCTCAAACTACAAGTGGCTCTGTTTTAAGAGCAAATAATGCATCTACAGATTTTACATTATTACAACTAAACTCAACACCACCTGCTTCATATAACGTATTCTATGCAGGATGGGATAGGTCGGGAACAACACCTACTAGAGGAATGGGTATACATCATCCAAGTGGTGATATCAAAAAAATATCTAGTAGTGCTTCACCATTTATAAGTACTGCATGGGCAGGAACTCCTGCTAACTCACATTGGCAAGTAAACTGGCAAGCAGATAGTGGAATTACTGAGCCAGGTTCATCTGGTTCGCCTATTTTTGACCAAAATCAACGAATAGTAGGACAATTACATGGTGGCCCTTCTTCATGTTCTGCTTCTTTAGTAAATAGAAATGATGATTATGGAAAATTCTCTATGTCATGGACAGGCAATGGTTCATCATCATCAGCTGCTAGACTAATGGATTGGCTAGACCCTGCTTCTACTGGTACAAATACTACAGATGGCCACTATTTTGGTACGACTCCTATTGTTGATTCACTCGATTTACAAGTAGATAGTATCAGTGAACCTATCGGAGCATATTGTAATGATAGTTCTTACACGCCACGAGTAAAAGTTAGCAATCAAGGTGCTAATACTGTTTATAGTTTTTCATTAAAATCTAGAATGGATGCAGGAACATGGGCAACTACAAACTGGACTGGTACACTATTAGCAGGAGCAAGTGTATATGTAAATATACCTACTGTAAATACAACTAGTGGCAATCATACATATACTGTAGCTAGTTCTAACCCAAATACTCGTTCTGATCAAGACAATACTAATGATACTCTTAAAAATACATTTAAAGTAAGAAGAGGTGGTCCTGTTACATTCAAAATCATGACAGATGATTATCCATTAGAAACATCTTTAGCTATCTATAACCCAACAACCAATGATACTTTTTTAAGAATCAATGCAGGTGACCTTACCGGAACTAGAACGACATATACTTATTCACTTTGTATGTCAGATGTATGTTATAGATTAAAAATATATGATGGAGGAAATGATGGTATCTGCTGTAGTTTTGGAAACGGATATTATACAGTTTATAATGGTCCAGATACATTATTAAATAGTGTACCATTTACAAATAATCTTACACAGAATTTTTGTAATTACCAATTGCCAGATATTAGCATTACTGCTTCTGACATATCTATCTGTGCGGGGGACAATGTACTCCTTACAGCTATTGAAGACGATAATACTTCTAGACAATGGGTAATAAATGGCCCTGGTTTATCATTATTAGACACGTCATTTAGTATTAATCCAACACTAAATAACCCTGGAACATATTCAGTAATATTAAGAGGATTTAATCCTTATGGTCAAGATTCTAGTATATTAAGTATCACTGTTAATGATTTACCTACTGCAACCTATACTGTAGTAAACGCTACTACACCTAGCAATGGTAGCATTACAGCTACTATCACAAGTGGAGCTACACCCGTATCTCATAGATGGAACAATGGCATGAGTGGAAATCCATTAAATGGACTTGCACCAGGTACATATTACGATACTATTATTGATGCTAATGGATGTATAAATATATATAGTGCTATAGTACAGAATAGTGTAGGGATAGATGACATAAAAAACATTAATGGATTGAATGTTTATCCAAATCCATTTACTAATGAGATACGAGTAACATTATTTAACATATCAAAAATCAAAGAGATAATATTGCTTAATTCTCTTGGTGAAAATATAGATATTAAAACACAAATAGTAGATAATAATACAATAAAGATTAGCATTCCTGCTGTTTCTACTGGCGTTTACTATCTTATAGCTAAAGATAATGGAATCACCTATAAGTCCAAACTAATAAAACAATAGATAATATATCTCTAAAATATTTGTTCCATAAACTTCGTTAACTAAATATGAAGTTTATGGAACATTTTTTGTTATACTTCGTATATACTAAATTAAGAGGTGATACCTCAAGTGAGTTATGAAAGTGGAAGATATATTAAATAAGGGCAAAAGCATAATAGATTCTAATATAAAGGAATATAAAGCTTATTATCATGCACATAAGGAAATCATAGAAAATAGCAATGATTTAGACAGCAGTGTAGAGTTTGAGCTTCAATATCTTAAATATTTAATCCATGTAGAAAACAGCTATATGGATGCTATAAACCAAGCTAAACATCTTATAAAATTATCCAATATCACACTGTACTCCATAAGTAAAGTATACAGACTATTAGGTGTAGCATACAATCATACAGGCGAATATGTACAAGCTATGGAAGCATATATGTCTAGTGTAAAAATACTCAACCAAATAGCCAATAAAAATAAAGAACAACTTTATGAACTTGGCTTAAATTACCATAATATATCGATTTTATATAAAAACGAAGAAGATCCTGAACATTATGAAGCAATAAAAAGGCTGGAGTATATAAAACTAGCTGAAGCTATTTTTATAGATATAGACTCTAAAAAAGGACTTGGTATTATTTATAATAGTTTATCCAATTATTATTATTCTCTAAATAATTTCCCTTATGCTCTTGGATATCAATTTAGAAGTTTAAAGATTAAAGAAATTGAAAAAGATGAATTAGGTATTGCTGTAAACTATGGCAATATATCTAGTATTTATCTCAAATGTAATAAACTTGATAAGGCAGAACAGTATTTATTATTATCTAAAGAGATAAAATTAAAAAATTCAAACAGCTATTCTATTTGTAAGCTCTACTTACAATTAGGAAATTTATATGATAAAAAATTTGAATTTGATAAGTGTGAAACAAGTTTTTTACATGCTTTAGAAATAGCAGATTCACATAACTTGACCTTTGAAATAGGTGAAGCTTTAAGTGGTCTCACTGAATTGTTTGAAAAAACTAAAGACTTTGAACAAGCATATTATTACCTGAAAAGAAATAAAATACTTAAAGAAGCAATGCATGACATAAACAAGTCTAAAGCATTAGTTGAATTAAAATATAAACATGAAGCAGAAAAAAAAGAAGACGAATCCAAATTATTAATTCAAAAGAATGCGGAGATAGAAAGATATGCCACTCAGCTTAAAAACACCAATTTTGAGTTGCGTCAATTTGCTCAAATTGCTTCTCATGATCTAAAAGAACCTGCTAGATTGATAAAAATGTATGTAGGTATCTTAGAGAAAAAAGCTATGAAAATTGAAGAGTCTGATTCTTATATAATGGATTATATAAAACAAGCATCTGAAAATCTATATAATAAAGTAAATGAACTATATACATATACAAATATCAATGAGCAACAAAAGATAATTGAGAATGTAATAGTAGAAGATGAATTTATAGATATAAAACACCATTTAAGAAACTCTACTAAAACGTCTAATTTTAATATTTCCTATTCAAATCTTCCTAAAAATATAAAAATAAATAGGTCTAAGTTTAATCAATTATTTTTTCAATTGATTGAAAATGGAATAGTATATAATAATAATTTTGAAAAAAATGTACATATTGAATACCAAGAAAATAATGCATACCACATATTTACTATATCGGATAATGGTATAGGCATCGATAATATCTATTTTGATAAGATTTTTGATATGTTTGAAAGATTGCATCCAGATCATAAATTTCAAGGAACAGGTATAGGACTAGCAATAGTAAAAAAAATCATTACTGAAATAAATGGATATATAGAGGTAAGTTCAAAACTTGGAGAAGGCAGTCAATTTAAGGTATACATACAAAAATAGTTGCATATTGATTTTTTTTGTATATTTGGTTACTTAAAATATAAAACATAAATGAAAAATCTAACACAATTTAAAACACTAAATACTAAATTCATCAAAGGTGGATTAGTTATGGCTTTTGAAGAAGAATTTGATATCTGGGTAAAAGGCTTATCAGATATGCAAATCAAAGAAATTTATATTAAATATAATTATGCTACTGATTCTTTATGGGCATATTTTAAAGCTAATGTATATAATCAAGGATAATTCCTATAAATACAAAATAAAAAAAGCCTGAAATTTTCATTTCAGGCTTTTTAGTTTAGTAAAGTGATTTTTACTTATTCGTATTTATCACGTTTTCTAGTTTTGCTTGCTTTTCTTGATGCTGATTGTATACTCTAGAACTCCACCACATAAATGATGCGAGTACGATACAAAAAGCTACCAGTGTTGCATTAATGTTTTTTTCGTTTAATAATGTGCTTGTTTTCATTGCTTCTTTATTTAATATATAAATATGAAATATTTAATCTATAGTTAATACTACAGATATACACACTTAAACGTAGATATTATAAAAAAGTTACATTCAGAATGTCATATTATTGTCAAATAATGTTAAACCCTGTATATGCTTGCAATGCAGCAGGTATTTTTACTCCTTCAGGGGTTTGATGATTTTCTAAAATAGAAGCATAAATCCTAGGCAATGCTAGAGCACTTCCATTCAGTGTATGTGCTAGACGAGTTTTTCCAGTTTGCTCATCTTTAAATCTGAGCTTCATTCTATTGCTTTGAAATGTTTCAAAATTAGAGACACTACTTACTTCTAGCCATCTTTCTTGAGCAGTAGAATATACTTCAAAATCATAAGTAAGTGCAGAAGCAAAACTCATATCTCCTCCACACAACTTTAATATTCTATATGGTAGTTCTAGTTTTTGCAAAAGTGTTTCTACATATGCGCTCATTTTATCCAGTCTTTCATACGATTTATCTGGATGTTCTATGCACACAATTTCTATTTTCTCAAATTGATGCACTCTATTCAGTCCACGAACATCTTTTCCATATGAGCCTGCTTCTCTTCTAAAACAAGGTGAATGCGCTGTCATCATCACTGGAAAATCACTTTCTTTTAAAATTACATCTCTATAAATATTGGTCACAGGAACTTCTGCGGTAGGTATCATATAAAAATCATCTACTTGCATATGGTACATTTGTCCTTCTTTATCTGGAAGCTGACCTGTAGCATAAGCACTAGCTTCATTGACCATAAATGGAGGTATATATTCTGTAAATCCAGCTTTTATAGCTTCATCTAAGAAAAAATTTGTTAAAGCTCTTTGCAGTCTTGCTCCTTTGCCCTTGAACACGGGAAATCCAGCTCCAGTAATTTTTACACCAAGTTCTAAATCAAATAAATCTTTTTCTTTGGCAATTTCCCAATGTGGTTTTGCTCCATCATGTAATTTTGGTATTTCTCCTACTTGTTTGGTTACTACATTATCTTCTGGTGTCTTACCTATAGGTACAAGTTCACTTGGTAGGTTTGGAAGTTGTACCAACACATCTTCCTGATCTTTTTCTAAAGCATCTAATTGCGTTTTTAATTTAGCAGTCTCTTCTTTGTATGATAGACTTTCAGCTTTTAAAATATCTGCTTCCTCTTTTTTGCCTTCTTTATATAATACACCAATTTTTGAAGCAAGCTCATTTCCTTTTGCAAGTATATCATCTAATTGTTTCTGAATCGTTCTTCTTGCTGCATCTATAGATATAATCTGATCTACCAATTGCAAATCTTTATAATTCTTTACTTTTAGTTTTTCTTTAACTATTTCTGGGTTGGCTCTTAAATAAGCTATTTCTATCATACGATTTTGTTTATTCTATTACATTGACAGTTGCAAAGATAAATGATGATAGCTATATAGTCATCATGTATTTGGTATGATTTTAAAAAAAATTTGTTGGTTAGAGAAAAACAGACTATACTTGCAGTATCAAATAAGAGGAAATTCTCCTCAACTATTAAAAAATTACCTAAGTTTTTTCTCAGAATTAAAATATCAAAACAAAAAATCATAAGGATTTATTACACTTATATTATACATTTCATCAATAAAATAATTATCACTACACATGTCTAACTACGATGTATTGCAGCTCAATGATATGATTCCAGCAGAGCTTTTAGAAATTGCCACTTCATTTCAAATTAAAAATCCAAAAAAACTAGAAAAACAAGCATTGATACATGCTATACTTGATGCACAAGCTATCAGCAATTCAAAAATTGTGGATGAAAAACCTGCAGCAAAAGAGCGAGTACTAAGACCAAGAAAAAAGAAAGTAGAAGATGAAACTGCAGAATTATTTTCAACTCCAGCACCTGTAGAAGTAACAATCGAACCAATAATTACAAAAGAAGAAATAGCTCCAAAAGAAGAAAAAATAGTACTAGATAAGACTATAGATAAAAGACCTAAAGCAAAAATAATACCTCCTATAAAACAAGAAAAACCAGCACCTGATGCACCAGTTATCAGCGAAAACATACAAAAAAGAACTCCACAAGAAAACAACAATCCCAACAGGAGACCTATAGAAAATAATAACCCAAATAGAAAACCACCTGTTGATAATACTAACAATAATGATAGACAACCAATTGAGCCAAAAATAGAAAACACAGCTGATAGCAATACAGAAACTCCACAAGAAAATCAGCCTGATATTTCTCAAAATGAAAATAGAAATCCAAATCAAAACAGACCTGAGCATCAACATCAAAAACGTAAAGAATCTAATATAGCAGAACTTGATGGTTTGGTATCTGGTGAAGGCGTACTAGAAATGATGCCTGATGGATACGGATTTTTGAGAAGTGCAGATTACAATTATCTTTCATCGCCAGATGATGTATATGTATCACCTTCTCAAATAAAACTATTTGGTTTAAAAACTGGTGATACGGTTACTGGTCCAATAAGACCACCTAAAGAAGGCGAAAAATATTTTGCTTTATTAAAAGTAGATTCATTGAATGGTAGAGACCCTCAAGACTTGAGAGATAGAGTTTCTTTTGATTATTTGACTCCTCTTTTCCCTAATGAAAAAATAAATCTTAGTAATAAAGCAAGTAACTATACCACAAGATTGATGGATTTATTTACCCCACTAGGAAAAGGACAGAGAGGTATGATAGTTGCTCAGCCAAAAGTAGGTAAAACAACTATACTTAAAGATATAGCGAATGCGATAGCTGAAAATCATCCTGAAATATATTTAATAGTACTACTAATAGATGAAAGACCTGAAGAGGTAACAGATATGCAACGTAGTGTAAATGCAGAAGTAATAGCATCTACATTTGACGAACCTGCAGAAAAACATGTAAAAGTTTCTTCAATAGCTTTACAAAAAGCTAAAAGACTAGTAGAGAGCGGCCATGATGTGGTGATATTGCTAGACTCTATCACTCGTTTGGCTAGAGCGCACAATACAGTAGCACCAAGTAGTGGTAAGGTATTGAGTGGTGGTGTAGAAGCAAATGCCATGCAAAAACCAAAACAATTTTTTGGTGCAGCACGTAAAATTGAGAATGGAGGTTCGTTGACTATATTGGCTACAGCCCTTATAGAAACTGGGTCTAAAATGGATGAAGTAATTTTCGAAGAGTTTAAAGGTACTGGTAATATGGAAGTACAACTTGATAGAAAACTTTCTAATAAACGTATCTACCCTGCTATAGATGTAATCAATAGTGGTACTCGTAGAGATGATTTATTGCTAGATAAAGAAACTCTTGCAAGATTATGGATATTAAGAAATCACCTCTCTGATATGAAACCAGAGGAATCTATGACTTTCTTATTACAACATATGAAAAACACCAAAGACAACGAAGAGTTTTTAGCAACCATGAATGGCTAAAAATATTGTAAATAGTATTTATAACCATATAATCCTTTTAACTTAAAATTTGTTAATTTTGGTCTGATAATTGATAGTTATCAGACTATTAAATATTTATTAAATCAAAATCGATTTTATGAAAAGCATTAAATTACTTTTACTTGCATGCATTATGATGTTTGTATCTAATACATTTGCACAAAACAAAGACTACCCTTGGTTGGTAGGATTTGGAACACATGGACCTCAAATGACTATCAACGACGATGGTTTTTTTAGAGAATATTTTAGATTCAAAAACTGGAATCTACTTCCAGGTATTGGCAAAATATGGGTAGATAGAGCTATAGGAAATTCTTTTACTGTGGGTACACAAATTTCTCTAGGCATTGCTGATAGAAGACCTACTATCACGAACGAAAATAAATTTTTCTTAGATTGGGATATCAATGCAAAATATAAATTTGCTAATGGATATATACTAAATACAAAATGTTGGTTTGACCCATATATAATTGGTAGCGCAGGTCTTACTCATTTTGATAAAAGAACAAATCCTAGTTTTGGTCTTGGAGCAGGAACAAATATTTGGTTGACTCCAAAATTTGGTGTGAACATAGAAACATCATATAACAAAACTGTAGGAAAAGTAAGAACACCAAGCTATATGCACCATGCAATAGGTTTTGTAGTGCGTTTTGGGAAAGGTGCCGATAAAGATAAAGATGGTATTGCAGATTTTGAAGATGCATGTCCAGATGTAGTTGGTTTAGTTGCTTTAGGTGGTTGCCCTGATGCTGATGGTGATGGCATCATGGATAACGCTGATAAGTGCCCTACAGTGGCAGGTATCATTGCTTTTGCTGGTTGCCCTGATACAGATGGAGATGGCATCATGGATAGCGAAGATGGTTGCCCAAGAGATGCAGGAAGCAAAGAAATGAACGGATGCCCAGATAGAGATGGTGATGGTGTCATGGATAAAGATGATCAATGTCCAGATGTAAAAGGTAGTATAGCTATGAACGGATGCCCTGATAGTGACGGTGATGGTGTCATGGATAAAAATGATGCTTGTCCTACAGTATTTGGTAGTACAAAAACGAATGGTTGCCCAGATAGAGACAATGACGGAATCGCTGATAAAGAGGATAAATGTCCAGATGTAGCTGGTGTAGCTGAAAGACAAGGTTGTCCTAAAATGGATGAATCTAAAAGACAAGAAATACAGAATAAAATAGCATTTGCAGCTAAATCTATCCAATTTGAAACAGGAAAAGACATCATCAAACCTATTTCATATAAAGAATTGGATGAGGTAGTAGCTATAATGAAAGAATATGACTTTGTAAAATTTGTAATAGCAGGCCATACTGATAATTTAGGAAATGTAATGAAAAACATGGATCTATCTGCAAGAAGAGCAGGAGCTGTGATGAACTATTTTGTAGCAAAAGGAATTTCTCCTAGCAGACTTACTAGCAACGGATATGGTGATACGAGACCAATAGCAACTAATGCTACTGCAGAAGGTAGACAACAAAACAGAAGAGTAGATATTACATTGAAAGATTAATCTTTTCTCATAATTATAATACATAAAAGCTTGTTTGTAGAAATACAGACAAGCTTTTTTTAGTTTGATACAATAAAATATACTACTTATACGTTTATATCTTTACCAATAAATCTAAAATATGAAAAAAATAATTTTACTATTTACATGTATACTATCTTTTATGTATTGTGTATCCTCTAATACTGTAAAGCCTATCTATCTTAAATCTAAAAACAAATCGCTTCAAAATTTTTGTTTTATACCCACGGGAACTTTGCATATACTGAGTGATTCTTCATATTACCAAGGCAAACAACAAAGACTCATTTCCAAAGAAATACTTGTAGATTTTTTTTATATCTCAAGCACTGAAATTAGCAATTTGCAGTATAGAGAGTTTCTTGCAGATTTAATTAAAAATAATGAAATAGAAAAATATAGAATAGCTATAGTAGATACTCAAAAATGGAGAGATCAATATGGGTATAATGAACCTTACGTTGAATACTATTTTCAGCATCCTGCATATAATCAATATCCTTGTGTAAATATGAGCTATGAAGGAGCCAAACTATATTGCGAGTGGTTTTCTAAAAAGATGAATCAAGAACAAAGCGAATATGTAATAGAAGCAAAACTACCTAATGCAACTCAATGGGAATATGCAACAAGAGGTGGAAAAAAACTTGCACAATTTTCTTGGGGTGGACCATACACTGAAAATAAAATAGGTCAAAAATTAGCTAATTATAAATCGATAAGTGATGGTTGTATTCATTATAATGATAGTAGCAAACAATATGAAATAGTATGTTATAATCCCAATATGGGAATTGCTGGAAACCTGAATGACAATGCTGATGTAACAGCTCCTGTTATTTCTTATCAAACAAATGATTTTGGACTATACAACTCATGCGGTAATGTTGCAGAGATGATAGAAACCAAAGGAATAGCTAGAGGAGGAAGTTGGAACTCACCAGGGTTTGACATACAAGTAACTAGCGAAATGAAATATGATTATCCAAATCCATATGTAGGTTTTAGACCTATATTGATTGTGAGACGGAAATAAAAAAGCTATCCTTTTGAGATAGCTTCTTCTTAAAATATTATTTGTTTTAATTATTAATTTCCTTTCAATAATTCTCTAGCTATTACTAGTTTTTGGATTTCACTAGTACCTTCACCTATCGTACATAGTTTACTATCTCTATAGAATTTTTCTACCGGAAAATCTTTGGTATATCCATATCCACCAAATATCTGCACCGCATCATTAGCTACACTCACCGCAACTTCTGATGTATAGTATTTTGCATAGGCACCTTCTTTGGTCACTTTCATACCTTTATTTTTCATATCTGCTGCTTGAAGCGTGAGTAGTTCACCTGCCTCAATTTGTAGCGCCATATCAGCTAGTTTGAAACCAATAGCTTGGAAGTTGGCAATCGGCTGACCAAACTGCTCTCTTTCTTTTGCATATTTTACTGATGCTTCAAATGCTCCTTTTGCTATGCCCAATCCAAGTGATGCAATAGAGATTCTACCACCATCCAATATTTTCATAGCTTGTTGAAATCCCTCACCTTCTTTGCCTAATATAGCGTCTTCGCTTACTATACAATTATTAAATATCACTTCAGCAGTTTCTGAAGCACGCATACCCAATTTATTTTCTTTTTTACCAGCAGACAAACCTGGATTTCCTCTTTCTATCACAAAAGCCGTCATACCATGGCTATCAAGCAATTCGCCCGTTCTTACTATAGCCACTATCACATCACTACTTTTACCGTGCGTGATCCAGCATTTTGTACCATTGATAACCCAGTTGTTTCCTTCTTTCTTAGCAGTACATTTCATACGCATAGCATCACTCCCTGTATTAGGTTCTGTAAGTGCCCAAGCTCCCAAATGCTCGCATGTAGCTAGTTTTGGTAAGTATTTTTTCTTTTGAGCCTCGTTTCCAAAACTCAATATATGATTAGTACAAAGTGAGTTGTGTGCTGCCATAGACAATCCTACCGAACCACATACTTTTGATATTTCTACGATTCCATTTACATATTCAAAATATCCCATACCTGCTCCACCGTATTCTTCTGGTACCAGCATTCCCATCAAGCCTAGTTCGCCCATTTTTTTGAGGGTATCAAGTGGCAATTCTTGACTTTCATCCCATTCCATTACATAGGGTCTTATTTCTTTTTCGGCAAAATCTTTTGCCATTTGAGCTACTGCTTTTGCATTATCTGTCTGTTCAAAATTCATTATATCGATATTTTTGGTTGGCAAAGATAAGTATATTGATAATTATATAAATACGATTTATAAAAAAATTGTTTTTATTCTAGATCAAAATTGATGTAAGGTAGCATTTTTGTTAAACCTTTTTCATCTATTCCATAGATTTTCTTTAGGTCTTCTTTGTTTTCAAAGGGACCATGTTCTTTTTTATAATTGGCAATCATTTTTGCATAAGGTCTTATATATGGGTGCTTATATAAGTCTTTTTCGAGTCTAAAATTAATAGGCACAGTGGTGGGTTTGAATGTAGGGTCTACGAATACGTAGTTTTTTATTTCTCTGTAGATAGTATCATTGATAGAAAAAACTTCTTTGAGTTGTTCTATATTTATAAAGCCACCAAGCATATCTCTATATTTTACAATCATTCTAGCCCTACCAAAGCCTATCTGAGGCAATCTGTCTAGTAGTATAGTATCTGCAGTATTGATATTGATACTCAAATTTTTCTTTACTGTGCTTGTATTACTCGTATTGGTATAGCCACTATAGTCTCTAGCCGGAGTAGGTATCGCTATTTTATTTTTTATTTTTTCATATACCTCATCAGTCATATTATACAGTTTTTTTAAGTCTTCTACTTTATAGAATTTACCGCCTTTTGAGGTAAAATTTGTCCATGTAGATGCCAGTTTTGGTGGTACTCCTGCTTGCAACAGTTCTTCTGTAGTCACTGTATTTGGATTAAAAGACTGAGCAGTGTTTTTGGGTGCATTTGTAGTAGCTGTAGAATCTGTATAATTGGCAAGTATCTCTTGCCCGCTACTACTCAACTCTTTTACTTCTATTTTGCTACTTGGTGGACTCACAAACGAAGGAATCAATAAAAATATAAATAATGCTATCATAATAAGTACGCTTAAAACTAAGATGGCTCTTCGTTCTGTAGTTTTGATTAAAAAAAATTGTTTAATCCAATCTTTCATTTTTTTATTTTAAAAATCGATTATTAATTCATCATAGGCCAAGTGTACATTTGAGGGCAACTCTTTTTCTATATCTGTGTATCGTCCCAAATGATGGCTTATATGTGTGAGGTATGCTTTTTCGGGTTTTATCTCTTCTATTATCTTTAGTGCTTCATCTAGTGTAAAATGAGATATATGTGTCTCTTTGCGCAGGGCATTGAGCACCAATATTTTTGTGCCTTTTATTTTTTCTTTTTCTTCATCGCTGATAAAATTTGCATCTGTGATATATGTAAAATCTTCTATTCTAAAACCCAGCACAGGCAACTTGTAATGCATCACTCGTATAGGTTGTATTTTTATATGAATCAATTCAAAACTCTGTTCGTCGATTTCGTGCAAATTTACTTGAGGTATACCTGGATAGTTTTTTGCTTCAAAAATATAATCGTACTGTTTTTTTATAGTATGTATTGCATGGATATCTGCATATAAATCTATCGGCTTCTTAGAAAATACATTGAGTGCACGCACTTCATCTAAGCCTCCTACGTGATCTTTGTGGGCATGAGTGATGAGGCAGGCATCTAGCATAGAAGTATTTGCTCTGAACATTTGTTGTCTAAAATCTGGACCAATATCTATCGCTATTTTTTTTGATGCTATTTCTATGAGTATAGAGCTTCTCAATCTTTTGTCTCTAGCATCTGTAGACATGCACACTTCACAAGTACAACCCAATAAAGGCACGCCAGTAGAAGTACCAGTGCCTAGAAAAATTACTTTTTTTGAAGCTGTAGGATTCAATTTTTATGGATTCGGCTTTTCATCAAAAAGCAATTCTTTTTGATTTATTTTTTCAATAAATTTTCTGGAGCCTTCTGTAAGATCATCTAATTTAATATTGAGTGAAGGAAGTATTTCTAGCAAGCTATTGATACGTGCTTCCGTTTCAAAATATTTATTGATTACGATTACTTTTTTATCTTGTAGTATGCAGTATCCACTTTTAAAATTGCCTTTCTCATATCTCAAAACATAGCCGGTTTCTTTGATGAGTTCTTGAATTTTTGTAAGAGTAGTACTTGTATATTTTACCATTGTAGTATGCCAAATTTGTAAATCAAAAATAATAAAAATAGCTCAAAAGTTCGTTGATACTTATGTACATTTTTGCAAAAAAACGATTCTATTAAAACTTTTTACATTTCTGTGTCATTTTATTTAAAAATAGTGCTAAGTTTGATGTAACAAATGAAAGGGTTTTTCGTTTATCAAGTATGAATTCTATTATGAAACTAAAATATTTATTTATTCTGTTTTTTGCTCTTGCAAATCTGTCATCAAATGCACAGACTCTTACTACTACTATCAAGAAAAAAACACCAACCGAAAACACTCCTGAACAAGACAAATTTGAGAAAAGACGATTTAGAGGAATGGTAATAGCAGGATTCAACATGAGTCAAGTAGATGGCGATAGAATGGGAGGATACTACAAATTTGGATTTAATGGCGGAGTAGGTGCTTTTGCTATGATCAAAAAAAAGTTTTCAATAAGTATGGAGCTTCTATACAATATGAAAGGTGCAAAAAGCCAACTTAGTAATGCAAAATACAGCTCTAGAAATATCACTTTAGACTATGCAGATATTCCTATCATGTTCAATTTTCATGACAAACATATCGCTATTTTTGGTGGTGGATTTTCTATAGGTGGCCTCATAAGAAAAAAACAAGTAATCTATGATGACAATGGATATGAGCAACCCAATCTGAAATACAAAGTAAATGGGTCAGATAGACTATTTCCAATAGAAACATATATGAATAATTATAGAGGATTTGATTTCCAGTTTGTAGGACATGCTACATTCCTTATCAAAAGAAAAATAGGTATACAAGCACGTTTTGGTTATTCTATTTTAGGTCTTGGCAAAGGACGATTCATTGATGGAAACTTAAGAGATGGACAGCAAAGAAACAATGTGCTGAGTCTACGTATGTTTTATATGTTCTAAATTTGAGTATCAAGATACAAGTATTAAGATGTAAGACGCTAGATATTAGACGTTAGATAAAAACATAAATACATCGAATTTGAAAAATCAATTATGAATTTTTTGAACAATAGCATTTAGTAAAAATTGAAACTACATACTCTAAGTCATAAAACTATGAACTTTGACATTCAACTTTGAACCTGACTGCTGTCAGACAAACTCTCAACTTTGAACTTGCAACTTTAAACTGGTATTAAGAAACCGGATTTAAATACACGCTAAATACTTTGTAAGAAGCGATATCTCTACCGTAGTAAAACTTATCTAATACCTCATATAAATTATTGCCTCTAAAATAAGAAGTATGTAATTCGCTATCACCATCTTTTATCCATTGCAGGGTATAAGAGTTTTCTGTTTTTCTATGTTGAAGTACATACTCCAACATCTTTTTTAGGGCATCTACTTTATCTATTCCTTTTGAAGAATGATAAAGAAAACTTTGTTCGTGTTTTGGATTGATAGTAACCAGAGATAACTTTATAATATTGTCTTTATCGGCATAGTTATATACTACATGGTTGGGGTCTAGCCCCAAATATTTGGTGATTTCATTCTGCAATTTTGCAATTTCTACATTATTATCCATGTCTATTTTTTTAAAAAGAAAATTAATAAGATGTAGTTATACTATCTACGATGCCATATTTTACAGCTTCTTCTGCATTCATCCAATAGTCTCGCTCTAGATCGGCCATTACCTTATCATATGTTTGACCACAGTTTTCGCTCAATATTCTAGCACCCATTTCTTTGGTTTTTTGTATCTCATTAGCGGTGATTTCTAAGTCTGTAGCTTGTCCATAGGCACCTCCAAGGCTTGGCTGATGTATCATCACTTTACCGTTTGGCCATATTTGTCTTTTGCCTTTCTGTCCTACACTTAGCAGTATAGAACCCATAGATGCTGCTAATCCCATACAGATAGTATTCACTGGCGAAGTGATTAATTTAATAGCATCATACACTACCATACCGCTCGTCACTACACCACCTGGGCTATTGATATAAAAATTAATTTCTTTTCCTGGATCTATCGCTTCAAGATATAAGATTCTATCTACCACTTTTTTTGCAGTTTCGTCGGTTACTGCTCCCCACAAAAACACTTTTCTTTGTTCTATTAATTTCTGCTCAAACTTACCACCTTGCATCATTTTATCAGCCAACTCGTCTGGTGTAGGCATTTCAGTCATTTTAAATTGATTCATATTGTCTATTTTTTATATTGAAAATTATGTACAAATTACTTTTTCACACAACAAACCTACATTGTTTTTTTTTATTGTCAAAAAAATGAAAGCTTTGAATTAGTATTGCACTCGTATTTATTATTTTAATGCATAACAAAGAAATAGACTATTTCGTTCAAGAGCAAGAACTCTTCCTAGGTGAAAGGAAGATTTTACTCAGTATACGCACCGAAAAAAGGCGTAGTAGTAGAGTGTCATTTACAAAAACGGGGCTTGCTATAGTTTTGTCACATTACCTAAAAAACGATGCAAAAGTCGAACAAATAAAGGCTTTTGTAGAATGGGCACGCAAAAAAATAATCAAACATCCAGAACTGATAGACCAATATTTATTTCAAAGAATATATAAACAGGGTGATATTCTGGAGCTTTATGATGAAAAGTTTTTGATAAAATGCATCTCCAATCCTACCAAAGAAGCTACGATAAAAATTCGAACAGGTGAGTTGGTATTGTCATTTCCAGAAAATGCTAAAGAAGATAGAAAAAATAAGCTGGCTAGCAAGATGGTAGCTCGCATCATGGCACTCTATTTCAAAGATAAAATCACTAAAAGAGTGCTTGAACTCAATGAACAATTTTTTAAAAAAAACATCAAAAGTGTAGTACTCAAAAACAATGTAAGCAATTGGGGCAGTTGCTCTATACGCAATAATATCAACCTATCGGTGCGTTTGCTTTTTGCTCCAAAATTTGTATCGGATTATGTGATCATACATGAACTTACTCACCTCATACATATGAATCACTCCGATGTGTATTGGGCTCATGTAGCCTCTGTGATGCCCGACTATATGTTAGCAGAAAACTGGCTCAAAAAACACGGAAATGAGTGTGTTTTTTAATTTGATATTTTTATTGCCACATTTCTTACAATAATCTATTACTTTTGCGTTCTATATTATATCTAGACTATAAGCTATGTTGAATATTATATTATTTGGTCCTCCAGGCAGTGGAAAAGGTACTCAAGCAAATTTGCTGAAAGAAAAATACCAGCTATTGCATATATCTACGGGCGATTTGCTCAGAGAAGAAATAGCCAATGGTACCAAACTAGGACTAGAAGCTAAAACACTTATGGATAAAGGCGAATTAGTACCAGATGAAGTGGTAGTAGGTATGATACAATCAAAACTTGATGCAAATAAAAAAGCAAAAGGATTGATATTAGATGGTTTCCCTCGTACTGTGAAACAAGCAGAAGCATTGGATCAATTACTTGGTGAACTGAATTCACCTATCAATGCACTAGTATCTATAGTAGTAGATGAAGAAGAGCTAAAACAAAGACTTTTGCTCAGAGGCAAAGAAAGTGGAAGACCTGATGACCAAAATGAAAGTATCATAGAAAACAGAATAAAAGAATACAAAAACAAAACTACCGCTGTAGCTACCTACTATGAAAACAAAGGAAAACTACACGAAATAAATGGAGTAGGCGATGTAGAAACTATCAATAAACTGATATGTAGTACACTGGACTCTATGAGTAAGTTTTAATCAATTAACGAGTAGTCTCTTTAGCAAAAAATCTTGATTCTTGATTCTTGGCTCTTGATACTAGATACTAAAAAAGGATGTCTGAAAATCAAAATTTTGTCGATTACGTAAAAATCTATTGCAAGTCTGGTGACGGTGGTCCTGGAAGTAGTCACTTTAGGAGAGAGAAGTATGTACCTAAAGGTGGTCCTGATGGCGGTGATGGTGGTAGAGGTGGACATATCATACTCGTAGGCAACAAACAACTTTGGACACTACTGCACCTCAAATATAAAAAACACGTAAAAGCAGATAGTGGAAAAACAGGCGAAGGAGGAAGAAGAACTGGCAAAAGTGGTAGCGATATATATCTAGAAGTACCATTAGGTACTGTAGCAAAAGATGCAGAATCTGGTGAAACACTTTTTGAAATCACCCGTGACGGAGAAGAACGAATACTACTCCATGGTGGGATGGGTGGACTTGGTAATGAAAACTTTAAAACAGCTACCAATCAAGCTCCCACTCATGCTCAGCCGGGTATTCCGGGTATAGAATCCATAGTAACTTTAGAGCTAAAAATATTGGCTGATGTAGGATTAGTGGGATTTCCTAATGCTGGAAAATCTACGCTACTTGCAGCACTAAGTGCCGCTCGACCAGAGATAGGTGCTTATCCATTTACTACACTCAAACCAAATCTTGGTATTGTATCTTATCACGATAATAAATCATTTGTGATGGCAGATATTCCAGGTATCATAGAAGGAGCACATGAAGGCAAAGGGCTTGGACATCGTTTTCTTAGACATATAGAACGAAATTCTATTTTGCTATTCATGGTGGCATCTGATGTAGATGATATCAAAAAAGAATACGATATATTACTCAATGAACTAAAAATGTATAATCCAGAACTGCTCAATAAAGAGCGGGTTTTGGCTATAACTAAAGCTGATTTGGTAGATGACGAATTGATAAAACTACTCAAAAAAACGCTTCCTAAAAAAGTAGATGTGGTATATATTTCAGCTATGACAAATTACAATCTAGACAAACTGAAAGATGTACTTTGGAAAAAAATGAATAGCTAAAATTCTTTATGGAAAACAATACAGAGCTATCTGCTGAAACAGCTCGAATAGAATCGAGGCGACAACTTATCAATTGGATATTGCTCATCAGTTGTGCTGTTATTTGGGGATTCTCTTATTTTCTTATCAAACATGCACTAGTAGGTTTTGAACCTATGGAAGTGGCTGGTATACGAATGTTTGCAGGCGGTATAGCCTTATTGCCTTTTTTATATCAAGCATTCAAAAAAATACCCTACAATAAATATTTTTGGATTTTTGTTTGTTCACTTATAGGAAGTGGTATTCCTATATATTTATATCCACTAGCTCAAACACATATCAGTAGTAGTGTTACAGGTATTATCAATTCACTCACGCCACTTTTTACATTTATGATTGGTGTTTTATTTTTTAAAATGAAAAATCATTATCTTAAAGTAATAGGTGTAGTTTTAGGATTGTTTGGGGCGATTGCGTTGGTAGTATTCAAGCCTAGTGCAGATTTTAGTGGTGATGGATTATTTTTTCTTATCGCATTATCTGTTCCTGTGATGTATGGCTTTAGTTCCAATATTCTTAAGAGACATTTACAAGGCTTACCTAGTTTGCCACTTACCAGTTTGATGTATTTTATGCTAATCATACCAGCTGCTTTTTATTTATACCATATAAATATTTTAGAAAAAATAAATACTAATACTGAATCATTACATGCTTTGCCTTATGCAGTATTATTGGGAGTATTTGGCACTGCTGTAGCTATGAGTCTATTTAATATATTAATACAACGAACACAAATCATGTTTGCTGCAAGTGTAACTTATCTGATGCCTGTAGTAGCTGTATTTATTGGATTTGTAGACCATGAAACCATCAGTTGGTATCATATGCTTGGCTTATCACTAATATTAGTAGGTGTGATATTGATCAATAGAGCGAAAGAAAAAGTAGCCTAGTCTATAAATATTTTTTTAGTACTTGTTTTACCAGATTGTTCTGTAATTCTAACAATGTAAACTCCTCTATATATAGGTAATTGAGTATCTAAATTAATTTGATTTTCCCCTGAAATTATATTTTTATTTATCGGAGTGATGTATGATTTGCCCATCATATCATAGAGTGATATTTGTATTGTTTCATCTTTTGAACTATTCATATTTAATAACATGCTACTATTGTTAAATGAAACAGAATATGAAATATTTGATGGTTTTGATCCGAGATTTATTACTTGATTTTCTTTGCTTACTATATTTAATTTAGTGATGTGACTAAGTATAGATGAGCTATTAGGTCCGTGAACGGCTACAAATCTATCTTCTACTACATTAGGTTTTGTATTGGAAAAAACTTGTATATTATTGTTTTCTAATTCAGAAATAATATCTACATTCTCATCTTCATTATAAATGAAAATCTCATTTTCACCAGGTGCTAAGTTAAATTCTGAACCTGTTTTTCCATTTTCATAGATGATGACTATGGGACCACCTCCTGATGAAGAACCAGAATGACATCCTTCGCAAGAACCACTAGCTTTTGCTAGAGTATTGCAATCACCACTACCATTTTGTGTTTGATATACAGGTTTTTTTTGTTCTTTTACTTTATCAGTTAAAGAAATAAGACCTATCAGGGCAATAGGCACAATCAATATGAGGAGTATTTTTCTCATGATTTATCCGTTTTATATTATGAACTATAAGTGTTGTGTATGTGAAACTAAGTTAAAAAAATGAGAAATCCAAATTTTTAATAGAAAAAATGACAGAAGTATGACAATACTAATTAAACTTTTTAGATATAATGAGCTGTGGTATCTTCTAGGCTCTTTTTTATTTGTTCTATTAATATTTTGGGTCTCAACACTTGCACTTTATTTCCATAGCTCAATATATCTTGAATCAGCTCTGGAGTGATACCAACTTCTATTTCAATATCTAGATTTTGTGCATTTTGTTTTAATACTTTTTGAGTTTCGTGCATGGGTTGAGTGAGAATATATTTAGCAAAATTATTTTCAAATCTCAACTGTACTTTATGTGGTTTTCCTTCAAATGTAGTGATTCCGTATGCGTGTTTAAAATAAATAGATGCATTAAAATCTGGTGAAAAAATAAATTTTTCTTTAGGCAATACTACTATTTTATCTATTCTATCAAGTCCATAAGTCGATACTAGTTTTTTTCTATCGGTCATACCTATCATATACCATCGGTTCCTATATTCTTTGAGTAGATAGGGATGCACTACTAGTTCTTTCATTTCATCACTACTAAATTTTTTATATGAGATATTAATTACTTCATGGTTTTTTATTGCATTTAGAATAATATTGAGCCACTCCGAACCTTTGAAGCTATGTATTTTTTCTAGTTGAATAATTTCTGTTTCTTCTTTATCTGTCAAAATATTTTTGATAGAAATCGCATTCATTATTTTATCTACTGCTTCATCAAATTGATTGAAAAGACCGATTCCTTTATATTGTTGCAAAACTTTTGTGGCAAAACCTATAGAGTCTAGTTCAGTTTCACTAAGTTTTATAGATGAGATGCTGTAGTTTTCATCTTCATAGTAATAACCATTGTACTGCCTACTATACTTAATGGGAGCCATGAAACCTAAAGCCATATCATCTCGCATAGCTTGTAAATCAAGATTGATGGTTCTTTGTGAAAAAGATTTGCCAAGCACTTCTTCATATGCACGCATAAAATCAAATATTTTTGGAAAAGGTTTCTTTTTATTTGAAAGACACTGATCCAAAATACGATATCTGATAAAGGCTTCTTTATTTAAAGGCATTTCTTTTGTTTTGTCAAAACTACATAAAATTTGTAGCTTTGTAGTAATCAGTTTTATTATAAACTTAAACTATCTATTTAGATGAAAAAAAATATTTTATATACAGTAAGTATTGTTTTTTTAGTTGTTTCAATAATAGGATTGACTATCTCCTGCGAGCCAGATAGCTGTAAAGATATTGCATGTGGAACTAATCAAGTTTGCTATCAAGGAAATTGTATTTGCCAAAATGGACTAGAAGGCGACAACTGTTCTGTAAGTAGTGTTGAAAGATTTATTGGTGCATATGATGTGAATGAGTATACTTATACAGGCACTACTACTTCTCCATTTTATACTTCTGAAATCATGTATGGGTCTAGACTAGACGAAGTGTTACTTACAAATTTTGCAAATACAGGAATTACTCTTCGTGCAAATATCAGCACAAGCACACTTACAGGCAAAGGCACACATATTACTATCAACGACAGCAATGGAGCACTAGAAGTAAGCGGCGAAGGAGAATATAACGAAAACTTAAATAGAATAGATATTCAATGTAATATCAAACAAGATTTTCAAAATAGAACGAGTCAAGTTACTTTTATAAAACTATAATGAAGAATTTTCGCATTAGTTTGTGGGACAACAAATCTTATAGTCCTTTTCAACTCAGTATTCGATTTTATTTATTATTTATCATACTTTTTTCTTTAGGCAGAACACTCTTTCTATTTCATCATTTTGATTTAATAAACGAGGAAAGCAACTCAGAGATATTTTCAGTATTTAAAAATGCGATTCGTTTAGATCTTTCAGCTGCCTCGTTTCTTTTTGTGATACCATTTATAATTATTCTTCTAAATTTTTTTATAAGAAAAAATTTTATGTATCACCTATTTAGATGGGTTGTTTTTATAATTAGTATCATCATCATATTACTACAAATAGGTGATATCATATTATACGAAGAGTGGCAAAACAAACTAAACTATAAAGCTATCATATATTTATGGAATCCTAAGGAAACTCTTTCATATGTTTCTTGGAACTATATAACCGCAGCTTTTATATTACTGTTAGTTCAATGTAGTTTTTTTTATTACTTTTTTCGAAAATGGTTTCATAAAAATACAAGTATAGAAAACAAAAATATCACTTATAAAATAGTTTATTCTTTATTTAGTGTAGGAATGATTTTTTTGTTGTATAGAGGTGGTTTTCAGAGCACGCCTATCAATACTAGTTTTTCATATTTCTCAAAAAATCAATCACTCAATGATGCTTCTACAAATACTATCTGGTATTTGGCACAAAGTATATATGAAAATAAACAAAGTATAAAACAAAAACCTTTTCAATTCTATAAAACAAATGAAGCAAAAAAAACTGTAGATGAGATGTATGTATATCCAAAAGATAGTACCGAATATTTTTTAAGTATAAAAAATCCAAATATTATCATAGTAGTTTTAGAAAGTTATTGTGCAGATGTGATGAAAGGGTTTAATGGTAGTGATAGTTGCACCCCTAATTTAGATTATTTAGTAAAAAACGGAGTATCGTTTCAAAATTGCTATGCTCCAGGATGGCGATCAGACATGGGTTTGTCTAGCATATTGAGTGCTGTATCTTGTATACCAGATAAGGCTATCTCATCACAACCAGCAAAATATCATGGGCTATCATCATTGCCAAAAAGCTTAAAAGACAAAGGATATTTTACAAGTTTTTTGTATGGTGGACCAGCTGAATATGGCAACTTAAAAAGTTTTTATTATTGGCATAAATTTGATAAAATAAAAGACCAATCTTCTATTAAAAATAAATATCCAGTAGGCAAATTAGGTATACATGACGAAGGTATTTTTGCAGAAGCAATAGAAGAAGTAAATAGTTATAAAAAACCATTTTGTACCTTTGTTTACACACTAAGTTCTCATCCTCCCTTTGATATCCCTATGGAAAAAGTCTTTACTCATGGTGGTGTAGAAAATCAATATATCAATTCTATTTATTATACTGACAAGTGTGTAGGTACATTTATGGAAAACTGCAAAAAACAAAGTTGGTATGATAGTACGCTTTTTGTTTTTATAGCAGACCATGGACACGCCACCCCTACATACAAACAATGGGATTATCAATCTCATCGTATCCCACTGCTATTTTATGGAAATGTGATAAAACCTCAATACAAATCTTTTTCATCTAATAAAATAATTTCTGAAACAGATTTGAGTGCAACACTTTTAGCACAATTAAATATTCCTTATGATACTTTTATTTTTAGTAAAGATGCGATGAATCCATACTGTCCATCATTCGCTCCATATATCATCAACAATGGATATGGGATGATTACAGATAAAGGAATATATAGTTATAATTATTTTTATAATAAAATAGAATACGAATCCATAAAAAATCCAGAAGACAGAAATAATCTGATACTTCAATGTAAGTCATACATACAAAGAACTTTTGATTTTTTTGATGGAATATAAATATCTTTACAAATATGAATGCTAAAAGCACCGTTTATTTAATTCCTTGTACTCTGGGTGAAGAGTCTGTAGATGCTATACCACAGTATGTAAAAGAAATCGTTTACCAACTTGATATGTTTTTTGTAGAAAACGAACGAAGTGCTCGAAGATATTTGAGAAGTATTGGATACACTAAAAATTTTGATGAGGTAAAATTAATTTTGCTAGACAAACAAAATGAAGCAAAAAATATAAAACCTCATTTACTACATATTCAAAAAAATAATCTATCTGCTGGAGTGCTATCAGAAGCTGGTTGTGCAGGTATAGCAGACCCTGGTACTCTAGTGATAAAACAAGCACATATATATGGTATCCATGTAAGCCCACTTGTGGGTCCATCCTCTATTTTACTAGCATTGATAGCTAGTGGTATGAACGGACAGTCTTTTTCATTTCATGGATATTTGCCTATAGAAACTCCCAATCAATTGAAGAAAATAAAAGAACTGGAAAGCATAGCTGCACGATTTGGAAGTACGCAAATTTTTATGGAGACTCCTTACAGAAACAATAAAATGATAGAAAATATCTTACATACTTGTTTGCCAGACACCAAGCTTTGTATAGCCTGTGATATAAATTTGCCTACAGAATTTATACAAACAAAAAGTGTAAAAGAGTGGAGACAAGAAAAGCCTGATATACACAAACGACCTGCAATATTTTTAATAAACATGTAATAATAGTATGAGTATAAAATTATTAGTAACTGGTGGTACATTTGACAAAGAGTATGATGAACTCACAGGTAAACTTTTTTTTAATGATACGCATGTGCATGAAATCTTGCAACTCGGCAGAAGCAAACTCGATGTGAACATCCGCACTCTCATGATGATAGATAGTCTAGAGATGAGCGATACCGATAGAGAAATAATAGTAAACAATATACTACAAGGTGAGGAATCGCAAATAATAGTGACACATGGCACAGATACGATGTGCACTACAGCTCAACTAATAGCTAGCAAAAACATCAATAAAACCATAGTGCTTACTGGTGCTATGATACCTTATAAATTTGGTAGCTCTGATGGATTATTCAATCTAGGTAGTGCCTTAGCATTTGTACAAGCCTTGCCAGCTGGGGTGTACGTAGCTATGAATGGAAAATATTTTGATGCTACCAATGTACGCAAAAATAAAGAGACAGGAGTTTTTGAGGAGTTGGAGTAAGTGGATTGGTTTGTAGTTTTTATATGAATAAAAATACTCTAATCTACAAAACAAATCTTCTTAGTTTCTACATTGTCTCCAATAATTATTTTTACTAAATAATTACCTGAAGTAAAGTCTTTTTTATGAAGATATAGAAGTGTTTCTCCTTCATCTAAATAGGTGTTTGACAAAATAGTTTTAATATGTTTTCCATAAATATCGTTTACTTCAATTGTACAATTTTCCTTTTTTAATAATACAATATCCAATGAAATCTCATCATTAGATGGATTTGGGAAAACTTTTATAAATTGTTTTGTAATAAACATTTTATCAAAATCTGATGTTTTCGTATTCTCTTCGTTTTCATATTCCTCATCTATCATATTAGGATTAGCCATCCTTTTCTTACTTTTCATTTTTATATGCTCTATGAAATTTGCATCACAATCCATACGCTCTCCTGGATTTGTAGTTAATACAGCTCCTGGAATAATAGTGAAGCCTGGCAAAAACTCCATATGTGGAGCTTGTAAATGTATTCTCGCATTTGGTAATAATGTACTACCAAACGTAAGTGTATTTGCATTTTGAATATTCACATCATTCACAAATTCTCCTGACTTGAATGGATCTGTAGAAGTATAAGGAAAAGTATGCGTAATAGTATTGTTATATATATCTGTATATCTAGTAACTTTATCGTATCTTTTATCAAATATTAAGTTTGGTTTCTTCAAACTATAAAGATTAAACATGAGCATATAATCTAGACCATTTAATTCAAGATATTTTAATTCATCCGGCTTATTTCCAGTCTTTGGATCATTTTGATAGACAAATCTTGAGGCATGTTCACAATTAAAATAAGGTTCATTCCATGGAGAAAGATATGAATCATAACCATTTGGTATTGCATTACTTAAAATATTTTCATAGGTTGTCCAATCAGTTTTTGAATCATAATCATTCAGACATGCAGACATGAGTTCAGCACAAGTGTTTATTACACTTTCATAGGGATCATCCTTAGTTTTAACTTTAGTATAATAAGATTTACTTATATTCCATAGTGCTTTCCTCCCTATTTTTTTTGGAAAATGAGGACTTGTAGAAAATGCGTCCGACATGACAGCTAAATATAAAGCATTCTCACTAGAAAATGGAGAGCCTAGTGGTAAAGCGTGTGTAGCTGATGGCACATAAAATTGTGCAAATATATTAAATGTCCAAACTGGTTTATTAAACCAAACCGTAGTAAAATGAGTAGAACTTGCCCCTCCACCATATTTATCTTGTATTTTATAAAATGGATAAGAGTATGGTCTCGATGCACTTCCTCTACAAACTCGTTCACCGTTTATATCTTTTACTACATAATCATTTAGCTGAATATAGTGAATCAGCCTATATATTTGTTGTTCAGATTTAAGATTCAAATCTACTCCAGCATAAGTAGCATGTACATATTTTTTTACAAAAACTAAACCTAATACCATTTTAAGTAATTGATCTAAAGACTCGATACTATATCTTGGTGGATTAGAAACACCATGCTCTCCACAATCAGTCGCACTATATGAAAAACAAGAACCTGCTGAGTGTACATTTTCAAAAGCGTTATAATCGTAGTCATGTGATAAAGGAGCTACTACATTACCAAAAGGTTCAGGTGATGGGAAACATCCAAATTTACATCCAGTACTTGCTCTTGCAAAATCCCAAGGTACATCATCTCTAAAAAATAAACCATCTAATACTCCATCTGAATACATATCTAGCCTATCTATAGCTTCTAAGGCATAAAATATTTCTTTTTCTGTTTGTAGTTTTTGATTTTGTGTAGCGTCATTTAATCTCATTAACTCCCATTCTGTTGCTAATACAGATAGATACTTACCTAATTCTGTTGGTGCATCTACCCAATAATTTATTCCTTGATATTTAGGACCCCATGGGTTTGTTGAACCTGGATATATATTTTGATTTATGCAACTGCCATGCGCACTTGGGTCTGGATTATATGTTTCTTCCCAATTACTTAAACCTGTTTTTGAATTCGATATAATATTGTGTTCCATTCTTTTTCTATAAACCATTGGTAAGCTATATCCTGCACCTTGACCTACTTCAACAAAACCTGGTTCCCATTTATAATAAGTTGGTTCTATTGCATCACCTAACAATGCATATCTATAATTCCAATATCTTTGCAAAAGAGAATTATAATTTATACTTTGAGAAAAGTTTATTTTAAAAAAAATTAAAAAAAATATTAATAGCATTAAATTTTTCATGATTATATTATTTATTATAGTTACAATTTACATTAAATCCTTTATCATCTAATCGTTTTAAATCATCACCACATAATTCTATATCAAATATATCGGAAGTGCCAGACCCAGTGAATTTATAACCGAGTAAATAATATTTTTCTAATGTATCAAGACCATAATTATTTGATTTAGCTTTAATAATAATAGAATCTTTACTTACTGGATTATAGTATATTCCTTCATCAAAATATATTGAACAACTTAAACACTTATTACATGAGTTTAGTAATATGATTAGAATAAAAAACAATAGTAATATTATACTATTTTTTAGGGAAACAATTTGCTCCATTTATTTTTAATTTTTGTTTGTTTTCACTACTGCACGCTTCTTCAAAATAAAGACTATCTTTTGTTGTATTAATATATAAATAGCCTTCATTAGTTAACTCATTAATTCTTCTTTGTATGGGATAATACCCACTTACATTTACTAATATAGTATCACTACCTTTATAAAATCTATATTCTCTATATTCATACTTACAAGTATAGCATTTTTTACATCCACTAATTAACAGTAACACTATTAATGATAAAAAACTTAATAGAACTATTATATATTTTGATAGCATATTTGTTCTTTTATTATATTATTTACTCTTATTTCTTCTTCCATTTCTTGTTTAGTTCCATAGTATTCTCTTATGATTGTATCTAATACTAATGTAGAATCGAATGAATAATGTCGATAATTTATATATATATCATAATACTCCAATCTTTGTTTTTCTGTAAAGGTTTCTACATCTACTACTTTTCCATACATGTCTATATATCTTGTTATCGCATGGGGTATATCACATTTCCAACAGTGTTTTTTACAACCTGTAGCTGACATTATTAATACCAATATAATAATATGAATCAATTTTATTTTCATTTTAAAACTTATAGACTAAACCTATTTGATTATTACTTACATTAACTTTAAAATATGAGGTATTAGTATTATAGTGTCGCCTCAGTTTTCCCATGTTTTGTGCTTTCACTACTATTCCACTTATTATTAGGGGTGTACCTGCTAAAAAACTTATCCCTCCAATTAGCAAAGTTGTATGAGTACTGATTTTTGGATTATAAGCTGAACCAAATACAGCTAATAGAAAATTAGTTAATGTTGAAGAGTAGCAAATAATTCCAGTTCCTATCATAACATTTGCCCCTATTAATTTATTGTTTATTTTTTTATAATTAAAAGGTGCCTCTATCTTCTTTGTAGTGTCAGTATATATATTAAACTTAATTATTTTATTAGACATCATCATACTATTTGCATTTGAACTATATATAAAATGCGAGGCTAATAATTGAAAAAATAATATTATTAATATTCTCATTTTGTATCCATTTTTTGCCCTGTTAATATTTTTTTATTAACTGTATTTCTATATGCAAGATCTATAATCTGCAATTTATTTTTATAATGATTAAGTCTTATCCATCCGTATATCCACCCTTCATTATTATTATCTACACTATCTTTCCATATTTTAAATAATATATAACATACTCCTTTTTCATATAAGCCTCTTTTTAAAGTTCCATATAATGAGCTATTATAATATTGTCCAAGTGTAAGTGTATATGAACTTGCATAATCTTCGTTCCAATTATCATCATTTGTATATGTTTTTCCACTATCAGAAAAATACTCAATGATATCTGACTTAGACATAGATACAGATGGAGTGTCTGACAAGTAAAATGCTAATTCTCCGTCTTTAGTTTCAATAAATGTATGTTCTTCTTCTAATGAAACATTATAGAGAGAATCGTCTATGACAATAGTATCTGCAATGTTTATATAAGAAAAATCTATTTCTATATCTGAAACATCATCTCTATCTAAATCAATAGAAAAACTCTTGTTATAATTACTTGTATCTACAGAAAAATTTTCATTAATTTCTACATAAGTTATACCAGTAGTGTCTTGACAAAACAGTTTACTACTCATAATCAGTATGAATATTGCTAATACTATTTTTTTCATAATCTTATTTATTAAGATTATTAATCTGAGCTTGTAGTAAAGCTAATTCAGCTTTTAGCTTTTCATTGCTCTGATATAAGTCTATTGTATATAATGTAAGTTCTTCTATTTTTTGTTGTCTGTTGAAGAATTATAAACTAGTTTCATGTGGAAATATTTTTGGTTATTACTAAGAACTTAATAATACGAACATAAACACATTTTTTTATAATTCCAAATTTATTTTGATATTTATTTTTAAACTATACTATATCCTATTCATCATTCTCATGATGATTTCGGTGAGGTAGGAGCCGTTGCCAGGACCATACCAGTTCATAGTTCGGGTTTCGTAGGTATTCATATCGTATCTTCTATCATCGGTGATATAGCCTATAAAACATCCATTAAAGCTTGTAACAAAAAGATTTTTATTGCGTGCTGATGAAGCATCATCGAGCTCATCACTCATCTCTCCACTAAAATCGCAAGGCATACCTGCAAACACTACATCTCCTATACGAAGCATATTGATATATATTTTTTCTTTACCAAAAAACTTATAAAACCAACGCTGACGTAAAACAAGTGTAGCAAATATTCTATAATTTGGTTCACGCATGAGTATCGGTTGATGCACCATATTCAGATTATACGAATAATTAAGCGGTATAGAATCTAGATTATTATACAAATATTTGCAAGCAAGATTGGTGGTATAATTTAGCTGTTGCCATTTATCCGTTTTAGATTTATAAGGGCCGTGACTAGCTACACTACCTGCACTGAATGCACAAAAATCTACTTTCTTAGTACTATCTATTTTTTGCATCATCATACCTGGCCAGTCACCACTCAGCTCCATCACTTCATTGTGTAGGCATGTAGCATGTGCAGTAAAAGAAACTAAACAGGCTTTTTCTCCACTTTGTTTTTCTATTTTCATCACACGTATAAGAGAATCTACTTCGCCACCATTTTCTAATAGTCTATTATATACCAGTTTTTTTGTAGGGATAGTTTTATATCCAAACTTAAGTGGCTCTTGGTTTTTTTCTGCAAGCAATATGGATTCTTTTATTTGTTGAGCTATAAAGTCTGGTGCACGTTGGTCATATTTACCTGCAAATAACTCACCTATAAAACTATTGTGCCATGCACCAATACCCGTGTGAGTATGTGTAGCAGATAAGTAAATATTTTGAAGACTATAACCTTCTTTTTTTAAAAGTGTATCTAGTATATTAGTTACAGTTGGTGGGATGATGAGTAAGTCTGCGATAACATAAGCTACTTTGTATTTTCCTTGAGAAAACACAAAAGTACGTACGTACAGACTATCATGTATTCCATCAAATGGTTTTCCTTTTCTATTGGCATCTATTGCTATTGGCGTTTTGAATGGTGGTATCAAACTCACCTTTGCCCACGAACCTCTTATAGTATCATTGTTATTCTTTCTATCAAAAGTAGGATTGTTATTGATGCTTTCTGTAGTCTTATAAAAATATTTATTTTCGTAGTAAGGCGACTTATCTAATGGTTTTAAAAAAACAAAAGCAATAACTAATACTGAAATTACTAGAGATATTGTAAACCATTTAAAAAATTTGATAAGCTTATTTTTCATTTGTGTAAAGTAGCGTTTTAGCTATCAAATTTTTTATTCAAAAATATAATTATAATAATTTTTGTATAATAGCTTCTAGACTCAATCCTTCTGCTTCAGCTTTATAGTTTTTAAATACCCTATGTCTAAGAATAGGTAGTGCTACTGCTTGCACATCTTCTATATCTGGACTATACTTACCTTTAGATGCAGCGTGGCATTTTGCACCTAATACAAGGTATTGCGAAGCACGAGGTCCTGCTCCCCAAGTGATATAATTATTTACAAATTCTGTAGCGTCTTTTGTGTTTGGTCTAGTTTTGCTGGCAAGCCTTACTGCATATTCTAGCACATTGTCTGCTATTGGTATTCTTCTGATGAGTTGTTGGAAAAATAAAATTTCTTGTGCTGAAATAATTTTTTCTAGGCTTACTTTTTTATTACTAGTAGTATCTTTTACCACTTGTACTTCTTCATCAAAACTTGGATAATCTAATATAACATTGAACATAAATCTATCTAACTGAGCTTCTGGCAATGGATACGTACCTTCTTGTTCGATAGGATTTTGAGTAGCCAAAACAAAAAACGGAAGATCTAATGAATGTTTTACACCACCTACAGTCACCGTTCTTTCCTGCATTGCTTCTAGAAGTGCACTTTGAGTTTTTGGTGGTGTACGATTGATTTCATCTGCCAAAATAATATTTGAAAAAATCGGTCCTCTATTAAATTTAAATTGTCTATTGCCATCCAAAATCTCAGCGCCTACTATATCACTTGGCATCAAGTCTGGAGTAAATTGTATTCTATTAAACGATAAATCTAAAACTTGAGCAATAGTATTAACCATAAGCGTTTTGGCTAGACCTGGCACACCTACTAGCAAACTATGTCCATCACAAAAAACAGAAATTAAAATTTGCTTTACTACATCTTCTTGACCAATAATTATTTTACCTATTGTCTGTTGTAGTTCTTTATTTATTTTAGCAAAAGCATCTAAAGCTTCTACATCATTTTTATATGTATTCATATTTATTTCTTTTCAGAAATTAATTAATTATTCTTTTTTGCATTGAGCCATTTAGAAGAATTGTCGCATGACTGATATTCTTCATCTATCATAATATATGCATCACCTCTTTTTTCTTGAATCCATTTTACAAGTGCTTCTTGTTGTTTAGCTTGTTTACAAGCGTTTTGTATTTTTGAGTAATCTTGTTTTAGATTCGCTACATGTGGTTCGCTTTCACTTTTTATCCTAATGATTCTAAATGCTTTTTTACCATCTGGGGCTTCAAAAGGAGAAACTTGCGACAACTGTCCTTTCTTTAAATCAGACATACTAAACAATAAACTTCCATCAAGTTCACTCATTTCAAAATATGAAGTTCCTGTGTTTTGATTAATGATATCTCCTCTATTACTTTTACTTTGATCATCTTCTGAGTATTCTTTTACTGCTTCTTCAAAAGTCATAGCCCCACTATTGATCATTTTGCTCACACTATCAAGCATTCGTATCGCTGATTGTTCATCTATACTTGTGATAGGCGCTGTGATAAGTATATGTCTCACATGTATTCTTTCTCCTTTTCTTTCTAGGCACTGTATCACATGATATCCAAATTGGGTTTCTATTACTTCACTTACTTCACCTTCTTTGAGTTTGAAAGCTCCCGCTTCAAACTCTTGAACCATTTCACCTCTAGTGATGAAACCTAAATCTCCACCTTCTTTTTTTGAACCTGGATCTTCCGAATTCAATTTTGCTTTAATAGCAAAGTCACCTCCTTTGAGTATCTCCTCTCTAAGTTGATTTGCTTTGTACAGTGCGTAGTCTTTGGCTTCTTGACTAGCTTTTGGTTTTATCACTATTTGACTTAGCTCTATTTCTGCATTGAAATAAGGCAAACTATCTTTCGGTATATCATCATAAAATGCTCTTACATCAGATGGTGTAGTTTTTATATTGCCATATATTTTGCCTTGCATTTTTTCTGCAAGCATTTGGTTCCTGATATCTTTTCTAAAATCATCTTTTAAGTCTGCAGTACTTTTGCCATAATATTCCTCTAGTTTTTGCTGACTACCGAAAGAAGTAGAAATAAAGTATCTGATTCTTTTGTCCAACTCTGCTTCTACGTCATCTTCTGAAACATACACAGAATCTAGTTGTGCTTGTGCTAAGAAAAATTTTTCTAAAAGTAATTGATCAAAAATAGTGCAACGCAATCTATCACTTATCACTTCCCCTTGTGCTTTTGCTTGCTGTATCTGTACTTCTACATCACTGAGTAGTATGATATTATCACCTACTACACCTACCACTTTATCTATCATTTTTGGCTGAGCAAAAAGAGGTAATAATACAAACAAACAAAAAATTATACTTACTATTTTTTTCATCATTTATTTTTTACTATTCATATAGTCTTCAGCATTTTTTGACTGAATACCTGCATCATAGATTTCTTTATATAGTTTATTGAGTGATTCTGTTTTCTTTTTGTTGAGCAATATTTGATTGATAGATTTTTCTACTCTATCATATGGAGCCATTTCGCCACTTGGCTTTACACTGTTAAATTTAAATAAGATTATTTGTGAGTTGTGTTGTGTTTTTTGTACTTTACTAGTAGGTTTTATTTTTGTAAAAAAATCAGTGGGTAATTCAAGTAATTTAAAGAACTCCTCTCGAGTATACCACTTTGTAGATGACAGGTCATACTTCATAGCTCCTATTTTTACTTTAGAATTTAAGAGCGCTTTGTCCTCATCTTTTGTAGACTCAAAAACTTCTATCCAATCTTCAAGCTGAGCAGTATTGAGAGGAAGTGCTATATATTGAATTTGATATACATCATCTTCTAGTATAAAGTTATTTTGAAATTCTTTATAATATTTTTCTTTGGAAACCTTATCTATAGAAGAATCTAGCATATCGCTCAATAATTGATTTTCATAATTATATAGTATCAGAGACTCCTTATAACTAGCTACTTTTTCTTCTATTTCTTTCAGTTCGTTTGGTGAACTTTGTTTTGCTTTTTCAAGTAATAAATTTCTTTTTATCCAATCTGTAACATACATCTGCACTAACTCCACACTATCTTTTTTATCTACATTGGCGGCTATACCTTTTAGGTCAGATGGATACAGATATAAATCATTCACTTTTGCAAGTGGCTTTTCGTTGAGTTCCTTTCCTTTGTTTTTGAAATAACTGCATGAAGAGAAAAGCATAGTAATAAATACTATGCTTAACATGAAAATATATTTAAAATTATTGTTCAATTTATTTTCTTATTAATGAACGCAATACTTCTTCATTTACTACTACTGGATATTTAGCTTTTAAGTCTTGGATCCATTGTTTTTCTAAATACTCTTGGTAGTCACTCACTATATATCCTTTAGCTTCGTTTAGTAGTTTTGGTTCTGGACCTACTTCTCTCAAAATATTTATTATAGTTACACTGCCATCTTTGTTATATATATTTTCTTTTACACCTACTTTTCTATCTGTATTATCTATCAGCTCGTATTGTCCTTTTTCATATTTACCATTGATGATAGACACTTTGCTAGTAGCTCCTGGTATATTTACTTGTTTTGCTATATCTGCAGATGTTTTACCTTTAAGTAAAAGTTTGCGTGTCATTTTAGCTAAAGCAGAATCTGAGCAATTATAAATATCTGCTTCTACTCTATTGCCCCATTTGTATTTTTCTTTATCTGTTTCATAGAATGTTTTCAATCCGCTAGTATCTTTAGTAGCTTTTGTCCATACCATTCTATCGGTAAGATCAAATAATAGAATTCCGTCTCTATATTCTTTCATCAAATTTCTAAAATCATCATACTCTTTATCCAATTGTTTTTCTTCATAGTCCATACATCTTTGCTCTACAAAATCCTCATATAAGTTTTCGTATACAAAATCTATTGAATTTGATGTTCTTTTATTTTTTTGATTTTTAATAATAAAATTCAAAAACATATCTTGTGTAGTTTCTTCTGGTCCTACTTTGAAGAGTAGTTTGTTGTATGCACTGATATCAGTAGGTCTCCATTTTCCATCAAGAATAGTGGTATCTATCATCTTTACAAGTTCGTTTTTTGCACTTGCCATTTCAGCAAAACCATATTTAGATTTTATTTTATTCATCAATACAGTTCTAGACAAATCAGAACGACTATCTCTTTCTATTTTTTGTTTTAGCTCTGTTTTCAAATCTACCATTGGAGCAATCGGTTTTTTATCTATCAATTTTAAGATATGATATCCGTACTGTGTTTTTATTGGTGTAGACATATCACCTATAGATTTTAATCCAAAAGCTGCATCTTCAAATGATTCAGTCATTTTACCAGTTGTAAAAAATCCGATTTCACCGCCTTTGATTTTAGATTTTCTATCTTCAGAATAATCTGCTACTGCTGCTTCAAAAGTAGTTTTACCACTTTTGATGTCTGCATATATAGAATTGATTTTTGCAAGCGCAAAACTATCTGCATTGCCTACATATTTTTCTGGAGGAGTGATAACGATGTGTGCTACGTTTACTGAACCTCTTGCTGCTCTTTTGTCATAAACTTTCAAAATATGGTATCCAAATTTTGTTCTGAAAATGCCAGATACTTGTCCTACAGCAGTATTGTACATTTGGTTTTCAAATGGATATACTGTTTGAAAAACTGAAAGATAACCTAGCTTGCCATTATTTGATTTTGCAGAAGGATCTTCTGACAATTTATTTGCAGCCGTCTCAAAATTTTCTCCTTTGAGAATATTTTTTCTGATGTTGGCTATTTTGTTATATGCTATCAAAGTATCTGCTGGGCTTGCATCCATGCTCACTCTTATAAGTATATGACCTACGTTTATTTCGCTTTTCATACGGTCATATGCTTCTAGTTCAAGCTTATTAAATATCTCTTTGTCGCTTAAGTATGATTTTGCTAATTGTTTTCTATATGTGCCAAGTTCAGATTTCAATGACTCGATTGTGTCTAGCTTCATGTCTTCTGCTTGTTTTACTTTTAGTTTAAACTTAGTAAACAAGTCTAAATATTCTTTCAAAGATTTTTCGCTATAGTCGGCTTGATTATTTATGTTGTTTTTGCCATAAACATAAATGAAATCTTCTACGCTTACTGGCTGTCCAGCTACTGTAAATAATGTTCTGTTATCTTTTGTTTGAGCCGATAAATAACTTGAAAAAATACTGAGTACGCAAATACTTAAAATAAGATTCTTCATAATAGGTTTAAATTCTATTTAATTTGTGATTTCAAAATTAACTCCTTCTTTTGTAAGGATGCCAAAATTAGGAATTTTTAACGAGAAATTTATCACTTTATTATTTAAAAAAAGTGTACTGATAACCAAAGTAAATTCTTATGTTTGAGCTGAAATTTTAAACTATTGAGAGATAAAAAACAAAAAACGTATGATTCTTTGAGTATAGAATCTATGTCTAGTGAGGGTTTGGGCATAGCCAAGCCCGATGGGAAAGTGGTGTTTGTGGTAGGTGCGATACCTGGTGACGAGGTGAGTGTGAGGATTCATCAGTCAAAAAAATCATTTGAAGAAGGCAAAGTAATTGATATTATCAAAGATTCTGATGATAGAATTTCGCCTTTTTGCAGTCATTTTGGGATATGTGGTGGCTGTAAGTGGCAGTATGCCAAATATGATGCACAACTTTCATACAAAGAGGATATAGTAAATAGCGCATTCGAAAGGCTCGCAAAAGTGGCTGTAAAGGAACGCCTACCTATAGCTGGATGCAAGACTACACAATATTATAGAAATAAACTTGAATACACTTTCAGTAATAAAAAATGGCTGACTGTAGAACAAATAAATAGTGAAGATCAAGACATCAATAGAAACGCTTTAGGGTTTCATATTCCTCGATTATTTGATAAAATAATAGATATAGAGCACTGTTATTTGCAAGGTGGATTATCCAATGATATTAGAAATTTTATTAAAAAAACCGCTATTGAAAATAATTTTAGCTTCTATGATATTCGTGAGCAAAAAGGATTACTAAGAACACTAATAATTAAAACTACGCTAAGTGGCGAAACCCTTTTATTCATTGTTTTTGGTGAGAACGATAAAAAAAGTATTGATGTTTTATTGAATGCTGTTCAACATAAATTTCCTGAAATAAACTCACTCCAATATGCTACTAATCTAAAAAAGAACGACAGCATTTTTGACTTAGAACCAGTATTAGTAAATGGAAGCGAACATATCATAGAAACACTAGGCACAAAAAAATATAAAATAGGTGCGAAGTCTTTTTTTCAAACAAACCCAGAACAAGGCAAGTTTCTGTACGATATAGTAAAAGATTTTGCACAAGTACAAAAACACGAAACAGTATATGACTTATATACAGGCGTAGGGAGTATAGCGCTCTACGTATCTGATGATTGCAAGCAAGTGATAGGCATAGAAGAAGTAGCTCCAGCTATTGAAGATGCAAATGAAAATGCAAAATTGAACCGTTCTAAAAATTGTCATTTCTATACGGGTGATGTACGTAAAATAATAGGAAGCGAACTATATGAAAAACATGGCAAGCCAGATGTGATTCTAACTGACCCACCCAGAGCAGGTATGCACGAGGATGTAGTAAAAGAGTTGCTAAACATAGCAGCGAATAGAATAGTATATGTGAGCTGTAACCCAGCTACACAAGCTAGAGATATAGCCTTATTGAATGAAAAATATGATATCACCAAAATGCAAGCTGTAGATATGTTTCCGCATACTAAACATATAGAAAACATAGCATTACTAGAACTAAGAAAATAATACACGATGGATCCAAAAGATAATCTTATCATCAAAAAACAAATAAAGGAACTCAACGAAGACCTAGCACTTCATAAGTTGATGCTCAAAAACATTTCTCAAATAATCATAGAAGAAGAAGTGAGCAACTATCCCATATTTGTGGCGCATAGAGAAGATGAACTAGACTTAGGCAAACAGCTTATATACAGAAGCGATAACGAAAACAATTGGAATATCAACGTATCGCACTTGGAGGAATTTGTCAATAAAAATATCATCAACGAAGCGATGGTAGACAATTTTAAAGAAGTATATAAAGACCCTGAAAAACACATGTGTCTTTTTGTTATTGATAAAGATGCTGTCAATTTTATGTTTAAGTCATATGAAAAAAACAGTGAAATAGAGTTGTAGATTATAGTGATATACTAGATACATAATACCATTTGCTCATTTAGAATATTTAACAACAAGTGATTTATATATATTTACAATACTAAATTATCTAAATAATTCGTTATTCTATTATTATGAAAAAATCTAAAATAATTTTTATCATCCTATCGCTAAGTATAGTTTGTTTGCTAGCTCAGAGCTGTAATATAAAGAAAGACTGCCGAGGTCGAACTAAACATAGGCTCAGCAATGGTGTGTGGATATAAGAAAATACTTACCCCTTAAACCCCATTCTATTGTGGCTTCCGTCACAGAAAGGTTGCTTGCCGGTGTGGCCACATCTACATATAGCATATCGAGTAGCTTTTTCTATTATATTCCCATCTTCATCTATTAAATCTATCTCGTCTCCACTGATGATCAATGGTCCATTAGGTCTTGGATAAATGGTTGTTTTTTTCGCTGCTGTATTTTCTTTTGTTGGTTCTATATTTTCACTCATAAAAATATTTTTTAGAATTTATTTTGTAATTTTAATTTTAACAAATATACTGAAATGATACATACAGAAAAATATATACAGAGTGGTGCACACAAAATATATACACAAGCTTGGGAAATAGAAAATGCGAAAGCCAATGTAGGTCTCATACACGGCATGTGGGAACACAGCAATAGATACGAACATGTAGCACTATATTTAAATAGCAGAGGATATAATGCCTATGCCATGGATCATATAGGACACGGTAGAAGCGATGGCAAAAAAGGACATGTAGACCACTATGATTTATTATTGGATTCGGTACAAACATTTTTAGACGAAATAAAATCACACAACAATCTGCCTGTTTTTCTTTATGGTCATAGTATGGGTGGCAATGTACTTACTAATTTTTTGATACGAAGACAACCAAATATAAAAGGAGCTTTGCTTTCTTCTCCTTGGTATAAGCTGGCTACAGCACCTCCTGCATTTCAATTGCTCCTTGCAAAAATCATGATAAAAATTTATCCTTCTTTTCAAGATACTGCTAAAGTAGATCAAAAAGGAATATCGAGAGATCCTATAGAAGTGCAAAAATATATAGATGACCCAATGGTATTTAATAAAATGACTCCTGCATTTTTCTTTCCTACATTTGAGAATGGATTGTATGCTATAGCACATGCTAAAGAAATAAAAGTACCCGCATTATTATTTCATGGTACTGCTGATAGACTTACTTCTCATGAGGGCTCAGTAGAACTATCTAAAAACGCCAATTCAAATGTAGAGTTTGTATCATTAGAGGGCATGTATCATGAAACACACAATGATATAGGTAAAGAGAAAGTACTCGATATGATGGCTACTTGGCTAGATAAAAACGTATAAGAGCTGATGAAAAAATATGGCTTTCGCAGATTTTTACAATACTTATTAATATTGTTTATTATTTGTTTTGTAGTATATATTACACGAATACCCATCTTTCATTTTTTAGGAAATTATTTGATAAAAGAAAATGCTATTCAAAGCAAACAAGTTTGTTTTGTGCTCTCTGGCAATGCCTACGATAGAGGAAATAAAACTATAGAGCTCTATAATAAAAACTATATCTCTCATATATATTGTACTGGTGGCAATGTATCTAATGACCTAAAAGCTGCAGGAATTTTGAAAAAAGAGAGCGAACTTCAAAAAGATTTTCTAGTAAAAAATAATATCGCTGATACATGCATCACGCTACTTCCAGAAGGTACTAGCTCACAAGAGGAATTCTTACTCATCAATAATTATTGTTTGAAAAACAATATTCATAATGCTATAGTACTCAGTGGAAAATTTCATACACGAAGATTATACTCTATCATCAAAAAAAGCAAAACAAAAGTAAATTATACTATAGTAGGAAGTAATAGTTCTCTATACAACGAAAACGAATGGTGGAAAAACGAATACGGACTGATTGCTTTGAATAATGAATATATCAAGCTGATGTATTATAAGTGGAAGTATTAGGCATTTTTTTAAATAAAATATTTGTCAAGTATGGCAAGATCAAATGAAAAATATTGAATGGCATATAAATGCTAAATATTCATGGTTCGAGATGTATTTTGATAATATCTCGAAAAGTTGTGTGGATTGGTCATACTGAAGTTTCAGAAGACCAACCACATGCGAAAAATAAAGTAAAACACAAACGCAAAAATATTAATGATAAAAAAGAAATTTTATGACTGAATAGCCTTAATTTTGTGTATGTTTTTTGGATTATCCTTTAAAAATCTTTCTCGTGTACGACAAATCATAGCTATATTAATCAAATATGGTTTTGAAGATTTTGTAGTAAATACTCCTTTATTTAATTATTTGCCCAATAGCACCCAACTCAAATGGACTCGAGAAGGGAGCCCCATCAATGAGTTTAATAGATCGGAGAGAATACGAATGGCTACCGAAGAGTTGGGACCTACTTTTATCAAACTAGCACAAGTACTGAGTAATAGACCAGATTTGCTCGAAGAAGATTTGATACAAGAACTAGAAAAACTACAGAGTCAAGTACCTGCATTTGAGTTTAAGTATGTGAGAAGCATCATCAAAAGCGAAACTGGCAAAGACATTGAAGAGATGTTTAGTGAGTTTAATGAAAAACCGATAGGCTGTGCATCTATAGGGCAAGTGCATAAAGCAAAACTACTCGATGGTACTGATGTAGTAGTAAAAGTACAAAGACCTGGAGTAAGAAGATTGATAGAAACCGATTTATCTATCATCAAACACCTAGTGGTACGTGGTGAAAATTATCTGAAAGAAAATGGAGTAATCAATGCCATAGATGTAGTGAATGCATTTGAAAACTCTATGCAAAAAGAATTGGATTACAAAAACGAAGCCCGCAATATAGATTCGTTCAGAAATTTTTATAAAAACTATAATGATTTTTATATACCAAAGGCTTTTAAAGAATTTTCTACAGAAAAAGTATTGATCATAGAGTATGTAAAAGGTTGTAAAATAACAGATGTAAAACAAATGAAAGCATGGGGCATAGACCCTAAGCGAATAGCAGAAAGAGGGATGAATCTATATCTGATGCAAATGTTTGAATACGGATATTTTCATGCCGACCCTCATCCAGGCAATATTCTGATAAAACAAGATGGTACTATTTGCTTGATAGATTTTGGTATGGTAGGCAAGCTGATGCGCCAAGACAAATATGCATTTGCTGGTATATTTATAGCTATGGCAAATAAAGATGCAAAAGCTACTGCTATCAATCTGCGTAAGCTAGCACTAGATGATGAAATAAACGACCTCAGACAATTTGAATACGACATTGCTTCTATCATTGATGATTTTTCTAATATGGATGTGGGCGAAAGTAGTATAGTAGATATGAATAATAGAATGAGCCAACTCATGTATGACTACAAACTACGTGTGCCGGGTGGTGTCTATTTATTATTTAGAGTGCTTGCTATATTGGAAGGCATTGGCAAAACAATACATCCACATTTTAGGTCAGATGATTTTATAAAACCATTTGGTATAAAAATATTAAAAGAGCAGTTTGACCCTAAACTAGTAGCAGAAGATTTATATGCTGGTGCTACAGAGCTGAGCACCTTTGTACAAGGTATACCGTCTGATTTAAAAAACCTACTAAAGCAATTTAAGAGAGGTAGATTCAGTATGAAAATAGAACATACTGGATACAACAAAATAGTAGATACTTTCAATAGAAGTATCAATAGATTGATTCTTACACTTATTATTATTACATTGCTTATTGTATCTGCAATGACTGTAGAGTTTAGTGCCGGTTTTCTTGGTCAAAAAATACTCGGTGTATCTTTATTGAGCTCAGGAGTTTTTGTGTTTGACTGCTTTTTAGGCTTAGTATTGTTATACAATGTATTAAGAAGTAGAAAGTATTAAAACTTCTTATCTACTAATCTGAAACTTACGTTTTTCTTCGCTAGTAAAATACTTGAGCAACATATAATAGTGACCATCTGCTAAGTTATTTGTATTAAAACTATAATGATTGAGTCCTTCTGCACCCTCATATTTAGTAGTAGGTATTATCAATGCGCCTAGTTCGTTGTATATGGTAATATTGACATCTGTAGCTTGCACCAACACTACATCTATATTTGCAGACTGATTGCTAGGATTTGGATATATATCACTAGTCACTCCTTGCGAATTATTATTTTTACAAACTTTATTATTGCTTAGGTTGGTCTCTGATCCATCATTCACATCATATGCTTCTACACATATATATCTATTGATATCATTACTATTGATATAAAATGCAGCATTATAAATATAAAATTGACTTTGACCTGGAGCCAATGATCCAGTCCAATCTTCTACTATTATATTGCCATTTTCTATACGTGATGCAAGTTTGATATTATTGATAGTTCTTGAACCCACATTTACCAATCGCACTCCTACTCTAGTTTCTGTAAAACCGGATGGAGTGAGCGTTTTATATAATTCCATGTTTTCAAGTTGTATGTCTAATTCGCTTGGTTTTATACTGATATATTTAGAAGCAGAATCTTGACATCCGTCAGTATTAGTAGCAACTAATACTGGGAAATAATCTTTGTTTTCAAGATAAGTAAATGATGGTGAAGCTAAATTAGAATTAGCAAAACTACTATCATTGAAATACCACTGGTATGATACTGCACCAATACTTGTATTAGTAAACGATACTAATAATGGAGCAACTCCATAATTTGGTGTATAAGTAAAATCTGCAATAGGTGGATTGCTTATCGTAATATTACGATTGTAAGAATCTTTACATCCATGTATAGTACTTACTTCAAGACTAGCTGGAAATGTACTCGTACTATTTGCAATATGATTGACTATAGGAGTAAAATAATTTGCGCCATCTATATTCCAATGCCAATAGTTTATAGTATCATCGATAGAAATACTTCTATCTGTAAATGTTTTTATGCTGTTCAAACAAGCTATACTGTCTGTAAATAATGCATTTGGTAGACTATATATGGTTATATTTTTTGCAATACTATCTGTACATCCTATAGCGTTTTTTGCTTTATATGATACTAAATAATTGCCTGGTGCTGTAAATTTAAAAGTAGGGTTAGGTGTATTAAATGCATAACCTAATCCAGATGCAAAAATCCATTCTCTTTGTATGATAGAAAACGATCCAGTGATATCATTAAATTTGGTAGTATCTCCAATACAATTTCCTGTAGCACTAAAATCTAAATTGATAGCAGGGAACACTTCAAAGCTATCATTATATGTATCTGTACATCCTCCAGAAGTAATCACTGTAAGGTTGATTGGGTATTTTCCTTGTGTTGGGAAATTATAATTGATAGAAGAAGTAGTAGCTGTAGTTCCATTTACATTCCAACTCCATGAAGCAATAGTATAACCTGTAGGAACAATGCTTGCATCTGTTAAAGTGATATTTGAGTTTGCACATGCAATAATAGAAGCAACTCGTGCAATAGGATTTTCTGAATATGAGATAATGTGACTCATAGAATTGCTACAACCAGAATCGGACAGCGCAAACAACTGAATAGTATATATACCTGTAGAATCATAGTAGTGGACAGGAGAACCTACTGAATCAATATTGCCATCACCAAAACTCCATGAATAATTACTAATATTATCAGGAGGAAGTGTAGTAGATAAATTGATTGGTTTTAGGGTATCGCCTTCACAAATATTTGAAACTATAAAATCTACAAAAGGCGCATTGCCTTTTATCCTAACATTTATAGTGTCTCGGGCTTCACATCCAAGTGAATCAAAAGCTATAAAACTATAATCTCCAGTTGAAGTAACACTTGTAATAATTGTTGTATCTGAATTATTCCAAAGTATATCACGAACTAATTCAAAACCTTGATTTAGAGTAATGCCATTTCCATTACATAAAATTGTATCATCACTTAATTTTGCAATTACACTAAAACTATCTACTATTAAAACTAATGTATCAAATGAAACACAACCAACAGAATTATCAGTAAGTCTACACCAATAATTATCTTGGTTAATTACGTCTATTGAAGAAGTTGTAGCACCCGTATTCCATAAAAATGATACAGTACGAGTAGGATTTGGATTTAATATTATATTTTTACCTTGACATATAGAAGTATCATTTCCTAAATTAAATGATAGGTCTACTTCTATTAAATCAAAAGTGTCAGACAGTATATTATTTTGACAATCTGTAAGTCTTACCCAGTAGGTTCCAGCACTGTTTAATGAAGAAATATTTGAAGTATCCGCATTTGACCAAAGATACCTTAAGTGAGAAGGACCAGCAGATAATAATAATGGAGTACCAATACAAACTGCAGTGTCTCTCATAATAAGATTAGATACTGAACTATTATCAAATTTTACAATTACTGTATCATATGAAATTCTATCAAATATATCTATTACTCTCACAGAATATATTCCTGTACTTGTTACTCTTATTGCAGAATCTGTAGAGCCCGTATTCCATAAATAAGATATATACGACCCATCATTTTTTGCACTTAATACTATCTGATTCCCTGCACACGTAGTGGTGTCTTTACCTAAATTTATTGGTGGTGCATATTTATCTAATAAGTAATTATCTATATTACTTCTATCTATATTACTGAGTCTCTTTTTGTATATCAATACTTCAGATATGTTTCCTAACCAAAAACTTGTACCCAATGATGAACCTACTAAAAATGACAAGGTATTTGTTCCCATCAAATCTACTGTGGGTACATACTTAAACTCTACATTTTTATTGATATATAAATTTGATGAATCTGCATTTGTAACAGTGCTGTATAAATAGTATTTATTATTGGATATAGTTGTAGTTCCTACTACTGTTTCTAAATCTATATTTTGTACAATTTTATTTGTACTGGATACGTATAGAAAAACATTGCCTTCGTTTGTAGTTGATCCTTTTGATATTAATGGACGTGTACCACTTGTAGTAGCTGTTTTTGAGAGAACAAATGCAGTATACTCTCTATTTATATGTAAATCTACATTACCACAATTAAAAAAATCTGTACCATCAAATACTAGTGTTGGTTTTTTGTTTAGTATATTATTTAATAATGTTGGTCTTCTTGATGCTGTTCCTTGTGTAGCTATATATCCATTTAAACTATTGTCATTCCAATTTGTAACTATAGTCCCATTTGGACCTACTATATCATCTGCTTTTACCCAAAATGCCAAACTATCAAACAATGCTGGATTTACAATACTTAATTTATAAATCGTAGATGCAAAATTATATCCTAATCCTGTATCTGCAAATACTTGCCAATAATAGGTATTTGGCAATAAGGTTATGTTCCGTGTTAAAACATTTATACCAGAATCTGAAACAATCAATGGAGACATTGATACACTTGTAGAAATATTTAACTTATACCTTCTTGCTCCTATTATTTCATTCCAATTGAAAGAAATATTTGTTGTAGATAATGTAATGTTATTTGCAGGAGAGTAGGTGAAATTTAAAGCCTTTAAGCTTAAAATCGAAACAATAAATAAAAATGTAAATAGTATATTTTTTTTCATAATTTTCTGTACCTTAAAATTAAAATAATATAAATTAATAAACAAGTTTATAAAAACAAAAAGCTGTCAAGAAATTTCTTGACAGCTTTTTATAATATTATTTTTAATTATAATCTTATCTTAATCTTACAATTTTAAATTCTGTTCTTCTATTTTGTTGATGTTGTTCTTCAGTACAATTAGATTTAATACTGCCTTCACATGGACAAGGCAATTTCAACATAGACTCACCATATCCTTTAGCGGTCATTCTAGATGGTGATATTCCTTTTGATACTAAATATTGTACTGCAGCAGACGCTCTATTTTGAGATAATTTAGCATTGTAAGCCATAGTTGCTCTACAGTCTGTATGACTGCCTAATTCTATAATCATATTTGGATATTTATTCATTGCTGGCAATACGTATGTGTCTAGTTGTTTTGCAGCATCAGGTCTGATATAATATTTATCTAAATCATAATAAATATCTGGTATTTCTATAATATCTCCTTCACATAAAGAAACTAGAGTAAAATCTTCATATATCGTAGAAGGAGCTGTTTTTCCTATTGTTGTAACTGCTCTTGTTTCTGTACCATATGCACAACCTTCTTTAGGTGTAGGTGCTGTTACTTCTATATCATAGTTTGCATTTGGTTGAAGTCCAAAAGTACATGTACCTTCTACACCAGTTGTACATGGGAATCTTCTACCTGTTTTTTTATCTATTAATGTGATAGTAGCACCTTTCATTTTGCCTTTATCTTTTTCATTAACTGTAACTACCAAGTCTATATTTTCAATTTTTTTCAATGGGATTTCTACCATTGCATTGCCCATCATAGGAGCTGTTACCTCTAAAGTATTTTTTCTAAATCCTGCTTTTGATGCAGTCACCATGTATTTCATACCTCCTTTTATTGGACAAGCATTAAAATCTCCATTAATTGGAGTTGTCATATCAGGAATATTGATTATTTCTACTTTTGCACCTTCTATTCTTTCATTAGTTTTTGCGTTATATACAAATCCTTCTATACACTGCATTGGTTGTCTTTCAAATGAATAAATATCATCTTCTCCACTACCCCCATCTCTATTAGATGTAAAATAACCAGATTTACCATCTGTAGCCATTACATAACCAAAATCGTCTTTATTACTGTTCACAGGTGAACCTATATTAACTGGAGCATCAAAAGAAGTGCCTTTTGGTGTTGCCATATATATCTCTAGTCCGCCTAATCCTATTCTTCCATCTGAAGAAAAGAATAATGTACCATCTTCGTGTATATATGGAAACATTTCTTTGCCTGGCGTATTTATATTTTTACCTAAATTTATTGGAGCTCCCCATGTGATACCTTGTTTTGTAGACATGTATATATCTGTTTCTCCTTCACCACCTGGCATATCTGAAATAAAATATAAACGTTGACCATCTTTACTGAGACTTGGATGAGCTACACTATATTCTTTATTATTAAACATCAATGGACTTAACTCAACCCACTTATTATCACTTTCATTATATACTGCTTTCATTATAATAAGTTTGATAATATTATCTGTACTTTTTGTTGCTTTAGAAGTCATGTAGTTATTTCTAGTAAAATAACTTTCTTTAAAATCACTTGTAAAAGTTGCAGAACCATCATGATATTTTCTATTTGGTTGGCTACCTTTCAATCTTACTGGGTTTTCAAATGTGGTATTTGATGTCTTTTTTGCAAAATACAAATCATGAAATCTACTATCTGTCCATAAATCTTTTCTTTTTACAGAACCATCAAGCCCTCTGTTAGAAACAAATACAATTCCGTCTTTAAAGTATACAGGACTGTAGTCCCAATATTTAGTATTTATATTTATAGGGCTTACTGTATATGCTTTGTTTGGCTCTAATAAAGATTTTGAAGTAGATCCAATAGCTTTGTTATCTGCACCTCTCATATCACTAGGCATAATTCCTGCATAAGTATTATAATATTTTGCAGCATCATCATATTTTCCGTTAGCTTTTAAAAATTGAGCATATTGAAAAATGTTTGAAGTTTTAGCATTGGGTTGTGCAGCTAATACTCCGTACCATTTTTCTGCTTCGATAGTATTATTTACTAGTCTATATGCATCTGCTAATTTCTCAATAGCCGCAGTATTTGATGGGTCTTTTGTTACTACTCTAGTATAGATATCAATTGCTCTTTGAAAATTGAATTTTGAGAAAGCATTGTTTGCTGATTTCATTGCACATTTTTGTGCGCTTGCAAATGAGCAAGTGATAACTAATAGTGCAACTAATATATTTAATTTATATTTCATTTGAATTTTGGAATTTTCTTCTTTGTTATTGATAATTTTTATAAAGGTCTATTAGAAATATTTTACATATCTAGGGTTTACGATTCTAGATTTATCATATGCAAAATCATACCCAAGCATAACTTCATGAGATCCTCCTGCATATTTTGTCAAACCAGAAACTGTAAGATCATATGCATATCCAATATGAAATTGTGGTGTTACATAAAAATCTCCAAAGAAATCATATGAATCGCCTACTCTATGAGATGCGCCTAACCAAATTCTATCAATAAATAAAAACGCAGCTGTAATATCAAAATCTAATGGTGTATTCTTAACATATTTCATCAAGAAAGATGGTCTGAATTTTACTTTTTTACCTAAATTAAATACATAACCTGCAGTAAGTAAGTAATGTCTATATAATCTAGCATAATCAGTTTTATCTCCAGCATAATTTACTTTTTTATTTAAACTCATGTTTAATAAATGTGGTACTGAAAATCCTACATAATATCTTTTGCTATATAGATATAAACCTGCTCCTACATTTGGCAACCATAAGTTTTTATTATTTGCAAAAGTAGGATCTATTCCAGTTACACCACCTGGATTTGTTCCTACATCAGCTAATCTATTCTGATAGTTAGTAACTCCTGCTTGCAACCCAAAAGATAACTTTGTGTTTTTCTTTTTACCTAAAGGTAATCTGTAAGCATATGATAATTGAAAGCCATTGGATTGAACTGACCCTAGCTTATCAAAAGTATAAATTAAACCCATAGCACTATTTGATTTTGCTAAAGGTGAATGTATACTCACGGATGCTGATGTTGGTGCACCTGCTATATTGGTCCATTGCTTTCTACCTATTGCCATTACATTTACTACATCATGGCTTCCTGCATATGCTGGATTTAAATAAAGTCCATTAAACATATAAAAACTGTAGTGTGCATCTTGTTGTGCATTTAGTATAAATGAACTAACTACAGTAGCTACTATTAAAAATATTTTTTTCATTATATATATATTCTATTATTAGTTTTTGTTATTTATTGAGTACTATCTATGTATTTGTAAAAATCCTGCTTGATTTTTAATATCATTTGAATTAAATTTAACTACATAGTAGTATGTTGCGTCTGGCAAAATATTGTTTTGTTTATTATCGCCTATAAACCCATCTGTAGAATTATTTTTATATCCATTCACACCACTAGCCCATACTTCATCTCCCCATCTATTGAATACTACTACTTCTGCATTAGGATAATTTTCAATACCTTGAATATTCCAGAAATCATTTATACCATCACCATTTGGAGAAAACCCTTGTGGTATAAACAATACATTATTTTGTATTACAATATATGCTATAGCTGTATCGCAAAGTCCAGTAGCTGTATCACATATTACATAGCAGAACTGATCATTTCCTGAGTATCCTGTATTTGGTGTATATGTAGCTACGCCATTTACAATAGTAACAGTACCGTTTGATGGATTACTACATAAAGAAGCCACAGTATTTCCTGATATAATATCATTAGACATTAGTGTAATATTTATTGGAGTATTTACTGCAGTAGTAGCATAGTCATCATTTGCTCTAGGAGCTACAAAAACTAAAACAGCAGTAGTATCACATCCACCATTGCCATCACACACTATGTATGCTATGGTATCAATACCTGCAAATAATGAATCTGGTGTAAATGTTATTGTTCCATCTGGATTTAAAACTGCAGTACCTGAATTTGGATTAAGATTTAAGATGAAAGTAACCAACAAACTATCTCCCATATCTGGATCTGTATCATTACCTAATGGATTAACCGTTACAGGTCCTCCAGTAGTAGTAATAATGTCTACATTACCAACTGGTGGATCATTTACTGGTGTAACATTTATAATTAAATAAACCGTATCACATAGATTATCTCTATCATCACATGCTATTAATATTACTGTGTCACTTCCTGTTTGATTTAGGTTTGGTTGTATCCAAATACAAGTATCAGTTATATTTGTAAATGTTCCATTTTCCCAAACACCAATAATAGAAGTAGAAACATTGTCACCATCTAAATCATATAAAGGCACACATAATAAACTATCATGATCTTCTATTAAGTTTACAATAATTGTATCTATAGGATTGCCACTTGAATCAATAATCACTGGAGTATTTCTACACTCATCTATAAAGATAAAAATTCTAGCTATGTTACATAGATTTGGTAGTCCATCATCACATCCTTCATAGTAAAACACGTCTGTTCCAAAGAAGCCTGTATTTGGCTTGTAAACAATTTGACTATCATTAAGAATATATGCAGTTCCGCTAAAAGGTGGTGCAGTTAATGTTCTTATTGATACATAGTCACCATCAGGATCAAAATCATTACCTCTTGCGTTGATAATTATTGAATCATCATTTCTACATATTCTCAATGTATCGTCAATTATTTGAGGATGAATACCATTACATGGGAATGTAGGGTTAACAAAAATAAATAAAGAAGCTGTATCTGTACCACAAATATTTGTTATTGCATACACTATTGTATCAAATCCGCCTAATAAAGTGCTATCTGAAGAATAAATTATTCCTGTACCTGATATAGATGCTGTTCCGTGATTTGGTCCTGATACTATAGAATTATTAAGATAATTACCCATATCATTAAGTGTGACATTAAAAAGTTGACTACATGCTGGTGAATATCCTGTTGCTCCAATATCATCCATAGCCATAGGAGAAATACATCTTTCTGATACATTGATATAAACTGTAGCAGTATCACATCCACAAGAAGAACAAATAATATAAGTAAGCATATCATCTCCTACATATGAAGAATCTGAAGAATAACTTATATCTACACCTGAAAGAGTAGCTGTACCATGTAATGGAGAATTTAATATAGTGATAGAAGATATAGCGCTATCTGAGATATCATTACTTATAATATCTATCATTGTATTTGTACCTGCAACATTTGATACACTATCATCTAGTGCAGTTGGTCTATTACATGCAGCTGTAGCAGTTACATAAATAAAAGCTGTATCACAATTTCCACAACTATTACATGCACTATATTGTAGTGTGTCAATACCTGTAAATCCACTATCTGGAGTATAAATTAACGAATCTAATCCTGCTAATGTGAATGAGCCATTTGAGGGGCCTGATAAAATAGAAGTACTACTATAACTGAAACCTGAACCAGCTGTGTCGTTTTGTAAAAACCTAATAAGTGAAGCAAATCCATTTAATGTTGAAGTAGTGTCATCTAAAGATAATGCATCAGGACATGGTGTAGCTCTTACTCTTACAACTACTTGAGATGATGCGCATCCACAGCCACTTGGTGTATCACAAACTGTATAGAAAAAGAAATCGTTTCCTACAAATCCAGAATTTGGTGTGTAAATAATGCTATCTCCATTTATAATTGTAACTATACCATTACTTGGCCCAGAGGTTATTACTAATGAAGGTGCAGGTAAAGAAGGGCCAACTGAATCGTTTTTACCAATCCATATAGTTATTGGTGTAGTATTATTAGTAGAATCTAAATCTGCTTTTGCAAATGGACATATTTGTGCTGAAACATCGCTACTGAAAAAAAGCATTAGAAGTAGCCCTGGTATAATGCTTAATAAAATTCGTTTACTGAGTCTTTTCATTTTTTATTATTATATATATTATTTATTTATTATTAGAATCTAAATATTTTGAATTCAGTTCTTCTATTTTCTTGATGTTGAGCTTCAGAACATGGAGAATTATTATCTGGTTCACAATTACATCCATTTATGACTCTAGTTTCACCATAACCTGCAGCTATTAATCTATATGGATTAACACCTTGTTTGATTAAGTAATTTACAGCTGCTTCAGCTCTTTTTGCTGATAGCCACATATTATATTTAGAAGATGACCTACAGTCTGTATGAGAACTTAACTCTATTTCCATAGTAGGATTATCTTTTAATATTTTAACTATTTTATCTAGCTCAATTGTAGCATCAGGTCTAATGAAATATTTATCTAAATCATAATAAATGTTTTCGATTTTTACGAATTTATTTAAATATTCTTTTCTCAATTCAATTGTTATATTTAATTCGGCTGGAGATTTAACCCCTTTTGTATTAAATAATGTTGAGTTAGCTAAATATTTTGCTTCTTCAGCTGGAAGGTCTTTTTCTGCTATAACTTTATATTCTGTTTCAGAATCTAAATCATATAATACATGACCTGCGCTATTTGTAACTTTTGGAGCTTCTTGATTCGTTTTCAATGATATTAACTTTACATCAGCCATATTAATAGGTGCCTTAGTTTTAGCATCTATTACAAATACATCTAAACGAATGCCATATTGTTTTTTAAGTGGCAGTTGAATGAATTGTTTTTCAGTTTTTATATCTACTATTAAATCTTTAGCGATATAATCTTGTTTAGATGCAACAACTCTATATTTTTTGAATGGTTCTACTTCGAAACAGAATCCGCCTTTGCTATCTGCTTCTACTTCATTTTTTAATATATTACCTTCAAAAAGTTTAACTATAGCGCCTGGCAACTTAGCTGATGTAAGAGCATCAATAACTTCACCACATACGTTTAGTTGCATATAGTCCATGATGAGGGTATCGTTTGGTCCGAGTATACCTCTATAGCTCATCATCACTGTATGTACAGAGTTATTGCTCATATTGCCTATACCGTAATCATTAATTGTTACCCATGATGGAGTCCATCCTGGGTGATTGCCTTGGGTATAGAAGCTATCTGGCGATACATGGAAGGGTGTACCATTGCTATTGATACGAAACATAATGCTCGCTGTATCTATCCACTCGGGTACGTGGTATCTGGTTTCAACACGGAAGTTTAAGTTGAGTGCATCTGCAGTACCCGTATTTCTAAAGAATACTCTTTTGCTGTTTTCTGGTCCACCTGTACCATAGCAATATTCGTATCCATTCACATTGTTTTGTGACCAAGAAGTGATATTTGGTATGATAGTACCAAAAGTGACATTGAAAAACTGATTGGTAGTATCGCAAAGTGCACTTTGGCATCCCCAATACATTTCTACATTAGAAGATCCATTGGTACAAGAATCTATAGTGATGTATTCATAGAAAGTATCTACTTCACCAGATTCGAATAAACCATCTAAATCGCCAAACTGAGAAATAACTGATGCACCTGCTAAAACAGTAGTAGTACTACCTACATTTGTAAAAGGAATACTTACGCCATTTACTTTTATATCTGTAACTCTGATACCACCACCACCACGAATATCGCTCCACTGAAAAGAAGTAAGCGAACCAAAACCGTTATTAGATATTACAACCTTACGAATATAATTTTTAAATCGAGTAGCATTAAGAGTAGCTTCTGGAGAACGAGCATTTAGTGCTGCTTTACGCACGTCTATTTCATCACCTACTTTCTGATCAAAGCCTGAACCATTAGTAGCTCTATATGTAAACTTAGGAAGTATATTATTGTCTAGTGTAGGAATCAATGCACAGTTTGTTTTGTAAGAAAAACGCAACTGTACTGTATCACCACTATTGAGTGTAGGTAAGTCAAAAGTCCAGTAAGTAGGCAAACTAGACAAGCCCGCATTGAATGAAACTGCGCCTGGTCCACCAGAGAATGTACCTGCATATTCTAGACCTAGATTGCTCGGTGTGACTCTAAAAGTAATACCTGACTGTGTACTCAATGAAATATTTTTGATACGAATCGTAGCAAAAGCAGAATCTACACAGACACTGATAGGATCAGTATCTAATTCGTCTATTTTAAAAATATTTGACTGTGCAAAACTGCTTGATTGCATACCAACTAGCAAGAAAAGCGAGGCTAAAAATGTGGCTAAAAACTTCTTCATTTATATATGTTTAAATATTGTTTGACTTGGATGATTTTGTTGTTTTGCTAAAACACCAAAAGCTTCGCTACACTCTGTAGGAAGCAGGGTTTGAGAATTTTGTACTAGTGATGATTTATCAATGTTGTACGTGTAAATTTTCCTCATATATTTTTGTTTCGTATTAAATAAAAACATTAAAAAGTTTTGTTAGGCACTTTTTAGTTTTGTATAAAACTATAACATTTTATAAGTTTTTCAAGAAATAATCTTAAAAAAGATTAAAAAAAGATGTTCACACATCGTTTTGTTATAAAATTTATGTATTTATTAACTCAGCAATAATAATGCCATAATTTCATATGTTTTTTTGTTTTAATGTGTGGTTAAATTCAAGGTCAAGGTTGAAAGTTGAAAGTTACGAGTTGAAAGTTCCTTCCGATTTGTCATTGCGAGGCTTTGCTACTGACTTTGGGTAGCAAAACGTGGCAATCTCATGAAGCATTCGTCTTCTTTAGTTGTGCTTAGGCTTCTTGAGGTTGCTTCGTCGTCCCTCCTCGCAATGACGAGTTGTGATGAAGTATCGTGGGATTCATGCCTTCGGCAGACAGGTGCTTCGTCATCCCTCCTCGCAATGACGAGCCGGGTGGTCTTGTCGTGTTGGTATGGCATTCATCACTTCTGATTTGTCATTGTGTGTAATTGTTGTTGGTGTGTCAACACCATGGGGAAATTAATTTATTCACTTCGATACTGCGTACTCATTTGTTCACTTCGATACTGCGTACTCAGTGAACAAATGTGGAGGATACTGAGTGCTTATTTGTTCACTTCGATACTGCATACTCAGTGAACAAATGTGGAGGAGGATGCTGAGTACATAGTATCGAAGCATACTCAGTGAACAAATGTAGAGGATGTTGAGTACGAAGTATCGAAACATACTCAGTGAACAAATGTGGAGGATGCTGAGTACGTAGTATAAAAGTATTTATTCAAGTATATACTGAAATCAATACCAATAGAATTGTTTTCACAAGTAAATAAAGAATAATATGTCAATTACATTTTTAATTCGTAGATTTTGGTATTATTTTTGCTTATCAATCAACTTATTATAAATAACATAGAATTATTAAAATATAGAATCATATATAAAATGAAAAAAATTAATATAATTATTGTTTTTGTTTTACTCCTAAAAACAACAATATATGCACAAAATACGGAGATAAGCATAAAAAATCCTAGTTACGAAAAAATGGAAAATGTATTATTGAATATCAATAATTATTGGAAATACTCAAAAACTGAGTATGTAGATAAAAACCAGGAAATAAAAACTGAAATAAGAAAATATGAAGTACCTGAAGACAAACATAAAATAAGTGAACTACCAAAACCAGGTGAGGTGAAAACTACTTCTAGCTCTACACCCACTATGACACCAACTATGTCAGCTACTAATGATGTAAAAGAAGATAAAAACTTAGAAAGCTCAATAGAATTATTTAATCCATTATTTTCATATGTTTTTACACAAAAAATAGATAGTGGTGGACTGTATAGTATATTTGAAATAGATGATAAAAGAAATGTAAAAGTAATAAGTACTGCAGAACTAAGCTATACCATAAGCAATAAAAAAGGGGTACCTACCCTTACGATTGCCAATTTGATGAGTGGCGAAGAAATCAACTTTATAATCATGCAATGTAGTAGCTCTAGCTTAATATTGAATAATCTTTCATCTAGAAATGTACATTATTTTTATAAATCAACTAAAAATTAAAAAATGAAAATAGTAATTTATACAATATTGCTTTTATCTATTTTTTCAGTACAAAAGACGAATGCTCAAAATAATGAAAATTCGATTTTTATTAATAGTATTTGTAAAAGAGACCATGACCTAAACACAAGAAACCTTATAAAAACATATAATCTCACTAATACAGATGGGGAGATATATACTAATAATGAAGGAATAGAATTGATAATAAATGATAAATATGTATCTAATATACATATATATATAGAGAACGTGGGTTTAGGAGAATATAAGGGGCAATTGCCATCTGGACTAAAACCAAATATGACCATAAAAGAAATAACCAAACTTTTAGGTACACCTACATATGGAGATAAAGATTCTTTCTATGAATATGACTATGCAGATTATTCTTTGTTTTTATATCTTCAAGATGAGGTAGTGGTAGATATAGAAATACAATGTGCAAGGTAGTAGATATCATTATAAGTTTTCTTTCGAAGCTTTTGATTATATAATTATCTATCAAAACATTATCTTTGAAGCCAAATAATTGAATTTTATGAAATTATTATCTGGAAAAACAGCACTTATCACTGGTGCTTCAAGAGGTATAGGATTAGCTATTGCTCAAAAATTTGCTCAAGAAGGCGCAAATTTAGCGTTTACTTATGCTAGTAGTGAAGAAAAAGCACTGAAACTTGAAAGCGAACTGAATCAACTAGGTATAAAAGCAAAGGCTTACAAAAGCAATGCGAGTTCTTTTGTAGAAAGCACTCAGCTTATCGAAGATATTGCTAAAGAATTTGGCACTATAGATATACTTGTAAATAATGCAGGTATAACAAGAGATAATTTATTGCTCCGTATGAATGAACAACAATGGGATGAAGTGATGGAGACTAACCTCAAATCTGTATTTAACCTCACTAAAAATATTACTAAAATATTCCTAAAACAAAAAAGTGGCTCTATAATAAATCTTACATCTATAGTAGGTATGAAAGGCCAGGCAGGACAAGCCAACTATGCAGCATCTAAAGCCGGAATCATCGGTTTTACTAAATCTATAGCTGACGAACTAGGAAGTAGAAACATACGATGTAATGCGATCGCACCTGGATTTATCAGTACTGATATGACGGACGCATTGCCAGAAGATACCAAACAAGAATACTTCAAACAAATACCTATGGCACGTTTTGGAAGTCCAGAAGAAGTAGCCAACACTGCACTTTTCTTAGCAAGCAATCTGAGTACATACGTTTCTGGACAGGTGATCAGCGTATGTGGTGGACTGAATAGATAGATTTATTTAGATGCTAGATGTTAGACGCTAGATGTTAGATATTTAATAATTAATAAACCTAATTTAAGAAAATTTAAATTAGGTTTATTAATTTATATTAGCATTCCTATCTTATCCATTCTATTTGGGATGAGTTAGTGGTTTTTAAACTTTAAATTCTGAGCTATATACATCGACACTTCGGCTAAAACCATATATATACTTAGCTTTCTAATCTTTTACATAATTCTTATAAATTAAATCTTTTAACTTTTAACTTAAATCTTATTACTTAAATCTTTTAACTTTGACCTTTGAACGTATATAAAAGATGCAAGTATTTCTATCATATCCTTCTTGGTTTATTGTATTATGCATTGCTTTGGCAAGCATCTATAGCTTAATTCTCTATTTTAATCAAAAGCAACTTGCTAGCATTCAAAAACCTATTCGCTATCTCTTAAGCTTAGCTAGGTTTATTGCTGTATTTATTATTTCTTTCCTACTTTTCGCTCCATTTGTAAAAAGACACAGTAGCAAAACCGAAAAACCTATTATCATAATTGCTCAAGATAATTCTTCCTCTATTCTTTATGCATTTAAAAAAATAGACAGTACTACCTATTTTAAAAGCTTAGAGAAGCTTCAGGTCGAACTCTCTGAAAACTACGAGGTAAAAACCTATACTTTTGACGAACAACTACACCCAAACTACTCCAAAACCTTAAATGGAAAAATCTCGAACCTCTCTAAAACACTAGATGATATCAATGATATATATTTCAATAGAAATGTAGGAGCTATAATAATGGCAACAGATGGAATATATAATAGAGGAATAAGTCCGCAATATACAGAAGCTAGTAATCTGTATCCTATATATACAGTAGTGCTTGGTGATACTACACCTCAGAAAGATGCCAAAATAAGTCAAGTACTTAGCAATGATATTGTATATCTGGGTGACAAATTTGAAGTAAAAGCAGATATATCTTCTTTTAATTGTAAAAATCAAAATGCTACTATATATATAGAGCAAATAATAGGAAAGGGTAAATCTATAAAAGTAAATTCTTCCAATATTGGATATACTGAAGTATTAGAACAAAAAACTATTTCATATATCCTAAACGCCTCTACTCCAGGAATGCAACACTATCGTATCACTCATAGTGCCATATCTGGAGAGTATACTCTCGAGAACAATAGCAAAGATATATATGTACAAGTACTAGATGGTAGAGATAAGATATTAATAGTAGCTGATGGGCCACATCCAGATATCTCTGCTCTAAAACAAGCTATTGAAAAAAACAAAAATTATACCCTTGATATAAAATACGCCAACGAACCTATAAGTAAACTGGAAGAATTCAATGTGGCCATATTACATCAGCTCCCAAGTGCAAGTAATGCTAGTTCACAACTCATCGGCAGTTTAAAACAAAAAAATATTTCTACTTGGTATATACTAGGGGCTAATAGTAGTACTTCTAGAAAATCTGAATCTACAGGTATTTTAGAAATAAAATCTTTAAGAAATAGCTTTAATGATGCTAATGCTTTAATCAATCCTGAATTTTCATTATTTACTATAGACGAAAACTATATGAAAACTATAGAAAAACTACCTCCACTCAGAGTCCCATATGGAGATTATAAAGCAACTAGCACCAATACACTTCTTCATCAAAAAATAGGAAGCGTAGCTACTAAATATCCTATGTGGATGCTTGGAGAAACCCAACTGCAAAAACAAGCCTATCTGATGGGAGAAGGACTCTGGAGGTGGCGAATGTTTAATTATGTACAAACTCAAAACTATGATGCTGTAGATGATCTCATATTAAAAACGATACAGTATTTATCTGTAAAAGGAGATAAACGAAAATTTAAATCCTTGCTATCAAAAAATGTATTTAATGAAAATGAGAATGTACTTATCAGTGCACAATTATATAACGACAATTATCAACTCATAAATTCTTGTGATGTAAATTTGACATTAATAGATGAAAACGAAAAAAAATACACCTATACTTTTTCAAAAGAAAACACTGCTTATTCATTGGACTTAGGCAAACTTCATACTGGAGTATACACATATGAAGCAAGTACCAACTGCAATGGTAAAAGCTATAAAGATTTAGGTAAGTTTACAGTAAAAGCTCTTCAACTAGAAGCACAGCAAATCACTGCAGATGACGATATGCTTTTTGCATTATCTCAAAAGAAAAACGCACAAATGGTATATGCCAATGATTTATTATCGCTTAGTAAAATGATAAAAGCACAAAAAGATATTAAGCCTATTATATATGACAGCTACAAAACAGATAGCATCATCAACTTGAAAATAATCTTTTTTATATTATTATTTTTACTTGCTTTTGAATGGATTTTGAGAAAATACTTAGGAATCTATTAGCTTTGTTGTCTATTAAAAAAAACTAATATAATATAGTGTGTAGTTCGCATCATATAACATCTCCTGCAAATGCCTCATCTTCAAATGAAACAAACGCATTAACTATTGACATACATACGCATATTATGCCAGAGCATTTGCCCCGTTGGTCGCAGATTTATGGATATAGTGGCTTTATACATTTAGATCATCATAGAGCTGGATGTGCACGTATGATGCGTGATGATGTTTTTTTTAGAGAAGTACAAGAAAACTGCTGGAGTGGTGAGGCTCGTATACAAGATATGAATGGGCAAGGGGTAGATGTGCAAGTGCTCTCTACTATTCCTGTTTTATTTTCTTATTGGGCAAAACCAGCACATTGTTTAGATATTTCCAGATTTTTGAATGACCATATAGCCTCCGTAGTAGAACGCTACCCAAAAAAATATATTGGACTTGGCACATTACCTATGCATGCTACAGATATGGCTATCAAAGAACTAGAACGATGTGTGACAAAGCTAGGACTTGCTGGCGTAGAGATAGGCTCTAATATCAATGATATGAATCTCAATGAACCTGAGTTTTTCCCCATATATGAAGCAGCTGAAGAATTAGGTGCCTGTATATTTGTACATCCTTGGAATATGATGGGCGAAAAAAGCATCGGTAGATATTGGCTTCCATGGCTAGTAGGCATGCCAGCAGAAACCAGTAGAGCTATTTGCTCTATGATATTTGGAGGTGTATTTGAAAAATTTCCAAAATTAAAAGTGGCCTTTGCTCATGGTGGTGGCTCATTTCCTATGACTGTGGGCAGAATAGAACATGGATTTTTAGTACGTCCAGACTTATGTGCTATTGATAACGATCGAAACCCAAAAGATTATTTAGGGCAGTTTTATTTAGATACTCTTGTTCATGACCCGAAGGTATTGCAATATTTAATTGATATGTTTGGTGCAAATAGAATTGCTGTAGGAAGTGATTATCCTTTTCCACTAGGAGAAGACAAAGCGGGTGAACTGGTGAAAAATATGAATTTAGATTTTGCTACAAAAAAACAAATACTAGAAACTACTGCACTAGAATGGTTGGGAGTAGATAGAGGACGTTTTATTTAAATTCTAAATGAAAAATGTTTAATGTTAAATTTATTCTTTTATATTCTAATTTATAATTTAACATTTAAAACTTAAAATTAATATTATGGAGTCAATCAGCATATTTGAAATAATAAAAATAGGTATAGGACCAAGTAGCTCTCATACTATGGGACCTTGGAAAGCTGCCGAACTCTTTTTAAAATTGATTCTTGCTTCAAATAAATCAATAAATGATATAAAAGAACTACAAGCTCATCTCTATGGTTCTTTAGCAAAAACTGGCAAAGGTCATGGAACAGATGTAGCTATTCTTATGGGACTCAGTGGAGAAGACTACACTACTATCAATACGGACACAATTACTGAGAAAGTAGCAACGATTAAATCGAGCAAAAAACTTATGATTGGGGAAACTCATTCTATCGATTTTGATTTTACAACACAGGTAGTTTTTCACATGAAAGAATCGCTTCCTTTTCATCCAAATGGATTGGAGTTCAAAGCAATATTTACAGATGGTACTGAGCTAACAAAAAAATATTATTCTGTAGGTGGAGGATTTGTAGCTACTGAAGACGAAAACACAATAAACGAGCATGCTATTGTCACACCTTTTCCCTGCCATCATGCAAGTACTATACTAGAAAATTGTACTAAAATGAATCTCTCTGTTTCTGATTTGATATATATCAATGAAGAAGCATGGAGAACAAAAGAACAAATAAAAATAGATGCACTTAAAATTTGGAGTGAAATTAAAGATTGTATCTATAGGGGAGCACATAAAGAAGGTATATTACCAGGAGGTCTTCAAGTAAAACGTAGAGCTGGAGAACTCAATAGAAAACTTTTAGAAGGCACAAGTTATACAAATATAGAAGAGTGGATAGACGCTATAAAAAATAGCGAACATTCTTTTAGTAAAGTAAATAAATGGGTGAGTTGTTTTGCGTTGGCAGTGAATGAAGAAAATGCCGCATTTGGTAGAATCATTACAGCACCAACTAATGGAGCCGCAGGTGTTATACCTGCAGTACTCATGTATGCATATTGTTTTACAGAAAATTTTGACGAAGAAAAAGCTATACGATTTATACTTATAGCTGGAGAAATAGGAACGCTTTTTAAGAAAAACGCTACTATATCTGCTGCAATGGGAGGATGCCAAGCAGAAATAGGCGTGAGCAGTGCTATGGCAGCAGCAGCACTAGCCGAAAGCATGGGGGCTAGTCCGAGCCAAGTTTTGATGGCCGCTGAGATAGCTATGGAACATCATCTTGGACTCACTTGCGACCCTATAGGCGGGTTGGTACAAATACCTTGTATAGAGCGAAATTCTATGGGTGCTATGAAAGCCATTACTGCCTGCAACCTAGCAATAGAAAGCAATCCAGAGAGTGCAAGAGTGAGCTTAGATGATGTAATAAAAAGCATGTGGGAAACAGCCAAAGACATGAATACCAAATATAAAGAAACTAGTGAAGGTGGATTGGCCACCAATATATCTGTAAATGTAGCGGAGTGCTAATAAATAATAAATTTAAAATACTTGCATTTTAATTTTTTTTTCACTTAAATTTGTATTGATATTATTTTTTCGTTCTATCTAAGAAATGTTTTTGTATAGTACTCTTTAATTTCGGCTTATAGGTTTCTACAAAGTTTTCAATAGGTATGGCGGTCACTTAAAATTTTTTTAAAACAAATGAACATTTACGTAGGAAACCTTAGTTTCAAAGCAACAGATGAAGACTTAGTAGCTGAGTTTTCAAAGATTGGAGAAGTTACTTCAGCAAAAATTATTGTAGACAAATTTCGTAACAGAAGCAAAGGTTATGGATTTGTAGAAATGGCTAATGATGACGAAGCAAGAAAAGCTATCGAAACATTAAACGGTATTGAGTTTATGGAAAGAAACTTAATCGTGAACGAATCTCAACCAAGACCAGAAGGTGAAGAAAGACCAGCTAGAAAACCATACGGTGGTGGTGGTAACAGAGGCGGTGGCGGTGGCTACGGCGGTGGTGGTAATAGAAGCGGTGGCGGTGGCTATGGTGGTGGTGGTAATAGAGGTGGTGGCTACGGTGGTGGTGGTAACAGAGGCGGTGGCGGATATGGTGGAGGAGATAGTTACTAATAACATCTTAATACAACATAAAAAAAGTCTTAGATTATTCTAAGACTTTTTTGTTTTTTGGAGTTGTTTGCTAGTCAAAATAACTTTTGGTTTCTATATATATGATACCTCCAGATGTATCACCAAACTTTGCTGGAATACCTGCGGTATATACCCTCACATACTTGATAGCGGTCACTGGCACTGTACACTCAGAATATACACCATCTATCATAGTGCGTGTAGATGTAGGTCTACTACCTTTGATACTTATTTCACCATCAGAAGTTTGAGTGACTCCAGCACTTAAAGCTGCAACATCTTCCACTTTTCTGATTCCTGTTTGTTTAAAATCTTTATCAGTAGTGATAGTAGATGTATATACATTAAATGGATCTATTAATGGATTTGGATATTTTCTTTTTTCACTAAAAATTATTCCTGGCAATTCTACTGCAAACCTTAAATCTAAATAAGTAACTCCTTCTGTATTTACTACTACATCTGTTACGGTATCTACTTTCCCCTCTGAAAATGCAGTGACCGTATAGGTGCCTGCACTTATACCAGTAAATGAATAATCGCCGTTTATTTGTATTTGAGTAGTTCGCCTACTTCCAGAGTTATATATAGTTACTGTGCCATTATCCACTACTTTATTAGATGTTAAATCTTTTACAACACCTGTTACTTCGCCAGCAAAAGAATATATACTTGATAAAGCTATACTCCAGATAAATAAAATCTTTTTCATATCTTTTAATATTTATAAGTTAAAAATAATTTCTTTAATATTAGCAAGATGTAAAAAACTTTATTTTGCATAAATACGTTTAGTATTTTTGAAAATTATTACAAAATAATGACATTTGTCTTATGCAAAAATTTATGCCGATTTTTCCTTTGGGTATCGTTGTTTTTCCTGGTGAAAACTTAAACTTACATATTTTCGAACCTAGATACATTGAGTTAATCAATGATATTCAACAATCCAAAAAAACTTTTGCTATACCGCTTTATCTTAAAAATAACTTAGCGGAGTATGCTACTGAAATAGAATTATTGTCTATAGAAAAAAAATATGAGGATGGAAAATTGGATATAAAAACCAAAGGCTTAGGTATTGTAAGAATTTTGCACTTCTTAGAAAAAGTAGAAAATAAACAATATCACGGTGGAATAGTACAAACAATAGAACCTATCAATCAAGAAGTGAATAGAATAAACACTTTGCTCGTAGAGCTATTAGAAAAACTAAAAAATACTTTAGGAATAGAAAAACCGATTTTCAAAAATTTGGAAAATTTATGTTCGTTTGATATAGCTCATTATGTAGGTTTTAGTGTAGAAGACAAATACCATTTGCTGACCATAGCTGACGAAAAAGCCAGACAAAATATGATTTATCAGCATTTACAAAAAACTTTACCCAACATAAAAGAAAATATCGAATTGATAAATAGGATAAAGATGAACGGACATTTTAGAAATGAAATTCCTCCAACCATTATTTAATTTAAGATATTTTAAGAAGTATATATGTATTAGTAACTATACCTTTATGAGTTATAGTATTATGATATAATGAATAAATGAAGAGAGAGATAAGGCTATGTTTGCAAAGGTTTTAGAAATTATTGGAATAATTATTGGTTCGGCATTTAAGTATTCATGGGCTACAGTATTCGTTGCAGAATCTCATTGGGGCTTGATTCCAGCATTTATATTTAATTTATTTGGTGGAATAGTCGGAGTATATATCTATACTTATCTAGGTGAACACCTCAGAGACTGGTACATAAAACGAAACAAGCAAAATGGCTCTTATAAAGCGATAACTAAAAGAAATAGACTAATTGTTTTCTTTAGAAAGAAATTGGGATTAAAAGGAGTCGCTTTTTTATCACCTATCATTATTACACTTCCTCTCGGCACAGCCATACTTCTCACTATGACTAAGAATCATAATAAAATTATTAAATACTTAATAGTTTCTTGTGTATTTTGGACATCTATTATACTTATCCCATACAAATTATTTCATATAGACCTTAGTAAGCTTTTTATGGATTGGATTATGAAAATCATTCAATAGTTTCCATAAAATTATTAGCATATTATTTAAAATTTATCAAAAACTGTAAATAAATGTAACTTTTTTTTTTGAGAGTATAAGACTATATAAACTCAAAATTTAAAAAACTAAAACAGCATATTTATGAAATCTCTACAAATTACACTTGGATTATTTTTTATTCTATTTTCTACACTTTTTGTATCAGCTAATAACAGCGACAAAATAGCTTCTATGACTAGAGATGTAGTAGTAGAGCCTGCAAAAACAGGAGCTACAGTAACCCTAGATATGTACTTTAAACATCCAGAAAACATCAAAGAAATGACTATAGAAAGAGGTACAGTTTTAGGTGAGTCTTTCAGACAAGTAAAAACTTTTGGTACATCGGAAATAGCTTCTATCGCAGATGGCAAATATACAGCCGTAGACAAATATCCAGTATCAGGTAACGAAGGTGTATACTACAGAGTAGTAGTGATAGACAATGAAGGAGTAATCAGATTTTATCCTGCATCAGCTATGCAATCTACAATGTCAGCATCTGCAGAATAATCAAAAATAATTTTCAAAATATTAAACCTGCTCATCGAGCGGGTTTTTTTATTTTAAATAAATTCTATTTATGGAATAAAAACAAAATGACATCATGATAATATAATTCATCATTAAATTTTATTATTATGAAAACACTTATCTCCTATTTTATTCTTGTTTTATTTTTTAATAGCATATGTAAAGCTACAACTATCAAAGGCAAAATTATCGATGAAACCCAACAAGGCATTCCTTTTGCAACTGTAATATTAAACGATAATAAGCCTGATAAAAAAGGAATACAAACAGATTTTGATGGCAATTATGAATTTACAAAATTATATAGTGGAATATATGATATAAAAGTGGCATATCCTGGTTATGAAACAATTACTAAAAAAATATCAGTAAGAGATAGCATTAGTACAATCACAGAAAATATTTCTTTGGTGCCTTCTACTAAATCACTTGAGCAAGTTCAAATTATTGAATATAAAAGACCTTTAATTCATACAGAAACATATACTCAAGTAGATCTAAATATTAAGCCAACTAGAAAAGTAGAAAGTATTGTAGCTTCTAACCCTGGAGTATATATAGATCAATCTAAGACTGTATCAGGAACGGTTACTACTTCTTATAACTGGTCTGCAAATAAAAAATATAAAGAGACTACAATGGAAAGTAGTATTGATGTATATGACAAAGAAGATTATTATTATGACCAAATAAATAGAAATCCTATAGAAAAAGATAATATTAGTAATAATGAAGACTATGCAAAAATCATTGAAAACAAATTTATCTCTTCAAACGAAAATTCAATTTCTACTTTTTCTATAGACGTAGATAATGCTTCTTATAGCAATGTACGACGAATGATTTCCTATAATCAAATGCCTCCAAAAGACGCAGTGCGAATAGAAGAAATGGTCAATTATTTTAAATACCAATATAACAATCCAACTGGTGAAGATCCTTTTAGTGTCAATACAGAAATGATGTCTTGTCCGTGGAACTCATCAAATAAAATTCTGATGATAGGTATGCAAGGCAAACAGCTAGATTACAATCAAATCAATCCTAGTAATTTAGTTTTTCTTATAGATGTATCTGGTTCTATGTCTGATGCCAATAAATTACCACTAGTAAAACAAAGTTTAAAAATATTAGTAGACAATCTACAAGCCACTGATAAAATAGCACTTGTAGTGTATGCTGGTAGTTCTGGATTGGTATTGCCGTCTACCGAAGTGCGCAATAAAGAAACTATTTTAAAAGCTATTGACAACTTACAATCTGGTGGAAGTACTGCTGGTGGTGCAGGCATCAAACTAGCATATAAAATTGCCGAAGAAAACTTGATAGCTGGAGGAAATAATAGAGTTGTGATGTGCACAGATGGAGATTTTAATGTAGGTGTAAGTAGTGATGAAGAAATGAAGAAATTGATAGAGTCTGAACGTGAGAAAAAAATCTATGTTTCTATGATAGGTTTTGGTATGGGCAATTATAAAGATTCTAAAATGGAAACTATAGCAGATAATGGAAATGGAAACTATTTCTATATTGACAATATAAATGAAGCTACAAAAGTTTTTAAAACTGATATGAAAGCTACACTTTTTACTATAGCTAAAGATGTAAAACTACAGCTATATTTCAATCCAGAAAAAATAGCTTCATACAGATTGATAGGATATGAAAATAGAATCATGGCAAAAGAAGATTTTGATAACGATAAAAAAGATGCGGGCGAATTGGGTGCAGGTCATACTGTCACTGCGCTATATGAAGTAGTGCTAAAAAATGAAAACACACCTCTACTAAGAATAGATAATGACCTAAGCAAAGAATTAGCAAAAGAAGAAATCAATTTTAATAGTGATGATTATCTAGTGTTGAAAATGAGGTATAAAAAACCGGATGAAACTACGAGTAAATTATTAATAAGTCACTTGAACACAACTAATGTTTTACAAAGTGCCACTCCATCAGAAAACATTCGTTTTGCTTCAAGTGTGGCATTATTCGGAATGCTATTGAGAGGAAGTACTTATGCAAATAAAGCGACTTATTTCGATGCATTGTCATTGGCAGAATCTGCAAAAGGTATAGATAAAGAAGGATACAGAAAAGAATTTATAGAAATGATAAAAAGCGTAAATCTTTTAGCTAAAAAATAAATAATGTAATATGTACTACACAAACGAGCCTTTCAGAAAATCTGAAAGGCTCGTTTATTATACCTAATATCTAGAGTCTAGTATCTAACGTCTAGTATCTAGATTATTCTATCCTAAATATGTTTTCAATAATTTACTTCTTGATGTAGAACGTAGATTATTAATAGCTTTATCTTTTATCTGACGTACTCTTTCTCTTGTAAGGCCTAAGTTCTCCCCTATATCTTCAAGTGACATAGGATGATCTACACCAATTCCATAATACAATTGTATTACTTGTCTTTGTCTTTCAGTAAGTGTACTTAACGAACGAAGCGTTTCTCTGTGTAGTGAATCTGCATAATCTAAATGTGTATCTGCTCCATCAGCATTGTCGTTTTCAAGTACGTCTGATAGTGAATTATTTTCTCCTTCTATCAAAGGTGCATCAAGAGAAGTATGTCTGCTAGAAAGTTTCAAAGTAGTTTCTACTTCTTTCACATCTATCTCTAAGTATTTTGCTAACTCTTCTGGAGTAGGCTCTCTATCAAATTCTTGTTCTAAGTGAGCTAATGCTTTACGTATTTTGCTCAATGAACCAACTTTATTCAAAGGAAGTCTTATCAATCTTGCTTGTTCAGCCAATGCTTGCATAATAGATTGACGAATCCACCATACTGCATATGATATAAATTTAAAACCTCTTGTTTCATCAAATTTTTGAGCTGCTTTTACTAAACCTACATTTCCTTCATTGATTAGGTCATTTAAAGAAAGTCCTTGGTTTTGGTATTGTTTTGCTACTGATACAACGAAACGTAAATTTGATTTTACTAATTTTTCTAAAGCTACTTGGTCGCCATCACGTATTTTTTGTGCTAACACTACCTCTTCTTCAGCTGTGATCAAATCTACTTTTGCAATATCTTGTAAATACTTCTCTACAGATTGTGATTCTCTGTTGGTAATCGATTTGGTAATCTTGAGCTGACGCATATGTTTATTTCTATTTTAATTTAGTAACGTAAATATCAATAACTTAGTTTCCTAAGGGAGTGCAAAAATATAGTGTTTTTTTTATCTTTTACTAAATTTATTTATAAACCTACTATTTACAAGCCTTTTTCAAACTATTGTTAAACGAATATAATCTCAAATATAGTATAAGATTCAAATATTTTCAATAGAATTAGAAAAATTCTTACATTTATACTCAAGTTAATTTTAAATACATGAATTCCAATCCTACTAGCATAAACACAGAAGCAATTGAAATCAAACGAATATTTGATATTCAAGCAAAACATAAGTCTATATTAAAAAAATCAACTGCATCTGAACGTATAGCAAAACTGAATAAAATGAAAAAAGCTATTTTCTCCATGCGCTCAGAAATACAAGATGCTATTTATAAGGATTTTAAAAAACCTGCCGAAGAGGTTGATTTAACAGAGCTTTTTCCTATTGTCACAGAGATAAAACATATTGTAGCTCATCTAGAAAGATGGATGGAACCTGAAGAAGTAGATACGCCACTCAGCATGATAGGAAGTAGCTCGTATATTCTTAGAGAGCCAAAAGGAACTTGCTTAGTGATCTCTCCATGGAATTATCCTTTTCAACTAGCAATCTCTCCAGTACTTATGTGTGTTGCAACTGGCAATACGTGTATCGTAAAACCTTCTGAATTTACACCACATACCACAGATATTATTACCAAATATTTGAAAACTATTTTTGATGAAAATGAAGTAGCAGTAGTAACAGGCGATGCAACTGTTTCTCAAGAATTGTTTCAATTAAAATTTGATCATATACACTTTACTGGTAGCCCAGCTGTAGGAAAAATAGTGATGAAAGAAGCCTCTAAATTTTTGACTTCTGTAACTCTTGAGCTTGGTGGCAAAAGCCCAGCAATCGTAGATGAAACAGCAAACATGAATGAAGCTAGTAATAAAATTGGTTGGGGAAAGTGCATCAATGTAGGTCAAACATGTATAGCACCAGATTATGTGTTGGTGCACGAATCTAAAAAAACAGAATTTATCAATGCGCTTAAACAACAAATAGACAGCGCATTTGGCAAAGAAATGTCTAGCTCAAAAGATATGGGCAGAATTGTAAATAATAGACATTTTACTAGATTAAAATCTTTGCTTGATGATGCTATTCAAAAAGGAGCAAACGTAGAATATGGTGGCGTAAGCAAAGAAGATGAAAATTATTTTACACCAACACTACTCACCAATGTAAGCGAAGACAGTCGTGTGCTTCAAGAAGAAATATTTGGTCCTATACTTCCAATTATCTCATACAAAACAATAGATGAAGCACTACAATATATCAATGATAGAGAAAAACCTTTGGCTCTTTATATATTTAGTGGCAAAAATAAAAATGCACAATATATACTTGACAACACTAGTGCTGGAGGCACATGCGTGAACGATACCCTTACACATATTGCACAACCAAATTTACCTTTTGGTGGAGTAAATAATAGCGGTATTGGTAAGAGTCATGGAGTTTTTGGATTTAGGGAATTTAGCAATGAACGTGCTGTACTAAAGCAACATCTAAAAAAAGGCACACTACAACTACTCTATCCACCATATACAGGTTTTGTAAAACGTATGATTGATATTACATTAAAATATTTTTAAAATGCAAGATTTTGATGCACTCTGGAACTATAGTGACCCTAAAGCTACAGAAGAAAAATTTAGAGAAATTTTAACTAGTGCTCAAGACAAGAATTATATTGCTGAATTAAAAACACAAATAGCTAGAACGCTTGGTCTACAAAGAAAATTTGAAGACGGACATCTCTTATTGTCTGAAATAGAAAATGATTTAATTCAAAACAAACCTCAAATTGCTACTCGATATTTTTTAGAAAAAGGTAGACTCTATAATTCAAATAATGAAAAAACAGATGCAATAAAAATGTTTGAAAAAGCTTCAGATATTGCAAATAAAAATGGACTAGATTTCTATCAGGTAGATGCACTGCATATGTTAGGCATAGCTAATACTGATGAAGTATCTCTAGCATGGAACGAAAAAGCTATAGACACGGCTGAAAAAGCGAAAGAAGAACGTGCAAAAAATTGGTTAGGCTCATTATACAACAATACAGGCTGGACCTATTTTGATATGAAAAACTACGAAAAAGCAACAGCGTTATTTCATAAATGCCTATTCTGGAATATAGATAAACAAAGAGATGCAAATGCACGAATAGCAAAATATAGTATTGCCAAATGCAAACGTATGATGCAAAAACATGATGAAGCATTGTTTATATTGCATGAAATAGAAGGCTATGCTGATGATGGATATATCTATGAAGAACTAGCAGAAAATTATTTAGTAAAAAATGAATTAGAGAAATCAAAAACCTATTTTCAAAAAACCTATGAGCTACTTCATACAGACATCTGGCTAAAAGCCAATGATAAAGAGCGAATAGAAAGATGGAAAGCTAATTTTGAATAAATGAATTAATAATTTTGTATATTTATAAACCAAAAAAATACTATTTTTATAATCAAATACGTTTTTACATAATACCATAAAATCTATAATATGAAAAAGTTAATTTTTGCAAGTACCCTTATAAGTATACTCTTGCTAAACTCATGTATCAAAGATAAAAACACTATTGCAGACCCAAATGCTAAACAGCACAATGAAGATGCCTCCAATATCAAAGGCGAATATGATGCAAATAATAATGAGATAAACAATTATATACAAGGGATTCCTGTATTTGGCAAAAACACTGGTACTCTCGCTACGGAGATATGTGGAGCTACTTATGATACATCAGAACTTCATGATCCTATACCCACATTATATATCAATTTTGATGGAACTACTATATGCCCAAATCCTAACAGAAAAAGAAGTGGTCAAATAAAAGTAGAACTTACCAATGGAGCTCATTGGAGCGATGCCGGAGCGCAACTCAGATTGACTTACACTAATTATAAAGTAACATTTGTAGACTTAGGAAACCGATATCTTACTTTTAATGGTGTGAAAATACTTACAGATGTAAATGGTATAAATTGGCTTGGAGTCTTATTAGGCACAAATACTATACTTTTAAGAGAAAGATGCAATGATATGGATGTGACTTTTGACAATGGCCAAACAGCTCAATGGCTTTCTGCCCGTACTTGTGAGTATGGTTTTATTCCTAGTAGCTCACAGATATATGTGACCGTAAATGGAGATACAACTGTAGCTGGCAAAGTGCTAGACTCATGGGGAGTCAATCGTTTTGGAAAATCATTTACTACAGAAATGCAACAAGCATGGAAATCAAATACTACTTGTGGCTGGTGGAGACCAACTCAGGGCATTTACAAACATGTGACTGACGACTTTACATTTACAGCTACTTTTGGTGTCAATTCGAGTGGCACTCAAGTTAGTAGTGGTTGTGCTTATGGATTCAAACTAGATTGGACTCTTACAGGTGGCAGTAGTGGCAATGCAGTGATTTCTTATTGGTAAAAACTAATTTAAAAATAAACCTTTAGCTTTGCTTTAAGTTATAATACTATGTCAAAAAATAATATAAGCATCATCGGTTCTGGTTTAGTAGGTTCACTATTGGCCTTATACCTAGCTAAAAGAAAACATCAAGTAGCCGTATACGAACAAAGACCAGACATGCGTAGCTCTGCACTATATGGAGGACGCTCTATCAATCTAGCACTCAGTACACGTGGCTGGACGGCACTAGACAAAGTAGGTGTAGGCGATGAAATACGCAAGATAGCTACTCCTATGTATGGCAGACAAATACATAATGCTGATGGCTCACAAGTTTACCAACCATATGGTAAAGAAGGCGAAGCTATCTACTCTGTAAGTAGAGGTGAGCTCAATAAAGTATTGATGACTGAAGCAGAAAAACACGAAGAAGTTTCTTTTAGATTTAATCAAAAACTAGTAAAACTAGATATGAAAAGAAACCATTTGCTCATGAATGATACTGAGCAAGATGAAACCTATGAGGTAAGTTCTGATGTGATATTTGGTGCAGATGGTGCCTATTCGAGAGTTCGTTATGGTATGCAAAAAATGCCCAGATTTAATTATTCGCAAGACCACTTACCTCATGTATACAAAGAACTTACAATTCCTGCTGGACCAAATGGCGAATATTTAATAGAAAAAAATGCTTTACATATTTGGCCTCGAGGTCATTTTATGATGATAGCATTACCCAATTTTGATGGGAGTTTTACCTGTACGCTTTTTGTACCACACGAAGGCGCAGACCATATCCATGATATAAAAACTCCAGAACAAGTAAGCGAGTATATGCAAAAACATTTTGCTGATGCTGTAGCATTAATGCCAAATATGATTGAAGATTTTTTAAGCAATCCTATTTCAAATTTAGTGACGGTAAGATGTTTCCCTTGGATAAATGGCAAAACGGCATTGATCGGTGATGCTAGTCATGCTATTGTTCCATTTTATGGACAAGGTATGAATAGTGGATTTGAAGATGTGAGAGTATTGGATGATTTGCTCGAAAGTGGTGAGTCGGATTGGTCAAAAATATTGGATACCTATCAAAATCTTAGAAAACCAAATGGTGATGCTATAGCAGAATTGGCTTTAAATAATTTTATAGAAATGCGTGACTTAGTTGCCGACCCACAATTTATTTTTAGAAAAAAAATAGAAAAATATTTGCACGAAAAAATGGGCGATGAATTTACACCATTATATAATTTAGTTTCATTCAGCAATATTTCATATAAAACAGCGTTAGACACTGGCTATATGCAAAACAGACTTTTTGCTGATTTATTTAAAGAAAAAGACTTAGAAAGTAAATGGGATAGTGAGTTTACTGTACAGTTTGTAAAAAATTGGATGCAACAAAACAATTTATAAAAGCGTCATATATAAATGAAGCTTTGAAAGCAAAAGCATGAGAAGAAGCAATACAATTCATTTTATTTTTGGCCTGCTATATATTTTTATAGTAAGTAATTCTTTTGCACAAAAAAACAACTACACTATCTATAATGAATTAATAGTATTATTAGATAGAGCTCAAGACCCAGAACTACTAGTAAATAATCAAGATATAAATGTTACTACTATTTCTGAAAGCATGAATATTTTTCTTTTCACATTTAATAATGATGAAAACGCAAAAATATTTTATGACAAAAACAGTTCAAACACAGCTTTCAAAGCGATTCAATATAATCATAGATTTGAGTATAGAGGTTATACTCCAATAGATTCATATTATACCAATCAATGGTATATGAATAATACTGGACAATATGGCTATACTACAGGTGTAGATATAGATGCACAACTAGCTTGGGATAGTAGCACAACAAATATTACACGATACGGAGATACCATAGTAGTAGCAGTAGCTGATACTAAATTTGATTTGAACCATAGTGATATGAGTTATTTTAAAAACTATGACGAAATACCACTCAATGGAATAGATGATGATGCAAATGGATATATAGATGATTTTAATGGATGGAATGCCCTTTTAAATAATGATGATGTAAACCAAAGTAATGGGGCACACGCTACTCAAGTAGCTGGTATTATAGGTGCAAAACATAATAATAAAGGGATAGCTGGCATTTGTAATGGGGTAAAAATTTTACCTATTTACACTCAAGCTGTAGAATCTCAAGCAATAGAAGCATATGCTTATATAGTAGATATGCGAAAACTTTACAATCTCACGAGTGGTACTAAAGGTGCATATATTGTTGCTAGCAATTCTTCTTTTGGAATAAATGATGCAATGGCTTCAGACTTTCCTATTTGGTGCGCTATGTATGATAGTATGGGAAAATATGGAATACTTAGTGTGGCAGCTACTGCCAATAGAAATCAAGATGTAGATATAGTAGGTGATATGCCTACTACATGTATAAGTAATTTTTTAGTAAGCGTAACTAATACTACTGGACTCAACCAACATAATATTTCATCTGCATATGGAAATACTTCGATAGACTTAGGCGCACCTGGCACAAATATACTTTCATGTATTGGACCTGAAGGATATGCAGCATCTAGTGGCACCTCATTTTCTAGCCCAATGATAGCAGGTGCTGTAGCTTTTTTGATGTCATATGCTTGTCCTAAATTTTTAGATTTGTACGACAACTATCCAGATAGCGCAGTTTCTTTATTAAAAAAATATATTCTAGATGGGACTTCTGCTGTACCTGAACTAGTAGGCAAGAGTGTAACAGGTGGAAAATTAAATTTATATAATGCTTTGTTGGAAATGAACAATCAATTTGATTGTACCGAATGCAATGGAAGTATTTCAGCATCTAGTCAAAATGTGTTGTGTAATAGCGATAGCTCTGGTTCTGTAAACGTAACTATTTCACCTGCTAATATTTCGCTTACCTATAACTGGAGCAATGGAGCAAATACAAACACAATAAATAATCTGCAAGCAGGTACTTATAGAGTCACCATCACAGATAGTGTTGGCTGTACTAGAATTAAAACCTATACTATCACTGAACCGAATGAACTACTTTTTGATTCTTTAAAAGTGCAACATGTCAATGGAAGTACCTCTGGAAATATATATGTAACTGGTGTAGGAGGTAGTGCTCCTATTACTTATAGTATTGATGGAACTACTTATGTGAGTACCAATTTGTTTTTAGGATTAGGCATTGGTTCATATACTGTATATATAAAAGACGGAAATGGTTGTATAATAAGCCAATCAGTAGTAGTAGAAAACCATACAGGAATATTTACCTCAAAAGAAAATAGCAATATTCAATTATTAAATAACGCATCAAATACTGAAATTTATTTTTCAATAGAAACGAATTATTCCTCTTTAATTAATTTCGAAATATTTGATATTCAAGGCAAAAAACTTTTGAGCAATCATAAGCCTTTCATAGTTTCACAGAACTTAAATGAAAAAATAGACATATCAAATCTTTCAAATGGTATATATTTACTATCTTTTAATGACGAAAAATCGTTGTTAAAGACTTTTAAGATAGTAAAATATTAAATGACCAAACGCTGGACCAAGACCACAACTGATATAGCAAAAGTAAATTTGCTACAACAACAACTGAAAATACATCCTGTATTTTGTGAGTTGTTGGTAAAACGTGGTATTGAGACCTACGAAGATGCTCATCGTTTTTTCAGACCACAATTGAGTCATCTACACGATCCATTTTTGATGAAAGACATGGATAAAGCTGTAGAAAGAATAGCAAAAGCACTTACAAATAAAGAAAAAATACTGGTATATGGCGACTACGATGTAGATGGCACCACTTCTGTGGCACTGATTTATGCCTTTTTCAAACCCATGTACCCACATATAGAGTATTATATACCTGATAGATACACAGAAGGCTATGGAGTTTCATTTATAGGAATTGATTATGCAAAAGAAAACAATTTTTCTTTAATCATCTGTTTGGATTGTGGAGTGAAAGCCAACGAACAAATAGATTATGCAAATGAACGTGGGATTGATTTTGTGATATGCGACCACCATAGACCAGGCGGAGAATTGCCCAATGCATATGCTATTCTTGACCCAAAAAGAGAAGACTGCAATTATCCTTATAAAGAATTAAGTGGCTGTGGAGTAGGATTTAAATTGCTTCAAGCATATTGTCAAAAATATCATGACGAATCTGAAAGGCTTTACTCGATGCTAGATATAGTGGCTGTAAGTATAGCGGCAGATATTGTTCCTATCACTGGGGAGAATAGAGTTTTGGCCTATTTTGGATTAAAAATACTCAATGAAAACCCATCTGTTGGTCTCAAACAACTTATAGAAAGTGCTTCTGTAAAAGGATATATAGCTATAGACGATATAGTTTTTAAACTTGCACCTAGAATCAATGCTGCAGGTAGAATGGAAGATGGTAAAAATGCTGTGAAATTATTGGTAGGTGAATCTGCTTTTAACCAAGCTGAAAAACTCAACAAAAATAATCTAGATAGAAAACAAGTAGATATGGTCATGACTAGAGAAGCTCTAGAAATGATAGAAAATAGCGAAACTCATATTAATAGAAAATCTACTGTACTTTTCAATCCTGAATGGCATAAAGGAGTAGTAGGAATAGTGGCGAGTAGACTTATAGACAGCTATTATAGACCTACGGTGATACTTACCGAATCAAACGGATTGCTTACTGGTTCTGCTAGATCTATTGCAGGATTTGATATATATAATGCTATAGAAGCATGTAGCGAATACTTAGATAAATTTGGTGGACATACATATGCTGCGGGATTAACGATGTTGCCAGAAAACTTTCCAAAATTTTCTGAAAAATTTGAAGAGTATGTTCAAGAAAATCTATTGGATGAACTACTTACTCCAGAAATCAATGTAGATGCAGATATCGAATTCAGTGAGATAAATGAAAAATTTTATAATATTCTGAAACAATTTGCTCCATTTGGACCTAATAATATGCGCCCAGTTTTCAGAACCTCTGAAGTATTGGACACTGGCCAAAGTAAAATAGGTGGTACAGACCATCTTCAACTTTTAGTAACTAAAAAAGGTCAAGGAAAACTCAAAGGTATAGGTTTTGGAATGGCTCAACATATGGAACGAGTTACCAAAGGTGCTTTTGATATGTGCTATATCATTGATGAAAATCTTTGGAGAGACAAACTATACTTACAGTTATTGGTAAAAGATATCAAATAATTTTTTATTAAAAAATGAACTCTTTACTCATACTTCATGGTGCACTTGGGTCTTCAAATCAATTACTTCCTCTAAGCAATATTCTCAAAAAAGATTTTAATGTATACACATTAGATTTTTCTGGGCATGGCAAAAAATCAAATATAGATGAAGATTTGTCAATTGAATTATTTGTAAATGACATACAAGAATTTCTATCAAAAGAAAATATCACAACTCCAATAAATATATTTGGATATAGTATGGGAGGATATGTAGCTCTTTTGCTAGCTAGCTTGTATCCTGAAGCTGTAAATAAAATATTTACTCTTGCAACAAAGTTTGATTGGAATGAAGAGTCATCTGTCAAAGAAAGTAAAATGCTAGATGCAGAAAAAATCCTAGATAAAGTACCACACTATGCTCAAATGCTGAGTGATAGACATGGAAAAGATTTTTGGAAAAACACTTGTATTAAAACTGCACAACTTATGTTATCCTTAGGTAAAAATCCTGTTTTAAAAGATAATATTCTTGAATCAATTACCTGCGAATGTATAATATCTGTTGGCGCACTTGATAAAATGGTAAGTATGGATGAAACAAAACTTGTTGCAGACAAAATAAAAAATGCACAATTTAAATTATTTGAAAATCTTGAACATCCTTTTGAAAAAATAGATTATACCTTACTAAGAGAGGAACTTATTCATTTTTATAATTTATGAAAATAAATTGATTACAGCTTGTAGTGTATATTTAATAAATAATATCACTGATGCTATCTGTAATAAAATAATAATAGGAACTCCTATTGAAAATTTCCAATCATTTCTTTTGTGCTTGAGTGGGGAATATATACCTAGCAAGATGCCTATACTTCCGAGAAAAAATGCATGAAGCAATAATACTTTTTCTGACACTCTCCATTCATTATTCTTAGCGCGCCATTTGTCATAGCACATCAGTAAAAACGAATATATATTAAATACTAAAAGAAAGATGAAAAATGATTTAATCATAAATAGGTTTGTTATCTAGTTCGTTTTAGATGAACTAGCTAACTGAAATCTAGGAATTTCTACTTTAAAGGTTTCGGATGTTCTTATATTTTCAAAAACATAATAACCATGCATAGTGCCAAAATCTGACTTAAGATTGCAACCACTTATATATTGATAATTGGCGTCTTGAAACAATACTGGTTTTGCTCCTACCACACCTTCTCCTTCTATTTCGTGTTTGCCAGCTATAGAATCAAAAATATACCAGTGACGACTAATCAACTGAACCGGAAATTCATTAAAATTTTCTATGGTGATTCTATATGCAAAAATATACTGATCAAAAAGAGGATTGGATACCTTTTCTTGAAAATTGGTTTCTACTACTATTTTTACTCCGGTGGTGATTTTAGCAATCATGATAAAGTAAAAATAAGAAATATTATTTTAAAATAAAAACTTATTTATAATATTTTTTGCCTCCATAAAAGCATCTTCAAGCACTATGTTTTCTATTACTACATCAAATTTGTTTTCAAATGTAAGTTCTAGAGATGCTTTATCTATTCGTTTTTTTAAGCTTTCTTCACTTTCTGTATTGCGCTGTGTGAGCCTTTCTACAAGTATATCAAATGATGGAGGTTTTATAAAAATAGTCAATGCTTTTTCTCCAAAATTATTTTTTATTCTCAGCGCCCCTTGTACATCTATATCAAACAATACTGCTTTATCTTCCTTCCAGATTCGTTCTATTTCGCTTTTTAAAGTGCCATAGTAAGAACCCGCATATACTTCTTCAAATTCTGCAAACTCATGATTGGCTATCTTATGTAAAAAATCTTCTGTAGAGATAAAATAATAATCTTTTCCATTTTCTTCGCCAGCTCGCTGTTTTCTAGTACAAGCAGACACTGAAAATCCTAAAGGCAAATCGGTATCCATTAGCTTTTTTACGATACTAGTTTTACCTGCGCCACTTGGTGCTGTTATGATTATTAGTTTTTGAAATGGATACATAAAAATTATTAACTACAATATATTATTTAATTGTTCTTTTATTTTTTCTAACTCATCTTTCATTTGTACTACTAATACTTGTAAATCTTTGTTGTTTGCCTTAGAGCCAATAGTGTTTATTTCTCTTCCTATTTCTTGTGCTACAAAATTCAACTTTCTACCTTTAGAAGTCATCGCATCACTCATTATTTCTTTAAAATAATTACAGTGTGTTTCTAGTCGTACGATCTCTTCGGTGATATCTAATTTTTCTATATAATAGATGATTTCTTGCTCTAGTCTATTGGCATCAAGATTTTCATTGCTGATTACTAGTGCTAGATTGGTTCTCAATTGTTCTTTTATTTCTATAGTTCTAGTTGGTTCTACTATTTTTACTTGTTGGAGATTGACCATTATCTCTTCAATTCTTTTGCTTAATTCTTCCTCTAGTTTTGTGCCTTCATCTGCTCTAAATTTTTGCATATCTTTTATAGCAAGGAGCAATACCTCTGTTATTTCTTTTTCTGAAGTTTCACTATTATTATCATTATTGCTTTGTATTACTCCTGGTAGTTTGAGTACAGTATCCATCAAACCTTCTTTAGAGGCATTTGTCTCCTCACATATCTCTTGAAGCTGTATCAAATAAGATTTTAACAATTCTTTATTGATGATTTCTGTCAACTGAATTTGAGTTTCTTCTACATTAATAGATACATCTACTTTGCCTCTTTCTAAAGCAGTAGACATTGTGTTTCTCCATACAAATTCAAACTGTCTGTAATTGCTGGGTATCTTCATATTTATTTCAAGACCTTTGCTATTCAGAGAACGCATTTCTACAGCTATGGTTTTACCATTATTATTGATAGTAGCCTTTCCATAACCTGTCATTGAATATAGCATATTGAAAAATTTTGTGTATTACAAAGGTATTGAATAATGATTGTAAAATTCTATTAAGATTATCTACTTAAAAAATTGTATAAAATGCTTTGAATATAAAAATCTCATTTCATCTATCTTTGCAGGATGACTACATCTTTTCCAAAAAATAAAATTAAAATCTTACTGCTCGAAGGTATCAGTGATGTAGCAGTAGGAAATCTCCAAGCTAAAGGTTATACTCAAATAAATTGTCTTAAAGGTGCACTCACTGGTGAGGAGCTACATGAAGCTATAAAAGATATTCATGTACTTGGTATTCGATCTAAAACACAAATTGATGCATTAGCATTATCACATGCAGAGAAATTAATTTGTATTGGTTGTTATTGTATTGGCACCAATCAAGTAGATTTAAAAGAAGCAGGAAGGAGAGGTATTCCTGTTTTTAATGCACCATACTCTAATACTCGCTCTGTTGCTGAATTGGTCATCAGCAGTATGATTCAGCTGATAAGACAGATACCAGAGAAAAACAAACAAGCTCATGCAGGCGTTTGGCTCAAAGACAGTAAAAACTGTTTTGAACTACGTGGCAAAACGCTAGGTATTATTGGTTATGGTCATATTGGTTCTCAATTGAGTGTACTTGCAGAAAATATGGGACTAGATGTAATTTATTATGATGTGAATCCAAAACTACCACTTGGCAATGCAAAAAATGTAACAAGTATCAATGAGCTACTAGAAAAAAGTGATGTAGTAAGTATACATGTACCAGAAAATTCTACAACAGAAAACATCATCAATAAAAACAATATAGGTCTGATGAAAAAAACAGCAGTCCTTATTAATTATGCAAGAGGAACTGTAGTAGATTTAGACGCTTTGAAAAACGCTTTAATAGATAAAAAAATTCTTGGTGCATCAATAGATGTTTTCCCGATAGAACCTAAGAGCAAAGGCGATTCATTTGCAACTGTGTTGCAAAACATAGAAAACGTAATACTTACACCTCATATAGGTGGAAGCACCGAAGAAGCTCAAGCAAATATAGGAGCAGATGTAAGCAATAAAATTATTTCTTTTATAGACACGGGCAATACCATGGGGTCTCATTCTTTACCAGAAATAAATCTACCAATACAAGAAGGCACTAGAAGAATATTGCATATACATAACAACATACCCGGAATGCTCTCTGCTATCAATTCATGCATGGCCTCTAAAAACATAAATATCGTAGGTCAATATTTAAATACCAATCAAGAAGTAGGATATGTAGTACTTGATATCAAAAGCGATATAGACACTACAGATGATTTACAAGATGTACTGAGTGATATTGAGGGGACTATAAGAACGAGGGTGTTGTATTAAAAAATGATAAAACATATGAGAATTAATTTAGTAAATGCTATAAAAAACAATAATAAAAATTATGACCATATTGACGGTATAAGGTTTTATTATTATAAAAAAACCGCATTGCTATCCATATTTTTATTAAGTATAGCAATATTCTTTATTATTTACATTATGATTAAATCAAATAATATCGAGTATTATTGTTTTGTTTTACTGAGTTTATTATTTTTTCTATTATGCCGAGTTGTTTACATGCCATTTTATAAAAATCCTGTTTTTATTATAAATAAAAATTTAGTCTATTATACATTGAATGATAAAATGTACGATTTGAGTATTTGTAGAGTATATAAAAGTTTATCAAGGGGATTCTTTTTTTCAGGAGAATTAAACATTATAAATAAAGAAGATAATATAAGTATTTCGAACTGGTATATAGATGGTGATGCAGATTTAGATAAATTACTGAAACCATATTATAGTATTAGCAACTAAAATTTACTCCAAATCCAATTTTCTCAAACCTTTAGCTCGCCACCAAGTAATCGCTACAACGAGCATAGTCATACATCCACCAAACAATATCGATGGAACTAAGCCCATAGCGCGTGCAGCAAAACCGCTTTCAAAACTGCCGAGTTCGTTGCTACTACCTATAAATATTTTATTGACAGATTCTATTCTACCTCGCATATGATCTGGAGAAAACATAGGAACAATACTACCTCGTATCACAACACTCACACCATCAAATACACCTGTAAGCATCAAAAAGAAAAAACACAAATAGAAATTTCTACTCAATGCAAAAGCTATAGTTGCCAATCCAAATCCTGCTACACAATACAATAATTTTTTTCCAGCTTCTTTTCTAGGTGGGAAATATGCAAGCAATAATAAAACCACCACTATACCAACAGATGGAGCAGCCCTGAGTAAGCCAAATTCTTGTGGACCTACATGTAATATTTTGTCTGCAAAAGCCGGAAGTATAGCTACTGCACCGCCAAAGAGTACTGCAAACATATCCAACGATAAGGCTGTCAATAAATATTCGTTTTTAAATACAAACTCAATTCCTTCATAAATATTTTGAAATATATTATTCTTGGTTTCTTTCTTTTCATAGGTATAATCTTTCACCATCAAAAACATGATAAGCAGACCAAATAAAGTAAGTGAAGAAACAACTACATAAGATAAATAAGTACCTATATATCCGCACAAAAGTCCACCTACCGCAGTGCCTATGATACTTGCTCCATAGTAATTCATGCTTCCTACTGTTGCTGCATACATGAGCTTGTCTCTAGGTACGAGTTGTGCCAAAAAAGCAGACTGTGCAGGTGCTAAAAAACCACGAGCAATACCTGTAATAAATATGACTGCAAATACTGGCCATAAACCATAAACGGGGAAAATAGTAGCAAAATAATAACTTATCAAAACCAATAGAATAGTAGCTATCAAATAAACAAAATTGGAAATAACCACAATTTTTTTTCTACTAAAAATATCCGCTACATGACCACCAAACAAACTAGTAAAAATAAAAGGTATAGCTTCTGCGAGACCTATAAGTCCCAGTTGCCATTCGCTTTTGGTAGCTTCATATACTTGCCAGCCCACCACTACAGCCTGTATACTGATAGCAAAAATGATAAAAAACCTACCTATCGTAAAATACCGATAGTCTTTAAATTTTAATACTTCAAATGCTGAACCTTGTCTAAAAATATTCATTTATAAACTAGCTGTTCTACCTCCATCTACTGGCAGGTTTATTCCATTAATATATGATGCAGCTTCACTAGCCAAAAAACATACCGCATTAGCTATTTCATCAGGTTGAGCAAATCGTTTCATTGGGACTTCATTCATCATTTCATGAGCAATATCATCTGTAGATTTATTTGCTTTTGCACTTTTGTTATTGATGATAGCATCTAGTCTTTCAGTAGCTGTAGCACCAGGAAGTACATTGTTTACAGTGATATTATATTGCCCCAATTCATTTGCTAAAGTTTTTGACCAGCTTGCTACTGCACCACGAATAGTATTGCTTACACCAAGTCCGTGTAGTGGAGCTTTTACAGATGTAGAAATGATATTAATAATTCTACCATATTTGTTTGCTTTCATTCCTGGTACAAGAGCTTTTACTAAAATATGATTGCATATCAAATGATTATTAAATGCACTTAAAAAATCTCTTTCTTTAGCATCAATAGCTTGTCCAGCAGGTGGCCCTCCGGTATTATTGATAAGTATGTGATAGTTAATTTTATTATTAATCAAATGCTTATCTATTTCTATTTGCACATTTTCAGGAGAAGAAAAATCTACTGCAACATAATTATGTATTTGTCCTTGACTAGTGTCTAATGTTTTTAGTACTTCTTTTAGTTTCTCTTCATTACGAGCAACAAGTGTGACATTTGCTCCTAATGATGTAAGTAATATAGCACTTGCTTTACCTATACCTGCAGAACTACCACAGACTAGTGCATTTTTGTTTTTTAGATGTAAATTCATTTGGTAAAAATACTGATAATTAAATATTCAAAAATTATTTAATTTTTAAGTAGGCAAATAGAATTCGTCATTTCTCTGCGCTTATCTGCAATATCTGCGGGCTAAATAATAAAAAACACTCCCGCTGATTTTCACAGATTTTTCTGCGCTTATCTGCGTCATCTGCGGGCTAAATAATAAAAAATACTCCCGCTGATTTTCGCTGATTTATCCGCTGATTTACACAGATTTTCTCTGCGTTTATCTGTGCTATCTACGGGCTAAAAAATAAAAAAAAACTCCCGCTGATTTTCGCTTATTTATCAGCTGATTTACACAGATTTTCTCTGCGTTTATCTGTGCTATCTATGGGCTAAAAAATAAAAAAAACACTCCCGCTGATTTTCGCTGATTAATCCGCTGATTACCACAGATTTTCTCTGCGTTTATCTGCGTTATCTGCGGGCTATAAAACTATATTACTCCTAACCCATTAACTTTTCTAAAAATTGATTTGCCAATATCTGCTGTATTAAAATTAACTAAAAGTCCAAGTTTTAAATTAGAAAGTTTCAGATAAGTAATTAATTGTTTATGATGAACTTCTAAAAGATTTTCTACAGATTTTATTTCTATTATTACTTTGTTTTCTACTAGAATATCTATTCTGTAACCTACATCCATTTTTATTTCATCATAGTATAGCGGTAGAGAAACCTGAACTTCTGTTTTTAATTTTTCTTTTTTTAACTCATATGCTAATACTGATTCATAAGCCGATTCTAATAAGCCTGGTCCCAGTTCATTATAGACTTTAAAAATAGAACCTCTTATTTTATATGAAATATCGTTTTCAGTCATAAGTTATTTTTTATAGTTAGTAAAAATATTAAATTTATTTAAAAAAAATATGACGAGTAAAATTCCTGCTGATTTTCACGAATTGTCTCTGCGCTTATCTGCGTCATCTGCGGGCTAAATAAAAAAACATTCCCGCTGATTTTCGCTGATTCATCCGCTGATTTACACAGATTTTCTCTGCGCTTATCTGCGTTATCTGCGGGCTAAAAAAATAAAATATTCCCGCTGATTTACACAGATTTTTCTGCGTTTATCTGCATTATCTGCGGGCTAAATAAAAACAAAAAAAATTTTCAATATTTATTAGCAGATATAATATTCAAAAATTTCTATTTTTTTATGTACGTTTGTTATAAGTAAAATATATATCATGCCAATAAGAAGACCTTTTAATATTCAAGAATGGATAACTACTAATAGAGACCTGCTAAAACCACCTGTAGGAAACAAAAATCTATATGTAGAATCAGGAGACTATATAGTGATGATGGTAGGAGGACCCAATGCTCGAAAAGACTACCATTACAATGAAACAGAAGAATTATTCTACCAACTAGAAGGAGATATAGAAGTAGGCATACAAGAAGATGGACAAGCAGTGACTATTCCTATTAAGCAAGGTGAAATGTTTTTACTACCTGCTGGTGTACCTCATCAACCAAGACGAGGACCAAATACTGTAGGTCTTGTTATAGAAGTAAAAAGAGAAACTTTAGAAGATGGACTTCAGTGGTATTGTGAAAATTGTAATAATTTATTACACGAATATAAATTTCATCTGACCAATATTGAAAAAGATTTTATTCCGAGATTTAGAGAGTTTTATTCTAGTCTTGAATATCGCACTTGCAAAAAATGTGCTCATGTGATGGAAGTAGATCCTAGATTTGTAGATTAATAATACTCATCAATTAAACCTTTAATAAAAACAAAAGTCTACTAGATATATTTATTAAAATAAAATCTATAAAAAAATGAAAAAATTAATTTTAAGTAGTTTAGTGCTATGCACGTTTATTATGTTTTTCTTTTTAGGTGCTTGTAAAAAAGCTGATGTAGATATCACTGAATCATTGGGAAATGATAATGGTCTTGCTGAACAATCCTTTAATGATGTAAGCCAAATGAATGATGAAGCGTATGAAGGTTCACTCAATTCTTTTAAAACTGGAGAAGTATCTGATATCATGGGTGGACTGTGTGATACGGTAATAGTAGATACAATTGCAAGAATTATTACTATAGATTTTGGCAGTAGCAATTGTATGTGTGCAGATGGTAAAAACAGAAGAGGAAAAGTAATTATCAATTATACAGGCAGATACAAAGATGCAGGCTCTGTTCACACTATTACTTTTGACAACTATTATGTAAATGACAATAAAATAGAGGGCACAAAAACGGTGACTAATATGGGCATGAATACCGATGGAAATTATTACTATACTATTTCTGTAACGGGCAGTATCATAAAAGCTGATGGCAGTGGTACTATATCATGGGTAAGCAATAGAGTGCGAACTTGGTTAAATGGATATAGCACTCCTACTAGAGCAGATGACAAATATTCTATCACAGGAGATGCTTCAGGAACTACAGCTGGAGGAGATGCCTTTACTGCAACAATAAGTAGCGCACTTACAATTGATATGAGTTGTGTACACAAAATCACAGCAGGCAGTATTATCTTTTCTAAAATTGGTGGTATAGACAGAAGTATCAATTTTGGTTCTGGTACTTGTGATAACACTTTCACAATCTCTGCAAGAGGCAGAACTAGAACATTGACATTTAGATAAAAACAGTAGTAAGATTTAAGTATCAAGTATTAAGAAATAAGATGCTAAATTCTAGAATCTATCTTATTACATTAATTAATAGATTAAATTAGTTCAGTTTTAAGACAAGTATTTACCTACAATAGGCATTCTTCTTCCTACTCCAAATGCACAAGGAGAAACCCTTAATATAGGTGGAGTTTGGTATCTTTTCCATTCATTACTATTTACCATTTTGAGTACTCTATCGATTAGTGCTTTGTCAAAACCTAATGCTAATAACTCATTGGGACCTTGACGTTTTTCGATATACTGATAAAGCAAAGAGTCTAATAGACTATATTCTGGTAATGAGTCTGAATCTTTTTGTCCAGGTCGCAACTCTGCACTTGGAGCTTTAGTGAGAATGTGTAATGGAATTATTTCTTTATCTATATTTATATAATTACAAATTTCATATACTTCTGTTTTGTATACATCACCTAATACAGCTATGCCACCACACATATCGCCATATAATGTACCATAGCCAACTGCAGCCTCACTTTTGTTTGTAGTATTCAAAAGTATATAGCCAAATTTATTGCTCATAGCCATCAGTAAAACAGCTCTACATCTAGCTTGTATATTTTCTTCGGTTACATTTTCTGGCAAATCTTTAAACTGTGGAGCAAGTAATTTTTCAAATGTATCAAACGCATCTTTGATAGGAATAATCTCATGTGGCGAACCTAGGTTTTTAACTAAAGCTAATGAATCATCTACAGAATGTCCTGTAGAATACTGAGAAGGAAGCAATACACTCATCACATTTTCTTTACCTAAAGCTGCTACAGCCAAACACAATACTAGAGCTGAATCTACACCTCCGCTCAATCCTAATATTGCATTTTTGAACCCCATTTTTTGAAAATAATCTTTGATGCCCATTACTAATGCATCGTACATCAATCGATATTTTTGTTGAGTATAATCAGGCGCTTCTTGTGCTTTAAGGTTTTCCGAATCAAATACTTCTATACATTCTTCAAAATGTGGAAGCATACCACAACAGTTACCCTGTGCATCATATACCATAGAGCCTCCATCAAAAATCAATTCTGTTTGTGCACCTATATTATTACAATAATACATTGGGATTTTATAAGTATTTACATTGGCTTTCACAGTATGATGTCGAAGTGCAGGATGCGTATAATTGAATGGTGAAGCTGAAAGATTTAAAATAAAATCGGGAGATTGTTTGATTAGAAAATCCATAGGACATGTTTGATACAAAGGATTTTCATTGCCTACATTCCAAATATCTTCACAGATAGTAACTGCAATTTTTTTTCCTTTATAAGTTACACATTCAAATATTTCATTCGGTTCGAAATATCTATACTCATCAAAAACATCATAAGTGGGAAGCAATGTTTTATGTGTGACATGGATTATTTTTTTATCGGCAATAAAATATGCTGCATTAAATAAATCTTTACCTTCTATTTTTGGGTTTTTGATTGGGCAACCTACGACTACAGCTATTCCTTCAGTGTGAGCTGTTATATCATTTATAGACATTTGACATCTATTGATAAAATCATCAAACTCTAAAAAATCTCTTGGCGGATAACCACACACCGCTAGCTCTCCAAAAAGAACGATATCGGCATTTTTGCTTTTAGCTTCAGCAATAGCATCAATTATTTTTTTTGTATTGGCTTCAAAATTACCAATATGATAGTTCAGTTGTGCAAGTGCAATTTTCATAAAAAGAAAAAATATAAATTAAAATAAAACGCCAATTCTAAAAGCAAAATAATTTAAATAAATAGGGTCTTCTGAAAGTCCTATGTTGAGTGGTTTTACATCTTTTGCTTTATCATCTTTTATATGATTTAGAAAAGCATATTTGTATACCACTCCTGCTACTAAAGATGTTTTACCAGCTATATTATATTCTATACCTGCTCCACCACTTGCTGCCACATCCAAAAAATTAACTCTAGTTGCATATACTTTTTTTTGCTCATATTTCATATCATCAAAATCTGTGTCATAAGTGCCTCTAGCAGAAACTAAAAACATCGTGGCAATTCCAAGTTCTCCGTATACTGTTATTCTTTTAAACTCATTGGTTCTTAATTTTAATCCCAATGGCACTTCTATATATTGAGAAGTATATTTATGCGAATAGGTTTTATTGTATGGATTGCCCAATGAATCATTCTTAGCTAAAATATACTCCAGATTCGTACCTAAATAATCGAAATACAATCCAGTAGTAAGCCCATAATTTTTTGCAAAATAATAATCTACTTGAAGACCTATCTGAAAACCCATACGCACTCCTTTATTATCTGTTTGTGCACCAGGCGTTCTAGACCAAGAAAAAAGAGGATTAAAATTGATACCCAATCTGGTTTTTTCGCCTAGCAAACCAACTGCGCTTTCGCCTTTGCTGGTAGCAGCATCTTGAGCATATGAGATAAATATATGGCTCAATACAAAAAGAATTACTAAGTATTTTTTCATAATGTGTAATTTAGCTTTTTAGAAAAAAATAATTACATAAAAATAAGGCTTTAAAATCAGAGCTATTAAATTTATTTTAAACTATGTCAAAAAAATATAATTATCTAATATGTTTCCTTTTATTAGTCTTATTTACGCTCTCTCAGTGCAAATGTGGCAGTAAAAAACCAGATGCTCCTAAAGTAGATTTTTCAAAAACGGATGTTTCTTTTTTTAGATTTGACCAAGAGTTTCAACAAACAGATACCACTAATACAAAAGCTCAAATGCTTGCTCTTCAAAAAAAATACGGAAGTTTTTATGATATATATGTACACGAGATTATGAGATTTGGTGAAGCAAGAGACTACTCAGACAATATCTATTATAATATGAATCAGTTCTTTATTTTTAAAGACATGGTATTGCTTCATAAAATGGTGCAGAAAAAATTTCCAAACACTGAGGAAAACAACGAGGAGATACGAAAAGCCTTTACCTATTGCAAGTACTATTTGCCCAACATGAAGCTACCTAACAAAGTAGCTTACTGTATGAGTGGCTTGAATGTAGGAGCTTTCACAGTAGATACGGAGTATGTAGGTATAGGGCTAGATATGTATATGAATAATGATACTTTTTACAATCAACTTTTTGACAACTATATAGTAGCAAAACTACGTAAAGAAATGATGTGCCAGAATGTGATGAAAGCTGTATATAACAATCAATATAACGACCCATACAATACAAATGGCAACTTGATAGACAACATAATAAATGTAGGTAAACAACAATATTTTTTATCGAAAGTATTGCCACATATAGAGCCTGCATATCAGTTTGGATATAGCGATGCACAACTCAATTGGTGCAATGACAATGAAAAACAAATATGGAAACACTTAGCAGATAAAGATTTGTTTTATACAGAAAGTGATGCGGAGATTCGTCACTTCATAGGCGAGCAACCGAATACAGTAGGCATGCCTATAGAAAGCCCTGGAAACATTGGTGCTTGGATAGGCTACAGAATAGTGAGTGCTTATATGGAGCAGATGAATAACAAACCGACTCTAGATCAACTAATGCTTACAGACCCTAAAACCATCCTAGCAAAAAGTAAGTATAAGCCGTAGATTAATACTTCAATTTACCTTTCTTTTCAAATCGGTATCCTCCATGTTCAGAGCCCCATACTTGCGTGCCTTTGGCATCATAGCCTCTATCCCAGCTTATCAGCATTTTTGGGTAGAGCGTCACTTCTGTAGTAGCATATGTTGCTCCTCTTAGTTCACTAGTGCATTTATTTCCATCTGTGCTTCCAAAGTAAGTCTTTCCTTTTTTGAGTATAGTTACTCCACAGCCTATTCTTGTATACATAGAGTCTGTATTGAAATCTACAAGTGCGTCTTTAAGTTTCCATACACCCGCATATTTAAGTGGATTGTTGATAGAGTATATTTCACTCAAAAAAGTAGTGTCGTTTATTTGGGTGACTTTATATATTCTTTGTCTATAAGGCTTTTCTTGTTTTTCATACATAGCTTGTTCTACATAGATATAACGTGCATCTGTCTTATTTTTCCAGATAGGTTTCATACGTAGACTTATATGAAAAAAATTGGTGTCGGCCTTTGCTTGTGCATCATTACTAAAACTTCCACTCATATAATTGTCTACTAAAAAGTTGAGCTCTTTTGAAATTGGATTTTGTGCAAATATATGATTAATGGTAAGAATCAAAAATATAGTAGATATTATGTATTTCATTATGTAAAAATATAACTTATTTTTAATATTTTTTACAGGCAAAACTTGATTAATGCATATATGAATCTTCTTTAGAATAAATTGTAAATTTGTAAAATAGAAAATATAGATAAATGAAAAACAGTACTGATATAAAAAAAGTAGCCATCATTGGTGCAGGTACCATGGGATTAGGCATAGCGCAGGTATTTGCACAAAAAGGATATGCTACTTTTCTTTTTGATTTGAATGAAGCTATTTTAGAAAAAGCAAAATCAATCATAGAAAAAAACTTAACAAAAGCCGTAGAGAGCAAAAGAATCAGCGAAGAAAATAAAACAGCTACACTTTCTCAACTCAGCTTCACAGCAGATTTTTCAAAATTAAAAGCAGATTTAATAGTAGAAGCCATCATTGAAAAACTAGATATAAAACAAAAACTTTTTCATGACCTAGCACTTCAAAATGATGAAGATACTATACTAGCTACCAATACATCCTCTATACCTATCACACAAATAGCTCGTGGTATACCCAATGAGTCTAGAGTAGTAGGCATGCATTTTTTCAATCCTGCACATATCATGAAGCTGGTAGAAGTAATCAGTGGAGCTAGTACCGACAAAGCTGTAGCAGATTGTATATATGAGATAAGCAAAAAACTAGATAAAACACCCGTTTATGTTAAAGATTCTCCAGGTTTTATAGTGAATAGAGTAGCGCGTCACTACTATGTAGAAGCCTTGAAAACACTAGAAGAACAAGTAACATCTTTTGAAACTATCGATAAGCAAATGGAATCGCTTGGCTTTAAAATGGGTCCATTTAAGTTGATGGATTTAATAGGTGTAGACACCAATTTTTCTGTTACATCATCTATGTTTGCATCGTTTCATCAAGATAGTAAATTTAGACCTAGTCGAATACAGCAACAAAAAGTAGATGCGGGACATCATGGCATCAAAACTAAAAAAGGATTTTATACTTACGAATAAGCAACCTAATCATAGCTTTTATCGTTTTAGTATTAATTAAAATCAAATTGACATATGAAAAAAATTAGTTTATTATCTACAATGATTTTCGCTGTATTATTTATTATAAATTCTTGTACTCCAGAAAGAGAACCCACTTGCACTCGTAGAGGCTTTGGTACTATTACTGAACCTGCAGTTTTTCCAGATACTATAGCACTAGGACAATCCGTTTCAGTAGGATTTACATTTGCAGGAAACAATGGTTGTAGTAAATTCAATGGATTTGATCCTATATACTTTAATGATCTCGTAAGCCCTCATGACATATATATACCTGCTCCAAAAATAATTGATGAAGGTTGTGTATGTACAGAAATGGTTCCCATTTTTAATGAATCTTATTCATATTTTCCTGAAGATACAGGAGCATATTATTTTTACTATACGCTCTATGGCGATATACAAAAAACAGATACAGTTTTTGTATATTAGCATTCATGAAAAAAATATTCTCTCATTTTAAAGAGGATTTATTATCGCTTTTTTATCCTAATCTTTGTTGTGCTTGTGGTGACGCCATGCAACATAGTATAGGGATTATTTGTGTAGAATGCCAACTTCATTTACCTCAAACTGATTTTCATACAGATGAAAATAATGCAATGATAAAAAAGTTTTGGGGACGTATACCCGTAGTTCATGCGGCTTCATATCTTTATTTTCAAAAAGATAGCAGAGTACAAAATCTACTGCACGAACTTAAATATAGAGGCAGAACAGATGTAGGTGAAACGCTTGGTGTGTTTTATGGGAGTGTTCTGAATGATAGTGAAACTGTATTCAAAAAAGCAGATGTGATATTGCCTGTACCACTACATTATAAAAAGCTCCGAAAAAGAGGATACAATCAAAGTGATTTTTTTGCAAAAGGATTATCTAAATCTATGAATATAGCTTGGAGTGATTCACTACTTCAAAGAAATATTTTTACTGAAACACAAACAGGAAAAAATAGAATAGAACGCTGGGAAAACGTAGAAGATATTTTTGAACTAAAAAATAAAGAAAATTTTGAAGGCAAACATATCATACTAGTAGATGATGTAGTGACTACTGGAGCTACCTTGGAGGCTTGTGCCAATGCGCTTTACTCAAAAGTTGATTGTGCTATTAGTATACTTACTATAGCAAGTGCTGTATAACGAAAATTCTTTTTGGCATAATAATTGGCTATCTTTACATATTAAATTTATAAAAAATATGAAATATTTCACACTACTATTCGCAGTAATTTTATTAAGCGTAAGTACTATCAATGCTCAATCTACTGCTAAAGTTGCAGACAAAACAGCAAAAACAACTAAAGCTCCAAAAGGTAAACCAGTAAAAGTAACTGGACCACAAATCACTTTTACATCTATGACAGTAGACTATGGTACTATACCAAATGCATCAAATGGTGATAGAGAGTTTACATTTAAAAACACGGGTAAAGAACCATTGATCATCAGTGGATGCTCAGGCTCATGCGGATGTACAGTACCTACTTGCCCAAAAGAAGCAATCCTTCCTGGCAAAACTGGAACTATAAAAGTACACTATGATACGAATAGAACTGGTGCATTTTCAAAAAATGTAACTGTTCAGTCTAATGACCCATCAGGACCAAAAGTATTGACTATTTCTGGTACAGTAAATGCTCCACAATAATTAATAAATAACAACAACAAACAGCTAAAACCACTGAGAAATCAGTGGTTTTTTTATTTATAAAACAGAACTATCAGAAATTTAATACTTAGTCTTTAGATTTAAGATTTCACTTCTTGATACTTGATATCATTTACTTGATACTAATTACTTGATACTTGATTAATTTTGCAAAGTGAAAAAAGAAATACGTGCTTTATCGATAGAGAATCTGATAACTGAACTTGAGGCTCTTAAGCAACCAAAGTTCAGAGCCAAACAAATCTATGAATGGCTGTGGAACAAGAGTTGTGTAGATTTTGAACAGATGAGTAATCTATCTAAAGAACTAAGAAATACTTTACAACAAAATTTTTATATCAATCATATCACAGAAAACATCACTCAAAAAAGCAGTGATGGTACTATAAAAATGGGCTTTAAATGCCAAGACGATAGAATGATAGAAGGTGTGATGATACCCGCAGACAACAGAATGACCGCTTGTGTCTCTAGTCAAGTTGGGTGTTCGCTCAGTTGTAAGTTTTGTGCTACTGGTTTTCTCAAAAGAGAAAGAAACTTAGAAGCAGGAGAAATATACGACCAAGTTGTTTTGCTCAATCAGCAATCTTTGCATCATTTTGAAAAACCACTCACCAACATCGTATATATGGGAATGGGTGAGCCGTTGCTCAATTATGATAATGTGATGCGCAGTATCAATCTTATCACCACTGATGAAGGTTTGGGTATGTCGTCGAAGAGAATCACTGTATCTACAAGTGGCGTAGCTAGAGGCATCATGCGTATGGCAGACGAAGGCAAAAAATTTAACTTAGCATTATCACTTCATGCAGCTACTGATGAAAAAAGGTTGCAAATCATGGATATCAATAAAAGTAATCCGCTCGATACGGTGATAGATGCGTTATCTTATTTTTATAATAAAACAGGAAACAAAATCACCTACGAATATATCTTGTTCAAAGATTTTAATGATAGTGATGAAGATGCAAAACACTTGATAAAACTTTGTAAAAAAGTACCTTCTTTTGTAAATATAATTGAATACAATCAAGTAGATGGTGTAGAGTATACCAAAGCAACTGATGAGCGTCTCCAACGATTTACTATGATACTAGAGCAAAATGGTATAGACGCAAAAGTGCGCAGAAGTAGAGGAAAAGACATAGATGCTGCTTGTGGACAGCTCGCCAATAAAAACAAATTACATGATAGGATTTGAGGGACGAAAATTCTAGCATGTTAGTTGTATTTATCCCGTATAATACCAAACTTATTTTGGTTTAAACCAAAATCTAGAGTGGTATATACCGTCGTTACAGCTGTTCAGACCAATATGTTGGGCTGTTATAGATGTACGAACGGTATTAGTGATTGTTTCAATAAATTAAAATTTATTGAAATTCAAACACTTTGACGATTTAGCATTTTTAATGCTAAATTTGGGATAAAAACAAATAAGCCAATCTGTTGTTATGAATAACGATATGCAAGAAAATCCAATAGACAAAAAACACATTACAGAAACTCCATCTATACTTCCGTATGCACATACTATAGGTGCGCCGGTGATAAAACCAGTGGATAAAGGCAAAGTAAAAGGGAGAGCAATGGCTGCTATGAATCAGCAAGTAGACAATCAAATGGATCAACTCTATGCACAAATGCATCTTCTAGCCGAGCAAGCAAAAAAACTGCAAGATCGTGTGGAAATATCTAACAGAATCTATGATGCTGAAATAAATTTTCAACCGCTCATCTCTCATATATATCACTTATACAAAAACGAAGAAACGGGCAAACATATAATGTCAATGATAGGTCCAAATGAATGGGGACGTAGTAAAAAAATTGGAGCTTTTGTAGCTACTGTAAAAATGCTCGCAGACCATACTTGGGATATCCTAGAAGGAAATAAAGACGAGGTTTAATATTAATTTTAAATGTTAAATTGTAAATATTGAATTTACAATTCAATATTTAATCAACTATTTTCAAATAAAAAAAGAAGCCGTATGTTTTTCAACGATACGGCTTACAAACCAAACAAATTTTTATTAAAGCAAAAGTCTTATATCTTTTGTCTTTCTAATTATATCTTTTAACTATGCTGTAGCTTTTGCTTTTTTAGATTCTGCAAGCTTTGCTTCTAGCTCTTCAACTCTTTTTACCAAAGCGTCTACGTCTGTTTTTTTAACGTAATTCATTTTGTTAGCTATTTCTTCAGTTACCTTAGTTAATTTTTCTTCAAATTCTTGTTTTCTGCTTTCTGTTTTTTCAAAGAAATTATCCACTATTCTTCTACCTTCAGTATCAGAAATTTTTCCTTTTTCTACAAGCTCATCAATTGATTTGTCTAAGCTTTCTTTTGCTGTTACTGCTAATCCTGCACCTGCATACAATAATTTTTTAAATAAATCTTCCATGTTTTTTTTGTTTTTATTTTATGTTTAAAAATGTTTCAATGTTACACTTAGCTAATATCAATTGACGTGCTAGAAATTTTATAAATTTCAGACAAAATCCCGTGTGTGTACTGTAAATATTGAAACACAGAAGATTTTAATAAAAAACAGGTGTTGTGCCAATTTTATTTTGATATGACAAACGCATTGCAATATGACAAGAGTGCATGACAAAAATTACATCTCATTACATTTTGTCATTATTTTTATCACAAAAGTGCATATTTCTGTAAAATACATAAATCAATAGAGCTATATATTTGTATCATAAAACAAATAAAATATTATTATGAAAAAATTAATGTTTCTCTTAGCAAGTGGTATATTAGTAATAGCTAGTTCTTGTAATAAAAACAATGATAATGCCAATGGGCTTTTGAGTATGGATGTAGATGGTGTAAAATGGGAAGCTAAAAATAAAGTAGGTGCGTTTATTCTCAACTCAGATAACAGGCTAACAATTAGTGGCAACGATACTGATAGAAAACAAGTATCAATAGGGTTAAGAAATATAACTGGTGTAGGCACTTATGATATGGTAGCATATAATGATAATGCTTGGTTATTTATTGATGAAAACCCTAGTCCAAATGTCACATATAGTATTTGGCAGCCATCAGTGCTTCCAAACAAATCTCACGGAATACTCACAATCACTAATATATTGAGTAATGAAAATGGGTTTACAGAAGTAGAAGGCACTTTTTCGGGAGTAGCTTATAGAACTGATGATGATTCAGTTGTTATTACTAATGGAAAATTTAGGGATGCAGATTAATCTTTAGTGATTTCAGAAAAAAAAAGACTTTATGAATAAATCATAAAGTCTTTTTTTTATTAATTTATAAATGCGATTTTTGCGCAGTAATGTTCTTTACCATCATTACTCAAACTATAAACTAAATAAATTCCTGTTTTTGCCTTTTCGCCATTATAGTTCTTGCCATCCCATATAGCTTGTCCACCATTTGCTTTCCCTTGCCATATGAGGCCTCCACTTACATCAGTGATTTTTATATTCGCATCATTTACAAGTCCTTTTACTGCTATTGGTCCCGTATAATCTGGTCTTACTGGATTTGGATACACAAGAACGTCTGTATGTTCTTCACCACCAAGTGTAGCATCTCCTTGATAACTAACCAAACCTCCTTCTGTAGCTATATATACTATACCAGTTTTATCATCTACTGCTATGTCATATATATCACTAGATGGAAGTGGGCTATTCGATGCATTAAAATTTAATATCTCATCTTTGCCGTCTGCACTTATCAGCCAAAGGCCACTGGTAGTTCCTACCCATTTTCTATTTGCACCATCTATAGCTATAGCTCTTACAAGCTGTTTTTCAAAAAGATACTCGTTGTATCCATCTCTCTGTACCAATATTTTTTGAGCATCACATCTGTTTGAACTGCTCAGTACGCTAGACGAACAATAAAAAACCCCAATACCTGCAGCGGTAGCAAGCCAAATATCCCCTTCCAAATCTTCTACTAAATCATTTATAAATTCGCTGGGTAAAGCTCCAGAACCAACAGATGTCGTAAATGCAATTGCTTTATCATCTGTAGGTGTTGTGATGTCTCCTTTGTCCACTACCATAAGTGAAGTAGAACCTCTTACTGTTATCCATAATTGACCATACTGATCTACAATCATTTTTTTTAGCCCTAAAACACCTGGCACACCATTTATAGTATGCCAATTGCCATTTTTATCTATTGCTTTTATTGGATTTGGTGCACTATTATTTAAAATAAAAACATTACCCTCTTTATCAATTTTAGTATCTGTGACTCTACTTCTAGCATCACCTAAGGCATATTCTAATATACTATTATCCTTATTATATAATACATTTCCGTTGTTTTCGTCTATTACTATAAGTCCGCTAAATAAAGAGGAACAATAGATTTTTTTTGATTTTTCATCTGGCGTTACAGAAACAATATCATATACTTCTGTTAATACTGGAGTATTATATACGTTAAAATTATTCCACCATCTATCTATGAATATTGCATACCCTCCTAGAGTAAAAGTATAATTTACAGAACCATCATAGCTCCCATTTGCAACATATAGATTACTATTTTGAATAGATATTGCAAAGGCGTTTTTTGTATCCGGTGAGTTCAAGTTAACTAGACTAATATTTGAAGACTTTACTTTAGTAAGTCCTCTCCATAAATCTGCAATAAAATAATCGTCTGCTCCTAATGAAATTGCTTGAAGCGGTCTAAACATTGTATTTAAACTGTATGAACTTGCAGTCATAGAAGTATTATATTTCAATATTCTCTTATCGCTTATTATTGTAGACGAATCTCGCCATTGAGTCAATAATAATTCTGAATCAGTAGAAGTCATATCTTTTGTAGTCCAGTATTTTTCAGCTCCTATTTTTGACCACGATGTACCATCATATGTATAGAGCGTATCAGATAGTATCAGATATAATTTATTATTAAATATTTCTAGTTTTTGAGGAACTTGATTAGGTATAGCACCACTAGTGCTTATATTTTGCCAATTGACATAATTGAGGATTCCTGGATTATTGATGCTTATAGATTTAAGTCCTGACTGAGTAGCTGCATAGAAAGTATTGTTGTATATAGTAAAATCTAGACAAAGTATATTCCCGCCAGTATTCCCAATATAATATGCTTCTTTAAATTCTTTTTTTATTAAATCTAATACTTGAACACTAAAGCCAGTAGAAATATAAGCTAAGCCATTATTGAAATAAACATCATTGAGTGTTTTATCACCAGCTACTGTTTTATTTTTTATATCATTTATTGAGTATATGCTATTTTCCTTTTCATCCAATATGTCTATTACACTATTGGTATAGAGAATCACTAATGACTTTGTAGTTTTATCATAGGCTATTTTTGTTATTAACAACTCATTTAATCCATTGGTTTTATCAAATATTTCAACAGATTCATCACTTCTGTTATATTTCAAAATAGAACTTCCAGTAGATGAGTACACATAGTCTGAAGATACCGCTATGCTATTTGAAGCATTGAGAGGCAGATGCATTTGCCAAGTGCCGATACTATTATTTTGAGCATTTGATAATGCAAAAATGAATAAAAACGCAAGTAATAATAATTTTCGTGTCATAATTAATCTCAAAAATATAGCTTCATAACGATAAAAACACTTTCTTGTTGTAAGAATAAGCTAAAAAAATGGATAATTATATAAATTAAAGAATCTTAGTCTACTGCTTGATGAGCAAACATATGAATCCAGAGAGAGCGAGAAAGCCTAAATGTAACAGGAAAAAGCAAAAACATAAGACATATATCAATCAATAATGACATATCTACACTAAATTTGAAATATAAATACAAAGGCAAAAAGAACGCGATAACTAATGCACAGCTCACTGCATAGGCCACGTACATAGCACCCCACCAAAAGCCAATTTCCATTTCATATTTTAGGTTACAAACACTGCATCTCTCTGGCATTTTAAACAAGTCTGGTAAATAATACATATTTTGATTTAAAAAAAGATTGGTTTGTTTGCATCTTGGGCATTTGCAAGTAAATATGCTATATAGATGAGAATGTTTTTTTACATTTTCTTGCATAAGATTTTAATTTATTTATGCAAAGGTACATAATAAATGTAGTGCTTTGGGTTACTTTTGTTACATTTATCGAATATATAAAATCATAGACCATGAAAGCAATCATAGTAGGAGCATCTGGCTTAATAGGAAATCATTTATTAAACTTATTAATAGCAAATCAATCTTATACCAACATTACAGTTTTAGTAAGAAAAAAACTAACTATTGAACATCCAAAACTGATTCAAAAAATAGTAGACTTTGATAAATTATATGATTATAAAGAACTATTTATAGCTGATGTGCTTTTTTGTACACTTGGTACTACAATAAACAAAGCAGGTTCAAAAGAAGCTTTTATGAAAGTAGATTATGAATATCCTTTTGAGTTAGCAAAAATATGCAAAGAAACAAACATAAAACAATTTCATATTGTTACTGCACTTGGTGCTAATAGTACTTCGTCTGTATTTTACAATCAGGTAAAAGGAAGAGTAGAAGAAGCTATCAAACAATTGTCATTAAATAATTTTAGTATATATAGACCCTCTATGTTGCTTGGCAATAGAGATGAATTACGTATTGGTGAGAAGATTGGTCAGGTGATTATGTCTGTATGTAGTTTTTTATTTATTGGTCCACTAAAAAAGTATAAAGCAATAAAAGGAAGCACTGTCGCACATGCCATGATGCATCAAGCTTTATTAAATAAAAGTGGTTTATATATTTTTGAATCTGATGAAATTTCAGAATTATAAGCGATTTTAACAAAAGCTTTTTGCTGCAAATGCTTTTTTCATTGTAAATTTGTAGCTATGTTACAAACGTCTTTATTGAAAAACAACTTACCTCTTTCATTTTTATTTTTAAAAAAAATAAGTAGCTTCTTATTTTTTATTTTCTTGTACAATTTTGTATTTGCTCAAGCCAAAGCTTTTATTCCAAATAAAGATTTTGACTCCCTTAAAATGATGTTTGTGGGTGATATCATGCAAAGTAATAATCAAATATACACTGCCGAGAGAGAAGATGGCAAATACTATGATTATAGCAAATGTTTTAGATACATACAACCTATCTTAGGGCTGGGCGATATAGTTATAGGCAATCTGGAAACCAATTTTGCTGGCAAACCATATAGCGGCTATCCAAACTATTCAGCACCAGATGAATTTGCAACAGGTATCAGAAATGCAGGAATCAACTGTTTGATGACTGCCAACGATCATTGTGCAGATAAGGATATTGAGGGTATAAAAAGAACCAATAAAATTTTAGACTCTGTGGGTATAGTTCATACAGGCACTTTCAATTCATATACAGATAGAAGCAATAGAAATCCATTAATGATAGAACGATACGGTTTTCTAATTGCAGTACTTAATTATACTTCATTTACTCGCTTTTCTATTAAAGATAGTTTGCTAATAAATGTAATAGATAAAGAACGTATAAAAGAAGATTTGGCATATACTAAAAAATTTAATCCAGATTTTACAATCATATATTTTAGTTGGGGAAGAGAGTATCAGTTTTATCCAGATGCTGACCAACGTGAACTAGCAAAATATTGTATAGACTTGGGTGCAAACATGATTATAGGCACTCACCCACATGTAGTGCAACGTGTAGAACAAATAGAGTTTTATTCTGGCAATAAATTAAAAAAAGGTTTTGTTGCTTTTTCTCTTGGAAATTTCATTACCGATTATGACAGAAGATTTGGAGATGGTGGGGCTATTTTAGAAGTAAATCTATCTAAAAATAAAACTACAAGCGAAGTAAAATTAGCTGAGTATAGTTTTATTCCTACATACATAATAAAAGAAGATGGAAACGGAAATAAAGTACAAAACGTAGTGCCTATCTCTGAAATAGAAACAGATAATATAAAAATAGAAATGAGTGCTCGAGAACGCGAACGATGTTTGATGAGTGGAAGAGACACAAGAAGCATGATGTCTGGCTTTGGAAATATGGAAGCTAGATATCCTATAAGTGATGATATAGTAAATGATGTAGCAGAAACTATTGTGCTCTCGGGAGGGCCTGTAAATTATGACAAATACAATAAAGAAAATAAAGCACTAGACAATTTCTTTTTAATACAAAATTTAGAAGAAGAGGAAACCGAAGAAGACACTATTACTACTCTTGCTACTCTTGCTAACACTACAACTACCAACAATAAAACATATACCAAAATAAACAATACTCAAACTACTACTACTAAAGCATCTAACAACTATACGGAAAATGACATTGAAGAATTTGAAAAGAAATTTAGATCTATAGGTAAAATCACTTATAAGATTCGTTTTTATCAAATGAAAACTAGAGTAGAGATAAATACCAATTTCTATACTTATTTACTAGGTTATAAAATTGTACCTGAAGATGGAGCTTGGACATACTATATTGGCGAAAAAGAAAGTTTTTCTGAAGCAAAACAACAATTATTGCAATTACGAAGTAAAGGAGTAAAGAATTTAAAAATAATTCCTTTTGTAAATGGTAAAAAAATAGACTGGGTATTCAATGTATAATGTAGTAATAGATATAGGCAATACCTTAGTAAAAATAGCTGTATTCAAAGGTGATGAATTTATTCTGATGCAAATAAGTGATGATTGGGATGAAAAACATTTCAATGTAACCACTAAAGGATATTTTGTAAAAAATGTAATCGTAAGCGATGTAAGATATGCTGAAAATCCTCCTTATAAAAAATATTTGAAAGAGAATTACTTCTGTGTTTTTGCAGATGAACATACCGACTTGCCAATAGATAACATTTATAAAAGCAAAAGCACTTTAGGTTTTGATAGACTTGCTACATGTGTAGGTGCTAGAAATTATTATACAAATACAAATATATTAACTATCAGTATTGGTACCTGTATTACATACAATTTTTTAAATGATAAAAACGAATTTGTAGGTGGTGCTATATCACCGGGTATTCATATGAGATTGAAAGCTCTTCATGAATACACTGGAAGGCTTCCGTTAGTGAAAATTGAAAAATCTTTTGATGAACTTTTATTAATAGGGGATGATACCGAAAGCTCTATTATCAGTGGTGTTCTCACTGGTATGAGTGCGGAAGTAGATGGCTTTATTGATAAATATAAAGAGAATTATGATAATTTAACGGTAGTTTTGACTGGTGGCGACTGGTCTTTTTTGGCATATAGCCTTAAAAACAAGATATTTGCACATCCAAACTTAGTTTTATTCGGACTCAACAGTATACTTCAACATAATGTCAAATAAAAAAAACATAAAATTCTTGCTTACAATTTGCTTTATTGCAATTTGTTTTACTTCAATAGCGCAAGTAACTTCTCCATATAATAGATTTGGATTAGGCACCCTCAATACTCAAGCAACTACTTCCAATAGGAATATGGGAGGAATCAGTGCCGCTTATTCAAATATGTTTAATATCAACACTCAAAATCCTGCATCTCATGCAGATATTTTTCTTACTACATTTGAAGTAGGGCTAGATGGTGAACATGCTACAATTCGCAACAACGATTCTACTTATAAAGCAGGAACTTCTTCTTTGAGTCATATGGCACTTGGATTTCCTGTAAAACTGGGAAGATGGGGTGCCACAATCTCATTTAAGCCATATAGCAATGTAAACTATTCATTCGATAGAGTTGTAAAAGACCCCAATATAGGTGTATATGATGAATTCTATACAGGCAATGGAAAATTGTATACCGTGAATTTGGGAAATGGTGTACGTATTAAAAACTTTAGTATAGGTGCAAATATTGGTTTTGTTTTTGGAAAAATAGATTATGCAAAAAATATCATTTTTACTAGTGATGTAATGTCTCTGAACACTCGTTTTGCAAATTCAAATTCTGTACGTGGATTTACATACAACATTGGTGCTATGTACAAGATAAAACTATTTCCAAAAACTAAAGACACTAAAAAACAAAACTATTTAGTGACAATTGGTGCATATGGATCTTCAGCTACCAAACCTATACTCAAAACTACAAAACATTGGGAACGATTTGATATTACTTCTAACGGTATTGAGTCTATAGATACCATTAGCTCATTCGTCAAAGAAAAAGGATTTACTACCATTCCTGCCAATTTCAGTGTTGGTGTTACCTTTTCAAATGGTGAAAAATGGTTGTTAAGTACTGATTTAAAATATAACATGTGGGGTAATTTTAAAAGCACTATTGAATCAGCTCCTCTAAAAAACAATATAAGATGGTGTATTGGCGGTGAATATACTCCCGACAAAGATGCTAGCAAAAAATTCTTTAGATATTTAAGTTATCGATTAGGTGGATATATTGGTACATCTGAAATAGTAATAAACGGAAAACAACTTTCTGAAAAAGGCGTCACCGTAGGACTAGGAATACCGGTGAGAAGCAAAGGTGTTCAATATTCTATGGCTAATGTAGGTTTTGAATATTTCACAAGAGGAACTACAGGTGCAAATTTATATAAAGAAGACTATTTTAGATTTAGTCTAGGTATTGTATTTAACGATAGATGGTTTATCAAAAGAAGATTTGACTAATTCTTCTACTATTGATTCTTTTATGCTATCTAGTATCGATACTATAATATTTGATTTAGGAGAGGTAATTGTAGATCTTCATACTCATAAAACAATAGATGCTTTTGCATCCTTATTTCAAAATCCTGACTTCAATCTTTACAATTTTCATCATCAAGTTAGTTTTTTTAACGAATTTGAAAAAGGCTTAATAAGTGAAACAACATTTCGCCAACATATAAGAAATTCTGTTCAAATTCAAAATATATCTGATGAAGATATTGATACAGCATGGAATGCCATGCTAGGAGATACTCCACAAAAAAAATTAGATATATTATCCGAGCTAAAAAAAACACATAAAATACTAGCATTAAGCAACACGAATTCTATACATATAAAGTTTATAAATAATTATTTAAGCAATAGAAAAACTGGTGATTGTTTAGAAAATTATTTTCATTTTGCTTATTATTCTCATCATCTCTTTGCACGAAAACCCGATAAAGAAATTTATCAAAAACTAATTGCGCTTGAAAATATAAACCCATCTAAAACGCTGTTTATAGACGATAGAATTGAAAATATAAAAACTGCTCAAGAACTAGGCATGCAAACATTTCACATGACTCATCCTGAGCAGTTTTACGATTTATTTTAGAAAATATGAAAATTATTTTTTAGATTTTCCCTTTCCTTTATCTGCATTTTTTATTTGTCCATAATGGTTACCATTATTAGATTTTGTTTTGCTATGTTCGTTTGCATTAGACGTCCCACCTTTGTTATTTCCATTTTTATCACTTGGTTTACCTTTACCTTCTTTGTCATTATCTTCATCTTTACCAGTATTATTTGTAGGCACTGTAGATTCTGTAGGTTTTGTAGTGCCTCCTGTAGGTTTTGTGATTCCATCGTTTGAATTTGATGTGGTAGTTGTAGGCGTTTTACCATTCTTGTCTATTTTAGTAGCTGAAGTGCCTTTGTTTGTTTGTGCATTTGCTTGTAGTAGTGCCATTGATATCAATGCTATTGCTATGAGCTTTTTCATATTTTTTTATTTGTTTTGGTTAATAATATATAGTAAGCCAAATAATATGCCAAAAAAAGAGCGACCATATCTGGTCGCTCTTTTAAAAGTGATTATTTTCTAATATTAATCTTTATTTTCTTGTTTCATTTCTTTAAGCTTTGCTTTCTGAGCATCAGTAAGTATACTCATTATTTTTGCATTCATTTCTTTTCTTAAAGGTTGCACTTTAGATTTCATTGTTGCTTCATCAGATTTATATTGAGCTCTTATAGCTTGTATTTTAGGTAAGTACTCAGAATAGATTGCTTTTGCTTTTGCAGTTTGGTCTGCACTCAAGCCTAGTTTTGTAGTCAATTCATTGGTTTTTTCTTGTATTTTTTGAGCTCCCATATTTGCTTCGTTTCCTTGACCTTTATGCTCCATATGTTCTGCTTTTTTCTCTTCTTTTAGTTGTTGGTACATCGCTTTTTGTTTCTCATCTAGTTGAGCTAATACTTTAGCGTCTGTAGCTTGTCTCAGCGTTTTATTTGCTTGCATCATTGCGTTTTTATCACTTGCATATTTAGTCTCATTAGCTTTTCTTGTTGCTTTTGCATCAGCTAATATTTTTTTAATAGCATCATACTGAGCTGTAGTTAAATTCAGTTTTGTTTTGTACATTTCTAGTTGTGACTCTTGTGATGATCCTTGAGCATTAGATACTCCTACCATTGCTACTGATAAAAATAACACCATAAAAATTCTTGATAATGATTTCATATTTTTCTTTTTTTTAAATTGATTAATGATTTATTATTCTATAGACTCAAAGTATATGCCAAGGTTTAATTCTTTTACATAATTTAACAAAAAAGCCCTTTATTCATTGAATAAAGGGCTTCTATAATTTATTGTAAATTAAAATTATTTAGAAATAAATAATTTCTCAGTAAAGTTATTTTTAGCGTTGCTGATTCTTACTATATATTCACCACCAGTTAAAAAACTTACATCAACAGATGCATTTAATTGACCTGTGTTCTGTTTGCTATCAAAATATACTTCTTTACCTTGTAAGTTATAGATAGAAATAGTCACTTCTCCTTCTATAGCATCATTAGTTTTGATACTAATTTTGTCTACAGTAGGGTTTGGATATAAAACTAATCCACCTGTTACAGTAAGATTGTTTTTTACTTCTTCGCAACAGATTTTTTCTGTAACAAACCTTGTGTTTTTTGCTCCTATTCTCACATTTACTGTAGACATTACACCATTGTGAGTATAAGTGATATTTACTTTATCTCCAGGTTTGTGAGCTCCTATGATAGATACTAAATGAAAATTATTTTTTACTACTTCGTTGTCTACTTTAGAAATAACATCGCCTATTACAAATCCTGTTTTTTCTGCTGCAGTTTTTTCAAACACTTTGATGATTTGAGCATTGGTATTACCTGGACCATTTTGAATCTGAACTCCTAAGAATGGGCCTTCTTCAACTATTTTGGTTACTTCACACGTTTGAGCACAGTTTGTAGTGCTTTGTGCATTGCTTACTAATGCAAATGTTGATACTGATAATGCAATTAAGAATAATTTTTTCATATACTTTATTTTTTTAAGTTTAAACAAATATATACACAAGAATAATACCAAGTACTATTTCCATAAATTTTTAACAAAAAAATTTTATAGTGGTTTGAATTGCTCAAAACTCTGCTTACAATCATTGCAATAATGCTGTGCTCTGCATAGCGTAGAGCCAAAAGTGGAGCGCAAAGTAGTATTAGCACTATTGCAAAATGGACAAGGCGTGTATTTAAAAGACTCCATAGATATGCCACACGCTTTTTTTAGAGGTGGAGCTATACCAAAGTTTTTTAATTTTTCTTTACCTATATCACTTATTTTATCAGAAGACCACAACGTCTCTTTATCAATGATTACTTGAGTTTCTAGGCCTGTATGTTTTTCTACTTTTACTTTTATTTGTTTTTGCATAAAATCCAATGCAGGACAACCAGTAAAAGTCGGAGTCATTTTCACTACTACTTTATTTTCTACAAATGCAACATTTGTAATCACTCCTAACTCAACTAATGAAAGTACCGGTATCTCAGGGTCTTTAACCTCTTCGAGCAATTCCCAAATTCTCTCTAGCGATATATTATTTGTCTCTATCAATTTTTAGTTTTTTAGACTGGATTTAATTAAACTTTGAACTTTAAACTTGCAACTTTAAACATATAAAATTACCATTCAGCACTTGGATCTATAGCAAACACTTCCTGCATTTCTTTTAGCAAAGGAGCTAAAAATTCTGTATGAAATCCTTTTCTACCTCCCATGAATTTTGTTGCATCAATATTTTCTGGCATTTTAAGTCCATATTTTTCTACACAAGTTTTTATATCTGCTTCCCAAGCTTTTTGTAATGCTTCTTCACCTGCAAAAATATTGTCACTAATCAAAGCTACTTCATCAGTACCTTTTTCAAATAATGATAAAGCCAAAGGATATGCATAATTTAAAGCGCTTTGTACTCTTGCTTTGCTTTCTTCATTGCCATTTGCTAGTTTTTCTATCCATGTTTCGGCATGCATTACATGATATTTTATTTCGCCTTTTACTTTTTTTGCAAGATTTTGTAATGGCATAAAACTAGAATTAGTAAGCATGTCATATCTATGATACTCTGCTTTATCCATTAAAAAATGACGTACTAAACTAAAATCATATTCACCTATTGGGTACTCTACCAGATGACAACATGTAAATAGTTTTTCTTCTCTATTAAATGCTGTAGTATCTGCATCTTTCTCTCCAAAATGCTCGTTGAGTATATTATACAAAGCCCATGCATGACCTATTTTATCCTGACTCATAGATGAAAAAGCAATGTCTTCTTCTAACACTGGCCCTATGCCTGTCCACTCACTATTTCTATGACCTATGATTAATGCATCATCTGCCATTTTTAATATCAATTCTTTTAATGCTGTATTATTCATTTTATTAAATTTTATTTTTATAAGCTTCTATTCTGTCTCTTACTTTATAGAATCCTGGTTCTCTAAAAGTTTTTTCGGGAGTAGTTTCAAAAATATCTTCATCTTCTGGAGCATAAGTATATACTTCACTACTTTTTACTACCCAAAGATTTGCCGTAGCTTTTCTACGAGCATATTGTTCTTTTGCAAACATAAGTGCTAACTCAGGACTTGCAGCATGCACTATACCTACATGCACCGGTTGTTTACCTCTTTTATCTTGATGAAATACTTCATAAGTTACCCAATGTGAATTGGTAGGAGCTATTCCATTTTCTACATGTTGTAAGTCTAGTCTGGCGATACGAGGATCTAGTGATTTATTGTTCATTGTTTATAATATTAGTTATGTCTGTTTTTAATAAAGGAATATATTTTGATATTATTCCCCAAATAATTGTGTCGTCTACACTATCATATCCGTGAATAACTTGATTTCTTAGATTAATTATTCTTCTTGAATCTGTAATTTCTATTGTTCTACCATCTAATTTATTAAGTCTATTAATAGCTTCTCCTATTATTTCTAATTCTCTTTCTACTGCTCTTCTAAGTTTTTTATCTTTCTTATATGCATCAAAATTTTTATCTAATCCTATATATTCTTCTATAGAATTTATAGATTCTATTATGTCAAATAAATATTTTTTTTCTTCAAGCAGCATATAACAAAACTTTTGATTGTTCTATTTTTTCTATAAAAAAAGGATTTTTTAAACTGTTATTAGTTATTAAATCAATCTCTCTGTCAAAAGTCAATTCTAAACTTCTATGTAACTCAAAATAATTTTCAGTATATTTTTCTATAGATATATTTTTAAAGAAAACTAAAATGTCTATATCGCTATTTACATTAAAATTTTCATTACATACAGATCCAAAAGCATATAATTTATCTATATCATAATTGATACACATTTGTTTTATTGCATCTAAGTTTTTAGTTAGTATTTGATTCATTTTTATTGCTTTTTATTATGCTAAAGGAGTAACATAGCTTTCATTTGGTTTCATCAAAGCTTGACGCACCCATCTTCCTTGTTCTTCAGCATATCTTCTTACTTCTAGTCTTTCTTCATTGCATGGGCCACCACCATTTACTACTCTATAAAACTCATCCCAATCTGGATCTGAAAATTCCCATTTATTTGTTTCAGGATTTTTCTTTAGGTTTTCATCTGGCAATGTCAAACCTAGTTCATAAATTTTAGGTACATACTGATCTAAAAACTGATTACGCATATCATCATTGCTGGCTAGTTTTATTTTCCATTTCATGAGTTTTTCAGAGTGTACAGATGTTTTGTCTGATGGCCCAAAAAAGTGTAGTAGTGGTCTATACCATCTATTGAGTGCTTCTTGCAACATTTCTCTTTGTTGTGGTGTACCTGTAGCAAGGTATACAAAATTGTCGTGTCCTTGTTTTAGGTGAAACGATTCTTCAAAACAAATTCTATCTAATGCTCTACAATAAGGGCCATAAGAACCTTTTGAATTTATCAATTGATTTACTATAGCGGCACCATCAACTAAAAAACCAATAACAGCTACATCGGCCCAAGTTTTTGCTGGATAGTTAAACACATTGCTGTATTTACTTTTGCCTGACAATAAATCATTGAGCATTTCTTCTCTAGTTTTACCAAGTGTTTCAGCTGCACTATATAATAATTGTCCATGACCAATTTCGTCTTGTACTTTTGCTATGAGCGCTAGTTTTCTTTTGAAACCTGGAGAACGAGTAATCCAAGTTCCTTCGGGCAATGCACCTACGATTTCAGAATGAGCATGTTGCTCTATCATACGTATAAGTTGTTTTCTATAGCCTTCGGGCATCCAGTCTCCTGGTTCTATTTTTTCACCTCGTTCTATACGAGCTTCAAAAATGGCTAATTTTTCTGGATCATCTTGAAGCATGTTTAAATTTTTTGCTTCTTCTGCTGTTACTGACGTATTTCCGTACATGGTTTTTTATTTTAATCCGTTAATAATTATATCTGAAAGTTTTTTTGAAATATCTTTTGCGTTAAGTTTTCCATTGGGCTTGTATAAATCATAAGTAGCATTGAGTGCAGAAAATATGGTGAAGGTTACTATCTTCAAATCAACATTTCTAAATACTTTTTGTTCGGCTCCTTCGTTTATTATCTGTGTAAATTTTTTCTCGTATTTATTTCTAAGAGTTTTAAAATCGCTTAAATGTGGCTCACTGAGATGTTTCCATTCATGAAAAAAAACACTAGAGGCATCTATATTTTTCACTATTACAGATACGTGGTTTTCTATAGCTTTTTCTAATTTTTGTTTGGCTGAAAACTTTTTCTTTTCTAATGGCGCTATTTCATCAAAAAACTGCTCCGCCATATCAAAACAAATTTCTCTTAATAAATCTTCTTTTGATGAAAAATGATTATACAATGAAGCGGCTTCTACTCCTACTTCCTTTGCTATATCACGCATACTGCTCGCACCATATCCTTTTGTTTTAAAAAGATTTTGGGCTACCAAAAGTATTTGCTGTTTTCTATCTAAAAGAATTTCTGCCATTCTATTAACTAACGTTCGTTAGTCAAATATACGAATTTATTTTGAAATGCAAGTTTTTAACAAAAAAATAATATGTAAATCGTTCACTGTGATTATAAAATTTAAAAAAATGCTATATTTACATGATAAATCAATTTCTTTATATTATGATTATTGGTGTACTAAAAGAACCTACTGGTGAGCAACGTGTTGCTTTGCTTCCCGCAGAGATAGCAAACCTAACAAAACAAAACATAGAAGTATTTGTAGAGCAACATGCAGGAGTTTTAGCTTTTGCTAGCAATGAAGAATACGAAAAAGCTGGTGCAAAGCTGAAATCCCGAGACGAAATTCTTACTGTTTCTGATATGGTATATTGTATCAATAAGCTTGATTTAAGTGATATAGAGAAACTCAAAAATAATGTTATTTTATTTGGAGTGTTTTCGCCCTACGACAGTATTGACTATATTAAAACCTTACAAAAAAAAGGCATTACAACTTTCAGCATGGATATAGTGCCTCGTACCACACGTGCACAAAGTATGGATGTACTCAGCAGTATGGCTACCGTATCTGGTTATAAAGCGGTGCTTACAGCTGCTACAGAATTGCCACATTTCTTTCCTATGTTTATGACCGCAGCAGGCACCATCACTCCTGCCAAAGTGCTCATACTTGGAGCAGGTGTAGCTGGGCTACAAGCTATATCTACCGCTCGAAGACTTGGTGCCGTAGTAGAAGCATTTGATGTGCGAAGTGCAGTGAAAGAAGAAGTGATGAGTCTAGGTGCAAAATTTGTGGAAGTAGAAGGAGCGATAGATGATAAAAGTGCTGGTGGATATGCTGTAGAACAAACTGAAGAATTTAAACAAAAACAAAGAGAAGCTATACACAATGCAGCTATTAAATCTGATGTGGTAATTTGTACTGCACAAATACCCGGAAGAAAAGCACCTGTTTTACTTTTAAATTCTACGCTGAGTGAAATGAAAAAAGGAAGTGTAGTTGTAGATTTGGCAGCTAGTAGTGGTGGAAATTGTGAAAGCACTAAAAATAATGAAACGTTTATTCATGAAGGGATAAAAATCATCGGCAATTCCAACTTTGCTTCTACCATCTCTTCTGATGCTAGCAAGATGTATGGAAAAAACTTAATGAATTTTTCTAAACTAATTTTAAAAGATGGGACAATAAACCTAAACTTTGAAGATGATATAGTAGTAGGTACCTGTGTGACACATGCTGGCAATATCACCAACGAACGAGTAAAACAATTAATAAATTAAAACTTTGAACATTAAACTTTAAACTTTGAACTTTTTATAATATGGAACAAGTATTACTATTTATATATGACAATCGTGAAATAATCACCATAGTTATTTTATCAATATTTTTAGGAATAGAAGTAATCGGTAGCGTGCCTTCCGTACTTCATACACCATTGATGTCAGGAGCTAATGCCATACACGGTGTAGTAATCATAGGAGCAATCATCGTCATGGGCAAAGCAGAACCAGACAATTATATAGCATTAGTCTTAGGTTTTTTTGCAGTGATACTAGGTACGCTCAATGTAGTGGGAGGCTTTGTGGTCACTGATAGAATGCTCGAAATGTTTAAGAAAAAAAAGAAAACTAATTAACTGTTATTGTTTTTTTATTCAGAATTCAAAATTATAAAATTCAAAATTATTATATGCAGACTCACTTACTCGAAATAATATATTTAATAGGTTCAATTACTTTTATTCTAGGCTTGAAAATGCTTAGTCATCCTGATAGTGCACGTAAAGGAAACTTAGTAGCAGCTGCAGGTATGATACTAGCTATAGTTGGTACTATCTTTTTTTATGAAGATGCAGACCATAATAAATTAGGAAATTATATTTGGATATTTGGTGGATTAATCATTGGAACTGTAGCTGGATTTTTTGCTGCTAAAAAAGTACAAATGACTGCCATGCCAGAGATGGTCTCCTTATTCAACGGAATGGGTGGTGCCTGTGCCGCTATTATTTCTATAGTAGAGTTGCGTCACTTTTTTCATCACTATAACGAAACAGAAATACTAGGTTCATCTTATCCGCTTCTAAGAGGTGATATTATGACAATGGTATTAGGACTTATAATTGGTTCGGTATCGTTTGCTGGTAGTATGATAGCATGGGGTAAGCTCAATGGTAAGGTAAAAGATTTTGCTTTTCCTGCTCAACATATTATCAATATTGTTTTGATGATAGGTGTTTTTGCATTGGGTGGAGTGCTTATGTTTTCGGGCATTACTGCAGCTTATACTTGGATGTATTTAATATTGTTTGTCGCTTTGGTATATGGAGTCTTGTTTGTATTGCCAATTGGTGGTGCAGATATGCCAGTGGTGATTTCATTGCTCAATTCTTTTACAGGAGTAGCTGCAGCATGTGGAGGATTTTTGTATCACAATAGTGTGATGCTTACAGGCGGTATATTGGTAGGAAGTGCAGGAACCATACTTACTATATTGATGTGTAAAGCCATGAATCGTTCTTTGCTCAATGTGATCATTGGTTCGTTTGGAGGAAGCTCAACAGGTAGTGCAGTGGCAGGAGCGGCTGGAGATATACGAGAAATAACGATGAATGATACTGCTGTATTATTGAGTTATTCAAAAAAAGTAATCATAGTGCCGGGCTATGGACTAGCTGTAGCACAAGCACAGCATGTATGTCATGAGCTCGAAAAAGCACTAGAAGAAAAAGGTGTGGAAGTAAAATATGCAATACACCCTGTGGCAGGTCGTATGCCAGGACATATGAATGTGCTACTTGCAGAAGCAGATGTACCTTATCCAAAACTAGTAGAAATGGAAGAAATAAATCCTGAGTTTTCGTCTACTGATGTAGTGATGGTGATAGGTGCCAATGATGTAGTAAATCCTGCAGCTAAGCGTGATACCTCAAGTCCTATCTATGGAATGCCTGTATTGGATGTAGAAAATGCCACAACTACTATCGTGATGAAACGTGGTATGGCAAAAGGATATGCAGGAATAGAAAACGAACTCTTCTTCGAACCAAAAACACGCATGCTATTTGGTGATGCAAAAGCTACACTTCAAAAACTGGTAGCAGAGGTGAAGGCGGTGTAGGGGTTATGAATATACATAATACTAGCTTTTGGATATAATAAAAAGAAAGAGTTGGTATTTTGGTTGGTGAAAATACAACACCAACCAATGGATAAAACTCGCGCCAGCAAGGGGAAAAGGTCCTGATGGAATAATATATTAATACAAATAAAATTATAAAATATGTCATTTAATGCTGCCAGGGATTTACCTGCTAATCAAAAAGCAACAAACAATAAAACAGTAGGGGATTTATTAAAAAATTCAAATGCAAAAAGTAATACTGGTGAAACAGTAGGGGATTTATTAAAACCTAATCAAACTGCTTCTCAACCTTCTAATAAAGATATACTTAATAATATTGAGACTTTACAAGATAAAAAAGTAAATCTTAGTGATACTACTAAACAACATCAAAAACCATCTATTGGTGAAGTATATTCAAAAGTAAACGAAACAGATAAAAGTATATTTATAGCAATATTTATAGTGTCTGCTTTGCTTCTAAAATATCTTTTGAGTAAAACTAATCCATCCAATAAAGGTTCTTATTTACAACTAACTATCTTAGAATTGTTTTCAAGGTTTTTCAATGATTTAAAAGAATTTTTATTGTCTATAAAAAAGCTATTATTAGAAACTCCGATAATAAAACTATTCGGTTATATTTTGCTTTTGCCGTTTTTGCCTATTATATTGGTAATGTCTTTTTTAGGTATATATAAAGGAGTAAAAAACGAAACTACAAGATATAAAACAATTCTATACAGCTTTTGCTTATTGATACTGCCCGTTATCTTTTATGCATTATGGATGTTGTACAACTATGGATATTTTAAAAGCGAAGAAAAATCAAACTTGGTAGTAAAAACAATAGAAACTGAAGCATCAACTACTAATAAAAAAATCGAAATCAATATAGATACCTCAACTATATATGGCAAACTAGATCACGATTTTTTGAGTGGTAATTTCTCAGTTTTTAAGTTTGATGACAAAGACAATTTTTTTAAAACAAATATCAAAGTCAACTATTCCAATAGAATGTTGTATGCACCTGGAGATAAAAAAAGAACTATTGTAAAATTTGGAATAATGGATGGGAAAGAGCAGTTTAGATGTATTATTAATTTTCAACCAACTAATACTAGGGAACTGACCTCTGATGAAAAAAAACAACTTCTATCAATGGAAAGTGTTACTGAGATATTAAATTCTTTAAAAGAATACTATGGAAAAGTAGACATACTAGATATAACAGAAAACATCACAGTAGCAAACCAATTTTCTACAAGCTACGAATATTATTTAGTATCAAATTTAGGAGGATACAATTATCATATTGCTCGTCAGTACTCTTTTTATTATAAAGGTGGTAATGGAGGTATTCAATTTTATATGGATAGCAATAATGATAGCGAAGAGTTTTTGGTAAATAAATTTAGAAAATACAATTCTGTAATAAATAGAATTACTAATAGTTTGGAGATAGAGGAGCAATAGTACCAGCGGGGTCTACCGCAGGAGACCCACATTAAAATGAATTATAATAAAATGTTTTGGTTGGTAATCACACCAAAGCTTGACAATACCAAACAATGGATAAAAGTGCATTGCTAATTCAGGTCAAGACAATTTTTTATTTTTAATAAATAGACCGACGATAATAAAAGCAAATAAACAATTCCTAAACCAGATTAGTAATTGATAAGAAAGAGATTCCCCATTAAAACTCCAATCATTAAAACTCAATATATCTTTAGGTATATGAAAACTATCAGCATCTTTTAAAAGAACTATATTGCCTTCATGGTCTGTAGTTTTAGGATTAGCATGTTTATTTATTACTCCTAATTTTTTTTGATTAATACTAGATAAAATTTCTAATTTTTCTTTACTTGTCCTTGAGGATAACGCTACTAATCTTTGAAAAGATTTTAAGATGTTTTGAGGGGCTTCTAAAGTGTTATGTAATAAAGCGTATGATACTTTAGCAAATCCTGTTTGTAGGTTTTTTTGTTCAAAGTCTTCAAAAGCTTGTTTGTTAGCAAGTTCTGTTTTAAATGCAGAAAGGTTTTTTTGTTCATATTGTTCATCTCTATCTATTAAACTTTTTATTAGTTTTTTATAACTACTTAATTCTACAATAACAGAAACATATTTATCTTTTTCTTTTTGAGTTTTAGCATTTGATATTTTATCATAAAAATCTAATTGTTCTTTTTCTACACTTTTTATTATAGAATTATTTTGAGCTATTTCATTATTAATAGAAGTATATATATAAGAATCTTTTTGTAAATCACTAATTTTATGACTTATTCCAAATACTTTGAGAACTACATTTCTTTTATCATCCTTAGATACACCATGTTCTAAATTTTCCTTCCTTATATCTCTTAGTTTATAATTACTATTTTCTTCCATCTCTAAGCCCCTAAATAAATGATATTTAGTTAAATCAGTATCTGTAAGTTTATTATATTGCTCAACATCTATACTCAGATTTTTAATATTATTTTGCATAATAGAAACTACTTCATCAAAATTTTTATCATTATCTAAAATATTATATGATTTTATTACATTATAAGGTATTGGCTTAGTATTTTCATTTACTTGATTAATAAATATTGGTTTATTTATTAACCAAACCAATAAAATTGCAGATAAAATAATATAATTAAAGAAAAATAACTTAATCCTAGATACATCCTTATTCTTTAACAAAAGAATTATAGAAATTATTATAGATAATATAAATAATAGCTTATTAATTGATATGTTCATTCGTAAATTTAATAAAATAAAATAAAAAATTATTCCTATTAGGATAAATATTATCTAAATACTTATTAACTTGTTTAAAGACATTATATTCTGTATAAAAATTAAGCTGTTCTTCATTTAAAATTTTGAATATATCGTCCTTTTTATTGTTTTTTGTTATTTCCAATAAATTCTCTTTTAACAAGCTAATTTGCAAGTGTTTTACTATTAAATTTCAGTCCCAGCGGGGTCTTCCGCAGGAGACCCTGCAAGAAAATTTCGATGTGTGTCTCCACACATCGAGGCAAAAAGATTTGTTTTTGTTGGTGATCACGCCTTGGCGTGATAACACTAATTAATGAATAACAACTATTTTTGCATCATGAACATTTCAAATAACCTACTTCTCTTCCAAAATATTTCGTCCAATCTAGAATTAGAAATTGGTGAAAACACGTTTGATTTATTTAGAAAAAAACTGATTGAAGTGATTGATGATTTGCTCATACACAATAACGATAAACTTACTTGGATACTCTATAGAATAGATGTAAGTGAAAAAAAACTAAAGGAATCATTGGAAGATAAATACGATCAAAAAACTGCCGAAGTAATCGCAGACCTAATCATAGAAAGAGAAACTCAAAAAATCAATAAAGGTATTGTAGGCAATACAGATGCTTGGAGTTTTGATATATAAAATTCATTAATTTGAAAATTCGTCAATTTGAAAATAGATTAATTACAACTAATATATAGTCCCAGCGGGGTCTTCCGCAGGAGACCGAGCAGTAATACGAAAAATATCGGTAGCGAAGAGGCGAAAGATAAAGATGTTTTGGTTGGTGAAAAATACAACACCAACCAATGGATAAAATCAATTAGCAGATTTGCCAATTAGCAAATTGATCAATTAAAAATACACTATAAAAAAACCAGGTCGCGCTTTGCGCGACCTGGTTCATAATATATTCTCTAGAAAAACTAGATTATAGTTTTCTCATTACTTCTACTTCTTCAAATGCTTCCACTATATCTCCTACTTGTATATCGTTGTAGTTTTTGATATTCAATCCACACTCAAATCCAGCAGATACATCTTTCACATCATCTTTAAATCGTTTCAATGATGCTAGCTCGCCTGTATACATCACGATACCATCTCTTACAAGTCTTACTTTATTGTTTCTGCTTACTTTTCCATCCATTACATAACATCCTGCAATAGTTCCCACTTTCGGTATTTTGAATGTCTCACGTATTTCTACATTGGCTACGATTTTCTCTTCTATCTTAGGTTCTAATAAACCTTCCATAGCAGATTTTACATCTTCAATAGCATTGTAGATGATAGAATACGTTCTTATTTCTACGCCTTCGTTTTCCGCGATTTTTCTAGCTTGTAAGCTAGGTCTCACTTGGAAACCGATAACAATAGCATCAGAAGCTGAAGCCAACAAGATATCTGTTTCATTGATAGGACCTACTGCTTTGTGCAATACATTTACACGAACTTCTTCAGTAGATAGTTTCAACAATGAATCTGTCAATGCCTCGATAGAACCATCCACGTCTCCTTTGATAATTAAGTTTAGTTCTTTGAAATTTCCTAATGCCAAACGACGACCAATCTCATCAAGAGTGATATGTTTTTTAGTACGCATACCTGTTTCTCTATCTATTTGAGCACGTCTATTTGCTACTGCTTTTGCTTCTTGTTCGTCAGAGAATATTCTGAATTTTTCACCCGCTTGTGGTGCTCCATTCAAACCTAAAATCTGCACTGGTACTGATGGACCTGCATTCTTAACTCGAGCTCCAGTATGGTCATACATCGCTTTTATTTTACCATAATAAGGTCCACATACTATCATGTTTCCTATTTCAAGTGTTCCAGCTTGTACCAATATGGTTGCTACATATCCTCTACCTTTATCTAAAGAAGCTTCTATCACAGAACCAACAGCGGCTTTATCTGGATTAGCTTTTAACTCCATAATTTCTGCTTCAAGCAAAATTTTATCTAGTAGATTTTGAACATTAGTTCCTGCTTTTGCAGATATTTCTGCAGATTGAAACTTACCACCCCACTCTTCTACCAATATATTCATGGCTGAAAGTTGTTCTCTGATTTTATCTGCATTTGCCCCTGGTTTATCCATTTTATTAAATGCAAAAATCATAGGTACGTTTGCTGACTGAGCATGACTAATAGCTTCTTTGGTCTGTGGCATCACTTGGTCGTCTGCTGCTATCACTATGATGGCTACATCCGTAAGTTTAGCACCTCTAGCACGCATGGCAGTAAATGCCTCGTGACCAGGAGTATCTAAGAAACAGATTTGTTTTCCTGATGGAGTTTTTACGTTATATGCACCTATGTGCTGTGTAATACCACCCGCTTCTTTTGCTACTACATTTGCTTTTCGTATATAATCTAGCAATGAAGTTTTACCGTGATCTACGTGACCCATGATAGTAACAATAGGTGCTCTTTCTACTAAACTCTCTGGAGTATCTTCTTCTTCATCTTCTATAAACTCTTCATCAGCTGCTGAAATAAATTTCACTTCATATTTAAATTCTCCTGCTACTAATTCGATTATCTCTGCATCCAATCTCTGATTGATAGAAACTATCACCCCAAGATTCATACAGGTTTTGATAACTTCAGATGCTGAAACATCCATCAAACTTGCTAGTTCACTAACAGAAATAAATTCTGTAATTTCTAATAAGTTGTCTTGTATTGCATCTTGTTCTTTTTGTGCCTCTTCTGCATGTGCCGAACGTTTTTCTCGTTTAAATTTAGCTCTATTACTTTTACCAGTAGCAGCTGCTAAACGGCTCATTGTTTCTTTTATTTTGTCTTCTATTTCTTTTTCAGAAACTGCTTGAACTTCATCTGTTGGTTTCTTAGCTGGCGCATTTCTATTATTACCTCCTGGTCTATTGTTTCCTCCTGGTCCAGCAGGTCTGTTGAATCCACCACCACCACCAGGACGATTAAATCCACCAGGTCCAGCAGGTCTATTAAATCCGCCACCGCCTCCACCACCTGGTCCTCCAGGACGTTGTTGACGAGTGCTATCTTGTTGTGCAGGTTGTATTTTATTAGGTTTGTCACTAGTGAAAATTCTCTTTCTAGGACGTTTATCATCTCCGCCAGGTCCTCCTGTTTTATTATCTGGTTTAGGTGGTCTAGATTTTTCTAAATCTACTTTTCCTATTACTTTAAATCCATCCAGCTTTTCATATACTGTTTCTATATGATTGTCTACTACTGGTTCTTCTACTGAAGTTTCTTTTATTGGCTCTTCTTTTATTTTAGCTACTTCCTCCTTTGGTGCTACTTCTGGTGTAGCTTCTTTTGTTTTAGATTTAGTAGTTGTTTTTTTAGTTGTGGTTTCCTCTTTTGGTTCTTTTACTACTTCTTTTTTCTTATCTAAATCTATCTTAGCTATTACTTTTGGACCCTCTAGTCTATTGGCCTTTGGTGCTGTAACTTCTGGTGTAACTTCAACAGGAGCTTCTTTAACAACAGGATTTTCAATAGGCTTTACTTCTTCTTTTGGTTTTTCAGGAGCAGGCTGTATTACTGATTTGATTCGTATTTCATCCGCTTCTACCGTTTTTTTATCGGTAGATGTAGGACTTGCACTTGCATCAAGTTCAATATTTTCTCTTTTTTTGCCTCCTAAAACAACCGTTTCAGACTCTACTTTGATATTCATATCCACCTTAAACTCTTTCAATAATATGTCGAGCATATCTGGAGTGAGTTTGGTTGTAGGTTTGTCCTCTACTTTGATACCTTTTTTTGCAAGAGCTTCTACAATAGTAGATTTACTCACATTTAGTAAGGTAGCCGCTTTGGGTAATTGCATTGGTTTTGCTTCTTCAGCCATATATCTTATTTATATTTTATTTTTTGGTTTTCATGGTTTGTTAGATTTTAGTTGCGATTATTCTTTTTCCGCATCAAACTCTGCTTTCAAAATATTGACAACATCAAATACTGTTTCTTCTTCTAAGTCTGCTCTTTTTGCTACTTCTAAAGGATCTACATCTAAAATACTTCTAGCGGTATCATAACCTACTGCTTTGAGCATTTCTATCACCCATGCATCTATTTCGTCTGCAAATTCTTCTAAATCGATATCAAATTCATCTTGAGCTTCTACAGTATCTCTATATACATCTATTTCATAACCTACTAATTTACTAGCAAGTTTTATATTCAAACCTCTTTTACCAATAGCAAGTGATACTTGATCAGGTTTTAAATATACTGAAATTTGTTTTGTGTTCTCATTTATATTTAATGAATCTATTTTTGCAGGCGCTAGAGCTCTTTGAACGTATAGATTTAAATTATTGGTATAATTTACTATGTCTATATTTTCATTTTTAAGTTCTCTTACTATGCCATGTATTCTAGAGCCTTTCATACCTACACAAGCACCTACTGGATCGATTCTATCGTCATATGATTCTACCGCTACTTTTGCTTTTTCGCCCGGTTCACGTACTATTTTTTTAATCGTAATCAAGCCATCAAATATTTCCGGCACTTCGTTTTCCATAAGTTTTGCTAAAAACGCAGGGTCTGTTCTAGATAAAATAATCACGGGACTGCTATTACGCATATCTACTTTTTTGATTACCGCTCTAAGTGTGTCACCTTTTTTGTAGAAATCAGTTCTGATTTGTTCGCTTTTTGGAAGTAATAATTCATTTCCATCATCATCAAGAATCAAAATTTCTTTTTTCCATACTTGATATACTTCACCAGAGATGATATCACCTACTCTATCTTTATATTTTTTATAAACATCGTCTTTTTCTAATTCCATAACTCTAGAAGCAAGCGTTTGACGTGCAGCTAATACAGATCTTCTACCAAAGCTAGCCAAGGTTACCTCTTCGTATAATTCATCTCCTACGCTATAATCTGCATCAGTTTTGATAGCTTCTGCTAACTCTACTTGAGTAAGTTCGTCTTCTACGGCTCCATTCTCTACTATCTCTCTTCTTCTCCATATCTCTAAGTCCCCTTTATCAGTATTTACGATAATATCAAAATTGTCAGTACTACCATATTTCTTTTTTAGTAGCGTTCTGAATACGTCCTCTAAAACTTTCATCATAGTAGGTCTGTCGATATTTTTAAATTCTTTAAACTCTGAAAACGAGTCTATCAATTCTATACTGTTCATGATTTTTTGATTTTTTTGATTTTAATTTTTTTTGATTATTTATTTAAATTTAATTTGTAATAATGCTGTTTTTATATCCGAATATTTTAATTCTATTTCTTTTGGTGTAGGTGTTTCGGCTAGTTGTTTTTTATTTTTTTTAATTTCTATTATTTCTTCTACTATTATTTTTTCATCATCAGCATGTTTTAAAACAGCTGAATGTTTCATGCCTTTATTAGTAGTTATATCCAGAGTTCTTCCAATTCTTTTTATATATTGCATAGGCACTTTTAGAGGATTGCTCATGCCCGGACTTGATACTTCTAATTGATAGTCAACAGGCACTATTTTACCTTCATCTAAAAACGGCTCTATGAATCTACTAATATTTGCACATTGATTTATAGTCACATTTTCCAATCCATCTACGAATATTTGTACTATTTTATTTTGCAAAACTTTTACTTCTACTAGATACAGGTTTTCTTCTTGTATTTTTGGTAATAATAATTCGCTAATAATTTCTGATGCTTTTTTCATCAATTTCATTTTTTAAAATGAAAGAGGGGACTTAAGTCCCCTCTTTCTTCATCCGCTAATTGACTGCAAATATATACAAAAAAAATTTGATAAAAAAATTATTTAATTTCCACGCCCATAGAATATTTTTTTGCAATTACTTCTTTATCGCTTCTTTCATAAAATCCGTCACCATCTTTTTGGTTTGCTTTCCACCCTCCTGTGTATTTATCTCCATCTACAAAGTAGTAAGTTCCTTTGCCTTCAAACTTACCATTAACAAAATCTCCTTCGTAATAATCGCCATTTGCGTAGGTATAAATTCCCCACCCGGTTCGTTTGTTATTGACAAAATCTCCTACATACTTGCTCCCATCAGGAAAATACAGGGTTCCTTTGCCTGATTTTTGGTTGTCTATAAATGCTCCTTCATATATTTTGCCATCGTTATAAAAATATTTTCCAGGTCCTGTTCTAGTTCCATCTATAAAAGAGCCCTCAAATCTATCTCCACTTTTATAATAAACTACTCCGTGTCCAGAGATTTTACCATATTCAAACTGTCCAATATATTTATCTCCTGAAGTATAATAATAAGTGCCTTCTCCATGTATTTTATTATTATTAAAATCTCCTATATATTTATCTCCTGATGCAAATACATAGGTACCTTTTCCATTTCTCATATTGTTTTCCCAATATCCTTCGTATGTTTCTCCATTAGGAAAAATGGCTTTACCAAAACCGCTTTTTACATCATCTTTCCAATTGCCCTGATAAACATACCCTTTATTGTGTTTAGCTATGCCATATCCATCTTTTTTTCCTCTGTTGTCTAGTTTTCCTTCATATACTCCATCTATATAATTGTCATCAACGGTAGATATCGTATTAGGTTTAAGAGCCATAAGTCCTTGTGCTTTAATTACATAATTTAAATTTATTATTAATATTAATACAAGACTTAATGATTTCATAATTATTTAATTTTCCGACCCTTAGCTATGCGCGTATTGGAATCTAGTTTTTGAAGTTTTTTTACATTAATTAGTAAATATACCCTACCACTTTGTGCGGGTGTATTGTACTTTTCTCCGTTATACGTAATTTCTCCAATATTGTTACTCCAATTGCTCGCAAAAAGACAATATTTATTATTAAATTTTGGATTTTCACCAAAACTTAAGAAATAATTGTCATTTATCTCAAAACTTACACCTAGTTTTTTAACCATATTTTCATTGTTTATTGCTACTCCTTTGGTCATGCCTTTGATAGTGATTTCTTCTACTTCTCTACCATCTATTACTTTTATTTTTCCTCCTTTTATAGTAGGTCTACCACTACTACTTACATCTTTATAGAGTACAATATCATCAGAATTATAAAACTGTATTTTGTTCAAATCTTCATCTTTAAGATTATATTGTTTTTGTAAAGAACTTGTAAATGGGACAAAGTTTGCACAACTTGATATTAGTATAGAAGTAACAAATAGGAATGCAAGACTTTTAAAATTGATTAGACAAAACTGATTTTTCATATTAATATTTATGTTTATATATTGAACACTTCAACAAAAATGCCAAAAAAAATAGGATTGACAAAAATACCAATCCTATTAATTATTTTTATTAAAAATATTTCTTAATATTTGACGAATCTAATTGTCTTTGAGGCCTTTAATGTATTAGTGTATTTTATAAAGTATACTCCGCTTTGCCACATATCTGTATTGATAGCTATAGTATTAGTATTTTGAGTATTTATAAACTCATTTGTATATACGATTTCACCCAATGCTGAAACTATCTGAATACTATGTAAATCGTAATTTGAATTATTTATTTGAATATTTACAATGTCTTTAGTAGGGTTTGGATAAACTAAGATCGAATTATCTATAGGGTCATTAATAGATACTCCAAATGAATCTACTATTTCGAATTGATCGATACCTGCTTCTACTAGGTGACCTGTTCCAATATCAGATGCTTCTAGTATAAAATTCATCTCACTTGTCAGTGTAAGGAAATCTGATAGGTGTATGATTGTATATGCCCAATTGTTTTCAACTCCAGTAAAAACTATATTTTTTGCTTCTACTGTAGTGATACCATTGCTTAATTTAATTTTTGCATTATCATTTATAGTGCCTGTGCCTCCTCCATTATAAAACCATACAAAACATTTGATATATGGATTTGCTGCACTTGAAAGGTCAAATGAAGGAGATGTAAGAGTAACAGTACCTCCATCTACATCTGCTGCACCTGCTGCGCCACCCACTGTGCCGTTTCCAGTAATAAAACACTTATCGGTATAATCGCTTGTAACGTCTGCATCTGTTTGGGTGTTTGCGCCACCATTAGTAGCTCCTATAGGAATATTTCTAAGCCATGCACCTGCTGTAGCTGTAGATGCCGTAGTCCAATTATAATTTAATGTGTAGTCGTCATAATATCTACCGTTTTGAATTGGAATAGTAATACCACTTGTTGCAGTAGTGTATAACGCACCGGTTATAAATTGGTTTATCATATAACCCCATTTGCCAGCATATACATCATAAGAACCAGCAACAACATTTGCTGTGAAAGCGCCGCTCCCATTAGTCGTTACTTCTATATCACTAGCGCCTTTAAATAATACTTTAGCATTAGCTACTGGCATACTCGATGAAGCATCAATCACTGTACCTGAAACTGCAATAGTAGCAATAGCTCCACAACCAGTACTTGTTTTAATACTTGCTCTCGAAGTATTTAATACAGATACCATTTTTGCTTTTTGTCCTGCTGTGAACATATACATACATCCATCATTAGTATAATCCATATAATTCATAAACATAACTCCTGGTGAAGTACCAGAACATGCATCTGTTTTTGGAAATGTAGGACATCCAAAATTTTGACCTGCTTGATTAGGAGTATCTGTGACACCATCAGAACCTGTACATGCTGTACCATCGTCTCCCCAAATATGTTCTAAACCTAACCAGTGACCCACTTCATGTGTACCTGTTCTACCTTTATTATACGGTGAAACAGAAGTACCTCCTACTCCAAAATAATCTGGAGAAATTACTACTCCATCATTTGTGGCCCCGCCTCCAGGAAGTGTAGCATATCCTAAAGTACCACCTCCTATTTCTGCAACCCAAATATTTAAATATTTAGACCTATCCCATATTGTAGTAGGTTTTCTTGTATCTGACCAAGTACCAGTTCCCATATTAATTCTATTAATCCCAATAGTAGGATTACCTGATGGATCTGTACTTGCTAAACAAAATTCTATTTCACAATCTGACGCCAACGATTTCCAAACAGCTGGAACCAGATTGGTGTCTGAATTTGTTTTTCTAAAATCTTTATTTAATTGGTCTATTTGAGATATTATTTGTGCATCATTTACATTTGGCTTGGTTCCAATTGCTTCACCATTGTGCATCACGTGAAAAACAACTGGTATTCTTATCACAACTCTACTGCCTTCTCCTGTATGAGCATCTTCCCATGATTTTGCTTGTTCTTTTGCTACTCTTAATTGTTCTTTGTATAATGGGTTGATTCTGTTTTCTTCATTGATATGCTCCACAGTAGCACATCTATTGATTTGTGCTGATAAATGGTTGATTAGTAAAAAAATGAATGTAAAAATGAATGATAAGCGTGAAATCTGTTTCATTAAAAAGTGTTTGGTTTGTATTTAGTTTGAAATATCTAGGACGAATAATTAATTGATTTCCTTTCCGTATTGGTCTAGTAGCTTTGTTTTTTTTGATTCTTTTTCATCTATTCCAAATATTTTGATCATAAACCAGTTTACAACTGTAATAAAGATTGAAAATATTAGTGCCCAGAAAAATCCATTGATTTTAACAGAATCCATCATCCAATCAGCTAAAAGAACTACTAAAGCGTTGATTACAAATAGAAATAAGCCTAAAGTAACGATTGTAAACGGAAAAGACAGAACTTTTAATATTGGTTTTACGGTTACGTTTAATAAAGACAACAATATGGCTAAAAATGTTGCATACTTTAGTCCAGTAAGTGAGATACTATCTATTGAATGTCCTAATCCATAGATAGTGACTCCTGGAAGAACCCACACTGCAATAATAATTGCTAAAATAGAGATGCAAAGTTTTAAAATCATTTTTTTCATAATGCTAAATTAAAGTAGTTTTATAAATATGTGAAATAATTTATTGATTATTAGACTTTGATTTGAATTTATTTCTTATTTTATAAAGCTTTGTATTGGGTTGTTCAGACTTATATTTGATTAAGTAATACAATTCGTTAAAATAAAATTTCAGTCTAAAAATGGTAATAGGTGCATTATAAGAAGTTCTTAATAAGTCGTTTCTGTTTAGAATAAATCTATATCCTAATCCTAGGCCTAGGCCAAACCATCTGCATGTTCTGAAGTTGACTACCGCACTCAGTTCCATCAAACTAACAAACTCTCTGTCTTTTCCTATAAAAGTAACTTGTGGTAATCTGTAAAATCGTTCTTTGGCCCATCCAAAACCTAAGTGTGCAGGGAGCGATATTTCCCATCTTATTTTTCTAAGAGCTATGTACTCACCAAACACTGAAAAGTAATAAAACTTAGTTCTTGAATTGAATAATTGATCGGGTATTTTTGCCCACTTTTGATTAGTGGCATATACTCCTTTATTAGTAAAATAAAATCCAGCACCTACTCTTCCTCTGTTATTTATTTCTACTCCTGCTTTTAAACCCATAAAAGAAGTACTATTTTGCTCTATTAGAGAATTTCTATTGTCAAAACCAGCAATGAATTTATACTTTTTAAAAGTTTGTTTTTTCCAAGTGTCTTTATTATATGAGTTTTGAGCAATTCCTATTTGACATAGAAAAAACAAACTACTTATAAAAAGAAAAACTCTAAGCATCTATAACTATTATCTATTTCCTTGGCTTTCCATAAAATAATCCCAAACAGGATCTATTGGAGGTCTAGCTTTGATGGTAATTTTTTCTTTAGTTACTGGGTGTATAAATTCAAGTTTTCTAGCATGTAAATGAATAGAGCCATCTTCATTGCTTCTAGCTGCGCCGTATTTCAAGTCTCCTTTTATACTACATCCAATTTTAGCTAGCTGACATCTTATTTGATGATGTCTACCTGTAAGAGGGTTGACTTCTAATAAATGATAATTGCTACTACTAGCTATATGTTTATATTCTAGTTCACAGCGTTGAGAGTTATTTACTTCTTTATTAAAAACCTTTGATTTGTTTTTTTCTGTATCTCTTATCAACCAATGTATAAGTGTATCGCTTAATTGTTCTGGCAAATTTTTTACAACTGCCCAATACGTTTTTTTTACTTGACGTTCTCTGAACATCTCATTGATTCGTTCTAATGCTTTGCTAGTCTTACACATAAGCACCACGCCACTTACTGGTCTGTCTATTCTATGAGATATTCCTAGGTATGCGTCTCCTGGTTTATTATATTTTAGTTTTAAGTATCTTTTTACTAAATCTTCTAAGCTTACATCTCCCGACTTATCCGCTTGTACTATTACTCCTGCTGGCTTATTTACAGCTAACAGGTGATTGTCTTCAAAAAGTATTTTTAAGTCTGTATGTAACATGTTGTATTTTTATTGAATAGAAAAATCTATTCTAGTTCGATGAGTATTTGGTTTTTTTCTACAGCTTGTCCTGTTTTCACTAAGATGTTTTTTATCACTGCGTCACCTGGGCTTTTAATCATGTTTTCCATTTTCATAGCTTCAAGTATCAGTACACTTTCACCTTTTTTTATGGTGTCACCAATATTTTTTTCAAATCTTAAAACAAGACCTGGCATCGGAGCTTTTATTTGATTGACTTTTTTGTTTTTTAAGTTCCCCATTCCAAGTTGTTGTAGCAATATATCAAATTTATCTTGTACTTGAATATTGTACTCGTTGTTATTTACTCTAATCAAAAAAGTTTTTTCTGTATAGTTGGCATCCAAAACAGTAGCTGTATAAGATTTATGGTTGTGTATAATATGAAATTCACCATCTTTTACAACGATGCTATCAAATTTTTCTTCTTGATTGTTGATATTATTCTTATCTATTTCAAATAGATGGTGCTCGTTTACTTTTACTTTGTACATATGGTATGTTCAATTATTTGGTAAAATTAGAATAAAATAGTGAAAACAGGACATGTTTTCATTTATTTGACCAAATCAAATAAATACAATTATTCTATATTTATGAAATCTCATCAATTTTTCCATCTATCTAAATCCCATATTCAGCATTAGAAATACTGAATCGTCAAAGTGTTTGTATTTCAATAAATTAAAAATTATTGAAACAAACACTAAAACGGGATTAACTCAACTAACATGCTAGAATTCTCGTCCCGAAGTTTCAGGACTAAAATCCTATCACGTAATTTGGGTTAATATTTAGAATTTATACTTATACCTTTGCTTTATGAAAAAGATTTGGATATACAATATAGCATTGATGCTGATTTATACAATAGTTATTGGCTCATGTACACTAAACAAACCAAAAAGAATAGGTTCGAAAAAAGACGATAGTATCGTTTTAGACGCCGTAGTTGTCACTGGTAAAAAATCTATAAGCAATTATAAAGCAAGCGAACCTATCATTACTGACTTGATTCATACTTTATTGAAAGTGAAATTTGATTTTCAAAAACAATATTTATATGGCGAAGCTACTATCACTGTAAAACCGCACTTCAAACCACAAAATATTTTAGTGCTTGATGCAAAAGGAATGAATATAAATAGTGTAACATCTTCAAATGGCAAAACATTAAGCTTTGACTATAGAGACTCTATGCATCTAATAATAACTCTAGATAAAACATATACCAAAGAAGAAAAATATTCTATAGTAGTAAACTATACTTCTAAGCCAAACGAACTAAAAGTAAATGGAGGAACTGCTATCACAGATAATAAAGGGCTTTACTATATCAATAGCGATGGCAAAAACAAAAGACAACCAACCGAAGTGTGGACACAAGGTGAAGTTGAAGCCAACTCATGTTGGTTTCCTACATTGGATGCTCCAAACCAAAGAACGACTCAAGAAATATATATGACTGTGCCTGATACTATGGTCACTTTATCAAATGGAATATTAATCTCTTCTGTAAAAAATAATGATGCTACTCGCACCGATTATTGGAAACAAGACAAGTCTCATCCTCCTTATCTGGCAGTGATGATTGTAGGTCCGTTTGATATCACCAAAGATAGCTGGAGAGGCAAAGAGGTGACATATTATACCGAACATGAATATACTCCATATGCTCGTGATATTTTTGGAAATACTCCTGAAATGCTCGAATATTTTTCTAAAGAACTAGGAGTAGATTTTGCTTGGGATAAATATGGGCAAGTAATAGTGCGTGAATTTGTAAGTGGTGCTATGGAAAACACCAGCGCAGTAACTCACTTCGATGCACTCAATAAAACTAAAAGAGAAATGATAGATGGAAACTATGAAACCATTATTGCTCATGAACTTTTTCATCATTGGTTTGGAGACCTAGTAACTTGCGAAAGCTGGAGCAATCTTACGCTCAACGAATCATTTGCTACATACGGAGAATATCTTTGGGTAGACCATAAATATGGTAGAGAAGATGCTGATATAGAAATGCTTGAAAACAGAAAAAAATATTTTCAAGAAGCGGAGACAAAACAAGTCGACTTAGTGCGTTTTGATTATGAAAATCCTGATGATATGTTTGATAGACATAGTTATGAAAAAGGAGGATGCATTCTGCATATGCTTAGAGATTATTTAGGGGATGAAATATTTTTTGCAGGCATCAAAAAATACCTAACAGAAAATCAATTCAAATCTGCAGAAGTTCCGCAATTGAGAATGGCATTTGAGGCAGTAAGTGGCGAGGACTTAAATTGGTTTTTCAATCAATGGTATTACAATAGTGGGCACCCAGCTATTGATATAAAATATACCTATGTACAAGACACCATGATCATAGATGTGACTCAAAAAAACAGTAATGAAGGAGCACGTGTAAAATATTTTAGACTACCTATGAAAGTAGCTGTATACACTAGCGCAGGTAAAGAAAGTTACGATATGCTTTTATATAAAGGCAAACAACAATTTAAATATATTGCTAAAGAAAAACCGCTACTTGTAAATGTAGATGCAAACAAAGTATTTTTAGCAGATATCACCGAAAATAAAACAGGAGATTGGTATCAATACCAATACTTGTATGCTACAGTTTTTAGAGATAGATATGATGCAGTAGAATATTTTATCAAATATCAAAAAGATGAAAAAATACAATCGTATTTACAAAATGCTTTGAACGATAAACACTGGTATATCAGAAAAAGAATATTAGATAAAATCAATGTAAATAATTTTTCTTCTACAGATTTAATCACAAAAATAAAAGAACTAGCTACTCAAGACCCACACTCTCTGGTACGTGCAAGTGCAATAGACAAATTGAGTAAACTAAAAAATAAAGAGAATATAAGCATATACGAAATAGGAATAAAGGATAGTAGCTATAAAGTAATAGGCACTTCCTTGTCTGCAATATCAAATATAGACTCTACAAAAGCTATGAAGTATGCAAAAACATTTGAATCGGAAAGCAATAGTAGCATAGTGAATGGAGTAGCAGATGTATACTCAAGTTGGGGGAATGCAAGCTCTCAAAACTACTATGAACAAAAACTAGATGAAGTAGATGGATATACACAGATACAACTGCTCTATCATTATGTAAACTATCTTGGCAAAATGAATAAGCCAGAATTTGATAAAGCAATACCTACATACGAAAACCTACTCGAAACCTCTAGCTCTGAGTATATGCCCGTGAGTATCAGTGGCTCACTCAAAAGACTAAAAAACTACTATGAGCGAAGAAAGAAAAGTGACGAAAACAGCAGTAAAGACTTACCAAAAGGCGACTTAAAAGCGCTGAATGACTTAACCGAGCAATTGAATTTTTATACGGATGCTGTCAGAAAACTGGATGCCATTATTCTAAAAGCTAAAAACAAA
>CAMART010000001.1 GCA_945860705.1 Chitinophaga pinensis | reverse complement strand
ATAAAATTATTAATTAAAAATTGAATATATGAATTGGGGACATAAAATAACAATAGTGATTATTTCATTTATCGTAATAATGTTGAGTATGGTGTTTGTAGCTTTCAAACAAACAAATGAAATGATAGAAAACAACTACTATGACAGAGAAATTAAATATCAGTCTATGATAGATGCAGCAGCTAATCTAAATTCTTTAAGCAGTGATTCTGTCATCATCCAAAACACTAATAATTTAGAAGTACAAATTCCTAAAAACTTAGTAAAAGAATTTACAAAAGGCAAAATAGAATTTGTAAAAAATGATGATGAAAAAAAAGACCAGTTAATAACTTTTGCTCCAGATGTAAATGGAAGTTTTAGTATCAATAAAGCTAAATTTTCTTCAGGTGCATATACTGCAAAAATAGAATGGACAAGCGGTAGTAAATCGTACTATCGAGAACAAAAAATAATCATAAAATTATAATGAATCGATGCACGATATAGTATTAATAATTTTATCGGGTTTATCCATTGGTATATTAGGAAGTTTTCATTGTGTAGGCATGTGTGGACCTTTAGCTCTCGCATTGCCCGTTCATAAATTTTCTGATTTAAAAAAATATAGTGCAATTTTATTATACAATTTTGGAAGAGCTTTTTCTTATGCTATTATGGGATTGGTTTTTGGTATCATAGGTCAAAGCTTTTCTTTTTTTAAGCTTCAACAATACTTATCCATTTTTTCTGGTTCTTTTATTTTGTTGGTATTGATTTTATCTTATTTTGGAAAAGCTGAATCTTCATGGTTAGCACCATTTACCATAAAAATAAAAAACAAATTAAGTGGTTATTTAAAAGCAGAAAAAACACCTTTTTCCTTTTTATCTATTGGTATTATCAATGGATTTTTGCCATGTGGGTTAGTTTATATAGCTATCGCCACTTCTGTAGCTACCGGTTCTATCTTAAAAAGCGCATTATTGATGTTTGCATTTGGAATGGGCACACTTCCTATAATGTCACTCACCATGTATTTTGGCAAATATATTTCTCTTTCTTTTCGAAGCGTACTCACTAAAATGACACCATATATTATCTCGTGTGTAGCCGTATTACTTATACTAAGAGGCTTAAACCTTGGTATACCTTATGTTTCTCCAAAACAAGAAGGCACCCATCAAACTTGTTGCCATAAACCATAATTATTATTTAGAATTTGTCTAAATTGTTATTTAGAATTAATCTAAATAACGTATCTTTGTACCATAAACCTACAAAATAGAAATTTATGAAAAAGATATATTTATTATTATTTATAGCCATAAGCATCTCTTTAAAAGCACAACAAGATAGCACTACTATTCAGAAAAACTTAGACGTAGTAGAAATTATTTCTAAAAAAATCAGTACAAAAGGCAAACTAGAAGAAGTAGATGGATATATAATATCTGCTGGAAAAAAATCAGATGTGATTCATTTAGATAAAATGGACGCTAATCTTTCTAATAATAATATGCGTCAAATTCTTGCTAGAGTGCCTGGAATTAATATTTGGGAAAGCGAAGGAAACGGAATTCAAATTGGAATATCTACTAGAGGATTGAGTCCAAATAGAAGCTGGGAATTTAATATAAGACAAAACGGATATGATATAGCAGCCGATCCACTTGGATATCCAGAAGCATACTACAATCCGCCTATGAATGCAGTGAGCGAAATACAAATATTGAGAGGAGCATCTGGAATTCAATATGGAACTCAGTTTGGAGGTATGGTCAACTATAAACTCAAACAAGCTCCAACAGATAAAAAAATAGTATTAGAGAGTAAATTGATTGGAGGAAGTAAAAATATGATGAATAGTTTTATTGCTTTGTCTGGAACAGTCAATAAATTTTCTTATGTTGCATACTACGACTATAGAAGAGGAGATGGTTGGAGAAAAAACTCCAGCTTCCACTCACATAATGCACATTTGAATTTGGCTTATATTATTAGTCCTAAACTAAAATTCAATGTAGAAGCTACTTATTCTACTCAACTATCACAACAAGCCGGAGGACTTACTGATAGCCTATTTCAAGTAGACGCAAGACAAAGTTTAAGAAAAAGAAATTGGATAAGTACACCTTGGTTTGTATCTAGTGTAGGACTAGAATATAAAATAAACGAGCAGCATCAAATACAACTTAAAACCATGCAAATGATATCTGAAAGAAGTAGTATAGGAAATATAAATCCTATAACTAGTGCTGATGTTATCACAAATAATACTTATTCAAACAGAACGATTAATCAAGATTTTTATAAAAATTTTGCAACAGAATTAAGATATATAGGAAATTATAAAATAGGTAAAAGCAATAATTATTTATCTGCTGGTCTTAGATATTTTAATGGCAATACGAAAAGAGTAAAAAGTAAAGGAGATAAAGGCACACAATATTCTTTAAACTATGTAGATAAGCATTATTCTAGTGCATATAATTTTAATAATAATAATGTGGCTTTGTTTGCAGAAAATATTTTTAAGATTGGTAAGTTTAATATCACACCAGGTATACGATATGAATATATAAATTCTAAGACTTCAGGAGAAATTGCTATTTATTCAAAAGATAGTTCTTTGCAAGCACAGAGTAAAAAAGCGAACAGATCGGTAGTGATTATGGGTCTTTCGGTAGAATATCATGCACACAAAAACATAGAAATTTATACAAATTTTTCACAAGCATATAGACCAATTACTTTTTCTGATATCACCCAACAAGCTACAACAGATAGTATCGATTCCAACATGAAAGATGCTAAAGGCTGGAATTTAGATTTGGGTATAAGAGGTAAAATAAATTCTTATGTAGTATTTGATATCAGCGGATATATTCAATGTTATAACAATAGAGTTGGTTCGTTTAAAATAACCGACAATTCGATTGCAAGACTTTATAGAACGAATGTAGGAAACTCTCGAACAGCAGGACTAGAGAGCTATATAGAACTTCTACCTTTTGCAAAAATAAAAGATCAAGTAGGAGACTTGTCATTTTTCACCTCAATTAGCTATACACATGCACGATATACCAAACTACTTTTCAATACTACGGGTAAATCTGAAGATGAAAAAAATCTAGCTGGAAATAAAGTAGAATATGCACCCGATTGGATTTGTAGAGCAGGATTGAGTTATGCATACAAAGGATTTTCTGCTACACTAAATTATACATATACCGATGCAGTTTATGCAGACGCTAGCAATACAATGACACCGACTTCAAATGGTCAAGCAGGTATAATACCAAGTTATAATGTGGTAGATTTAGCACTAGGTTATAAATTGAAAAACGGAATAACATTTAAAGGAGGAATCAATAATTTGACCAACGCAAGATATTTTACTAGAAGAGCTGGAGGCTATCCAGGACCAGGTATTTTGCCATCAGACGGTAGAACCTTCTTTGTAGGAATGGAATTTAAGTTTGGAAAATAATACCAATCTTATTTTGGTTTAGACCAAAATCTAGAGTGGTATATATCGTTGATGTAGCCGTTATATATGTACAAACGATAAATCTAGCCGTGTTTATCCCAATATTTTTTACCATAGCCACAAAATATTTCTTCACTAGATTTTATTTTTTTGGTAGCTACTAGGCAGATATTGTCTAGTTCGTCTATCGTTATTTTTGCATTATTTTTATAGATATTATTTGCTGTGCCTTTCGCATCATTAGCATATTTTGCAAAACAATTTACTTTTTTTGAATCGAGAATATTGCCATCTAGCATAGCAATAAAATATTGATCTTGATTTTTATTTACTCGATATTGTATTTGTTTTTCGCTGAGGACTTCACCCTTAAAATGCGAAATAACTTCATCTTTATATATATCTATAGCAGTATACAATCCTTTGCCAGATGCAGGAATTTGGGATGATTGAATAAATAAATAATCGGATTCTTTCGCATCAATGACATTGTAGTCATCGGTTGTATCAAGCTCTTTCATAGTATATGCATGTTACAACTAATAGGTTTATAACAAGAAGTTTTATATTAAATAATTAACCAAAAATATTTTTCATACGTTCAAAAAAACTCTTTTCACTTTTATCTGGTGCGGGTTTGAAGTTTTTTGAAGTACTCAATTTTTCAATTGATTTTTTTTCATCATCACTAAGTACTTTAGGTACCCATACATTGATATAAATCAGTTGGTCTCCTCTATGATATGAGTTAACACCTGGAAATCCTTTGCCCTGAAGCCTCAAGACTTTACCGGGTTGTGTACCAGCAGGTATTTTTACTTTTGCTTTGCCATCTATAGTAGGCACTTCTATTTGAGCACCTAGAGCAGCTTCTGCAAAAGTGATAAACAGCGGATAAACAACATTATGTTCATCTCTGATAAGTTCTGCATCTTTTTCTTCTTCTATGGCTATGATTAAGTCGCCAGGCGAACCACCACGTTGCCCCGCGTTTCCTTTTCCACTCATGCTTAATTGCATCCCTTCCGATACACCAGCTGGTATATCAAGCGTGATAGTTTCTTCTCCATATACAGAGCCATTTCCATTACAAGCTACACACTTTGCAGATATGGTTTGTCCTTCGCCATTACAAGTAGGGCAAGTAGCAGTAGTTTGCATTTGACCCAAAAAAGTATTGGTAACTTTTCTAACGGCTCCAGAGCCACCACAGGTATTACATTTATGAAACGAGCTCGCATCTTTTGCGCCTAATCCATTACAAGTGCTACAAGCTACATTCTTTTTTACTTTGATAGTTTTTTGTACGCCATTAGCAATGTCTTTCATACTTAGGCTTACTTTCACACGTAGGTTTGAACCACGCACACCACGACTTCTCGCACCACCACGGCTTCTTCCTCCACCAAAAAACGACTCAAACGGGTCGCCACCGCCATTGCCACCACCACCACCAAAGATATCACCAAAATGGCTGAATATATCATCCATATTCATGCCTGCACCACCACCAAAACCACCATTGCCATCAAATGCTTGATGTCCAAACTGGTCATACTTTGCTTTTTTTTCTGCATTGCCGAGTACATCATATGCTTCAGCCGCTTCTTTAAATTTTTCTTCAGCTTGTTTGTTATCAGGATTTCTATCCGGATGATACTTCAATGCTGTTTTTCTATAAGCCTTCTTTATTTCTTCAGCTGTCGCACCTTTGCTTACTCCAAGCGTTTCGTAATAATCTTTTTTTGCCATTTTTTATTTTTCAAACGATACTATAGTTCAGTTTGATAATTTTTATTTTTAATAATTATTTTCCTACTACCACTTTTGCGTAGCGAATTATTTTTTCATATAGAAAATATCCTTTCTCTACTTGGTCTATTACTTTGCCTTTCATATCCTCGCTCGGAGCTGGTATTTCTGTGATAGCTTCATGTTTTTCTACATCAAAGACTTCACCAATAGCATCAAATGGTCTCAACCCTTTTTGTTCCAGTGTATTTACAAATTTGGTATACACAAGCTCTAAGCCTTCTTTCACGCTTTCTAGACTCTGAGCCTCACGTATAGATTTCATAGCACGCTCCATATCATCTGCCACTGGTAATAATGCTGACATTATTTCTTTGCCAGCCGACTGAATATTGTCTATTCTTTCTTTAGCGCTGCGTTTTTTGTAATTGTCAAAATCTGAAAACAATCGTAAGTATTTGTCTTTTTGCTCTTCTATTTGTTTTTCAAGGCTTGCTACTTTTTCTTCCAATGGGTTGGATTCATTGATTTCTACTTGATTTTCGTCAGAAGAAATAGTGTTTTCGTTCGTCAAATTTTCATTGTTTTCTATAGTCTCTTCGCTCATATTTAAAAATTTCTTTAGTTTATCAATCATTTAGTGAATAGAAATAACAAATAATAAGCCAAGCAAAACACAGCGACAATATGGCATAAAAAAACCTCAATTTTAGTTGAGGTTTTATATATTTTAATAAAAATTATTTCAGGTCTTTGTATAGGCTTTTATGTTTGCATAGCATTTCATCAAATCCTGGTCTAGATGCAAAAGATTCTATTTCGAATCGTTTACTCAATATCAATCGGTTTTTAGGTTGATATAAAAATATATATGGAATCTGATCGTGTACTATTTTTTGAAATTGATAAAACATAGCTTCTCTTTTAGATTCATCCAATTCTGTTCTTAGATTATCTATTAACGCATCACTAGTTCTATCTCCAAATCCTACATAGTTACTCCCTCCATTATATGATTTTGTATGCCATATTTGTGTAGGATCATCATTGATAGGGTCGCCTACCCAGCCACCAATGAATAAATCAAAATCATGTTTTTTCGTTTCGTCTATAAAAATAGTCCATTCTTTTACTATAGGATCGATATCCATTCCAGCCAGTTTTGCTCTTTCTTTTACAAGCAAAGCTACTTTTTCTCTTGTATCATTTCCTTTATTAAATTTGATACTAAAATTTAAACTCATTTTAGATCCATTTATTACTTTATCTCTGATACCATCACCGTCAGTATCTTCCCAGCCTGCATCACTCAATAGTTTTTTTGCTTTTTCTATATCAAATTCATAAGCTGTCAAAGTTTTGTCATAATATTTTTTTGCAGGTTGAATTGGTCCATTCATAGGGTCTCCAAGATTGTAGAGCAATGAACTAATTACTTGTTTCACATCTACACAGTGTGCTATAGCTTCTCTTACTTTTATATCGCTCAGTCTAGCATCTTTCATATTGATACCGATATACACATAAGACAATTCCATAGGTGTAGCAAAATCATAATCTTCTTTCATTTTTGCATCATTCATATCGCTCACATAAGTTTTTGGACTCATGCCATGCACTATATCTATACTTCTGTTTCTGAGCGATGAGTTTACTGCTGCCCAGTCGTTGATGATTTCGTAAGTGATTTTTTCTGGAAGCGCTATAAAACCAGCTTTATCGCCCCACCAGTTACTTTTTCTTTTAAGAATAATTCGTTGTGTAGTCACCCAAGATTCAAACTCATAAGGTCCATTACCTTGCACCCCATCTTTATCTCTTGCATATTTTTCACTATTAAAATCCTTTGCAAATGCTTGATGTACTTCATTACTTTTTATAGTAGCATAATTTTTTTCGTTGTTTATTTCTTTTAGTGAAAATGCTTTCATCATTCCTTTAGGGTCAAAATGTTTTTCTTGTAAAACAAAAATACTGCCCGATACAAATTCTGCTAAGTAATATTTGATAGGAGTAAATACGGTAAATTTCTTAGGATTTGAAGCATCTATTTTCACTTCTTTGATAAAATCAATCGTACTTCTTCCTTGTTCATTGTCTATCAATGGATGAAGCAATGTTTTATAGGTAAATTCTACATCACTAGCTAACACTGGAGAACCATCGTCCCACACGGCATCAGGCCTTATTTCATAAGTGATAGCAAGACCACCTTTGTATTCACCTTCAGTTATTTCTACTACAGTGGGTCTTGATACAGCTAATTCTGGAGCGATGCTCATCGTTTTTTTATCTACATCGAGTAACTTCATATATATCATGTCTTCGATATATGTAGCATCTGCACTAGTAGAAGTAGAAGGATTCAGTTTGTCTGGGTCTGATAGTTCATGAACGATGAGTTCATTTTTACCAAAATCTTTTTTCTTAGACTCGCCACACTTACAACCACCTACCATAAATGTCAATACCACGCTCAGTGGAATAAAATAAATTTTAATCATATAAGTCAATAATTTATAAAATAAAGATAGAGATATTTTAGTCAAATTTATTGTGCCATACATAGGCAAGTCTATCAAAAAATTTGGAGATAAGTCTTTTTTTGGCGGTGATGATATCGGCCTGTCCTTGCATATCTATTTGCATATCTATTTTCTTCTTGTAAGAAGTTTTAGTGTTTTTATTTAAACTAGCTTCTACTATATATTTGCCATCGATAGGTACGCTGGATATGTTTTTTATTGTAGCGCTGAGTGTGCCGTATTCTTGATAAGGATAATTGTCAAGCTTTATCAATACTTCTTGTCCTTCTTTTACTTTACCAGCGTTTGCAGGAATCAATTGCATTTTTGCTTGATAGCTTTCTTTATCTTTAAGCACAGAAAAAATTATTTTTCCAGTTTCTACAAATTGATTTTCGTTTCTAATATTTCCTAAAGACACAAAACCAGCACAAGGTGCGATGAGGAGAAAAGAGCTTTTCCATTGCTGAATTTTGCTTTTCATATTATTGATGTTTTCTGCCAAAGTCATCTGCTTATCCATTTCTGTTGTATTGCTTGTATTACTTATTTCTAAGCCCTGTTGTTTTATATTTAGCAAACTTATTTTTCCATTATTGATGCTAGCTTTTAGCCCTTCTATTTGGCTGTATAGCGTATTGACTCTAGACTGAGACTCTTGAAATTCTCTACTAGATATGATGCCTTTATTCAATAGTGCTTCATCATTTTTAAGTTTCAATTGAGCCGTATTCAGTTCGGTATATAAATTATTTAATTGGTTTTGATAGGTTTTGTTGAGGGTGTTTTGGTAAGATTCATTTTCATTGAGTTTCGAAAGCTGAAACTGTTTAAAATTAGCACCTTTATATAGCTTTATATCTTCAAGTGATTTTACAAAAAGAGAATAATCGTTTTGAATTTCTCCCATCTGATAATTTTGATCAAATGATATGTGTTCTATTTTTTGTATGATGCTGTCATTATTGAGCAAACTATCAAGCGATAATATTTGTATATAGTTGGCAGTATTTTCTATCACACCGAGTAGCTGAAGACTATCCACAACAGCAGCATCTTGTACTAATAATTTTGTAAGTTTTCCACTTGACTTTGCTACTATAGGCGCAGGAGGTATGCTAGTAGTGATAAGCACTGGTGCGCTTACTACATCTGGATATTTGATATAATAACTAAAAAATAAGATACCAAAAAGAATGAGTAATACTAAAACAGAACCATAGCTCACTATCCATCCAGGAGGCTTGCCTATGAGGTCTTGTACTTCATTACTACGTAGATTTATGTTTGGCTCTTTGTTTTCCAATCAAAATATTATTAGACTCCAAAGCTATCTAGATTCTTTCAAATATGTAAGATGTGGCAGGCTAATCTTTCTAACAAACAATATCTAATTGCTTTATTAAGTATACACTATTAGATTTTTCTTTTGACACTACAGCCAACAGGTTTTGTTTCTGCAGGTTCTACTTTAGTGCCAGAAGCTAGAGAAGTTATAGCATCGATAGCGTATTGTTGTTTTACTTCCATAGCACTTCCGTAGTTGTCGTCTATGGCTCCTTTGTATACAAGCTTATAGTATTTGTCAAATAAAAATACATGTGGAGTAGTCTTCGCACCAAAAGCATTCGCTACTACTGAGGCATTGTCCATCAAATATGGCCAAGTATAATTTTTTTCTTTTGCGTGTAGCTTCATGTTTTCGTAGCTATCATCGCCATCACGTTTTAATTCGTTGGAGTTGATCATGACCATACCGATATTGAATCTATCACACATTTTTTTGAGCATTGGATATCTGTCTTCCCATTTCACTACAAAAGGACAAGTGTTTGAAGAAAAAATAACAAGCAAGCCATTTGCTTTTGCTTGACCGATTAAATCGGTTTCTTTTCCATCAATACCCATCATCAGTCCTTTGCCAGAAGGGATTTTGGCACCGATAGCTATAGTTGGATATTTTTCTGTTTCGTTTTGAGGAGTAGCGGTTTTATGTAAATAAACAAAACTGCTCAGCACTATAAAAAGTGTAGCTATAAAACTAAGACCAATAATTTTTTTCATAATATATACGTTTATTAATAATTCAAAGGTTTCAAAGATAAATATTTATTTAACTTTACAAGCTTAAAACAAATAAAATCAACAATAGTTTATACTAAAACATGAAGCATATTATAGTATTTTCTTTACTAGTAGTATTGGTGTCTCTACTCGCATCTTGTGATAATGATACCGTGTATGACGAATACAAAAAAGTAAAAAGTAACGAGTGGGATTATAACGACTCTATAAAATTTGAAGTAGATATAGTAGATACCAGTACACATTATAATTTGTATGTAAATCTTCGTCATAATTTTTATTTTGATTGGCGCAATGTGTGGGTAAAAGTGATCACTGAATATCCAAACAAAAAAACGGAAATCAGTAATGTGAATCTTCCATTGTCTGAGGCAGATGGCAAATGGTATGGCAAGTGTAGTGGAGATATCTGTGACCTGAGAGTAGGCATACAACAAAATGCTATTTTCCCACAAGCTGGCAAGTACAAATTTACTATCATACAAGACATGCGTCAAAACCCACTACCCAAAGTGATGGATGTAGGCTTCAGAGTAGAGAAATATAAGGAAGGGAAGAAGTAGGGGGATTATTCACCAAATATATCAGTCCAAATATCTAGATTTGGAGGATCTGTAATAATTGAAGTCTTCTCTTTTTCTATTTTTATAATATCAAAATTTTTATTTAGTGTAAAATAAAAACTCGTTTCAATTAAATCTCCATTTTTTTGTTTCATACTAAATACATGTTTTATCTCATAATATTTATTCTTTCCATTTCCACTTTCGCTTTGACTGTATTCTGAAAAGTCTATAGAAACATAACTTTCGCTATATTTTGAGTTTTTTTCAATAAATTTTATTATTTCTTGTCTAACTTTCTCCATATAGGAATCAATTTTTTTGTTTTCAATAGTTTGATTATACATCATTTTACAAAACGTACCTACAGTTAAATCTACGTCATATGTCTGACCTTTAGCATAGAATAAGATTTTAGTCTTGTCTTTAAATATTAATAAATCTTTTCTATTTAAGCTATCAAAATATATGTTTGATATTACATTAAAAGCATAAATCCTTACCAATTCATTTGTATCAGTTGTTAGTTTTTTTGCTTCAATATATGGCAACCCAAATAAAAGATAATATATATTCTTAAGTCTAATTTCTTCCTCACTTGGTGAATTCGTATAACCTTCTACAAAACCCTTTGTTTTAATCAAAACATTTAGTGAGTCTAGTATGTGTTTAGTATTAAGATTATCTTGAGCAAACGTTTTATTTATATATGATGTGAATACTAAAGAAAAGAGTAGTAAAATTATTTTTTTCATATGTATTATTTTATATGTTTAGATTTATAAATATATAAATAAATTCTATTTTTATAACATGCAATATATCGTATATGCCATACCAGCTTTTTTTATTTTAATAGGCGTTGAGCTATTAATAGACCGATTGAAAAAGACGGGCTATTATAGATTGAATGATGCAGTTACTAATATTAGCTTGGGTATTGGCTCTCAGTTGGCAGGCTTATTTATCAAAGGCTTGACGCTAGGCGTATATATTTATATTTACAAAAATCATAGAATCATTCAAGATATTCCTCAGAATGCACTCACTGTTTTTTTGCTATTTATTGGTATCGATTTCTTTTATTATTGGTTTCATCGTTTGGCTCACGAGATAGGCGTGCTGTGGGGTTCGCATGTAGTACATCATCAAAGCGAAGAATATAATTTCTCTGTGGCACTGAGACAAAGTTGGTCGCAAGGTATGTTTTCTTGGGTGTTTTATTTACCATTGGCATTTATTGGTTTTAGTGTAGAATTATTTGTGCTCATCTATGCGCTACAAACCTTGTATCAGTTTTGGATACATACAAAACTCATACACAAAATGCCCGCACCTTTTGAATATGTTTTTAATACGCCATCACATCATCGGGTACATCACGGGCAAAATCCTTTATATATAGATAGAAATCATGGTGGCACATTGATTATTTTTGATAGACTATTTGGTACTTTTCAAGAAGAGCTAGAGCCTGTAGTATATGGCATCACACAGCCTGCCAATAGCTGGAATCCGCTTTGGCTCAATATAGAATATTGGATAGATTGGTATCACAATTTTATAAACGCTGATGGCATCATCAATAAACTAAAAACGATTTATAAATATCCAGGCTGGAAAGCCAATCAATCAGACATAAAAGCTTTTAATCCTGCTGAAATCAAAAAATTTGATGTGTTCGTTTCAAAAAAGATGAATACTTATGTGCTGATTCATTTTGTGATTATTTTATTATTAAGTTCTGTATTATTAAATATTTTGGGAAGTGAAAATATGCCATTATTACTTTATCAAAAAAGCATCATTGCTAGTTTTTTAATCTATAGTTTATTTTCTATAGGTATAATATTAGAAAATAAAAAGTGGTCATTATTTGTAGAATTGATAAGGCTTTTGCTGTTCCCAGTTGTGCTATTTTATATCTCTCAAATCTCTACTCAAGTTCCATTTTATATGACTTATGTATTTGGTGCAGTATCTTTATTCTCAATGCTATTTTTGATTTTAAATAGAAAGAAAGAGTAGTTGTTTCTTTACACAAAGTTCACAAAGCTTAAACGAATAAAATGATTTTCTCTCTGTGTATCTCTGTGCTTCTTTGCGAACTCTGCGTAGTTTTTTTTATACAAAGTTCACGAAGTAGTCACAAAGTTCACAAAGCAGACACAAAGGCCACAAAGAAAACCTTTTAAAAATCTTTGAGTAACTCTGTGCTTCTCTGAGCACACTGTGTAGTTTTTTTTACACAAAGGACACAAAGCAGACACAAAGTTCACAAAGAAAACCTTTAAAAATCTTTGAGTAACTCTGTGCTTCTCTGAGCACACTGTGTAGTTTTTTACACAAAGAAAAATAACACTTTATCTAATACTAATGTCGATGACAACTCGTGAGGTGATCATTGACCATACCTGAAGCTTGCATAAAAGCATAACAAATCGTAGAGCCTACAAATTTAAATCCTTCTTTTTTTAAAGCTTTAGACATGGCGTCGCTTTCTTTGGATGTAGCAAGGATATTATGATGATGAGTTATTTTATTATTGATTATTTTATGATCTGTAAATTGCCAAATATATTTACTAAAGCTTCCATATTCTTTTTGGATTCGTAAAAAATGAATAGCATTCGTAACTGTAGCACGAATTTTTAGTTGATTGCGAACGATACCTGCATCTAGCATCAATGCTTGAATTTTTGCTTCATCATATTTCGCTATTTTCTTGGCATTAAATTTATCAAAAGCTATTCTGAAATTTTCTCTTTTATACAGAATCGTTTTCCAACTCAAACCTGCTTGAAAAGCATCTAATATCATAAATTCAAAAAGCTTGTTATCATCATATAATGGTGTGCCCCATTCTTGGTCATGATAAGCGAGCATCAGTTCATCATTCCCAGGCCAGATACATCCATTTTGTTTTTTGCTTTCCATATTTTTTGTTTTATCAAAAATACAGCATAAAAAAAACTCCTTCCCAAATAAATGAAAAAGAGTTTCCTTAATAAAGCCTATGTTTTAATCTAGAATATCAGTCTAATATCTAACGTCTAATATCTATCACGCCATGGCGTGACTAATGTTGTTATTGTTTATAGATTCTTTTAGTAATTTTAGCATCACCTACGTATATATTTACTAGATACATACCAGATGCAAGATTTGATAAATCGATATCTAAATTTTCTTCAGTAGTTTTTTTGTAAAACACATTACCAATAAGATTAGTTATCTCCACACGTGCAGAAGAAGCACTATTGATATCTACATTCAAATTATTTACTACAGCAGTAGGATATACTTTGCAGTCGATTTGTTTAGTAAAATTAGTAATATCGTTTTGTTGAGGATCTGTATTTTCAGATGTAGTAGCGTTTGCTACAAACAAAGTGCTGAATGATAAGAAACAGATAAGTAAAAGTATTCTTGCTTTCATAATAAATCATTTTTTTGTACGTTATTCAATAATAAGTATCAAAAATCTTTAAGTAATTTTTAGTTTTTTGAAAGTAGAATAGTTTCTATAGGCTTTGCTATTTTTTAGTTTATAAATATCTTGTTTGTAAATATAAGTTGCTTTTTTCTAATTTGCAAATAAATTATCATGTTTTTAACATTTTTATTAGCCAAATTTAGGATTTTATCGTTTTTGCCTTCCATGATCAGAGAGCCAGAAGCAGTATACAATGAATAAGTAAAATCTTCATTCTCTAAATTTTCAATAATAATTTCAGATATAGGATTGTAGTTACATTTAATAGTTTGTTGACTCAAATCCTGTAAGCCTACATTGCTTTGCACATAAAAGCTACCTATCATTGTAGAATCTGCCGTGCATGTATAGTTGTGTGTGCCAAGAACGTTGGGTATATACATATAATCACCTCCAAGATTATTACTAAAAGTAATAGCACCACTAGGCAAAATAGTAGAAGTAAGTGGCAGTAATGCAAAAGTACCTGAAAACTTTACGGTATCACCAAGGTTTATAATCATCGAATTTGGGATATAGTTATTGCCATAGTGTGTTCCAAAATTCACAATATAAACAGTTGCGTTTAGCCCAAAAAACTCAAAAAATAAAGTTAATAGTAGGTAATGTTTTTTCATTTGTCAGTAAAAATAAATATAATATATTGATTCTACAAAGAAAATGCCACATATTTGTATTTACATATGATAGAAATCTATTTTAATTATTTGGTTTATGGGTGGATAGCCTTTGCTATTATCACGTTTTTATCCTTGTTTTTCATTAAACAACCATATGGTAGACATGCTTCAGATAAGTTTGGTATGATGATAGATAATAAACTAGGCTGGATAATCATGGAGCTGCCATCACCTATAGTGTTTTCTATTTTCTTTTTTTTAGGTAAAGAACCTCACACGAGTATGCATTATGTTTTATATGCATTATATATGATTCATTATATCAATAGAAGCATCATTTTTCCATTAAGAACTCGTACTAACAATAAAAAAATGCCGCTTCTAATTGCTTTAGCAGCAATATTTTTCAATCTTGTAAATGGTTTTGTTAACGGATGGTATCTAGGCAATCATGCGATAAGCAACGAACCAATAATACTAGTTTGCTTAGGATTTCTACTATTTATAGTAGGATTTTACATCAATAATAAATCGGATCATATTTTATTAAACCTAAGAAAAGATGGAGATACCGGCTATAAAATACCAAGAGGTTTTTTGTTTGAAAAAATTACTTCTCCAAATTATTTTGGTGAAATAATAGAATGGACGGGCTTTTGTTTGATGAATATTCAAATAGCTTCTATCTCTTTTGTTGTATGGACATTAGCCAATCTAATACCTAGAGCTAGAGACCATCATCAGTGGTATTTAGAAAAATTTTCTGACTACCCAAAACAAAGAAAAAGAATCTTTCCATTTCTATATTAGCCCAAATTATGTGATAGGATTTGAGTCCCGAAACTTCGGGGCGAAAATTCTAGCGTGTTAGTTGGGTTTATCCCGTATTAGTGTTTGTATCAATAAATTAATATTTATTGAAATACAAACACTTTGACGATTCAGCATTTCTAATGCTGAATTTGGTATTAGCCATAAATAAAATTAGGATTCTTACCACAATTGCAAGCGTTATACTCTGATGTATCGTGAGAGCAGATGAGTTTTATTTCAGATTTTTTATCTAAAAAAAGTTTACGAAGTCTGTGCTGATTTCTTAATCTAGTTTCACTATTATATTCCACTAATTTTTGAAATAAATTAATACTAAAAGGAGTTTCTTTTAATCCTTTTTTAATTGTAGCACTATGAAAATAGGCATCGCCACAATGCAAAACCCATCCATCAGTTGAGTTTATAGCTATACCACAATGCCCATTAGTGTGGCCTCTCAGAGGGATAAGTAATATATCATCTATGCCTTCAAGAATATTTACTTTATTAAATCCATTCCATTTTTCGCCCATCACATCATGAATCTTCCAATTAATTTCCTTGTTAAATTGTTCTTTGCTATAACCAGGCAGAATTTTATTTTTGTTATAAATGTTTCTATATTCCAAGCGCAGAGCATGAATCATAGCACTAGGAAAATCAGTAATTCCACCTGCATGATCTACGTGCAAATGTGTGAGAACTATATGTTTTACGTCTTCTCTTTTATAGCCGACTTTTTGTATTTGATAGAGTGCAGTTTCTTCTATATCTAGCTTTGGTCTCACCAGTAACCTAAAACCTAAATCCAGTCTTTTGCTTTTTTCAGTGATGTCTTTAGTTCCCAGTCCAGTATCTATTAGTATCAAGCCATCGGTATATTCTACTAATAAGCAATGGCAAACCATATCTCCTGTAATGGGACATAATGAAGCACAGTTGAGATGATGAATTTTTAAAGACATTATGTAAAATTAATTAAATACTAACTATACATGCAAGAGTTTAGATATAAATAAATCTTATGTTAATATCAAGCCTATCTGCTTTTGAGTTGCTCTATCAATATTTTTTTGAACTCTCTTTCGGCTTTTCTCAACTTAATAAGTTTCTTTGCGCTTATTACAGATAGAAACCTATCTATATATTTTTTATTGATAAGATATCGTTGGTTTTCGAGCTCTATCTCTTTAAAGATAAGCTGTTTGGCTTCTGCCTCCGTCATTTGTTCAATGGTTTTTCCAAGCTCTAGCTTTGGATTTTCCAGTCTTGACAATTCTTTTTTATACTCATTGTATATGGGCCAAAATTTTTGTGCTTCTTCACTATTGAGTCCCATTTGAGTAGTAATATAGGCATTTCGCATAGCCTCTATTTTCTCTTTCTTTGTTTCAGTTGTGTTTTGAGTAAATGCGTTTGCAAATACAATAAACAAAACACACGTAATTAATATCTTTTTCATCTTTTTATATGTCTAAATTGTTAATTTCTGTTTCGCTAGTTTCATCCAATAAATTATCTAATATTGCATTATTAGATTCATTGTCATTTATATATATATTAATATTTTTTGTATTCGTGTTTGTATTAAGTAAATCGTTATCTATTTCATCTACATGAGATATCAAATAATCTTCCTTACTAGTATTATCCATTTTTGCTAATTCTTTACCAAGTTTTTCAGAAGTCATGCTACTATCAGACGGATTGTTTTTCGATATATAATAAACAAAAAAAACTACTGTCAAAATTGCAGCTACTGCTAGTATTGGTTTATATAATGAAAATATATTGTTTGTCTGTTTTTCCTTTTTGGCTTCAGCTAAAATATTTTTTTGAAAATTTTCAAAATATCTATCAGGCACCTTAAAAACTTCTTTATTTTTTAAGTCTTTGAGTGTATTATTTAATTCAAAGTCATCATCATTTATTTCTTCATTCATCATAGTACTTATTTAGATAGTTATTGATATCAATGGTTTAATCATTCTTTAAATATTCCTCTATTTTTTTCACTGCATGATGGTAGCTTGCCTTGAGTGCACCAACAGAAGTATGAAGTATTTCCGCCATTTCTTCATATTTTATTTCATCATAATAACGCATGGTGAATACAATTTTTTGTTTGTCAGGAAGCAACCCTATAGCGGTTTGTAGCTTAAGTTGTATTTCGTCTCCATCAAAATCTTCATCCGATTTCAAGGTGTTTTTTATGCTATTATTTTTCTTTTCAGCTTCTTCGTTTTCCTCAAAAGAAAAGGTATTTTCTTTTTTTCTTTTTGATATAAAAGTCATAGTTTCATTGTAAGAAATTCGATAGAGCCAAGTCGAAAGTTGTGCTTCTTGTCTAAAATTTTCTATACTAGTCCATACTTTTATAAATACATTTTGCATTACATCATTAGTATCTTCATGATGTATAAGTATTCTACGAATTTGATAATAAATTTTTTGTTGGTATTTAGTCACCAATAGATTAAAAGCCTTTTCTTTATTGGCTTTTTCAGTAAATAAATCTAATATTTCTTTATCTGTCATATGGGTAAACACTAAATAAAAGGCAACCCAAAATGTATGTATTAAGCGTTTTTTCTAGCAATTACTTTTTGTACGGCATCTACTATATTCACTGCATCTAAGCCATATTTTGTAAGTAGTTGATCTGGTGTACCACTTTCGCCAAAGCTATCATTCACTGCTACAAACTCTGCTGGACAAGGAAATTTCTGACTTAGTAGTTGAGATACTGTAGCTCCCAATCCTCCCAATCGTTGATGTTCCTCTGCTATTACTACACATTTTGTTTTGCTTACAGATTCTATGACTGCTGATTCATCCAATGGTTTAATGGTATGAATATTTATCAGTTCTACACTGATTCCTTTTTCTTCTAAAGCTTTGGTTGCTTCCATACTTTTCCATACCATATGTCCAGTAGCAATGATGGTAACATCATTTCCTTCTTGCATTTTTATAGCCTTACCTATTTCAAATTTTTCATTGAGTGGTATGAAGTTAGGCCATTTTGGTCTGCCAAATCTTAAGTATACTGGACCTACATGATCTGCTATTGCAAGTGTAGCAAGTTTGGTTTGATTAAAATCACATGGATTAATAACCGTAAAACCCGGGAGCATTTGCATCAAACCAATATCCTCTAATATTTGGTGAGTAGCCCCGTCTTCGCCTAGTGTAAGTCCGGCATGCGAACAACAAATTTTTACATTTTTGCCTGAATAAGCTACTGATTGACGTATCTGATCATAGACTCTGCCGGTACCAAAATTTGCAAATGTAGTAGCAAAAGGAATTTTATCATCAATCGCTAATCCAGCCGCAACGCCTATCATGTTAGATTCTGCTATACCGCATTGAATAAACCTTTCTGGAAATTCTTTTTCAAATTCTTCTAATTTCAATGAACCAGTAAGATCTGCACAAAGAGCCACTACATTAGGATTGATTCTACCAAGTTCTACCATAGCTTCGCCAAATCCAGAGCGGGTATCTTTTTGATTTTGTACTGCGTATTTTTCCAATGACATAAAAAATATATTTTTGAGTTTTGTTAAGATTCTTTGTTTATAGGTTTTACTAACACTTTCATTATTTTATTATCGGCAGCTTCGGTGATTTTGTAGCTGTAGTCTCCTATCACTATTTCTTCATCTAAGCTCGGTATAGATTCATGTTCATATAATATATATCCATTTAGTGTTTCATAGCTTTCAGAGGAAGGAATATCTAGTTCATATTTTTCATTGATAAAATCTATCTCCATATCACCCGAAAAAATATAGGTGCCATCTTGTAAGTCAGTATCTGTATGTTCTATCACATCATGTTCGTCTTCTATTTCACCAAAAATTTCTTCTATCAAATCTTCAAGCGTAACAATACCTGCTGTGCCACCAAACTCATCTATCACCACTGCAACGTTTTTACGGTCTTTGATAAAAGTATAGAGCAAGTCTCTAGCAGTACTGGTCTCAGGCACACTCAATGATGCACGTATCAACGATTTTATTTCTTTAGGTTTTTTAAATAAATCTTGATGATGAATATAGCCTACTATATTATCAATATTATTTTCATATACTAAAATTCTCGAGTGCTGTGTGTCAATAAATTTTTGTGTCAACTCTTCTATATTCGACTCAATATTCACTGCTTCTATTTTCATACGATGCACCATACACTCTCGCACTTTCACATCTTTTAGGTAGAGTGCTTTTTCAAAAATCTCTGCATCAATATCGTTCTCTTCTTCCTTAGCTTCTGGATTTTCGGAGTTGGTAGTTACTTCTTTTATTAGGTATTCAAGGTCTATAGCACTAAATTCTTCTGGATGGTCATCAAGCTCTTTACCAAAAAAAGTTTTCATAAAAAACTTTGAAGCTTTGACCAAAACCCATGTAAAAGGATATAGAATAGCGTGTATAAACTTTAGAGGAATAGCAAAAAAAGAAAGTGTTTTGTCTGGATTTATTCTAAAAAGGGCTTTTGGAAAAAACTCACCCAAAAACAATACAAAAGCAGTGGTAATAATCGTCTGAGTGATCAATAAAGCAATACTATTTTTAGGTAAAAACGAAAACTTTTCAGGCACTAAATAATTGGCCATCACACTACCAAATATAATGATACTTATATTGAGTCCTACAAGTAGGGTGCTTATAAATTCGTGTCTATGTTCGTTAAATTTAGAAAGAATTTTACCAGATGTCGTGCCTTTATTTTTGTCTAGTTCTATTCTCAATCTATTGGCAGATAGAAAAGCGATTTCTATGCCTGAGAAAAAAGCAATAACAAAGAGAATAAGAATAATAAGTAAAATATCCATGTATTTTACAAATATAGATAATTATACAAAGCCCTATTCCTCTTTTTTATCTACATCCTCGTTTTGACTTTGCATTTTCTCCGAAAACTTTCGCTGACTTTTTAAATTTCTCCAAAGAAAAACACATAAAATACCACACACAATAGGCATGTATACATGGTTGTCAAATTTCTGATATTTAAACACATTAAATATGGCTACAAAAATCGATAAGCCAAAAGCCACCAACCACATTCTTTCAAAGATTTGTAATATTTTCATTTTATATATTTTCTTGATTTATAAATCTAAAATCTAGTATCTAGTTTATGGGATCTCACTACTATTTACTTTTACTTTGCCTGTCACTTCTAGTATCGTATACTCACTAAAATCTTCCTTAGCATCTAAACCCTTTCCATAGATGATTTGTTCTGGAGTGGTTATTTTTACAAACCCTACAGTGTGAATCATTTTTTGTTGTTGGTTCCATTGAAGTTCTTCAGTATTTAGTTTTTCTCCTTTAGCATTTACTACCACTACATCGTTTTTGGCAGTCATGCCCTGTATTTGGCCACTCACTTCGTCGAGCACTGCATATTTTGCAGTGAGTGAGCTTTCTATATTTCCATTAGGGTTATAGGAGTATGCTTTTATTCCTTTGGGAAACTCCGTATAGGTTTTACCTTGAGTGTGATGAACGGTTTCGGTAGCAGTGATTTTCATACGCATGATACCGTCATTACTAACTAGCACTTCTACATTTTTGCCTACTTCTTGTCCGAGGTCTTTTTGTGAGGCTATTTCATCTATTTTTTTCAAATCGTTGACACAAGCACTAGTAATAAGCACGATGAATAGGGATAAATAAATTATAGAAGTGTATTTCATTGAGGGTGTAAAGATAAGTCTATTCTATTTCTTATTAAAAATATCCTGTAAGGCAGTTTTCAAATTTTCAAATTGGAATTTGTATCCAGCATTTATAAGTTTTTGGCTATTGACAAGCTGTCCATCTAGCACAAGTGAAGCACTCTCGCCCATGATTATTTTTAGCATAAAACTTGGAATGGGCAATAGCGGACTTAATGGTTTTTTAAGTTGAGCTATGGTAGTTGTAAATTCCTTATTGTTTAATACTTGAGGATGGTTGACATTGTATATGCCTTGTGTTTTTTCATTTTCTACAAAAAATGTAAAGATGCTTAACAAATCTTTTATATGCACCCAAGGCATAAACTGCATTCCATTTCCAAAATAATTGAGAGCAAAAGGCAAAGTCATAAGCATTTTTGGTAAGGCACCTTGTTTGGAGTCAAGCACTACAGGAATACGTATAATAATATGCCTATCAGCAAATGGAGCGATTAAATGATGAGCATTTTCCCATTTGATACAGGTTTCAGCGAGAAAATTTGTTCCTGAAGAAGCATTCTCGTCAAGTGGTGCATCGCCTCTATTACCATAATACCCACTAGCAGATGCTCCTATATAGCATTTGAGGGGTATTTTATTTTTAGTCAAAACATCATGAATTAATTCTGTACTTTTTACTCTACTATCTATAATGGCCTTTTTTCTAGAGTCGGTCCAAGACTTATCTCCAATGTTTTCACCAGCTAGATGAATAAGGGCATCAATGCCTTCAAAAGCTTCTATTTCTATTTTTTTACTATCAATATCCCATATATATGAACGAATTTGTTCATTTTCTATTCTTTTTCTACTCAAAGTATGTACAATATAACCCTTGCTCAATAGATGTAGAATCAAAGAGTTTGCTAAAAAGCCGGAAGCTCCTGTTATAAGAATTTTTTTCATAGAAAAGAATTAAAGACATAAATATATCTATAACATCTAAATAAGCAAATTTGTTATAATGATAATATCAATTATCTTTGGCAACTCATTTTTAAACATAAAAACTAATTACAAATAGCAATGAAGAAAGTAATATCACAAATTAGTATTCTATTAATAAGTATTATCATATTATCATCTTGTGGAGGCGGAAAAAAAGGAAGTGGCGTAAAATGCCAAAGAGCAGGAATAAATGAAGTGATAATAAGAGAATCTGCAGATTGTGATAAAATAAATCCATATACTTCTTCAAGTGCAAACTCAAGATATGTAGAGTCAAATATATTTATGGGCTTGTTGGAGACAGACCCAAATACTTTAGAATTAGTAGGTTCATTAGCAATAGGAAGACCAGTAGTAACAGAGCTTACTGAAGGTGAATATAAAGGAGGAATGTCTCTAGCATATGAACTAAGACCAGAAGCTAAATGGGACAACGGAACTCCAATACTTGCAAGCGATGTTGTTTTTACAATGAAAGCATTAAAAAATCCAAAAACAGATTGTGAAAACATCAGACCTTATTTTGAATTTATTAGCGATGTAGTTGTAGACCCATCAAATCCTAGAAAATTTACTTTTTATTGTAAAGAAAAATATTTCACTGCTGAAGAAAATTCAGGAGTAGTAGTAATACCAGAGTATGCATATGACCCAAATGGAATTATGAAAAAATTCACTATCAAAGAATTGAACGATCCAGCTAGACTAGGTGCATTAAAAGGAAACCCAGATATTATAAAGTTTGCTGAAAGCTTTAATAAAGAAGCAACAGGTAGAGAACCTAAAAACATAGTAGGTTGTGGTCCATATGTGATGAGTGAATGGGTGACTGGACAGAGAATAGTTTTGAAAAGAAAAGCAAGCTGGTGGGGAGACCAATTAAAAGGTAAGGTATATGGTTTTGAGGCAAACCCAACAAAAATTACTTATGAAATCATCATAGATGAGGCTTCAGCAAAATCTTCATTGCTAGGAGAAAAAATAGATATCCATCAAGGGATACCTGCTAAAGACTTTTTAGATTTAGAAAAAACAAAATCAGTTACAGATAAATACGAAGCACATAAACCAGATCAGTTTGCTTATTCATATTTTGGATTGAACATGAGAAACAACAAGCTTTCTGATGTGAAAGTAAGACAAGCGTTATCATATTTGGTAGATGTAGATAAAATAATAAAGGTAGTATCATATGGAATGGCTAGAAGAGTTACTGGTCCTATCAGTTTTATGAAACCATACTATAATAAAGATATAACTCCAATACCTTATGATGTTGCAAAAGCGACAGCATTACTTGATGAAGCTGGTTGGAAAGATAGTGACGGGGATGGTATGAGAGACAAAATGATTGATGGCAAAAAAGTAGATTTAACATTCGAATTAAAATATCCATCTGGAAACCCTTCTGCAGATAAAATAGCATCTATGCTTCAAGAATGGTGCAAATCTGCTGGTGTTGGTATTACTACTACTACTAAAGAGTGGACAGTATTTATTGATGATACAAAAAGACATAATTTTGAAATCTATTTTGGAGCTTGGGTTGGTAGTCATCAATTAGACGATATGAAACAAATCTGGCATACCGAGTCATACAATGGCGGAAGTAACTATGTTGGATTTGGTTCAGTAGAAACAGATCAACTAATAGAAAAAATAAGATACGAATTGAATGAAGAAAAAAGAAATGAGTATTATAAACAAATGCAAAAAATTATTTCAGATCAAGTGCCTTATATATTTGTATCATCTCCAAAAAATAGAATTTTTATACATAAAAGATTTGAAGGTGCAAAAACATATGTATTAAGACCTGGATTTTTTGAGAAAGAATTTAGAATGAATCCAGATTTTGGTAAATAGTTTTTTGGTCAACAATTGCTTATATAAAAAAATAGATAGATGTTTAAATACGTATTAAAAAGACTCCTATATTTTGTACCTACTTTCATAGTTATATCACTTATAACTTTTATGTTAGGTCAAATGGCTCCAGGTGATCCCGTAGAATTGAAGCTCAAAGGAGGAATGGGAGGCTCTGCAAATGGACAGTCTTCTGAGAAAATAGCAGGTGAAAAAGCCTATATGGAGCTAAGTGAAAAATTGGGTAAAAATTTACCAGCATTTTATTTTAGTATCACAAGCGCATCATATCCAGATACGCTTTATAAAATACCAAGACAAAGCGAAAGAGAAAACTTAGATAGACTCATATATAATACAGGCAATTGGCCAAACGTAAGCGATTATTACAAGCAAGCAAAAAACGTAGAAAAAGCTTTATATCAAGTATCTACAAATAACTTAGATGCTACTTCATATGAAAAACTAAAAGCGCTGAGAGATAACACATCAGTACTTTTTATCAATTATGATGATGTGAAAATAAAACAAGCACTAGACATCATAAAAAACTCTGTTAACTATACTGCTAATCTAAAACTAGATAGTATCAATACGAAACAAGTTCAACCTTTTGCATCTGCTATGCCAGCAGTAAATAGTCTATTGGCTAGTTATGATAAAATGAAGGCAGAACCAAAGGTAAATAACAATTATATTCCAGCATTTCACTGGTATGGTACTTCTAACCAATATCATAGATGGCTATTTGGCGATGTGCCATGGTTTGGAGAAAATAAAAACCCTCAAAAAGTATCAAAAGGATTTTTTAGAGGAGATTTCGGATATTCAATTTTGGATAATAGACCGGTATCTTCTATTCTAAAAGAAGCATTAAAACTTACATTAATCATTAACTTTTTCGAGTTTCTTTTAATTTATTTAATTGCTATTCCATTAGGAGTTTCATTGGCAGTAAAAAAAGGAACTTCTTATGATAAAATAGTTACTACTGTAAACTTTATGCTATATTCATTACCAGGATTTTGGATTGCTACGATGATGATTATTTTCTTTACAAATGATTATTATGCATCTTGGATGAATATATTTCCAACTCACGGTATAGGTAAGACGGGACCAGATTACGGAGTGATGGAGCGAGTAGTAGATAGAGCTTATCACTTAGCATTGCCTATGTTCTGTATGTTGCTAGGTGCATTTGCGTTTATTTCTAGAATGATGAGAGGAAGTATGCTCAATGTACTAAGACAAGATTTCATACGTACAGCATTTGCAAAAGGACTTGAGCCTAGAAAAGTATTTTGGAAACATGCATTCAGAAACTCACTAATACCTATTATTACGATGTTTGCTAGTTTCTTACCAGCTATGATAAGTGGTGCCGTTATTATAGAATATATATTCACTATACCTGCAATGGGTAGAGTGAGTTATGAGTCAGTAGTATCAAGAAATTTCCCAGTACTATTCACTATTTTAATGTTTGCAGCTATACTTACCATGTTAGGTAATTTATTAGCGGACGTTTTATATGGATTTGTAGATCCTAGAATTTCACTTACAAAAAAAGCATAATGGCAACGACGAATACATCAGTAAATACTACCCCAAGAGAAACATTAACTCAAGTAGATCAGAGTTATTGGGCTATAGTAAAAAGACAATTTAAAAAGAACAAAATGGCTGTTTGGTCATTGAGAATAATTATGCTTATAATTATAGTAGGTTTATTGTCGGATTTTTTAGCCAATGACAAACCACTCTATTGCAAATACAAAGGAAATTCCTATTTTCCAGTGTTTAAGCAATATGCAGTAGACATGAAATTGAGTAAGTGGCCACTAGAACTAAATAATGTGGTATGGAAAGATTTAAACTATGATGCAGTAATATTTCCACCTATACCTTATGCTCCAGAAAAAACAGATTATGATAATAGCGATTTTAAAGGACCATTTGGAGATCAAGTAGTAAAATCAACTAGATGGAGACATTGGTTGGGTACCGATCAGCTTGGTAGAGATTTGTTATCAGGATTGATACATGGTACTCGTATAGCTATGCTTGTTGGAGTTGTGTCTATGTCTATAGCTTCAGTTATCGGTATTTTCTTAGGCTCATTAGCAGGATATTTTGGAGATGAAAAAATGAAAATTTCTTTAGCTCGTTTGATTTTAAACTTAATAGGAATTCCATTAGCAATATTTTATGCATTTAGTACTAGAAGTTTTGTACTTAAAGATGCATTAGCAGATTCTTTCGGATCGTTTTGCTTATCTTTTTTAGTGAGTTTATTTTATTTTGTACTATTGATGGCTATACCAAATATTATAGCACTTGGTTTAAAGAAAATTCCATTTTTAGCTAAAAAAGTAACTATCCCTGTAGATATTATTATCTCTAGAGCAATAGAGGTGATTATGTCTATACCTACATTGCTATTGATACTTTCTGTTTGTGCTATCGTTTCAAAACCATCTATCATGCTTATCATGGTTATAATTGGGTTTACAGGATGGACAGGTATCGCTAAATTTATTAGAGCAGAATTATTAAAAGTAAGAAATCTAGAATTTATTGAAGCAGCACAATCACTTGGATATTCAGAATTCAGAATATTATTGAAACATGCAATACCCAACTCGCTTACTCCAGTATTAATTTCTATTGCATTTGGAGTTGCTTCTGCTATATTAGCTGAATCTGGTCTTTCGTTTTTGGGAATTGGTACACAAGCGGATGTCATCACTTGGGGCAAACTTCTAAGCAGCGCTCGTGAATATGCACCAGCTTGGTGGTTGGCTATTTTCCCAGGTATTGCTATTTTCATCACAGTTACTATTTTCAACTTTGTTGGAGAAGGACTTACAGACGCAATAGATCCAAGACTAAAACAATAATCTATATTTGATATAGATTATTTACAAAAGATGCACTAATTTCGTACGGTGCTAAATAAGACTTTATTTTTCTTTTTTATATCAATAGTTTTTTGCAGTTTACTCAACGCGCAAACCATCACTATTTCTAAACCAATACCTCTCAGTTCTAAAACTAGTAAGTTTAAAATATTGGGTAAAAACAACATCGGATATTGGGTAAGAAACTACGGTAAAAATGAGGAAAGAATAGACGTCTATGATGAAAATCTAAATCTGTACAAATCGAAATCGCTTCTAGTAAAAAGACAAAATTTTAGTACAGTATCTTTTTTTCTAGGAACTAATAATGCTACTATATATTATACAGAGTACAAAAAAAGAACGATGTATTTATATGCATCATCTATAAATGAGCGACTAGAAACTGGAGCAGAAATATCGCTAGACACTACAAAATACGAAAGCTTTGACGATGTAGCTTCTGTTTCGTTTGCAAGTAGTATCAATAAGTCCTATCATATGCTCTTTATACCTATGTATGAAAATGCATATTTCAAAAAAATAAAAATAATAGGAACAAATGGAGGAGCATATTCTATATATAACAAAATAATAGACATCAATAAAAACACTTACAGCGCTTCTCCTGAAGATGCAATAGTCAATAATGATGGCAGTACGCTTCTATTAATAAAATATAAAAGCAATATCAATGATAGCATATTGTATATGACTTATGTATTAAATAAAAAAGGAGAATTGACGTATAAAACAATCATAAATTTCGATAAAAATTTATTTGGAGATCCTTATATGCTTTACAACGAAAAAACAAAAGCATTTATCATCAACGCATTTACATCTGATATGCCAAAAGAAGGAGCAAATTATTTTACTACATCTACGCTCAATTTTGATGATGCAAATGAGTCAAAAATTAATCACTATAAAATAGATAAACAAATACTTGATGACATCTATGAAGGTGACGCAGGTAAAATAACTGGACTTTATACTTTTAAAATAAAAAAAGTAATACTTACTAATGACAATGGTGTATATGTATTTACAGAATCGTTTTTTAAGGAAAATAAAGAAGAGATTTCTCCAGACATTTTAAGCCTGAGTCCTATGAATAATTTTCAACCTTCATTTAATAATACCAGAACTGTAAGTGTTTATCACTACAATAATGTTTTGTGTTTGAAAATCAATGATAGCTTGAGAACTTTTGATTATGAATTAATCAAAAAAAATCAAGTAAGCGAAAATGACAATGGAGCATATTCATCTTTCTCAATTTTCAATACTGGTAAAAATATCAAATGCCTTTATAATTCTGAAGAAAGCTCTATATATTCTCTAGTAGAAAACACTTTTGGTGAAAACACAACGAATACAAAACAAGTATTGTTAAATCAAGAAAAAAAAGGAATACAATTAATTCCAAAGCTATCTGTTCAAACTAGCATAAATGAAATAGTTTTGCCTAGCTATAGAAATGATGATTTCAAATTGATAAAAATTAAATATTAAAATCACGCTTTGTTAGAAATACTAAAAAAACAAAATCCATTCACCTTACTATTTGTTATAGTATATGGATTTGTCATTCGAAGCAGTATTTTTTTTATTGATACAAGTAATATCGTGTTTGATAAAACACAAGCATTTTCATTTCTTACTGACAAATGGTGTTTTGTTTCTTCTCAGAATCTAATACTTCATTATATTATTACTACAAGCATATTGATAGTGTTAAGTATTTTTATCAATGTGTATTTAAGAGATAATAAAATAATAGACAAGCTAGGATATTTACCTACGTTGTTTTTTTTATTAATATCAGCTTGTTTTTCTTCTTTCCTATATGTAAGCAATGAGTTTATAGCTTTTGTTTTTTTTAGTATTGGATTGATTAGACTTTTACAAGCATTGCTCATAGAAGAAACTACCGTTTCAGTTTTTGATGCTAGTTTTTTTATGTCTGTATCATCCTTATTTTATAAACCTCTTTTATTGTGTTTTGTTATAGTGCTTCTAGCGGTTTTGATTTTAAAGAATGTAAATATAAAATCTTTAGTTTTTTTAATTTTAGGTTTGATTATTCCCTACTTTTTATTGGGCGTCTATATGTTTTTCACAGATAGACTTTCCTTGTTTTTTACTAATATCACTCCACAGTTGTTTAGTAGCCTACAGCTGTTTGCACAAAAAGATTATTTACAAGTAATAAAGATTGTTTTTATAGGAATACTGACTGGTATGGGTTTTTTACAAATACAAACACAGCTTAGCAAAAGCATTGTTAATATTAGAAAATATTACAGCATGCTACTTATTGTTTGCTTAGTGTTTGTTCCATTGTTTTTAATTAATAAACAAATGACCACACAGCACTTTATGTTTTTGATACTTCCAGTATCTTATTATATCTTAAATTTTCTTAAAGATATGAAGCGAGTATGGTTATCAGAATTAATTCATGTAGCTTTGTTTGCACTTATTTATTTATCAAATATTAATAATTAATCAACTATATATTATGAAATTCGGCGTAGTAATTTTTCCAGGATCAAATTGTGACCAAGATATGATACATGTACTTAAAAATGTGATGGGTCAACAAGTAGAAGAAGTATGGCATAAAAACAAAGAACTCACAGGCTTTACAACTGACGATTGTATCATATTGCCTGGAGGATTTTCATATGGCGATTATCTTCGTACAGGAGCAATAGCAAGGTTTTCGCCTATAATGGATGCAGTTATTGATTTTGCAAATAAAGGTGGAAAGGTATGGGGTATTTGTAATGGATTTCAGATACTTTGCGAAAGTGGTCTATTGCCAGGTGCTTTGCTCAGAAACACCAATATGAAATATACCTGCAAAAATATTTATATAAAAGTAAAAAATACCGATTCACTACTTACATCTAATTGTACCGAAAACGAGGTGCTCAAAATACCAATAGCACATGGTGAAGGCAGATACTATGCAGATGAAAAAACTATGAATGAGTTAGTAGCGAATAAACAAATAATTTTTACATATACGGATGAAAACGGCGTGGAATCTGACGAATCGAATCCAAATGGCTCAGTAAATAATATAGCAGGTATCTGCAATAAAAACAGAAATGTATACGGTATGATGCCCCATCCAGAGAGAGCAAGCGAAAATATTTTGGGCAATGCAGATGGATATAAGCTCTTTGTATCATTAGTTGCACAAGAGTTGGCTCAGTAATTGTATTTTTGTAAAAGACATATCTTTTTAATGAGTTAATAATATCTATAAATGAGAAAAATAGTTTTCGTATTAATGATTTTTGTTGCACCTATTTTGATGCATGCTCAAAATCTACAGCCTGTTAAATGGACTTTTACTAGCGAATCTTTAGGTAATAACGAATACAATCTTATTTATACAGCTACTATAGCTCCTACTTGGTGGACTTATTCTCAGTTTATAAAAGAAGGGGGACCTATTCCTACTACTTTTAAAATAGAAGCTAACAAAAACATAGAGCTACTAGGTGCTATAAGTGAAACAAGTGAACACACCAAAGAAGGAATAGAACCAATGTTTGATATGTTTCTTAAAAAATTTGCAGATAAGGCGGTGTTTGTTCAAAAAATAAAAGTACTCAGTGACAAACCAATCATCGAAGGAAGTGTAGAGTTTATGTGTTGTGATGATATGCAGTGTTTGCCACCAGAAGAAATAAAATTTAAAATCTCTTTATAAAAATAGTTATGAAAAAAGTCTCCTTCTTTCTTTTACTTTTATTTTCTGTTGTTCATACTTTTGCGCAAGGACCAAAGAGAGTGCATCTTTCTTCGTGTACAAAAATAATATCTCCTACTGAAGCAGAAATTATCATCACTGCTAGAATGGATAAAGGATGGCACGTATATTCATTTAATGCTGGAGGTGATGGGTCTTTGATATCGCCAAAAATAGTTTTTCCTGCAAGTAAAGACATAACTCTAATAGGTAAAGTAACAGAAAAAGGAACTATTGAAACTAAAGATGATGCAGGAATAGGTCCATATTATTTTTTTGAAAAACAAGTAGTATATACACAAAAAGTAAAATACAAAAGCAAAGCAAAACTAAAAGTAGAGTACTACTATCAAACATGTAATGAGGAAGGATGTCTTCCACCGGCTAGCGAATTTATAACAGTAGATATGAATATCAATTGTGATGGTACAAGTTCTTCTATAGCCTCAATAGATAGTGTAAAAGAAAACGCTACTACTAACAAAAATGATAGCGTAAGCTTAACTGCAAATACAGCAATAGACACAAACACTGCAGCGTTAGTTGGAGGCACTACAGTTTATGGCGACTACGGCACTCCAGTAGGTGAATGCAATGGCGCTACCGAAGAAAAACTTTCTATTTGGACAGCATTGTTTTATGGAATATTAGGTGGTTTTGCAGCTTTATTTTTCCCATGTACATTGCCAATGATACCGATGACTATTAGCTTCTTTTTGAAAGGTAGTGGCGATAAAAAAGAAGGTGTGAAAAAAGGAATCATGTATGGTTTCAGTATTTTTTTAGTTTATTTTTTAATTGGCTTGCCTTTTTTGTTTTTTAGTATTGGAGGAAATGTGCTCAATGAGTTTTCTACTAATGCATGGGTTAATTTAATTTTCTTTATTGTATTTGTCATATTTGCTTTTTCATTGTTTGGATATTATGATATTAGTATGCCTTCATCACTTGCCAATAAGGTTGACGAAAAAAGTAATATAGGAAGTTTCACGGGTATATTTTTTATGGCACTTACTTTAGCTATAGTTTCTTTTTCATGCACGGGCCCTATACTAGGGTTGGTGCTTGGCAATATTAGCAATTCAACATTAATCCTACCTGCTATGTCAGGATTTGGATTAGGCTTGGGTATTCCTTTCGCATTGTTTGCCATGTTTCCAAATTTGCTTAAAGCACTACCAAAATCTGGTGGTTGGCTTACTGTTTTGAAAGTAGTATTTGGTTTTATAGAATTAGCTTTTGCTTTGAAATTTTTATCCAATGCAGATTTAGTAAAACAGTGGGGTTTACTAAAAAGAGAATTATTCTTAGGTATCTGGATATTGATTTGTTTCCTTACTGCTTTATATCTATTGGGAATTATCAAATTCAAAGAAGACCCTACCTTTAAAAGCACACCATTTTTAAAAGGATTAGCAGCAGTATTTATTTTGTTTGCAGGATATATCTCACTTGACTTTGTAGGAGTGAATGTAAATTTATTTGGATTCCCTCCACCTAAATATTATAGTTATTTTCATAAGGCAGAAGAAAATCCAAGAATACATACCGTAAAAGGATTGACTACATACCTATTTCTTGAAGATGCTCTGGAAGAAGGTAAAAAACAAGGGAAACCTGTGATGATAGACCTTACAGGATATGCATGTGTCAACTGTAGAAAAATGGAAGAAAATGTATGGACAGATCCAGAAATCAAAAAAATATTGGCAGAAAAATATATCATCACTTCATTGTATGTTGATGGTCAAGTAGAGCTTCCTAAAAACGAACAATTTGCTACACCATACTTAAATGACGGATTTGCAAATACCGTAGGAGATAAATGGTTTGATCTTTCGCTTAGACATTTTAAATCTGCTACTCAACCTTTCTATCCATTGATAGACCCAATCAATCATAGAATATTGACTACACCTAAAGGATATACACCAGATATAAAAAGCTATAAAGCTTATTTGGAGTGTGGTTTAGAGCAATTTAAATCGCAGCACTAATCTTCTTTTTATAAAGAATTGAAAACATGATAGCATCTACATTAGGCATAGTTTTGCATAGTATCAAGTATGGCGAAACGAGCTTAATCGTAAAAATATATACATCGAGCTTTGGTTTGGTGAGCTATATGGTCAATGGAGCTCGCAGTAGTAAAGGAAAAAACAAAGGCTCTTTATTTCAAGCAGGAAATATACTTGAGCTTGAAGTATATAATAAGCAAGGTAAAAATCTACAACATATCAAGGAGCAAAAGCTCTATAAAATATATAATCATATTCCAAATATGATGGTAAAGACCAGTATATGTATGTACATGCTCGAAGTGCTCAATCAGTGTATCAAAGAACATGAGCAAAACGAAACACTTTTTGATTTTTTAATTCATGCCTTTGAACAACTAGACAATCAGAGCAATGATGATGCTATTTTTCCTAGTTGGTTTATGATAGCGCTTGCGAGTCATTTAGGTTTTGAAGCGGGCAATTCGTTTGAAGAAAACAAAACGATTTTTGATATGCAAGAAGGATTATACGTAGAGGAAAGTTATCATGCACATGCACTTCATCTTCCGTATAGTAAATATTGGTATGAGCTTAGCCAACAAGAGATACCTCAAAACACAATTACCTCAAAGAAAGAAAGATTGATGTTGCTAGAATCTGTAGAAAAATTTTTTCAAATGCATATTGAAAACTTTAAGCAACTACAAACCCCTAGAATATTGAGAGAGGTATTGTCATAAAATTCTTATCCTAAAAAACTTTCTAAAGTGCTTAATTGAGATTCGCTACCTATAGCTATGATTTTATGTGAGTGACCAATGATAAATTCTGGTCCAGGATTGAGCACATAATTATTGTCTTCTTTTTTTATTCCTATAATATTTGCACCAGTTGTTTCCCAAGCGTTTAGTTTTTTGAGAGATATTTCTTTATTTACATTCAGTTCTTTTATTTTAAATGTGGCATTATTGCTATTAGACAAGATGTCTAAAAACTCTTTGATATCTGATGCAAAAACAAGAGAAGCCATATAAGCTCCACCGATATGTTCTGGCAATATTACATTATCTGCACCGGCTAGTTTTAGTTTTTTGCGAGTGGTATCTTGCATAGCTCTACTGATTATTTTTATGCTAGGATTTAGCTGTCGAGCAGATAGAACGGTAAATAAATTTTCAGAGTCACTTGGTAATGCTACTATGATAGACTGCGCATTTTTAATATTTGCTTCAAGTAGGTCATCATCGTGGGTGCTATCTCCATGCACAAAAAAATCTGCCACGAGTTCTTCTTCTTTACTTTTGTTTTTATCTAGAAGCACAGTAGTGATCCCATTGCTTTTTAGTACTTCTATAGCTTGTGTGCCATTGCGTCCACCACCACACACAATCACATGATTTTTCAGAGAATTTATTTTTTCTTTCATAATGATTTCATTTAATTCTTTTTTAAAATTTCCATCAAAAAAAAATTTGGTAAGAATAGTTATTGAATAAGTAAAGAGTGATAAATTGAATACGATATAAAAAATAATAAATATTTTTCCTGTATTTGATAGAGGTACTACTGTTTCAAAACCAATAGTAGAGACAGTAATAATCGTAAGGTATAAAGCATCTAAAAAAGATAAATGCTCTATAAGCATAAAGCCAATTATCCCTACCGAAATAGAAATAAATAATAGTGCTAGAATATTTCTAATTCCTGTAAATGAAGTAATGTATTTTTTTATTAATGCATTCATTAATCTAGTAGCAATTTGCTATTTGCAAATCAACAAGAAAAATAGCACTATAACAAGTATATGAGAATTTAATTTTAGTTAATTATTTTCATTTTGTTTGTGTGCATTTGATCTTCAATTAAACGCATCATTTTTTCAAAATAATTTTTGTCTTCCAAATAGTTTTTATTTTTAATATTGAGGCTTTGAATTGCATGGTAGCAGTGTATTCTAGCATTATTGAATTTTCCTAAATCAAAATTGATAAATCCTAAAAACTTATGAATATTTACTTTTAGTTGACTTTGACACATGTTTGCATATATCAATGCTTCTTGTGCTAGATCCATCGCATCATTTATTTTTTCTTTATTCGCTTTTTCTATTGCCTCAGCAAATACTTTTTGTGCTAAATGCTGTAGTTCTATACTATTAAAAACACTTGCATTTTTTAATGTGTAATTTTCTTGTTTTAGAGCGCCCATTGTATTTTAATTTTTATTTGATGCAAACATATCATAGCAAAACGCAGCCTATTTGCATACAACTATTTTATTGCTAAAATGAAGCCAAAACACTTCGGCGTATATAAGATATTGAAAAACAGCACATTATTATCAACTTTTCAATGTTAATTGTTAATAATTCAAATACAATCTTATTAGTATCTTTGCTTATACTAAAGAAAAATATTGACAGATGAAATTTATTGTATCTACTTCGCAACTTTTAAAACAATTGCAAACCATAGGAGGAGTGATTAGCTCAAATACGGTATTGCCTATATTAGAAGACTTTTTGTTTGATATAGACAAAGGCGTACTTACTATTTTTGCTACAGACCTTGAAAACTCTATGAGTACAAGCCTTGAAGTAGAGAGCAAAGAAAATGGCAAAATAGCTATACCAGCTAAAATACTTTTAGATACTCTAAAAACATTGCCTGAGCAACCACTTACTTTTTCTGTAGATACAAAATCATTTGCTATAGAGTTGACTTCAGAAAACGGTAAATATAAATTGACGGGTGAGAATCCTGCAGACTTTCCAAAAATACCAGTAGCAGAAGATACCAGCACCATCAATATAGCTTCTAATGTATTGAGTTTTGGTATCAACAAAACCTTATTTGCAGTGAGCAATGATGATCTTCGTCCTGCTATGACTGGAGTATTTTTCAAGCTATCGCCAGATGGACTTACATTCGTATCTACAGATGCACACAAGCTGGTGAGATATACACGTAAAGATGCAAAAAGCGATAAAGAAGCAAGTTTTATCGTACCTAAAAAAGCCTTGAACTTATTAAAAAATTCATTGCCAGGTGATGATACTCAAGCTACGATTAATTTTAACTCATCAAATGCATTTTTTAGTTTTAATAATGTAAACCTAATCTGCAGATTGATAGATGCAAAATATCCAGACTATAACGCGGTAATACCAGCTGATAATAATAGTACGCTTACATTAGGTAGATACGATTTTCAAAATTCATTGAGACGTATTTCTATCTTCTCAAATAAAACAACGCATCAAGTAGTATTGAATATTAAAGCAAATGAAGTAGCTATTTCTGCTCAAGATTTAGACTTTAGTAATGAAGCAAAAGAAAATATCAATGCAACATATGATGGCGATAATATGGAAATAGGATTCAATGCAAAATTCTTGATTGAAATGTTGGGAGTATTGAATACAGATGAAATCAATATGAAACTTTCATTGCCTACAAAAGCTGGAATACTTGTACCAACTACTGCAGATGAAAATGATGACTTATTGATGCTTGTGATGCCAGTGATGCTCAACTCATAAGAGAATACATGAACTCAATAGAAGTAAAAAAAGAAATAGCCAATGCTGTCACCCACGGCATTGGTTTTTTAATGTGCCTAGTTGGAGTACCTATAGCACTTGCACTTGCAGTAAAAACTGGCAGTATGAAAGCTATATGGAGTACGGCTATTTATTCCTATTGTTTGATGATGGTTTATCTCTGCTCTACACTCTATCATAGTTTTTCGCATCCACTCACCAAAAGAGTGCTGAGAGCTTTTGATCATATATCTATTTATTTTTTGATAGCAGGTAGCTATACTCCATTCATGCTTTTCTATTTCAATGATACAAAAGGTCACTTAGCACTTGCAGGAGTTTGGGCTTTAGTGCTTATAGGCACAGTATTCAAAATATTTTTTACAGGTAAATGGGATGGAGTATCTACAGCCATATATTTAGGTATGGGCTGGATGATATTGCTCTTTGCTAATAGACTACTCTCAGACGTACCTCACGGAGTTCTAGTGTGGTTAGCTTTTGGTGGAGCCTGCTATACTTTTGGTATTATATTCTACGCTTGGAAAAAATACACCTACCATCATGCTATGTGGCATATATTCGTGCTACTCGGTAGCCTAGGCCACTATATGGCAGTGATTAAAAGTTTTATTTAGAAGCAGTATCAAGATGTGAGTATCAAGTATCAAGAATTTAGATACTAGACGCTAGATATTAGATGTTAGATAACACTATCAAGATTATAAAATAATAATGCAAAAGAAAAATAGAATAAGTGAAATATTAAATATTAATCCTCAAGTGATGTATTATGATATTAGAAATTCTTATGGTGTAGCTATGAATTTAATTACATTTGGTATAGAGCAGTTTACTTTGGTTACAAAATATAGCAAATTAGAGCAGTTCAAATTATTAAACTATTCTTTTGAAAACAATAATAATCAACACATAGAATTAGCAAGTTATTTTGCTTTAAATCACTTAATAGATAGTATTAGAATATCTATTTGTTTCGAAAATTTTATGAAGTCATTATTAATAACACAAGGTTATATTATTCATAGACTAAATAGAGAAATTTATCCCGAATTATATTATGAGCAGTTTAATCGACCTATATTATTAAACGGAATATTATCAATAAATAATTGGAATGAAGATAAAAAAATTTCTAATAAAAATTATAATAAAGCAATTAAAGGCTTGTTAAAAAACACAATTGGAATGAAAGAATTATTATGTGAATGATATAATTCTATTTTTAAAATTTCGGAAGAAATTTTAGGAATATGTAAACCATATTTTTCATACAGAAACAATTTACATCTTTATATGAAAGCGGAAATTGTTTCATCAAAAACAGAATATGATAATTTTATTAAAATAATTGAATTTATAAATAACCATATAGTTAGAATACATAATTTAATTATTGATGAACTTGGAAAAGAAGAAAGTTATAAAATTAGAAAACTAATAATACCAAATTAAAATTCAACACTCAACATTTAGCATTCAATCACGCCTTGGCGTGACAAAACTCAAAACTAACTCCCCAGTTCCAATTGATTTTTTACCAGTTCGTAGTAAGCGCCTTTTTTATTTACTAAGTCTTGGTGTGTGCCTTGTTCTATGAGTTTGCCTTTTTCGAGTACGATTATATTGTCAGCGTTTTTCACTGTGCTCAGTCGGTGTGCTACAATCACAGCCGTTTTTCCTTTAAAGAAATTATTGAGGTTTTCTACTATTACTTTTTCATTGTTGGCATCTAGCGCATTGGTGGCTTCATCAAAAAAGAAATAATCTGGATTTTTATAAATAGTACGCGCTATCAATAAACGTTGTCTTTGTCCTTGACTCACACCGATTCCTTCTTGTCCTATTTTGGTATTGTAGCCGAGAGGTAGACTATCTATAAATTCTTGAATATTGGCTATTTGCACAGCTTGTAGCAATCGCTGTTTATTGATGTGCTCATCACCTACTGCAATATTGTTTGCGATAGTATCACTAAAAATATATCCATCTTGCATCACACTACCACAGTGCTCTCTCCAGGTACGTGCGCTCAGATTATTGAGGTTGGTATGGTCTATTTTTATCTCGCCTTTGTATTGATTGTAGAATTTCAACAACAATTTTATTAAGGTAGTTTTACCACTACCACTTGTACCAACTATAGCAGTGATTTTTCCAGATGGTATCACTAGCGAAATATTATCTAGTACTTTATCGCTGTCGGGTCCACCATATTGAAAACTAAGATTGCTGATATGTATCGTTTTATTTTCTGGTATTATTTCTAAGCCTGTTCCTTTGTCTTCTTCTTCCTCTTGTTTGTTGTGTATTTCGCCAATACGTTCTAGACTTATTTTTGCGTTTTGTGCTATTTGTATAAATCCGATAAGCTGATTCAATGGAGCATTCAACTGACCGATGATATATTGCACAGAAAGCATTTCACCAAAAGTCATACTACCATTGATTACTGCTTTTGCAGAGATAAAAGAAATTAAAATATTTTTCACTTGTGTGATGAGTGTAGCACCAGCACTTTGCCATTGTTCTAGAGAGAGGTTTTGTATATTGATACGAAACATACGAGCTTGTATTCGCTCCCATTCCCAACGTTTTTGCATTTCGCTTCCCGTGAGTTTTATTTCTTGTATGCCTTGTATCAGTTGATATACTTTGCTTTGGTTGGCACTCAACTGATCAAACATTTTATAATCCAACTCTTTTCTTTTCTTTAAAAATAATAATACCCAAGCAAGATATAAGAATGCACCAATAGTGAATATGATAAATATAGTAGGATTGAAAATAAATAATACAATACCAAATATCACTAAATTGAATAAAGAAAAAATAGTAGAGAGTGTGGAGGTAGTAAGGAAATCTTTTACTCGTGCATGGTCATTGATGCGTTGTAGTAAGTCGCCTACCATTTTAGAATCAAAAAATCCTAAAGGTAGTTTCATGAGTTTAATCAGAAAATCAGAAACTAAAGAAATATTAATTCGTGCACTTAAGTGCAGCAATATCCATCCACGTATAAACTCAACACTCACCTGTGCTATATACATAACTAGTTGAGCTATCAATATGAGATTGACATAATTTACATCTTTATATTGAATACCAGAATCAACTAGAGACTGAGTAAGGAACGGAAAAATCAACTGTAACAAACTCCCAGCCAGTAAGCCTATAAAGAGTTGAATCAATAATTTTTTATAAGGCAAAAAATAAGAGAGTAAAAAACCAAAAGATTTTTTGTCGGTTTTCTCCCCTTCCATTTTATAAAAATCTGGACTAGCTTCAAGCAAAAGAGCCACACCTTCTTGCTTTCCATTTTCTACATCACTATACCAGCCATCCTGAAATTCTTTATGAGTCATTTTCACTTTATCGTGAGCTGGGTCAGCTATGTAGATATGTGTTTTGGTGATTTTGTATACCACTACATAATGTCTCTGTCGCCAATGTGCTATAAAAGGCACTACATCTTCTGCTATCAAATCTTCAAAAGGAAGTTTTACAGCCATAGTTTTAAAACCAATAGCTTCTGCAGCATACGCCAAACCACTCAGTGAGGCCCCTTCTCTATCAATAAAACTTTTTTCTCTTAAATAAGGAAGTTCGTAACTCTTGCCATAATGCTTGGCTATCATCTTGAGGCAAGTAGCCCCACAGTCCATAGCATCTCGTTGTTTATAAAAAGGAAAAGAGTTTAGCAAAGTTCAGTTTATTTATATAACAAATGTACACAATGCCGTGTTTTTTAGACTCATATCTTATTATCAAGTACACATCTATTTTGCTAGAGTGTATAGTATTGTGGAGGGGATTATTATTTATTGAATTACCTGTTTTTATTCTTAAACTTATAAAAATTAGATATGCTATGTCATTGAATGATTTTATCTACAAAACAAGTTTGCTTATATGCGGTGGATAATGCATCATTAAAATGGCGTGGCAGATAAATCGAAATAGATATATATCTTTCAATGCCACGCCTTATTTTAATGGGTATAAGCAAACGTAGTTTTGTGATAAAAGGATTCAGAGACTTGATTTTTTGTTTCTTTTGTTTCAAGACAAAAGAAATCGCCGAAGGCAAAAATGTTCATCAGCTGAAGAGTTTAGATGAATCACAAGAAAATTGTGCTCTAAATGAGTAACCAAATTTAACTATAAAAAATATTATACATTAAGTTTTCTATTTACATTTACAAAAATTATTCATTTTGCTTTCGCTCAAAAACATCACCAAACAATACGGCACCTACAAAGCCAATAATGATATTTCGCTAGAAATACCTAGTCATGAAATATTTGGTATGCTCGGCCCCAATGGTGCAGGCAAAACCACACTCATTCGTATCATCACAGGTATCACTATGCCAGATAGTGGTTCTATACTTTTTGATGGCAAAAAATACAGTATGGATGATAGACTCAAAATAGGCTATATGCCCGAAGAGAGAGGTCTGTACAAAAAAATGAAAGTAGGCGAGCAACTCATATACTTAGCTCAACTCAAAGGCATGAGCAAACAAGATGCGCTGAAAAAAATAAAAATTTGGGTAGACAAATTTGAAATAGCCACTTGGTGGAATAAGCGAATAGAAGAGCTTTCTAAAGGGATGCAACAAAAAGTACAGTTTATTTCTACTATAGTACACGAGCCAAAATTGATTATACTCGACGAACCATTTTCTGGTCTTGACCCTATCAATGCAGATTTGATTATAAACGAAATGCAAGAGCTAAAGAAAAATGGAGCTACTATTATTTTTTCTACACATAGAATGGAGCAAGTAGAAGAACTTTGCAAAAGCATCGTATTAATCAATCAAGGAAAAAATATTTTGGAAGGCAATGTAACTGAGCTTCGCAAAAAATATAGAGAACAGAAATATGAAATCATATTTGAAAATGAAATGCCGTCAGAATTATTTTCTAGATTTCAAATAATAAATCAAGAAGAAAATAATATCATACTTCAACTAAGAGAAGAAGAAAATGCTAGAGATGTTTTAGAATATTTAGTCAATAATCATATAGCTATCAGCTCATTTAAAGAACTGCTACCTTCGCTTCATGATATATTTGTAAAACGAGTGAAAGAATCTGCACTCCAAGACACAAAACCGATACAGGCATGAGAACCATATTCATAATCATACAAAGAGAATATCTCAGCAGAGTAAAACAAAAAGCATTTTTGATTTCTACTTTTGTTGCACCGATAGGTTTTGCATTATTGATATTTGCATCAGGCTTTTTAAATTCTTATGGTAGTGGCGAAAAAAAAGTAGTAGCGATTATAGACAATAGCAATCTACTACAAAGACAATCTTTTGAAAAAGAGAATGACAGTAAAATAAGCTACAAATACAGCACACTCAGCAATCCAACGCTTACTACACTTAGTGTAAAAGATGATGCAGATGTATATATCATGATACCAAGCATAGACAATCTACTAGACAGCAATCATATCACTATAAAATATCTAGGCGAAAAACATCTGGGACTGAATGATAGGCAAACAATAGAAAGAACCATAGAAAAAAAACTAGAAGATGTAAAACTACAATCACTAAAACTCAATGCCTCACAGATAGAAAAATGGAATGTAAATGCAAAACTAGAATATATAAATCCAGCTGATGAAAAAGAAAGCAGTGCATTCACGAGTGTTGCTACCGTATTGGGTATCGTCACAGGTATAGCTATATATTTTATTCTTATTTTTTATGGAGTGAGTATTATGCGTGGGGTGCTCGAAGAAAAAACATCACACATAGTAGAAGTAATCATATCGAGCGTTCGCCCTTTTCAGTTGTTGATATCAAAAGTGATAGGGATAGGATTGGTAGGTATCACACAGTTTTTGGTATGGGCAGTGATTATGGTTTTGATAAATATAGTATTACTTCCTATGATAGGTCTAGGTAATATTCAAAACAATCAAATGCCCAATGCAACTTTGCTTGCTAGCCAAAATGTAGACATGGAGTTGATACAAGCGAGCATACTTGAGCTCAATAAAATCAATTGGACATTGGTCTTTGGAGGTTTTATAGTTTATTTTTTAGGAGGTTTCTTTTTATACGGTTCTATTTTTGCAGCACTTGGTGCTACTATCAATGAAGATGGAGAAACTCAGTCGCTGAGTATGCTAGTGACTACACCCATCATGATTTCGTTTTTTATAGCATTGAGTGTAGTCAACGACCCCAATAGCAAACTCGCATTTTGGGCAAGTATCTTTCCTCTATCCTCGCCAATAGTGATGCCTGCACGCATACCATTTGAGCCACCTATGTGGGAGATACTCCTATCGGTTTGTATACTTATCATATCTTTTCTGGGTACTATATGGCTCGCATCACGTATCTATAGAGTAGGCATACTCATGTATGGCAAAAAAGCTAATTGGAAAGAAATTGTCACCTGGCTTTTCTACAAAGAGCAATAATAAAAATAGAGTATGAAGCGTTATCTGTTTATGAATGCTAGTATATTATTAATATTATTGAGCGCATTTTTTTCGTGCCATACAGCACAAGTAAAAAACGAACAGCATATCAAATATGCTGAATCACTTCCTATATCAACTATCTATGACAAAAACGAAAATATAGATTCAATCATTCAGTATACACGCATCACTAAAAAAGTAAAAGAACTCAATCAGTTTATAAAAGGCAAAGATGAATATAATAGCACAGTGTTTTTTTTGATAGACATGCGTATTCGTTCTAACTACAAACGTTTTTTTGTATATGACAATATGCAGAAAAAAATAATTAATGAAGGACTAGTAGCTCATGGAGTGGGCTCTGAGACAGATGAAATAGATAGTTTGTATTTTTGCAATACTCCTAATTCTAATTGTTCGTCTTTAGGAAAATATAAAATAGGTTATTCGTATACAGGTCAGTTTGGTAAATCATACAAACTCTATGGACTAGACAAAACTAATGACAAAGCATTTGATAGAGCAGTAGTACTTCACAAACATAAAAGTGTGCCCGATGCAGAGCAAAACTATCCGATAGTATTGAGTCTAGGCTGTCCTATGGTATCAGCTAGTTTTTATAGCAAGCTTGAAAAAATCTTAGACACATCCGATAAAAATGTATTGATGTGGATTTATTATTAAAAATCTTTTTACCAAGAGTGTACATTCCTATTATTTTTGTGTGGTGAGAAAAATCGAAGACTTGAAAAATTTCGGACCATATATGGTAAAGATTTTATCCATTGGTTGGTGTTGTATTTTTCACCAACCAAAACATATTATTAAAAATCATTTTATTTACGACATTCAAGCTGTTCTACATGTTAGCTTGCGCATGTCGAACCACAGATGTTTTGAATTTTATAAATTCAAGTATCAAAAAGCTAAATTACTATACCTAAAACATTACAAATGTTTTTTTATCTGGCCTTCGACATGCCCTGCGGAACATGTCGAAGAGCAGGGTCTTGTTTAGTTTTAATAGACATGATATAAAGATAAATAAATCTTTGATAAAATTTATTTATGTAATTGATACGCGGGGTCTCCTGCGGAAGACTCCGCTGGAACAAATAACTAAAACCCCAAAAACAAAAAAAGCGACTAGAGAATCTCTAATCGCTTTGTCGCTGCTGCTCCCCGACCTGGGCTCGAACCAGGGACCTACTGATTAACAGTCAGTCGCTCTAACCAGCTGAGCTATCGAGGAATTTCCCATTTAGGGGACTGCAAAGCTAAAACATCTTCATTTATTATGCAAGTACATGCAAATATTTTTATAAATAAAATGTATTTTTGCACTGAATTAATTCATCAACCAGTATTAAAATCATATTATGAGTATAGTAACAGTAGGCACTGTAGCCTTTGACGCCATAGAAACTCCTTTTGGAAAAACAGATAAAATAGTAGGTGGAGCTGCCACTTATATCGCTTGGTCGGCATCTTATTTCACCAAACCAATCAATATTGTATCTATAATAGGTGATGATTTTGATATGAATGAACTCGAAGCACTCAAAAATAGAGGCGTAAATACAGATGGTATTGAGATTCGTACTGGCGAAAAATCATTTTTCTGGTCAGGAAAATACCATAATGATATGAATAGTCGTGATACATTGGTTACAGATTTAAATGTATTATTGTCATTCAATCCTATTTTGCCAGAGAGCTATAAAAATGGCGAATATTTGATGCTAGGCAATATAGACCCAGCTTTGCAAATAAAAGTAATAGAGCAGATGACTACACGTCCAAAGTTGATCGTGATGGATACGATGAATTTTTGGATGGACATAGCACTAGATACCTTGAAAAAAGCGATATCTATGGTAGATGTATTGACTATCAATGACGAAGAAGCTCGTCAGTTGAGTGGTCAGTATTCATTAGTGAAAGCTGCAAAAGTGATACATGAAATGGGTCCTAAGTTTTTAGTTATAAAAAAAGGAGAACATGGTGCTTTGTTATTTCACAATGGTGAAGTGTTTTTTGCACCAGCATTGCCATTAGAAGATGTGTTTGATCCTACTGGTGCGGGTGATACATTTGCAGGTGGTTTTATCGGTCATTTAGCAAAAACAGGCGATATTTCTTTTGATAATATGAAACGTGCTATTATTTACGGCTCGGCTATGGCGTCTTTCTGTGTAGAAAAATTTGGTACAGAAGCATTGAAAAGCTTGACACAAGAAGCTATAGATAATAGAGTAAATGAGTTTGTAAAACTAGCTCACTTCAGCGTTTAATTTTTTTTAGCCTTTAAAATATAAATCAATAGTATGGATGTTTTTAATTATGAGAGCATAAAAGAAAACATCTCTAAGCACTATTATGCCAAATCGCTTAAGCTTATCAAAGATGCTTGTGTAAGGGAGTTGGAGGAAGAGTCTGCCAATAATTTCATAGCTTTTGTAGATGACAAAAATGAAAGCTATGATGTGAAAATAAGCATAGATAAACTCAAAAATCTAATAAAACATCAATGCGACTGCAAGAGCAAGCAAGCGATTTGCGAACATAAGTTGGCGGTATATCTTTCTATCAGAAAGAAACAAGTTCCTGAAAAGAAATATAAACTGGTAAAAAAAGAAATACCAGATTTTTCGATAGAAGACAAAGACGAAGAGCAACTAAAACAACTTGCAAAAGAACTACTGAAAAGTGATTTTATTTTGTCGATTTCTATCACAGACTACATAAAAATATTAAATAGTTTTACTGATAAAAATGAAGCTACAAAATGGCGCATAGCTTTCTATAATGCGCTCAGCAAAAGACGTTCATCCAATAAAGGTTTGTCAAAATTGATTTTTGAGTTGCTCGATTATGAAAAAGATGAATCAGGCATGATCAATTTTATAGATGACTATACTTCATTTGATATTGTGTTGAGCTACTTTGACCAACTATATAAAAAAGACGCAAAACTTTTGCTCAAAAATATTCTCACAAAATCTAATACACTTATCTATAGCAAAAAGCAGATAGTATATAATGATAAAGCATATGAAGAAAAAATGCTGGCTCTGATTTTAAAAAAATATACCAAAGAAGAAATAAAAGTGAGCATCAACTCTATCAAATTTTTGTTTAGAGCAAGTTCCTTGAGGTTTGCATTAGAAAAATTATTGCTTCCTAAAGATACTGCTATATAAGCGTTTCATGTCTTCGTTGTAGTGAGCTATATTATCAGATGTAAAAAGCAAGCTTCCGTATTTTGTATTTGTTTCAAAAAGTTTTACTCGCTCATCCCAAGACATTTTTTGTTTTTTGTTTCGGAGCATAAATACATCGGGGTCGTTTGCAAACCAATATCCATCTAATTCTTTTCTAGCTATGGTATTGCCTATAGACTTGCGAGTAGAGATGCCTTCACGCAGCCTGAAAGTATCTGCTAGAAAATCGTTCCAAGCCAAAGAAATATCAGGACCTATTCTACAAAAATCTACAACTCCAGCGCATGGCATCAAGGGCACACCACAGGCGAGAATCAATTTATCTCCACAGACTTTTCGTATCCATTGCATAGCCTCATACATGATGGCTCCACGAGTCTTGTCTGCTCTTGATTGTAAGCATACTGCATACAAAAAATCCAGCTTGAGCATATCAAATCCCCATTGATTTAAAATTACATTAAAGGCATTTTCTAAATATTTTCTACAAGACACATTATAAAAATCGAGCACAAAAAAATCACCACTCCACCCCGGATTGTATCCAGCTTTTACTAGTGCTCCATTATCGTTTTTCAAAATCCAGTCTTTGTGTTTTGTATAGATTTCTGATTTTTTTTCACAAATAAATGGTGCTAACCAAAGCCCTGCTTTTATGTTTTTTGCATGAAGTTTATCTGTAAATATTTTTAATCCATTTGGAAATTTATTATTGCAAGTAGTCCAGTTGCCAATATCTTTTTGCCATCCATCGTCTATTTGAAAAATATCAATTGGATAGTTTTCATTATTTAAATAATTAGAAATATTTTCGTTTATTACTTTTTCATCTATGTCTGTATAGTAATGATACCAGCTTGTCCAGCCATTTAGTTTGTTTGGTTTATATTCAAATCCAGTAGCAGTAAAATAATTTTTGAAAACAATTTCTTTGTCGCCCGATTCTAAATAGAGTTTAAAGATTCTATTTTCTTTTTCTATGATACATCCTTTGATATCTTTTGAAATGATGATTTCGTTTTTTGGTGTATGAAATTCTATAAGTGTAAATGCATCTGCATCACTACAAGACGCGATGAATTGAATTTCGCCATTTTCTTTTTTAATATAAGCATAAGACCACGCATGCAGGTATCCATTTTTTTGTGGGAATTCATAATAAGTTGCATCACCAAAAGGCTTTGAAAATTTGCTTACTAATGGATGATATTTTATTATTTTTTCATTAATAATAAACTCTCGAGTCTCTGTCCAGCTCTGAAATCCATTGCACATAATATGATCTTTTTTATCAAAAGGATACGTGTAAAAATGTTTCAATTCAGTTATTTCAATTGGAGTATTGGTGCGAATTTCAAGTGCACAAGTTTTGTTTTCATCAAGTAAAGAGATATGTATATTTTCATCATCACAAGTATCTACAAACTCATTTGAAAATGAAATTTTGGAACCCACTAAATTATATCTTATAAAAGATTTTTGATAAAGCATATATCAAAAGTACACAAAGTATTCATTTTAGAATTAACTTTGTATCAATGGCAAAACCACAATTTTACGAAACTAAAGAAACCAAACAAGAAACCTGTGTATTGGTAGGGCTTGTAACAAGAGAACAAACAGAAGAAATGCTCATGGAGTATTTTGATGAGTTGGCTTTTTTGGCTATGACTGCAGGCGCACATACGCTCAAAACTTTTTATCAAAAATTTACACATCCTGACAATAGAACCTATGTAGGCAAAGGAAAACTAGAAGAGATAAAACAATATGTAGAAGCTTATGAAGTAGATATGGTCATATTTGATGATGAGATCAGTCCGGCACAACAGCGAAATATAGAAGAAGAACTGAAATGCAAAGTGCTCGATAGAAGTATGCTTATCTTAGACATATTTGCAGCTCGTGCACAAAGCGATCAGGCTCGTATGCAGGTAGAGTTGGCTCAAACACAATATATGTTGCCTCGTCTTAAAGGTATGTGGACGCACCTCGATAGAATAAAAGGTGGTATAGGTATGAGAGGTACTGGCGAGAAAGAGATAGAAACCGATAGACGAATAGCACAGCAAAATATTTCTTTGTTGAAATCTAAACTGCAAGCATTTGACAAACAAGATGCGCTACGTAGAAAAAATAGAGCTGATATGATACGTGTGGCATTGGTAGGCTATACCAACGTAGGTAAAAGCACCATCATGAACGCACTGAGCAAGAGTGAAGTATTGGCAGAAAATAAATTATTTGCTACACTAGATACTACAGTGCGCAAAGTAGTGATAGAAAACGTTCCATTTCTTTTGTCAGACACAGTAGGTTTTATACGCAAGCTACCACATCACTTGATAGAAAGTTTTAAATCTACATTGGCTGAAACACTTGAAGCAGATGTCTTGATTCATGTTGTAGACATATCGCATGCTGGGTTTGAAGACCAAATAAAAGTAGTCAATAAAACATTAGCGGATTTAAAAGTGCTAGATAAGCCAACAATTTTGGTATTTAATAAAATGGATTTATACGAAGCAAAAACCTTTGACAAATTTATTACGGAAGAAATAAAATCAGATATTTTAGCGGATTTAAAAAATTCGTGGATGCAAAAAACCAATGATAATGCAGTATTTATTTCGGCGCTTCAAAAACAAAATATGGATGAATTTAAATACACGATTTTTCAACGAGTAAAAAAATTATATCTAGAACGCTATCCATACAAAGCAGGATATTTTGATAAATTTAATTTTTAAAAAACCCTAATTTTTTTCTAGTGCCCCTATATCGTAGCCTACCCCAATTGGTCTGCTACTGCCATTCATATCATTTCCTGTAGTATAAATACTATTGCCAGCATCTATACATGGCGAAGTGCTTTTCAAATTAAAATCGCCATTGAATGCATCTTCAAATAATGGATTATTGTTTTTTTGACTAGCTACAAAACCTAAAGAATCTATATTAGTTTTTGTACGAATATTGCAGTTTTGCATGATGATATTTAGTGGTGAACCAGCCAATGCTTGATTTAAAGAAAGCTCTTCTTCCAGCGAACCATAACATATACAATTATTAAATTCGCAGATATCAAAATCGTTTTGTACAGCACTTGTACCACTTTGTATAAAATCACTAACCAAAATATTTTCTTCTTTATGTTGCACTGCAGCGCTTCCTCCATTATAAAATGTACAATTTAAAAATTTGTAATCGCCACCCATAACAAGCAATACAGCATTTCCAGTACTGTTGTATATGATATTATTTGTTGCACGTATTTTAGAATTGAAGCTATTGATGCCACCAAACTTAAAAGCTCCTCCGCCAAATTCACCAAAACCAGTATTGCTAATGATACAATTTGCAATATTTAATTCAGGTCTATTTCCATCAACGGTGAAATCTGTTAAAGCACTGATACCTGTATCACTACCTGCAAAAATTCCTGATGAACTTTCATTGATGGTAGTTTGATATATATTGGCTTTAGCACCGCTACTACCTCTTAGCAAAAATATTCCACCCCATTGTCCAGGTAAATCATCATAAGCACGCTCTAGTCTTAAGCCTTGAAAAACTACTGAATCAGCTTTTGTAGAAGTTGGCGAATTGATATTCAATGTTCCCCAACAATAAATGCCTGCATTAGTATTACAATATATTTTGCAATTGGGTTGTATAGTGAGTGTCACTCCAGAAGATACGATTACTCCAGGTATTCCATTTTTCGAAATCAATACATGAGGTTTATCATTAAGCCATGTAGTAGAACTAGTGATAGCTTCTCCATAATGAAAATAGGCATTCTGTCCCCAAGCCATTACATTGAAAGTTTGTATATTGGTATTATATATAAACTCAATATCTTCGCTATATACAAAAGGCAAATTGCTACCAGTAGGATCTACGGTCACGGTCACAAAAACATAAATACTATCTTTAGCAGGTACAATCACATCTCTAGCGCTATTGCCTGTGATGCCATCTATATTGAGACTAAAAGTAGAAGAACTCGGATTCTTAAATTTTATTTCACTAATTTGAATATCTTGGTTATGTGTATTTACAATTTTAAAAAACTTTGTAGTAGAACCCAAAGAAGTGAAGACCGTGTCAAAAGTGAGCGTATCGATATTGTATTCAGTAAAGGTACTAAACACCAGTTTTTTGGAAGGATCGGATATAAATCCATCTTTTCTACAACTGTTTACTAGATATAATAAAATGAATCCAAATACTATAAAACCAATACCATTTCTTAAACGCATAGAGCAAAATCTTTATTTTCAAACGCAAATTACCTAATATTATTTTATACTACCTATTTTTTCTAATAAAATAACTAACTTTGATATCGTTTTTTAATAAAATATAATTTATACTAATGAAGAAAATTTTCCTTTTCGCCATTTCCATTATCCTATGTAGTCTATCAGTATATTCAAATAACGATTTTGTAGCTAGAGAATATTTTGGAGAACAAGCCTCTATGATAGTGCCTGGAGCAGAACATATATGGGTAAAACAAGATAATATCATTCCAACATATATTAAATTTAGACCAGAAAGAGGTTTTGCAGAGGAAGTATTTTTTATGCATATTTCAAAAATATTTCATTTGCCAACCAACTATAGTTTTAAATATTTAAAAACTGAAAAAGACAAATTAGGCTACGAACATAAAAGATATCAGTTGATGGTCAATAATGTGCCCGTTTTTAGCGGAATATTTTTATTGCATATCAAAGACGGTAAAGTAGAATCGTATAATGGATATTTATTCAATCAAGTAAATACTACTACTACTCCTTCAATCAACGAAACGAGCGCACTTACCCATGCTACCAATCATATAGGAGCAAGTATATATAAATGGCAAATGCCGATAGAAGAGGATTTTATTAAAAGAGAACAAAATAATCCAGAAGCTACTTTTTTTCCAAAGGGTGAATTGATTATTATTCAAAAAGGAAATGATAATAAATCTAATGAATTTAGATTGTGTTGGAAGTTTGATATATATGCACATTCGCCTATGAGCAGACACGATGTATATGTAGATGCACAGACAGGAGAAGTGATAAAAGAAACAGATAAAATATGTCATGTAGATGCAGCAGGAACTGCTACTACAGTATATAGAGGAGTAAGAGCTATTACAACTGACAATACAGGAACAACATACAGACTTAGAGAAGCAGGAAGAGGAAATGGAATAAGAACATTCAATATGCTCAGAGGCACTACATATGGTAGTGCTGTAGATTTTACAGATGCAGATAATAATTGGAATAATGTGAATCCTCAACTTGATCAATACGCACCAGATGCACATTGGGCAGCAGAAAAAACATATGACTACTACATGACTCATGGCAGAAGTAGTATAGATGGCGCTGGTTATTTATTAAATTTATATGTACATTATGATGTGAATTATGTTAATGCATTTTGGGATGGAACACGTATGACTTTTGGAGATGGAGATGCTACTTATGATCCTTTAGTTTCTCTAGATATCACTGGTCATGAAGTGACTCATGGTCTTACTACAAATACATCAGACTTAGATTATTCTTATCAATCAGGTGCTCTAAACGAATCTTTTAGTGATATATTTGGTGTAGCTGTAGAATACTATGCAGATATACCAGGAGCAGACTGGACTATAGGTGAAGATATTGGCGGGGCTTTTCGTTCTATGTCAAATCCAAATGCTTATGGTCAACCAGATACCTATCTAGGTACAGCTTGGTATACTGGTACAGCAGATAATGGAGGTGTTCACACAAATAGTGGTGTTCAAAACTATTGGTATTATTTATTGATAAATGGAGGAAGTGGTACCAACGATGTAGGAGATGTATATAGTGTGACAGGTCAAGGAAGAACGATAGCCTCTGCAATAGCTTGGAGAAATAATGTCATATATCTTACCAATACTGCAGATTTTGATGATGCTAGATTTTATGCAATTCAATCTGCTAATGATTTGTATGGTGCTTGCACTCCACAAGTAATAGCTTGCACCAATGCATGGTATGCTGTGAATGTAGGTAATGCTTTTGTAGCTGGAGTAGATGCACAATTTACGAATTCAAATCCTGTTGGTTGTGCAGTCCCATTTACAGTTAATTTTACAAATAATAGTGTAAATGCAGGTACTTATACTTGGTATTTTGGAGATGGCGCAACATCTACATTAGCTAACCCAACACATGTCTATACTACTTTAGGAGTTTATACAGTAAAATTAGTAGCAAGTGGTGGTTCTTGTGGAACAGATAGTATCACATATACCAACTTGGTAAACATAAATCCATCTAATCCTTGCGCTGTAAATATCCCAGCTTCTGGAGCTGGTCCAGTGCAAACTACTTGTACAGGAACAGTATATGACAATGGAGGACAATTCGGAGCTTATACAGATAATACAGATGGTAGTATCACGATTAGTCCGCCTGGAGCATCAAGAGTGACACTTACTTTTACAAGATTTAGGATGGAAAACACATATGATTTTCTGAGAGTATATGATGGAGCTTCCATAGCAAGTCCAATTATTGGAAGTTATACAGGTTTTACATTACCAGCAGTCATTAACTCAACTGGAGGATCTATAACCGTTAGACAGGAATCAGATCCAAGTGTAGTAGATACTGGATTTGCTATCAATTGGTCTTGTACTAGTGCAAGCACACCTCCAGTTGCTAGTTTTATTGCTGATATCACTAATACTTGTAATGGTAAAGTAAAATTTTCTGATAGAACTACGGGAGCTGTTACATCGTGGGCTTGGACTTTTGGTGATGGTGGTACTTCCACATTACAAAACCCAACACATGTCTATACTACAAATGGAACTTATACAGTAACACTCACAGCTACTAATGCATTTGGTAGCAATACTTCTACTCGTACTTCATACATCGTTGTAAATAGACCTGTAGGTCCAACCGTAGTAAATGGCTCTAGATGTGGCACGGGAACTGTATCATTATCAGCTACTACTACCAATAATGTAAACTGGTATGCTACAGCAACAGATACCACAAAAATATCTATAGCAAATCCATATACTACACCTAGCATTGCTACCACAACTACTTACTATGTAGAACAAGCAATACCTCAAACTGCCTATAATGTAGGTCCCGCAACTAATGCGTTTGGTACAGGAGGAAACTTTAATGGTGATAGAAATTGGGGATTGAAATTTAATGTACTAAAACCATGTATGCTTAATTCTGTATATGTGTATGCACAAGGTTCTGGATTTAGAACAATACAATATAGAGACACTTCAGGTTCTGTAATAGCAAGTAGAAATATATTTATTCCAAACGGAGGAAGCAGAATCAATTTAAATTTTGATTTGACACCAGGTACTTGGATACTTGGCGTACAAGATTCTATGAATTTGTATAGAAATAATTCAGGTGCTTCATATCCATACAATGATGCAGGAGGCAACGTATCTATTATTAGTACCAATCTTCCTACAGGTACATCAGGTGCATCGGGCTATTATTATTATTTTTATAACTGGATAGTACAAGGATATGATTGTTTATCTAGAAGAGTAGCGGTAACCGCTACTGTTAACCCTCTACCAACAGTAAATGCAGGTAGAGATTCTACAAAATGCGGAGGAGTGACAGGTGTAATCAGAGTAGGTGGAAGTCCTACCGCAAGTGGAGGTAGCACCCCTTATACTTATGCATGGTCTCCAGCTACTGGATTGAGTAGTACTTCTATTGCCAATCCAAATGCCAATCCAACAGCAACTACCAACTATGCGCTTCAAGTGACAGATAATAGAGGTTGTATAGGCAGAGATACTGTGAGAATAGGTATTGGATCAAATCCAACAGCTAATGCAGGTTTAGATAAAAATAGATGTAATGGAGCCACAGCTGTAGCTATAGGAGGAAGTCCTACAGGTACAGGAACAGTAGCACCTTATACATATGTATGGGCACCAACTACAGGGCTATCAAGTAGTACAGTAGCCAATCCTAATGCTTCACCCAGTGCTACTACTACATACAATGTAAAAGTAATAGATGCAATAGGATGTTTTGCTTATGATACTATGCGTGTAACACAAAGACCAAATCCTACAGTAAATGCAGGAAGAGATTCAGGATGGTGTGCGGGAGGTACTGCTGTACCAGTAGTATTAGGCGGAAGCCCTACAGCTAGTGGTGGTTCTACGCCATATATATATACTTGGTCACCTGCTACAAGCTTGTCTAGTTCATCAGTAGCTAACCCTACTACTACCACCACTACAAATAAAACATATGCTTTATCAGTAACAGATTTATACAATTGTGTAGGACGTGATACTGTTTTGATTACAATAAATCCGTTGCCAAATAGTGCTGCAGGAACAGACAAAACTTTTTGTGATGGCGGAACAGCTTCTGGTTCTATAGGTGGAAGCCCTACAGGTAGTGGCGGTACGGGGCCATACAGTTATCTTTGGTCTCCTTCTACTGGATTAAGTAGTACAGGCACTGCAAATCCTACATTATCAGGTGTTATAACTGGTTCTAGAACCTATGCCGTAAGAGTGACAGACGCAAAAGGTTGTGTATCTTATGATACAGTATTATTAAATACTACTCCATCTGTAACTCCAGTAATAACCATTACAGGTAATGATACTATATGTACAGGACAAAGTACGGTATTAAATGCAACACCTACAGGTATCGCTTATCCATTATTATGGAATACATCAGCTACTACACCGAGCATAACAGTAACGACTGGTGGCACATATACAGTGAGTGTTCCTTCATGTGGTACTACGTCAAGTTCAGTTGTTATCACAGAACTACCATCTCCAATTGCTAATTTTAGTCAAACTATTATTGGGCTTACAAGTACATTTACAGATTTAAGTACTGGCTCACCTACAAGATGGAGATGGGATTTTGGTGATGGATCAGCATTTGACAATACTCCTAATCCATCTCATACTTATACAAGTTTAGGCACATATACCGTTACACTCACTGTAGGTAATGATATTTGTTCTAATAGTTTTAGTAAAACGATATCGCTAAATCCAAATAGTATAAATCCAATATTGGAAAATGATAAGTTGAGTATATACCCAAATCCTGCAAAAGATTTAATATATATACAATTAAACGAAAACATCAAAACACCAATAGACATAGAGATCACAAACACTCTAGGTGAAAATGTTTTATCTAAAAAAATCACTCAATCTATTTCGAATAATTTATATTCATTAAATATTGAACACTTAAGTTCAGGAGTTTACTATATCAAAACTAGAGACAAAAACAATAAAATCTCTATTGGAAAATTTGTAGTAGACAAATAATAGATATAAGATAGTTTTTTTAGAATATAGAAAGCTTGATGAACATATTGTTTCATCAAGCTTTTTTCTTTTTTGTACATTTGATATTGTAATATGATTCAGATACCACTATCGCTTCAAATAGCTCGTAGGTATATTTTCTCAAAGAAAAGTACCAATGCTATAAACATTATTTCCTATATTTCTATGGTGGGTATGGGAGCTGGTGCTATGTTTTTGGTGATAATATTATCAGTGTTCAATGGGTTTGAAGGATTGGTCAATAGAATGTATTCTGCATTTTATCCAGATATTAAAATAACAGCAATAGTAGGCAAATCTTTTGATGCAGATACTGTTTTAATAAATAAAATAACAGCACTAGATAATGTGCTATATACAACTCGTAGCCTTGAAGAAAATGCTTATTTAAAATATGAGGATAGAGAAAATATTGCTACTATTAAAGGAGTAGAAAATAGTTTTCAAAAAATAACAGGCATTGATTCGTTTATATTGTTTGGTAAATACGAAATGAATTTCAGAGGAAATGACGGAGCAATACTGGGTGCGGCAGTAGATGAAGTCATCAACGCAGATATGCAAGAACCCATCGTAAAAATGCAAGTGATGGTACCAAAAAACGAACGCAAAGTGTATCTAAATCCAGAAGATGCTTTTCACAAAGGATTTGTTTTGCCTACAGGAGTATTTGCTATTCAACAAGAGTTTGATGAAAAATTTGTATTAGTACCTTATTCGTTTGTTGAAGAACTTACCGAATCTTATGATAAGGCCACCAGTATAGAACTAAAATTGAAAGACTATAGCAAGGTAAATAATACAGTGAAAGAACTAAAAAAAATATTAGATAAAAATTTACAAATAAAAAACAGGCTTCAACAAAACGCATCGCTTTTTAAAGTGATCAATACAGAGCGATTGGCAGTATATGTGATTTTATCTTTTGTCTTGTTTATCGTATCGTTTAATATTATTGGGTCGCTCAGTATGTTGGTGATGGATAAAGACAAAGACATAGCGATACTGCGCGCTATGGGTGCATCTGAACAAACCATCAGAAATATATTTATGCTTGAAGGTATACTGAGCGCTATGATTGGAGCTAGTATAGGTCTTCTGCTCGGGTTTATAATCTGTTATATACAAAAAGAATTTGGATTGATAAAACTACAAGGCAGTGGTAGTTTTGTGATACAATCTTATCCTGTAGAAATACATGCACTAGATTTTGTATTGACTTTTTTAATTGTCCTTTTGATTAGTTTTATAGCTAGCATATATCCAGCATATAAAGCAAGTAAAAGAGAGTTGAGTTTAAAGTATGGATAAAATTAATCTTCCCCTTTAATCTTTTTAGGTTTTTCTAATACACCACGTTTATGAATAATTAATCCATTCAAAAAATTTCGAAGTATTTGGTCGCCTGCTTCTACATAGCTAGGATGGTCTTCGTTTCTAAACAAATCACCAAGTGCTCCTTTGGTTATTTTAAAATCTACTAATGCCAATATTTTTACTATATCATCATCTTTTAATGAAAGTGCTACTCGTAGTTTTTTTAGTATATCGTTATTGCTAAGCATAGATTTTGTGTTTGACGTAATATTAGTAATAATAATTTATTTATCTTTCACAATCTAGTATCATTAAAAGCGTTTTAAATAAAAAAATCTCAATATGAAACAACTATTTTTTCTAAGCTTAATTTTAATAGCAGCATCTTGTACAAAAAAAGCAACGCTTCCAGATATCACATCAGGATTGGTCATAGATATACCGCTAGACAATAATATACCACTAGAAAAAGTAACGAATATAACAGGAATTATAGATGGAGCTACGCCAACCTATAATAGAAAAAATGAAGCAAATAAAGCTATGCTATTCAATGGAGCGGATTCTAATAAAATTGATTTTGGAGCAATAAGCAATGCCTCATTTCCCAATAATGAATTTACGATTTCATGTTGGGTATATGTCACAGATACAAGTAAAACTATAGCCGTGTTGAGCAAAAGAAATGCATTCAGCCCTTTTGAATACAGCCTAGACAATCATTTTAATCATCAAGGATTTACTTTAGATAATTGGGTGGCTAATGGTGGTGGCACTATATATGGCATTGACCCTCTTAAAGCATCCGCTCCTGTTTTATTAAATAGTTGGCATCATATAGTATACGTGGCTGATGGTGTAGAATTAAAATGTTATAACGATGGAGTCATTCAAAGCCAAACAGATATTAAAACTAGTGCTACATCATTCTCTCAAACTGCCGCATCACTCATTATAGGCAATGGTGGAGCCTATGGCAAAGAGCACTATTTCACAGGTGCTATAGATGATATAAAAATGTATAATAGAGCCTTGAATGAAGATGACGTAAAAGAATTATACAATCAGTAGTATTAGTGTTTCTCAAACTCACTACAAATGCTATCTTGAAAAAATGAATTAATAGCAGGATTAAATACAAAATTATTTGATTGATACATAGACATGATAGCGGTCATTTTTTTTGCACCTTCTGTATTTATATGTGTATAATCATGATAGATTTTATAGTCTCTATTGTATTTCCAATATGCAAAATTGATGAGTGGTATTTTATTATCCTGTGCGATTTTTTTTATTAGCACAAATTTGTCTAAGCTATTGTAGAGTTGCTTTTCGAAATGTCCTACAAAACTTGGTGCTATGAAAAACACTAATTTGATATCGTGTTTATTGCATATAGAAATTATATTTTTAATAGATTGAATAGATAAGCTATCTGTTTTTTCATATTCTGGAGAAGGCTTAGAATAGTCGCCCAAGTACCAATATCTTTTATCTATAAAATCGCCTTTCCAATCTATAAATGTATAACTAGTTTCTTGACCATAAAAAGGTTGATATCCTTTTTTATCAAAAACGCTATCTACGTTTTCTTTATTGATGATTTTTTCTAATTTAAACTTCGCATTAAATGCTGCGTATTTTACAAAAGGAATATATTTCCATATATAGTATTTTTCTTTAGGCACTTTTGATTTTATAAGAGAATCAACAAGCACATCGTCATACATATATGGAAAATACAAATAATAATGAAATGGATATGAAAAATGATTAGATGGACTTAGATTAAATTCATCTATTTCTAGATAAAGAGTTTTTGTTTTATTTGTTTTCAAAAAATCGATTAAGGTCAGTTCGTTTTCTAAAAGTCCTGAGCCATTGATAGCAATATTGACACCTTTCATTTTAGTGATGCTATCAAAATAGTTACAATCAAAAGAAGATTCTGCTCTTGATGAGCCAAGTACTAAATAATCGTAGTTCGTATGTTGTTTTTCTTTAAGCCAATAGGCTTTTTCTATGATTCGTTTTGGTATATAATATTGACATGCTTTTTCTAATGCAATAAAAATAAGCAGCAGCGCGCAAGCAAATAGAGCTATATGTTTGATGTATTTTTTCATTCTTAGAATTGAAAATAAATAAATTCTTTTGACTGATGAAAAGCACCAAAGAACAAAATGAAAAAAGTTAGTATTATATAAATAGCCCATCTAATAGGTGATTTAAGGCTACTCGTCATAGTTACCACATCTTTGTCTCGAGTCAGATATTGAATCAACTCTAGAAATATCAATAATAAAATTGCTAGTTTAAAATCAAAAGAAGTATATTTGCCAAAAGCTGTAAACGAGAAATCTACAATATGTAAATGCCGAATGTTTACGAGTACTTGTTTTACATCAGCAAAGTTTTTTGCTCTAAAAAATATCCATGCAAAAGTGACAAAAATAAAAATGCATACGATGCTAATTTGATTTGAAATAAAAGACACCTGATTGTTGTTTTTCTCTGTCCATATTTTTGTTTTTATTTTCATCCAAATAGATTCTACTATCACAGCCAATCCATGTAGTAAGCCCCATATCAAAAAAGTCCAGCTTGCTCCATGCCATAGTCCACTGAGCAAAAAAACTATTAAAATATTTCTATAGGTAATATACCATTTATTTCTATTGCCTCCGAGTGGTATATACAGATAATCTTTGAACCAAGAAGATAAGGAGATATGCCATCTAGTCCAAAATATAGCAATAGAGTTAGATGCATAAGGTCTATTAAAATTTTTCATCAAGTCTATACCGAGCATTTTTGCAGTACCAATAGCGATATCTGAATAGGCCGAAAAATCGCAATAAATTTGAAATGAAAAAAAGATAACAGCTATCAATGACTGAAATCCATTATGTTCACCAGGATTATTATATACTTCATTTACAAAAAACGCCAATCTATCTGCTATACATATTTTTTTGAATAGTCCCCAAAGTATCCATTTGCTTCCATCTCTCAGATTTTCATAAGTGGCTTTATGCTCTGCTTTTAATTGGTGTATGATGTTTTGTGGACGCTCTATAGGGCCAGCTACTAGTTGAGGAAAAAACATGACATATAAAGAATAGATACCAAAATGTCTTTCTGCTTTTTGATTTCCTCTATACACTTCTATAGTATAACTCATGGCTTGAAATGTATGAAACGACAAACCAATAGGTAATAAAATAGTAAGAGCAGGAATTGGATTTTTTAAGTGAAATAGCTGTGCTAAACCAGTTATATTTTCATTGATGAAATTATAATATTTAAAAATAGCCAATACTCCAATATTAGCTATAATGCTGGCTATGAGCCAAGCCTTTCGAGATTTTTGATCGGTACAAGATTCAATTTTTATCCCTACAAAAAAATCTATAACAATAGTGAAAAACAGAATAAGAATATATTCTGGTTTGAAAAACATATAGAAAAAACAACTCGCCAACAATAGCCAGAGCCACCTATATTTTTGAGCCAATAAATAATATGTAAATAATACTATTGGAAAAAAAATTAAAAATGAAATGGAGTTAAATAACATCCTTACAGTGTTTGGCTAATTCAAATATAAGTTGAAAAAATAGTATATAAAAATTACGCAACTATTCCACCTCACTCAAAAGTTTTACTTTATCAGGGTTTTCTTTTAAGTATACCACCATCACTTTATCGCCAGGTTTATATTTATTATAGCTAGTGCTACCTATAGAAATATCTACCATTTTAAAATCACCCATGCTTCTAGTATTCGATTTTATATCATCAAATATTTTGTCAAGTATTTTGTCTCCTTCAGATTTGCCTGTTGTATCTGTATGTACTTCAGTTTTTTCACCTTGAGTAAACATAGAAATAGACATTTTGTAACTTTTGCTTTTACTAGTACCATAAGATGAAACACTGTTTACTGTAGCTTCTACTCGTATGCCTTCTTTAGCAAATTTATTATCTTCTTGAAAAGCCATATAAGAAATAAATCCTATGAATAGGACTAAGAATCCGAACACAACAAAAATTATTTTTTCTGCTTTTGTACCATTATACAATTTCATTTTTTCCATTTTATAAACTGATTTTTATTTGTTATTCTATATCTTCTACAAGTTTTGCATGGTCTTTATCTTCATTATCATATACCATCTCTACGGTATCTCCTACATTATATTTATTATATGAAGTTTGTTTTACGTAGCTATTGAGTGTTTTTTCAGGTTCATCTATCAGTGCATATGCTCTTATAGAATAACTGACTGTATCATCATTGTCTGTATTTATTTCATAATACTTAGCCGATATTATTGCTTTTGTATGCACTCCGTTTTTCAATAAATTTTTTGTTTGAAAATAGTCCACTACAAAGAACAATCCTATAATTATCACTATCACCAAAATGCAATAAATAATAGTTTTGCTGTCTTTATCTAAGTTTTGAAATCTTTCTTTTATATTCATTCTTTAAAATAAAAAATCTCATAACTCTACAGAGCAATGAGATTTAAATTATATTATTTAAAAAAGAAAATTAATTTTTCATTTCGCTATTGTCTTCTTTTGCAAGCAATAAAAATGATACGCCTGCTATAAATATCATTACACCTATAATCATAGGTAATGTAAGACCTACCGCAGACATTGGTTTTAGTTTTTCTTCTGGCAAATATGCAAGATACGAGCTAGAGTTTCTGTATAAAAAATAAGTAAATATCGTGATTAAAAATCCCGCTATTGACATGATGATACCCATTATTTTTGACATAATATCTAAATTTTATAATGCAAAAATGAGAAATAATCTGCATTGATACAACTATATCTTCATTTTTCTCGTAAAAAATCGCAACTTTGCAGCGTGTTAACAGTATCAAATTTAGAATTGCACTTTGGTGGTAGAACGATTTTCGACGGTATCACCTTTCAGATAGTGCGTACAGACCGTATCGGATTGGTAGGTCGCAATGGAGCAGGGAAATCCACTTTATTAAAAGTACTTACAGGTTTTTACAAGCCTGATGGAGGTGACATCTCATTTCCAAAGGATTTTGAAATAGGTTATTTGCCTCAAGATATCAATATCAATACAGACAAGTCCGTATACGAAGAGACCAAATCTGCATTTGCAAAATTTCTTGCATTAGAAGAAGAAGTAGCAAAACTTGCGCTAGAAATGGAGACTCGTACAGACTATGATACAGATTCATTTATGGATTTGATCAATCTTTTCAATGAAAAAGATTCGCAGCTTCACTTAATGGGTTCGCACAATATAGATGAAGAAATCGGTAAAATATTGAAAGGACTTGGTTTTAAACCAGAAGAATTTGATAAGCCAGTAGCTACATTTAGTGGTGGATGGCAGATGCGTATAGAGCTAGCAAAAATATTGCTTCAAAAACCAGATTTGATACTTTTTGATGAGCCTACTAACCACTTAGATATTCACTCTATCACTTGGCTCGAAAACTTTTTGAAAGACTACGATGGAGCTATTTTACTTATTAGTCACGATAAAGCATTCTTAAATAATGTGACGAATAGAACTATAGAAATATTTAATGGAGATATAGATGACTACAAAGCCAACTACAGCAAATATATAGAACTACGAGTAGAGCGTAAAGAACAACAAATAAACGCTAAGAAAAATCAAGAAAGAGAGATTCGTCAGATGGAACGAAACATTGAACGCTTCAAAGCCAAAGCTTCTAAAGCATCTTTTGCGCAATCTCTTATGAAAAAACTGGATAAGATAGATATCATAGAAGTAGATGTTGAAGATATTAGCAAAATGAATATTCGTTTTCCAGATGCCGTACCTTCTGGTAAAGTAGTGCTCGAAGTAAAAAATGTATCTAAATCGTATGGTCCAAAAAAAGTGATCCAAAACGAAAGTTTTTATGTAGACAAAGGAGACAGAATAGCATTTTTGGGCAAAAACGGTATGGGTAAAACCACTATGAGTAGAATGATAGCAGGTGACCTAGACTATGATGGCGAAATAAGAATGGGCTACAACGTGCATCTAGGATACTATGCACAGCATCAAGCAGAAGTACTCGATGGAAATAAAACCGTCTTCGAAACAATAGACGAAGCTGCTGTGGGCGATATGCGAACTAAAGTGCGTACGCTATTAGGTTGTTTTTTGTTTAGTGGCGAAGATGTAGAGAAAAAAGTAAAAGTACTGAGCGGAGGTGAAAAAGGTAGATTAGCTATGTGTAAATTGCTTCTGGAACCTATGAACTTATTGATACTGGATGAGCCTACCAATCACTTAGATATGGTATCAAAAGAAACTTTGAAACTAGCACTCAAAGAATATCAAGGCACGCTGATATTGATAAGTCACGATAGAGATTTTTTACAAGGATTGACCAATCGTATTTTTGAGTTTGGTGAAAATGGCATCAAAGAACATATAGGTGATATCAATGATTTCTTAGAAGAAAAGAAAGCAGAAAATTTTAGAGAATACGAATCTGAAAAAGCACAGAACAAACTAGATAAAGCCAACAATAATACACCGGCACCAAAACCTACAAATACAGCTCCTGTAGCTAATGATAAAGATTTAAAAGCATTAAAAAATAAAGCTACAAAACTCGAAAATTCTATAGCAGAAATCGATATACAAATAGCCTCATTTGAAGACAAACTCAAAGATCCAGAGCAGTTTCAAAAAGTGAGTGCTGATGCCAATTTTTATAAGCAATACGAAGACGCCAAAGCCACCCAAAGCAAACTCATGCAAGAGTGGGAAGAAGTGATAGGTCAGATAGAAGGCTAGGAAAATTTAAATTCGAGTTAATAAAGACTACATTAAAATTTATAACTAATAACTTTGAACTCTTAACTTTGAACTTATAACTTTTATAGTCTTTTTATATCCGCTCCCAATGCTATCAATCGTTTATCAATATTTTGATATCCTCTATCTATTTGATGAATATTGTTTATAGTGCTTTTGCCAGTAGCCGATAGTGCAGCGATAAGTAATGATACACCAGCTCTGATATCTGGGCTACTCATAGAGATGCCTCTCAAGTTGTATTTTCTATCAATACCTATCACATTAGCTCTATGTGGGTCGCATAAGATGATTTGAGCTCCCATATCAATCAGTTTATCTACAAAGAACAATCTGCTTTCAAACATTTTTTGATGTATGAGCACAGAGCCTCTAGCTTGTGTAGCAGTCACTAATACTATACTCAATAAATCTGGTGTGAACATAGGCCAAGGTCCATCATATATGGTAAGAATTGAGCCATCTATAAAGGAAGCTATTTCGTAGTGTTCTTGAGCTGGAATATAAATATCATCTCCTCTGAACTCCATTTGAATACCGAGCTTTTTAAAAGTAGCTGGAATATTTCCAAGCATATCTAGTCTACAGTTTTTGATAGTTATTTCACTTTGAGTCATAGCCGCTAGTCCTATAAAAGATCCAATCTCTATCATATCTGGAAGCATTCTATGAGTGCATCCTCCTAGTTTTTTTACACCATTTATAGTGAGTAGATTTGAGCCCACACCTTTGATATCTGCACCCATACTATTGAGCATGCCACACAGTTGTTGTATATAGGGTTCGCATGCTGCATTAAATATCGTAGTAGTACCTTCTGCCATCACCGCACACATGATGATATTGGCTGTACCAGTCACAGAAGGCTCTTCTAGATGCATATAGCACCCTTTTAGTTCGTTGGCTTCTACACTATAAAAATTTTCATCAGCATCAAAATGAAATTTTGCGCCTAATGATTCAAATCCTAAAAAGTGCGTATCCAGCCTTCTTCTACCTATCTTGTCACCGCCTGGTTTTGGCATATAAGCTTTTTTAAAACGAGCTAAAAGTGGACCAACAAGCATAATACTACCTCGAAGAGCAGCACCATTTTTTTTGAAGTCATTGCTCATCATATAATCTACATCTACTGCATCGCTTTCAAAAGTATAGGTGTCTTCATTTAGTTGATTTACTTTCACACCTATATCGCCGAGTATTTTTATCAGCATATTCACGTCATGTATATTAGGAATATTACTGATAGTTACTTTTTCATCGGTGAGCAATACAGCACAAAGAATCTGCAAAGCTTCATTCTTAGCACCTTGTGGCGTTATTTCACCTTTTAGTTTATTGCCACCTCTTACTTCAAAAGCATCGATATTATTTGACATTGTTATTATTGTTTCGGTTATTGTTATTATTGTTTGGTCTGCGATTATTGTTATTGTTGTTTCGGTTATTGTTGTTGTTTCGGTTATTGTTGTTGTTTCGGTTATTGTTATTTCGGTTATTATTGTTGTTGTTATTGTTGGTTCTTTGTACAAATATTTTGCTTAATTGCATATCTTCACTGAGCTCTAGCTGACCATCAGAGATAGTTTTTATTTCTACTTTCACACTTTCATCACTTACGTTTTCTTTTATCCAGTTGGTATGAACTACTTTTATATAGTCGCCAATTACTTTAGTGATGAGTGCTTTTTTCTCTGTGTTTTCTTCTGCTACTGCTTTCTGTACCATCTTCATCAATAATTTACCATAAGACCTATGTTTAAATCGAGTCTGAGGATAAGTAAGCGGATCTGGCTTACGCATCAATACTTCTTTTTCTGGAAGTGGATATGGACTATCAGCATCTAGTTTAAAATCTGACATTAAAAATAAGTGATCCCAAAGTTTGTGTTTGTAGTCTTCGGTATTTCTGAGGTGTGGATTTAGTTGACCCATCACATCGATGATGCTTTTCACCATACGATTTCTTTTTTCTCTGTCTGGCTCTGCTATAGCAAGGTTTATAAGGTTTTGTACGTTTCTTCCGTACTCTTTCATTACTAGTACATTTCGTGCTGAGTTATACTCCATATTATATTTATTAATTTTTATTTATTTGAAAAAAATTTATTCATTGCAGTTTTAATTGCAAGAAAAATTTGGATAAGAAACTATAAAGAAACAATCACTAGAATTTATTTAAGGACTAAACAAACAGCAACTATTATTATAGTTTTGAGATAGTAAAGATAAATAGATTTTGCTTCGTTTCAAAATTTTATAATTTTTCACCTATCGCTTGGCTCTGCCGAGTGATAGATATTTAGTTGCCTCTGGCAATCGCTAATAAAATAAAATTCAATAAGCTGTATCAATACTTTCACTTATTATTTTTCTTCGTTTTAGAATAATAATAATACTTGTCTTACTTTTGTTAATATAAAATAAGAATTTCATATGATAAAGATGAAAAAGTATGATGATATATCATCAGAATTGTTTGTAAAAAACAGAAGCAACTATTCAAAATTTTTGAAAGAAAATAGCATGGCTATTTTTCATAGTTGTGACTTGATGCCACGTGTAGGTGATGGCACACATACCTTTCGTCAAAACTCTGACTTGCTTTATCTATCAGGTATAGATCAAGAAGAAACCACCTTGTTGATTTTTCCAAATGCACCAATAGAAAAATATAGAGAAATATTATTTATAAGAAAAACAAGTGAACATATAGCAGTATGGGAAGGTAGAAAATATACTCCAGAAGAAGCAAGAAAACAAAGCGGTATTCAGACAGTATTGTTATCAGATCAGTTTGAAAGTATTTTTTCTATGCTCATGAACTATGCTCAAACACTCTATATCAATATCAATGAAAATGATAGAGCTATAAGTGATGTACCATATAAAGATGTGCGTTTTGCTCATGAATGTAAAGCAAAGTATCCGCTACATCACTACGAAAGAAGTGGTCCTATCATGAGTAAACTTCGCAGTGTAAAACACTCCCTAGAAATAGAACAACTTCAAAAAGCTTGCGATATTACAGAGAAAGCATTCAGAAGAGTATTGTCTTTTGTAAAGCCAGGAGTAACAGAATATGAAATAGAAGCAGAAATCATTCATGAATTTATAAAAAACAGAGCCACAGGACATGCTTACAATCCCATCATAGCAAGTGGTGTAGATAGCTGTGTGCTTCACTACAATGATAATAATAAAGCTTGCCAAGATGGCGAAGTATTGTTGATGGATTTTGGTGCAGAGTATGCCAACTACTGTGCAGATCTTACGAGAACAATTCCTGTCAATGGACGATTTACTGATAGACAAAAACAAGTTTATAATGCTTGTCTTCGTGTACATAGAGAAGCATGCAATATCATGAAGCCAGGTATTACACTCGCAGAACTTAATGAAGAAGTGGCTAAAGTAGTAGAAAGCGAGTTGATAGGTTTAGGATTATTTAGTAAAGATGATGTAGCAAAACAAGATGCTAATAATCCACTATACAAAAAATATTTCATGCATGGCAATTCTCACTTTTTAGGTTTAGATGTGCATGATATAGGCAATAGATATGAAAAACTTCCTGTAGGAGTAGTATTGACCAATGAGCCAGGTATCTATATACCAGCAGAAAAAATAGGGATTCGTATAGAAAATGATATATGGGTAAGCGATAAAGGCAATATAGATTTGATGAAAAATATTCCTATAGAAGTAGAAGAGATTGAGAGTTTGATGAATGCTTAATTAAATTAAATAAATGAACATTAGACTCTTTACACTAGCCAATATTCTCACCCTCATCAATGCATTTTGTGGTTGTTGTGCTGTTGTATTGATAGTTCAAGGTTATGCTAGTGAAGCATTTTATTTTACGATTGTTTCTTTAGTAGCAGATTTTTTCGATGGTTTTGCAGCACGTAAGTTTGGTGGAGGAGGCTCAGATTTAGGTAAGCAGTTAGATTCACTTGCAGATGTCATTAGTTTTGGTATAGTGCCAGCCACTATTTTTTATTCATTGCTTAGAAACTATACGATGGGTATAGATGAAAATCAATTAGTATCCATACTGCTTCCCGCAGGCGCATTCATCCTTACTTTATTTGCTGTATTGCGTTTGGCAAAATTCAATATCGATACTAGGCAAGGTGAAGAATTTATTGGATTGGCTACACCTGCTATGACCTTGTTTGTGATTGGTTATTTAGCTATTTGCAATGATTCTACTACCTTTTTATCTTCTATATTTCAAAATATATGGAGCATTATTTTCACTATTATTATGTTGTCTTATTTGATGATAGCTGAGATTCCAATGTTTAGTTTCAAGTTTAAAAGTTTTGCTCTCAAAGGCAATGAAATCAGGTATATGTTTATACTTATATCTATAGTGTTATTAATTTTATTTCATATACTAGCTTTTGCTTTTATAATTTTGCTGTATATAATTATTTCTATTTTTCAGTTTTTTACAAAAAATAAAACACCTAATTTAAATCAATAATATATGGAATATATAGCAGAAATAGACATCATGCCACACAAGGAATTGTTAGACCCACAAGGCAAAGCAGTACTTAACGGACTTCAAAAAATGGAACTTTCTATGATGAAAGATGTGCGAGTAGGCAAACACATCACTCTAAAACTAGAAGCTAATGATGAAGCACAAGCAAAAGAACTAGTAGAAACAGCTTGTAAAAAACTGCTTGCAAATGCAATTATGGAAGGCTACACCATCCATATTAAACAAGCATAATTTTTATTATTTAAATTAAGTAAAATTGATTTATATGTGTTTTTGAGTTTTGCTATTCAATATTCAATCACGCCTTTGCGTGACAACATTTAGCATTTAAAATTTATCATCTAACATTACTTTGAGTAAACTATACATCATACCCACACCTATAGGCAATCTAGAAGACCTTACTTTTAGAGCCTTACGCATGCTCAAAGAGGTAGATTTGATTCTAGCAGAAGATACTCGTCAAACAAAAAAGCTACTTCAACATTATGAGATAAACAAACCCATTGTATCTCATCATATGCATAATGAACATCAGACAACTGAAAAAATAGTGCAACAAATATTAGGTGGCACAAAGGTAGGACTGGTTTCTGATGCTGGCACTCCAGGAATTTCCGACCCTGGCTTTTTTTTAGCAAGAGCCTGTTTAGAAAAAAACATAGAAATAGAAACCTTGCCTGGCGCTACAGCTTTTGTACCCGCTTTAGTTTCATCCGGCTTACCATGTGATCGCTTTGTGTTTGAAGGATTTTTGCCTCAAAAAAAAGGAAGACAAACCCGAATCCTAGCTCTAAAAGAAGAGTCTAGAACAATAGTATTATATGAGTCACCTCATAGATTAGTCAAAGCGCTAGAGCAATTTGCTCAAGTATTAGGAGCTGATAGAAAAGCTTGTGTGAGTAGAGAAATCTCTAAAATGTTTGAAGAACATAAAAGAGGAACACTTGCAGAATTAATAATGCATTTTACAAAAACCCCCGCAAAAGGCGAAATGGTAATTTGTATTGCAGGAATTAGTGTTTAATATCAATTAGTTATCAAACTGTTAATTAGTTTAATATATCCTTTATTATAAATCATTAGGTTAGTTATTTGTTAAATTTTAAATAAAATATTTTGAAATACTTCAAATAGTTATAACTTTATATTACAATTATAAAAATATTATCAAACCAAATTTTAATTATTAAACAAAAAATCAAGATGAAAAAACTATTTTACTCTTTATTTGCGTTGTTAATCGGCTTCAATGCAATGGCTTTAACAACAATTACCTCTCAAGATTTTAGTACAGCAACTGTACCAGGAATGCCATCAGGATGGTGGCAAAAAAATTGGGATGGTAGAACACTAAACGCAGGTGTGCCAGTAGCAATGGGTGCAGATGCATGGCAATCATACGGCACAACAAATAAATTCGCTATAAGTGAATCATGGTTCAATCCAGTAGGAATAGCTGACAGATGGATGTATTCACCTCAAATTACAATTCCAGCTACAGGTGAAATTTATTTACAATGGTTAGGAGTATCAGGACTTGACGGAGCTGATGCAGACGGATATCAAGTTAAAGTATCAACTACAGATACAAATAGAGCTTCTTATACTACTAATGTATTCTCAGTAGTAGCAGAAAGCGATGCAGGAGTAGTACACTCTATTAACTTAAATGCATACAGAGGTATGAATATTTATCTTGCATGGGTAAACAATACCGATGATGGATACTATCTTATTATAGATGATATTAAAATAATAGTTCCTGATGATAGAGATGCAGTTGCTCAAAGTTTTTCAAATGTAACTACTACAATGACAGGAGGTACAGCATTAAATATAGGAACAAATGTTTATAACAATGGTAGTGCTGCTATCAATACTTTAAACATGTCTTATACTATTAATGGAGGTACTCCAGTAAGTGCATTAGTTTCAGGATTAAATATTTTACCTTTCACTTCAGCAGTAGTTAGTCATCCTACAGCATGGACTCCAGCAAACGGTACTGCTTATGCAGTAAGTATGACTATTGGTAATGTAAATGGTGCTGCAGATGCGGTATTAACAAATAATACTATATCTCAAAACACTTTTACTTTTCCAAGTCCTATAATAGCTCGTACACCATTATTTGAAATCTTTACTTCTTCTACATGTGGTCCTTGTGCACCAGGTAATACAAACTTCCATTCAATAGTAGATCCTAAAGATCAAACAGAATTTGTTGCTATTAAATATCAACAAGATTTTCCAGGTACTGGCGATCCGTATGCTACTAATGAGTCTGTAGATAGAAGAGGATTTTATTCTATCAATTCTATACCACGCATGGAAATAGATGGAGGATGGGATAATAACGCAGCTTCATTTACAAATGCACTTTATGATGCAGCAAGAAATGTTTCTGCATTTGCTACTATGAATGGTACTTATGCTAGAAATGATGCTACTAAATCTTTTGATATAAATATCAACTATACTCCACAAGTAAATCTTACTGCTTCTGATGCTACTTTATATGTAGCAATAGTAGAAGGTATTACAACACAAAATGTAAAATCAAATGGCGAAACAGAATTTGAACAAGTAATGAAAAAAATGCTACCTTCAGATGCAGGTACACCAGTAGCGGCTACTACAGCAGGCACAGCACTTACATTCAATACTACATATACATTCAACGGAAGCTTTAGATTACCTACAAATGGTCAAGCAGCAAATCGTATCAATCATGCTACTGAAAATTCAGTTGAAAACATTGATGATTGTTATGTTGTAGCTTGGTTACAATTCAACGGAGGTGACAAAGTTGTACTTCAAGCAGCTAATTTAGCTAAAGTATTTGGTGTGGGTGTTGAAAATCCTACAGTAAAAGATATGGAAGTATCTATCTATCCAAATCCAGCTTCTACATCTGCAAATCTTTCATTTGTAGTATCTGGCGAGCAAGAACTTACTGTGAAAATAGTAGATGCTAAAGGTCAGGTTGTAGAACAAGAAACTGGTATTTATACTAGTGGAAACCACAACATGACAATCAATACTGCAGCATTTGCTAATGGTGCATATAACGTTATTGTTTCTGGTAACAATGTAAACATTTCTAAATCTTTAGTTGTTAATCACTAAAAATTAATATTAATAATTATACAAAGCCATCTTAGTTTTCTAAGATGGCTTTTTTTATTAACTTTACATACAATATTTCTATAGAAGGTGTATAAAAAATATTACATATTAATTATCATAGTTTTTTGCATATTTCTATTTTCTTGCAAAGAAGATAGTTATAAATATATTCCTAAGCCATTTTCCGCTATATTACCTATATATATTGATACAGCTAAAAGTATAGGACCTTTAACATCTCCTTTTGGAAACCCAATCACCTATGAAGGAATAGAACTTGGTAGAAAATTATTTTATGATACAAGATTATCAGGCAACAATTCTATATCGTGCGCCAACTGTCATCAACAACAATTCGCATTTGGTGACAATAAACAATTCAGTACTGGATTTAATACTACACTTACCTCAAGAAATAGCCCTCAAGTATTTAATGCAGCATGGGATAAAGATTTTTTCTGGGATGGAAGAAGAAAATCTTTAGAATCTCAAGCACATGACCCGATAACTAGCCCAGGTGAAATGAATGGAAACTGGAATTCCATTATTGAACAATTGCAAAACGATAACCGATATCCATATATGTTTTATCAAGCATTTGGAAGTGGCATAATTGATAGTAATATGATTCTCAAAGCTATCGCTCAGTTTGAAAGAAGCATGGTCTCATTTAATTCTAAATTTGATAAGTATAATTTAAATAAGGATTCTAGTGTATTGACTATATCCGAATTGAGAGGTCTAGAGATATACTTAAGAAAAGGTACATGTAATTCTTGTCACACACTTCCTTTAGGAAGAATCAATCATTTTGCCAATATAGGACTTGAAAAAGGGATAAGTGACAGTGGACTATACAATATTACACATTTGAATGAAGATATTGGCAAATTTAAAACTCCTAGCATACGAAACTCCTCATTTACCCCACCGTATATGCACAACGGTAAATTTAAAACTATGAGAGAAGTAATCAATTTTTATAATAATGACATCAATAATAATCATTCAAATATTGACCCACATCTAAGGCCATTATTTTCTAATAAAGGATCTTTGTCAAATCAAGATATAGAAGACTTATTAGCCTTTATAAAAACTTTAGATGATTATAGCTTTATTACTAACCCAGCTTATTCAAATCCAAGATAAGAAAATATTGATTTTTTAACATTTACTACATTTTTGTTATGTAAAAAATAGTTATCTTTACTTATAAATTAAAATATATACAAATGAAAAAACTTGTACTCTTTTTATCTTGCATACTTTGCAGTTATATATCTTTTGCTCAAATAACATTCGAAAGAGATACTACTAAGTCAGATGGCGTTACTTCCTCTGCCCATATTATGGAATTACATGTTTATGGTACAAATACAACTGGCATTGTTAAAAAATTCGTATGGTCTGTAGAAACCATTAACACTCCTAGCGCTTGGTCAAATGCTTTGTGTACTTTTCCAGGACTTTGCAATAATATTTTCGTAGGATTCACCGATTCGTTTGAAATTGGTGTGGATTCTCAAGTATTATTTAGAGTCGATTTTTCTACTTCAAATACTTGTGGAGATGGTTTTGTAAAAGTAAACGTATCGCCTTCAGACGATATTAGAAATAAAACGCCTTTATATTTTATTGGAAAAGCATATTGCACTTCTATAGCTGACCCTATAGAATCTGATAGACTTATTCAACTATATCCAAATCCTACTACAGATATAATTATGTTTGATGCTGCTATACAAAACTCATCATTAACTATATTTGATAATTCAGGTAAAAAAATTGAAGAACTTAATATTGAAAATCTAAAAGGATTTTCATATAATGTATCAAAATTATCAACAGGAAACTACTATGCGGTGATTAATGATTTGGGCAACAATAAAACATATGTAAAAGAATTTTCTAAAAATTAATTCTTTCCTTTTGTTATACTATATAAAAAAACTCCTTATAAATAAGGAGTTTTTTTTATTTTTGTACTGTACTTATCACTAAACTAAACCGATTCCTTTTATGTTCAATAATAAACCACTACTTTTTTGCGTTTTTTTATTTTTTAGTATAAGTACAAATCTTTCAGCACAGGGATACTTTAGTGGAGACTTACAACTCAATGCAGATTTTTATGTAAGAGATACGCTGATAGGTGCAGCAAATACTCCTCATTATGATTACCTCAAGTCTGGAGCTGATGCCTGGATAGGTCTGAACTATACCAATAACGACTGGAAACTTAGCACAGGAGTTCGTATAGATTTATTTCAAAACTCCAACCTTCATAATCCGGGCACCGCTTTTTCTGGTTATGGACTTGGTATGTTTTATATCAAAAAAGAAATACGTGACCTAGAAATCACTGGAGGTTATTTTTATGACCAACTAGGTACAGGTATTATTTTCAGAGCTTATGAAGATAGAGCTTTAGGTATAGATAATTCTATACTTGGTGCAAGACTCAAATATAATATCAAAGACAAAGTACAGATCAAAGCTTTTTCTGGCGTACAAAAAAACAGGTTTGAATTATTCAAACCACTAATAAAAGGAGCAAGTATTGAAGGCAATTTCTCTATCAAAGACAAAGTAAATTTGATACCCGGTGTAGCAGCTATGAATAGAACTCTCGATAAAGAATCTATCAATATCACTGCAGATGCTATATTATCTCAATCTGCTACAGATAGCAATTTGTTTTTCTCTCCAAAGTATAATGTTTATGCTTTTACAGTATATAATACTTTGAATGTAGGCAAGTTTAGCTGGTATGTAGAAGGAGCTATCAAATCAAGAGAAGGAATAAAAGTAAGCGACTATCTCGAAAACAAATCGGGTACTTGTGTTTACACTACGCTTACTTATGCCAAAAAAGGTTTAGGAATCACAGCAGCATTCAAACGTACTGAAAATTTTCAGTTGAGAACCTCTCCTAACGAAACATTATTAAGAGGTATGGTGAGTTTTATACCTCCTACTGCACGTCAAAATTCACTTAGACTTCCAGCAAGATATAATGCTGCTACACAAGAGCAACAAGAATCTGCTTTTGCATTAGACTTTTCTACTACTCCCAAAAAAGGACACAATTTGGTAATGAGTCTATCTGCAATCTATGACAATAAACTAAAAAGAAATTTCTTCTATGAAGTGTTTGCTGAGTATGAATATAAAAAAGGTAAAAAATTTAATGGTGCTATAGGAGCTCAGTTTGTAAGATTCAATCAAGAGCTTTATCTCCGTGAAAGTAGAGATATCAATGGCAACTATAAACCGTTTGTAAATATTTATACTGTATTTGCTGAAGGAAGCTACAAAATCACCAAAAAAAGCTCGCTTAGAGCTGAACTCCAATATCAAAATTGTAAAAACGATTTTGGTCAGTGGATTTTTGGTTTGTTAGAATATACTCTTGCTCCTAATTTTACTATTAGTATAAGCGATATGTGGAATTTTAAAGCAAATCCAGTAAATAAAGATCCACAAAAATCAAATCCACGCCACTATTATTCATTTTTCTCGTCTTATAATTTTAAACAGCATCGTATCACTGCAGCATATGTTAGACAAGTATCAGGTATCGTTTGTACAGGTGGTGTTTGTAGATTTGAGCCCGCTTTTAGTGGGGTGCGTCTTACATTGAATACAAGTTTTTAATACAAAACATAAATTTTAATATCATGAAAACAAAAATTTTTAGTCTAATAGCCTTATCAAGTTTAGTAATTTTTATTACCAACTCTTGTTGTGAAGTAGATGTGCTTACTAAATCTACAGCAGAAGTAGCATTGCTTGATACTACATATATTGCTTCAAGTATAGAAGCGACAACACCCAAAGTAGTGGTGATAGAAGAGTTTACAGGTGTGAGATGCATCAACTGTGCCCCAGGACATGTAGAAGCAAAAACAATAAAAAACGCCAATCCAGGCAGAGTAGTGACGCTTGCTATGCACAGTAGATTTCTAGATGAGCCTTACCCTTTTAGTTTTCACGAACTCACAAGCGATGATGCTCAAGCTATCTCAAATTTTATAGGACCAGTAGGATCAAAACCTACGGCCTCTATAGATAGAAAACTTTTTAGTGGAGAAGCTTCAAAAATACTAGACAAAACAAAATGGACGACTAAAGTAAATGAACAACTTGCTTTGACTAGCCCTGTAAACATTAATCTTACCAGTGATTTTAGAGCAAGTGATACAACTACTTTAGTTACTTTTACTGCTCACTTTACTCAAGCATTTAGCGACCCACTTAAATTTACGATTATGCTAGTAGAGAATGATCTAGTAACTGCTCAACTTTTACCTACAAATAGTGTAGATACCAATTATGTACATGAAGATGTGATGAGAGATATCACTACAGATATAGAAGGTACTTCATTAGGAACGGCTAGTATTACTCCAGGTAGAGTATTTATTAAACAATATAGACTAAAAATAGACCATGAGTGGCATGCAGATGATATGCATGTCGTAGCATTTATTCATAGGACAGGTACATCTTACGAAATACTTCAAGCAAGCGAGATAAGTCTTAAGTAATTGTATATCTATAAACCAAACTTAAAACTATCTAACAAATGACAACATTAAACTTATTAAAAAATCTTAAGACAGTATCTAATTCTAACGCAATTAAAGGTGGTAAAGATATAACAGTAGGAGTTAGTTTTACTTCTGTATCACTTTCTTCAAATACTGAAAAATAGGATTAAAATTCTAAAATTACAGTAGTACCTAAGTTGGTACCTTCAGAAGCAAGATGTATGTGCGCATGCATCTTGCTTATTATTTTGTGGCAAAAGCTCAGCCCAATACCAGTCCCTTCTATCCCACCACTATTTGTTGCTCTAGAGAATAATTTAAAAACATCTTTCTGTTCATTGACTGGAATTCCTATCCCATTATCTTTAATGGTGATTTGTTTTTTATCATTTATAAGTTGATAATCTATTTCTATTCTAGGTGTAATTTCTTTTTGTATGTATTTTATGGCATTGCCTAATAGGTTTTGAAAGAGCTGAGTGATAAGCGTTTTTTCGCCTTTTAATATAGGAAGTGGATGCAATATATCTATTTGGGCTTGACTGTCTGCAATAAGCGATGAAAGATTGCCTATAGCATCTTTAAGAGCGTCATTGGTATCAATATCAATAAATTTATCTTCTTGTATACCCACTAGAGCAAATTTGTGCAATTCTTGTATCATAGTATCAGCCTTCTTAGCAGCATCATATATATAGTTTAAGTCTTGTTTGAGTAGTTCCTCTTTACCAGCATAATTTTTGTTTTTGATCATAGAACCAAAACCAGCTAGCTGACGAATAGGAGTGCGGATATCATGGCTAAGTGCATAAGAAAAATCAGATAGATTTTGATTGATTTCTAAAAGTTTTTCATTAGTTCGTTTTACCTCTTCCGCCTGAGCAAGGAGTTGTTTTTGAAATTCTTTTTCTTTATTGAGTTTGTCTATTTCTAGTTTTTGCTCCGTATTTTGAAATTTTACAGTCAAAGCACTAATTTCTTTTTCCTTATCTTCTCTTATTATTAGTTCTTTGAGCTCTGTATATTCAATAAAAAAGGTAGTACATCGTTCAAAATCTTGTTGTTGAACTAAAAAATCAAGATAAGACTTAAGAGCATCTATATACAATCTATTATCTAAATTGCGCATCAAATCTAGTGTTTCTAGATAATAGGCATTTGCTTGGTCTTGTTTATTATTTTTAGTACATGCATGTGCAAGAAATAAAGTAGCTGAGTACAAATTATTTTTTAAATCAAGCTCTTTACATTTTACATAAGCATCAAATAATTTTGAATAGGCTTCTGGATATCGCTCTTGTTCATAATAGAGTAAGCCGATATTTAGACTGTTTATCATTTCTTGAGTAGGGTTTTCAGTCTCATTAAGTATTTCTATAACTTTTAGTAAAATAGGTTCAGCATTTTCAAGATCTTTAAGCTCTATATAAGCTCTTCCAATATTGTTTAGTATTAATAAAATTAATGAAATATTTCCATCTGAAAGTTCCAATGCTTTATTTAAATATTGAATAGCTTCATTATAGTTTTTTTGTTTAAAATATATAGCCGCTATATTATTATAAACAGTAGAAGTAGAAGAGTTATTATTAGTCTTTATGGCAAAATCATATACCTCAAGTGCTTTATCAAACTCCCCAAAATAAGTGTAAATTGCACCTAGTAAGATATGTATTTTGTGATTCAGCTCAATGTTTTTAGTAAATTTTATAGCCATTTTACTATATTCAAGTGCGTCACTATTTTTACCTGTTAGATAATGTAGAGCGGCATATAAGTATAAAAAATTAGCTAAATGTTCTTGAGCTAAATATTTTTTAGAAAGCAAAATATACTCCTCACTTTTTTCAAGAGCGGCTTGTGGGTCTTTATTTACTAGCTCTTCTACAGAAAGCTTCATAGCTTCCAGCTCCTGAATTTGATCGAGAGTTTAATTAGTATGAAACGGTAGTTTTTCTATATCTTCTAGCATTATAGGTTAAGTTGTAAATCTGATACGAAAGTACACGTAATAATGTTACAACATATAGATTTTTTAAAACAAATTTTATACAACATGATGTGTTTAGTATACACAAATTTCATTTATTTTCAGTTAATTACATATATAATTGATTATTAATAAATAATAAAATAATATAAAAAAAAGAATTGTCTAACTTAATCAACAGTTCATTATTCCTTTCATCTCATTAACACTAGAGAGCTTTACTTTTTGCTTCACTTGGCACCTGTCTGCCAAAGGCATAAATCCCACGAAGCCTATCTTGACTCGTCATTCCTCACCGCCTCGTCATTGTGAGTGAGCCTTGGCTTTCGGCTCACGTGGTAATCCCACAAAGCCTCATCACAGCTCGTCATTGCGAGGCACGAAGCAATCCCACGAAGCCTCATCGCCGAACTCGTAATTCCCACCGGCTTGTCATTGTGAGTGAGCCTTGGCTTTCGGCTCACGTGGTAATCCCACAAAGCCTCATCACAGCTCGTCATTGCGAGGCACGAAGCAATCCCACGAAGCCTCATCGCCGAACTCGTCATTCCCACCGGCTTGTCATTGTGAGTGAGCCTTTGCTTTCGGCTCACGTGGCAATCTCACAAAGCCTAAGCACAACTAGATAAGACGAATGCATTGTGAGATTGCTTCGTTTTGTTGCCCCAAGCCAGCAACAAATCTCGCAATGACGAGCCGATTGTGATGTGTGTGATGTGATGAGCTGGTTGTGATGAATTCTTTTTAGTGATGCTTTATAAAGAAGCATTCATATGACGCTTATAATATCTCCTCGTACAAATCATTCCACGCAGTATTCATGCTATTAATAAGTTCTATCTTTTTTGCTCTACTACCAGCTTTGATTTTTTTTTCGAATGCGATTGCTTCTACTATAGAAGAAAAATTTTGATAATATACAAGTTTAGTACAATTGTACTTAGCTGAAAAAGAATTTGGATAATGTTTAGTTTTATGCTGATATATTCTATTTTTAAGATCTGATGTAACTCCTACATATAGAACAGTATTAGTGCTATTAGTTATTATATATATTTGTCCACCTTTTTTCAAGATACTTTTCGCTATATACTATTTTTATAAATTCTCAAATTTTAAATCCTTTTATAAGCTCACTTTTAATAAATAATCCATGTTATGGATTTTATATATAGCCTATAATTCTCCATGCAATAGTTTATGCATTATGTCTTTTAACTGAAGTATTGTAGCGTTTTTCTAAAAGCATATATAATAGTACGAATTTTTTTTATTCCACTATTAATTCTACTCGTTGATTTTTTATAGATTCGCTTGGAACGCTATTGTTATATTTAGCACTATAAGGACCATAGCCATACGTGCCTATTTTACCAATATTTATTCCTTTAGATGTAAGAAAATTCATAACATTGATAGCTCTATCCATTGATAATTTTATATTTATAGCATCAGTACCTGTATTACTTGTATAGCCATTTATTTTTATTTTTTTATAGTTTGTATTCAAAATAGATAACGCAAATGCATCTAATTGTTTTTTATGTTCATCAGTTAGTTTTGCGTCAGCTACTATATAAAACAATTCTAAACCATTAGTAGTATTATTTATAAAAGTAGTTGTTTCCTTTGTTGTTGTTACTATTTCAGTTGCTATTTGGTCTATAACCGGTATTGGACAACCATTATTTTGAGCTACACCTGCTTCATAAGGACACTTATCATCATTGTCTGCTATACCATCTTTATCAGAGTCTAGTGATTTAGGCAAACATCCATTATTTTCTATTGTGCCTTTTTCATTAGGACATAAATCTTTGCTATCAGCCACACCATCTCCGTCAGTATCTGGACAACCAGCCAATGAGCTAATCCCAGCTACAAATGGACATTCATCCTGAGCATCAGCAATGCCGTCTTTATCAGTATCTATGATAGAAGAAGTATTCAAATCTTTCAAGTCGTTTTTCACTTTAGATTGAGCTCCATTTTTCTTATAAACTTGTTTACCTAGATTGAATACAAATCCTGCATTGTGTTGTAAGTAAGTAAATGAGTTATCTATATTTACTTTCATAGAAGTTTCTAAATTGATAGCTAGCCATTTTGTACATTTTAGTTTGAGCCCTACACCAAATGGAAAAAAAGTATTCCAATCTTTGTTCATATTGTTCGTTCCAAATCCTAAAAACAAATAAGGTTGTATATAGCTATCTTCTTTAAGTACATAATTGTTGTTTAATTTGTATTCAAATAAAAATGAAGATTCAAAAAAGTTTTGTTGCTTAAAAATACCTTTTTCGTATTGAGGATAATTGGTAACAGATGGATAAAATAAATTGCTATAAGCGCCTTCTAGTCTAGCATTGAAAGAAGGAGATATATATCTGGCTACATGTAGTTTTATTCCTCCAGTGTAGTTTCGAAATTGAAATTTATTTCTTTGAAGCAATCCTTCCATCGTTGTAGCATTATAACTAACCCCAATTCCCCAAGGATGAAATCTATTTTGTGCCACTAAAGTCTGAACAGTAAAACAAAAAACTAAAGCAATAAAAAGTATTTTCTTTTTCATATATATGCTGTGTATAAAAATTATTTATAATTGTAAAAGTAAAAAAACTAATTGAATATCAACCTTTCAATTTGTCATTTTGATGATGTCTATCTTTATCTCTATTTGTTTTTTTCTCTAAGTTTTTTTCTAGAGCAGTAGTTAAGTTTACACCTGTTTGGTTGGCGATGCACATCAAAACAAATAAAACATCTGCCAATTCATCATCCAAACTCTTATCTTTATCTGATTCTTTAAAAGATTGTTCGCCATATTTTCTTGAGATGATTCTGGCTACTTCACCTACTTCTTCTGTGAGTATAGCCATATTCGTAAGTTCATTAAAATACCTTACACCATTGGTTTTTATCCAAGTATCAATGGTTTTTTGTGCTTGTTCTATAGTCATTTTATTCTTTGTTTTTAGAGTCAATAAAAATGCTTACTGGTCCATCATTAGTCAAACTTACTTGCATATCTGCACCAAACTCTCCGGTCTTTATTGCTTTGCCAAATAAGATTTCTAAATGATGAATAAATTTTTCATAAATAGGAATTGCAAAAACGGGTTTGGATGCTTTGATAAATGAAGGTCTATTTCCTTTTTTTACTTGAGCATGAAGTGTAAACTGACTTACGAGTAATATTTCTCCATCAATATCTTTGATGTTAAGATTCATCAATCCAGCATCGTCGTTGAATATTCTAAGTGATACTATTTTATTGCACAGCCATAGAATATCCTCGTCAGTATCATCATCTTCTATCCCTAGCAATATAAGATATCCTTTGTCAATCCTAGATTTTACAGTGTTTTTTATACTTACCTGAGCATTAGACACTCTTTGTATTATCACTCTCATTATGTGTGTTTAATAAAGATAAAAATATACTCATATACTCATTAGCAATATGCTCATTACTATATATTTTGCTTCTAGAAAATCCTTTATTTATTAATTCTTGTTTCTTTGTATCGTCTTGCATTAATTCAAGAATGTTTTGTGCAAGAGCTTTATAGTCTAGCGCATCTACATAGATACAGGCATCACCACCTACTTCTTCAAAACAAGAACCAGTAGAAGTTATCACGGGGATACCACTAGAAAAAGCTTCTAATATTGGTATTCCAAATCCTTCAAACAAAGAATTATATACTAAAGCTTCAGCATTTTTATAGATATAACTCAAATCTTTATTATTCACTTTTTGAATCAAGACAACATTATTGATTAAATTATTTTTATGAATATACTGTCTTATAGCTTGCTCTTGTGAGCCTCCACTGCCTACTAAAACTAACTTTATATCTGATTGATCTTTAATTAATTTATATGCTTCTAGTAGATTAATATGGTTTTTTCTTTTGTTATAAGAACCTACGTGTAGTAAATATTTTTCTGGTAAATTATATCTATTTTTTACATAGTAATCATGTTTTTCATCGATAGCCTCTTTAAAAATATTTTCACAACCTTGATATATTACTTTAATTTTTGCCTCGTCTATTTTGTAAAAATCTACTAAATCTTGTTTGGTTTGCTCACTTATAGCTACTATGCTATCTGCAATATTACAGGCATACTGTATTTTCTTTTTATACGTAATTCTGTCTATATAAGGATAGTGATCTGGAAATCTTTCAAATATCAAATCATGAATAGTTACTACAGTTTTGATACCTGTTCTTTCTATTCCTATAGGTAGTTCATGACTGAGTCCATGGTAGATGTCTAGTTCTAAGTTTTTACTTGTTGATGCTAGCTTATAGCTCCTCCAGTATGAATGAAAATTTTTATCTAAAAAACTAGAAGGAGAGATAATCTCACTTTGCGATACACTCAATTCTTCTAGATAATTTTCTCCTGTCTTTGGTGTGAAGAGATAATATTGGTTTTCTGGATAGCAAGTATAAAATGCTTTTATTAAAGTACGACTATAATTTCCAAGTCCTGAGTGATTGAGTAATGCACGCTTAGCGTCAAATCCTATTTTCATCATAAATTTCTTTACCTCTCAAATAATTGAGAATAATCAATAAACACAATATATAAAAACCTACACCTACTTGAACCTGTAGTGTATGCTCATACAAAAATGATGAAATACTGATGATAAAAAAACAAATGAGTAATAAATTTTTATAATTCTTTTTGTAGACCAAAGATACGATAATACTGAAAGCGAATGCTACTACACCCAATACTCCGTTGCTAGCCCAAAGCCAGACCCATTGATTATGTGGCATTTTTCGGTTATTGGGGTCTATCCAAGCATAATCTTTATCATATATTTTGTTCATAGCATTTTTTATGTCACCTGTTCCTACCCCAAATAATATATTTTCTTTTGCTATTTTAACTCCTGCCAAAATAGAAACTATTCTTTCTGAGTCAGAATAGTTTTTAGAATTGTTACTGCGGAGTTGATTCAAGTCCCAAATCATATAACTTATTTTGTTGTGTATAGACGGAATAGTATAATATGAAAGAATAGGCAATATTATTAATGCTAGGAAAACAGATAATCCTACAAAATATTTTTTGAAGTAAAACAATAAATACAAGCCAATAACAAATAAACACATATATAAAGACAAAATACCGCTACGCACAGACAACACATGTATGAATACTATCAATAAAAAGCTAAGAAGTAGTTGTAATTGTTTTTCTACTTTTTGAGACCATATAAAATAATTGTGTATACGCATATATATAAGAGCACAGGTAGCAAAACAAAGCATAAGACTATACCTTATATGTTCTTTGTATGGAGTTTGAATAGCATGTCCTCTCAGAAGCCCTTCATTCATAGCATCAAAATGAATAAAATAATTTATCAAAATAATAATAGCAGAAATAAATACTACACCACAATAAATATATAATATCAGTATAAATTGTTTTTTGTCAAATGCATTAATCGCTCCAAAAGCTATAGGCATAAAAAGAAAAGGAGAATAGGTGAAGAGTATTTTTAGTGCATAATTAAAATCCTGTGTATAAAAAAGTCCGATTGAGGCAATAAAAACTAGGCTAAGTTGAGCCAAAAATGGTTTATATTTTATAAAGCCTTCAATTCTTTTTAGAAAAGAATCGTTTTTAAGTTCAGTATCTGAGCTACCTTTTAGTAAAAAACCAGGTACGAATAAGAGCCCAAAAAACCATATCATTCCATTGCTCATCAGTATTCTACTACTAAACAAACCTATTATAGATACGCTTATAAAAAATATAGCGATATTAAATCTTGTGAATTTTGAACTAATTTCTCTCATAAAACATTAGTAACGTAAAATAAAACACTTTATTTTTATACATGATTGTGACGGACGAAATTAAAGAAAGAAAAGATAACTTGTTTGAAGAAGAATTCCTTCCTCATATGAAAGCGCTATATAATTTTGCTTTTCATCTCACATTTGATGAAGAAAATGCCAATGATTTGGTGCAAGAAACCTACCTAAAAGCCTATAGATTCATAGATTCATACCAAAAAGGTACCAACTCAAAAGCTTGGTTGTTTAAAATATTAAAAAATGAATTTATTAATGGTTATAGAAAAAAGGCAAAACAACCACATTCGCTAGATTTTGATAGTTTGCTTAGTTACCATGAATCTGATGATCCTCAATATGTAGGAAGTTTGGACTTAAGGCACGAAATATTTCAAAATATGATGGGCGATGAGATAACGACAGCTATGAATCGATTGCCAGATGAGTTTAAAACGATCATTATATTATGTGACGTAGAAGGTTTTACCTATGAAGAGTTGTCAAAAATTTTGGATATTCCCATTGGTACTGTGCGCTCTAGGCTATTTAGAGCCAGGAATATGCTCAAAGAATTACTTAGAAGCTATGCATTAAATTTAGGTTATAAAGAAAAAAGATAAGACAAAATGGAAAAAAATCCACAAGCACCACACCAATGTGAAGACATGATGTCTAAAGTATTTTTGTCTTTAGATGGCGAGTTGAGTAGAGAAGAAGAAAAAAAGTTTTTAGAAGAACTCAATCAATGTAGTTGCTGTCTCGGAAAGTATGAGATAGAAAAAAGTTTTAAGGAATTTTTATCTCAAAAAGTAAGCAAATCTTGTTGTTTTGATACATTAGCTATCAGTATAAAACAAAAAATCAAACAACACCTTACTTAGTAAATTTATATTTAGCTTTGTGCTAATGCAAATTGACGAAATCTTACAAAAACTACCACAAAATAGTCATAGACATATAGCTAGAGCTATCACTATTGTTGAAAATGAACTAGTGGGTTATGAATCTTTTTTAGAAAAAATACAGATAAAAAACACTCCAGTTTTGGGTTTTACTGGGCCTCCAGGCGCAGGGAAAAGTACCCTTGTAAACCAATTAATCAAACTTCTCCTTTCTCAAAACAAAAAAGTAGCAGTAGTAGCAGTAGACCCAACCTCACCATTTAATTATGGTGCTATATTGGGAGATAGAATTCGTATGCTCGAACATTACAAAAACGATCATCTATATATACGTTCAGTGGCTACAAGAGGTTCTTTGGGTGGCTTGTCAGACAAAATCATTGAAATCATTGAAGTACTAAAAGCGTCATCGTTTGATTATATAATTATAGAGACTGTAGGTGTAGGGCAGAGTGAAGTAGAAATAGCGGGTATATCTGACGTATGCTCTGTTGTACTTGTACCTGAGGCTGGTGATCATATACAAAGCATGAAGTCTGGATTGATGGAGATAGCAGATATATTTATTGTAAATAAAGCTGATAGAGAGGGTGCAGACACCATGATAAATGCATTGCAAACCATGCTTCATTATAGAGATTCGGATATAGAAATACCAATTGTAAAAACAGAAGCGCTTAATAATATAGGCATTGATGAGTTATTTAATCTAATCGAATCGTCTTTATCAAAAAACGAACATAAAAACAAAGAGAAAAAACAAATGTTGCTGGCTTTAAAAGTCTATAAAATGATTCAAAAAGACAAAATGAAACATATTTTACTTGAAAATATCAAAAAAGATATTGGTTCGATTTATAATAACGAATTTAATATTTATAAATATATAAACAATTATAAATCAAATATTTAAAGCGATAATTAGCGTTTTTATAAAAAAACTATAAAAAAGACAAAATTTAAAATTTCTTAAAAAACAGGTATATAACTTGGTCATTATCAATTTAATCAGTACTTTTGCGTAGTTAATTAAAGAATCGGAATTGAAGTCACATATATATATACTTATCGCTTTGTTATCATTTAGTAGTTATCATTTGGTAGCCCAAAGGATGGATACTATTAAGTATTCTCAAATAGAAAGATTGCAAGCAAAGGAGGTAGTAAAAGAAGAACAGTCATTTTTTAATAAAATTATTGGATATGCAGATTCTATTTCTTCACTAAGAAGTAAAGTAGTAGATGTATCCTTAGCATTTTTAGGTACTCCATATAAATATGCTTCTGTTGGGCCTTCTACATTTGATTGTTCGGGTTTTATCAGTTATATATACAAGTTTTACAATATTATTTTGCCTCATAGCTCTAGACTTCAAGCACAAATGGGCAAGTTGGTAGAACTTACCAATGCATTGAAAGGCGATTTAATGTTTTTTGGATATAAAAATAAAGACGGCTCATTCTCCGTATCGCATGTAGGTATGGTATATGACAATAAAGATGGTGTAGTAGAGATGATACACGCCTCATCAAGCAACGGAGTTCGTATAGATAAAACAGATAGCAATACTTGGAATAGCTACTGGTCTAGAAAATTTCTCTTCGTAAAAAGAATCTTAGATTAAATAATTTTTTACAAGTAGTTTCTTTATATTAGCCACAAAAATATTATACAATGGCTGAAAGAATTTATAAATCGTTTAAAGAATTTTATCCATATTATCTCAAAGAACATTCAGATAAAACCAATAGAACCCTACATTTTATAGGAACAGGTCTGGTTATAGCTACACTTATAATTGCTTTGTTTCTAAAAAAATTTAATTTACTTTTTTTCATACCTATATTAGGATATGGATTTGCTTGGTTTGGTCATTTTAAGTTTGAAAAAAACAAACCAGCCACATTTACATATCCATTGTGGAGCCTGGCTTCAGATTTTTTAATGTTTTATCATATACTTACAGGTCAGATTGATAAAAAGATGAAAGATTATTAAAATATCTAATATTTCTTGTAACCTTTTTGAATTGTAAGCGTAAATAGTCTTATAAAACAAATATTAATGAAGGCAAATTCTCTACCAAAATTCCTAATTGCCTTATTACTACTAACACTAACAACATCGTTTTCAACGCTTTTTGCTTCTGTATCAATAGAATATAAAGTAAAAGACTTTTCATTAGGAAGAAAAACCTGGGATGAATTTAATATTACCTTTAATATTCAAAACGTTATTTCTAAAAACAACAATATCAATCCTGATAGCTATAAAATAGAAATGATAGGAGAAGATGGAACGGTTCTAAGAACAGTAAACAATAAAAAAGTATTTACAATAGAAGATAAAAATTTAGGATCGGGAGAAAAACTTACATTTAGATTTACAGCAGAAATTAAAGGAGAAACGGTAACTTTAGATAGAATAGACTACGCATCACAAAAGTCTATAATCATTGACAATGAAATCAATTTGCCAATCGAGAATCATATAAGTGTGGGAGACGTAAAATTAGCTTGTAAACTAATGAGAACTAAATTTAAAAACAGTAACAAATGGGAAGTGGTAGGTACTTTTAGTGATGTTGCAGTATCACTTTTTGTTAGCAATGGAAATGCAAACGACTATGTAGAAGTACCGCTAAATAAAAAGAATACAGAATTTGATTTAGCTCAATACAAATATTTTGATGATCTCAAAATGCAAATGGAAAGAGATCTTAGAAAAACAAATAATGCAGTAGTAAAATATTATTTTCAATTCAACTGGGATAGAAATGTATATATAGTAGATGGAGGATCTAAAAACATAAACGTAGGAGAAAACTTAGAATATGCAGTTGTAAAAAAATATTCTACAGACATACAAAAATTAGTAACACCTAATACTTACACAAACGGAAATTCAATAAGCGCATCAGCAGAGTAGTAGTAATTAGTTTTTCATATAAATTTGTTTAGCATAAAGTCCCTTTTTGGGACTTTAGTGTTTTATAAACCCAAATTACTCGATAGGATTTGAGTCCTGAAACTTCGGAACGAGAATTCTAGCGAGTTAGTTGGGTTTATCCCGTATTAGTGTTTGTTTCAATAAATCTTAATTTATTGAAATACAAACACTTTGACGATTCAGTATTTCTAATACTGAATTTAGGATAGTAAAACATTATCTATTAGCCTTACTCCACCTACCCATGCCACCACTAATACTACCGCATTATTTTTTTCAGTAGTTAAAGATTCTAAGCTGTCTCTATCAACTATAGCTAGATATTCAAGTTTAATATTGTCATTGTTTGCATACATTGATTTTGCTTGAGATATCAGCTCTTCATTATTTAGTTTTTCAAAATTATTTTTAATAAAAAATAATGATTTTGACAAAATCAAAGCATCAGCAATATCAGTATCTTTCAGTCTAGCATTTCTACTGCTCATAGCAAGTCCACTCGCCTCTCTTTTAGTTTCGCATATTATTGTATTAATAGGATATTTATTAATACTAATAAGTTTTTTTATGATTGCGCATTGCTGAAAATCTTTTTGTCCTAGATATAAATTATTTGGCAAAACCATTTCAAGTAAAATACCTACTACTTGCACTACTCCATCAAAATGCCCTGGCCTAAATTCACCTTCCCAAATAGTTGCCAGTTTGCCTAAGTCTAATTTAGCCTCGCTATTCCATCCGTCTGGATAAATTTCATCTAAACTAGGCAAGTATAAAATATCACAAGGAGATTTTATTAGTTTATCTATGTCGCTACTAGTTGTGATAGGATACTTATCAAAATCTTCTTTTTGATTAAATTGAGAAGGATTTACAAAAATACTACATACTACTATATCATTTTCTTCACTAGCTTTATCTATCAAGGAAATATGCCCTTGATGTAGTGCTCCCATAGTAGGAACAAAACCTATTTTCTTGTTTTGTTTTCGTAGAGAAGTTATATTTGACTTTAAATCTTTTGCTTTTTTTATGATTAACATTTTTTAATGCCTTTATTAAATTTATTTAAGAGTTTATTATAAAAAATGATATATTTTTTGTATATCTTTGCAATTCTAAGCGTTTTTAGAGATTTCTACAAACTTAAATTGATATATGGAAAAGACCCGAGTGTTGATTGTTACCCAAGAAATGGATCCTTATTTGAATCTTTCAGATATTTCTCGTATTACTTCTACCCTTCCAAAGCACCTACACGACAATGGTATGGAGATAAGAGTACTTATGCCGAAATTTGGAAATATTAATGAAAGAAGACATAGATTACACGAAGTAGTAAGATTGAGCGGTATAAATATTATTATGGATGATGAAGATTATCCGTTGATAATAAAAGTAGCTTCATTGCCAAATGCTAGACTTCAAGTTTATTTTCTAGATAATGATGAGTTTTTTAAAAGAAAAACTGCATTGGTTGATGAAAATGAAAAATTTTATGATGATAATGGCGAGCGTATGGTATTCTTTTGTAAAGGAGTATTAGATACTGTCAAAAAATTTGGATGGCAACCAGATATCATTCACTGTCATGGATGGATGACTTCGCTTATTCCATTTTATTTGAAAACAGCCTATAAAGATGAGCCAATTTTCAGCAAATCTAAAGTGATATTTTCAGTATATGAAAATACTTTTGATACGCCACTATCTACAAAGTTGCCTGAGCTAGCAGCAATACACGGACATTTAGAATCTAAAGAACTTAAACCTTTTAAAGATTCTGATATTAGTAGTTTGTATATTTCAGGAGCAGATTATGCAGATGCGCTAGTGAAAGGTAGTAAGTCTATAGATAAAAAAGTACATGAGCATTTAGGTAAAAAATTGAAAAAGCCAATTTTAGAACATACCGAGTCTGAAAATTTTCTTGATGAATATAAGTCATTTTACGATAGCCTTTTAGCTCATTAATTATTAATAATAGAAATCAAGATCAAAAAATTGAAACTAATATCTCAATATATAATAGGGGCACTTTGTGCCTTTGTTGTTTTAAGTAGCTGTAAAGAACCAGCATTTGACGATACACTTCTTACCGGATCAGACTCCATAGGAGTAAATTATAGAGATAGTTTTGTAATAACATGTAATACTGAAAAAGACACTATCTATTCTGGAAAAAACAGAGAAGAATCTTTGTTAGGCAATATCAGAGAAAGTAGATTTGGCAGTACCTATGCTTCATTTTATACCAATTTTAGATTGCTATCAAACAATGTAAATCTTGGTACAGCACCTATTCTAATTGACTCTTGTTTTATACAGTTGGATGTAAAAAGTTATTATGGAAATTTCTCTCAACCATTAGATTTAATTTTTTATAGATTGAATGAGAGCATCAATGGTACATCAGATTTTTTGACAGATAGAAGTTTTAGTGTGCAACTACCAGAAATAGGAAGATATACGCTATATTATGAAAAAGGAAAAAGCATATTAAAAATTCCTTTATATAATAGTTTTGGACAGGATGTAGTCAACCAAAGTGGTTCTTCAAACCTTGCTAATAATACTAATTTTCAAAATTGGTTACAGGGTATGTATGTTACTGTAAACAATTCTCTTACAGGTGACGGCATACTCAATTTGAGTTTGATTGGTGGTAATTCAAAATTGATATTTTATTATAAAGGCAGTGCAGTAGGTGATACTACTAAAAGATTTGAAATTCCAATCAATGATCAGTGTGCACGAGTAAATCATTATGTAAGAAACAAAGCAGGAAGTGCAGCACATATTGCAAGCCAAACGATACTTGCTGAGCCAGGTGCACAAAAAGCATATATTGACGGATTGAGTGCATATAGAACTACTGTAAAAATAAAAGATATTGAAAATATTCCACTTACAGCCGTAAATAAAGCAGAACTATTAGTATTCCCTATTGGTGCAGATTCAACTTATAACTTGCCAAAAAGATTATATATCAGTAGAATTGGAGATGACGGTAAAGATATAGTACTTCAAGATTTTGTTCCTACTACCAATCTTGGTGGTATCAGAGATACTACCACACTTAATGGAGTAGTAGTGCCAGTATACAAATTAAACCTAACCAGATACGTACAAAGCATAATAAGTCAAGAATTTAATAATAATGGTTTGCGATTGTACGTTTTTCCTGCTAATATTACATCCGAAAGAATGGTGCTAGGAGGAGGAAATCATCCAACGCATCCAATGAAACTCAGATTAATCACTACAAAAATAGATTAAAATTATGTGCGGTATAGTAGCATATATAGGTAAAAACCAAGCTTGTCCTATAGTAATAAAAGGACTACAAAGACTAGAATATAGAGGATATGATAGTGCTGGTATTGCACTCATGCAAGAGGGAGATATCACCGTATACAAAACTAAAGGGAAAGTAAGTGATTTACAAAGTTTTATAGAAGGTAAACCTACAGACTCCACTTTAGGTATGGGGCATACAAGATGGGCTACTCATGGAGTACCTAATGACGTAAATGCACACCCCCATTATTCTGGCAATAAAAATATTGCTATCATACACAATGGTATTATAGAAAACTACGCAGTCATCAAAGAAGAACTCACTAAAAGAGGACATGTTTTTCATAGCGATACGGATACAGAAGTGTTGGTGCATTTGATAGAAGAAATACAAAACAATGAAAAATGCTCACTAGAAAAAGCATTACTTGAAGCACTCAATAAAGTAACAGGTGCATATGCTATAGTAGTGATGGAAAGAAACGACCCAAATACATTATATGGAGCTAGAAAAGGAAGTCCATTAGTATTGGGAATCGGTACAGACGAATATTTTTTGGCAAGTGATGCTACTCCCATAGTAGAATATACTAAAAACGTAGTTTATATAGGTGAAGAAGAAGTAGTAGTGATAAAAAGAGATGGAGGCTTTACGCTAAAAACTATTCAGAATGTAGAAAAAACTCCTTATATCCAAGAGTTAGAACTTAAACTTGAAATGCTAGAGAAAGGAGGTTATGAGCATTTTATGTTGAAAGAAATACATGAACAACCACGTTCTATCAAAGATAGTATGAGAGGTAGACTCAATGCTGTAGACAATACTTTAAAACTAGGTGGTCTAAAAGAATATGAACATAAAATCATCAATGCAAATAGAATACTAATTGTTGCATGTGGTACTAGTTGGCATGCAGGATTGGTAGCAGAATATCTTTTTGAAGATTTAGCTCGTATACCAGTAGAAGTAGAGTATGCTTCTGAGTTTAGATATAGAAACCCTGTGATCAATGAAAATGATGTGGTGATAGCTATTTCGCAAAGTGGTGAAACTGCAGATTCATTAGCAGCAATAAAATTAGCTAAAGAGAAAGGCGCAACGATTATAGGTATATGCAATGTGGTAGGTTCTTCTATTCCACGTGAAACTCATGCTGGATCATATACACATGCAGGCCCTGAAATAGGAGTTGCTTCTACAAAAGCATTTACAGCTCAAGTGGTAGTGCTTACTATGATGGCTATTTATGTTGCCTATAAGCGAGGAAAAATCACAGAAAGTAAGTATCGTCAACTAATCATAGAACTTGATACAATTCCTGATAAAGTAAAACATATCATTGATTCTACAAACGAACAAGTAAAAAAGATAGCAGAGATATATAAAAATGCCCACAATTTCTTATACCTAGGTAGAGGATATAATTTCCCAGTAGCACTAGAAGGCGCATTGAAATTGAAAGAGATTTCTTATATACATGCTGAAGGCTATCCTGCAGCTGAAATGAAACACGGCCCAATAGCCTTGATAGATGAAAATATGCCAGTAGTGGTTGTAGCTACCAACCATAGTGCTTATGAAAAAATCATTAGCAATGTGCAAGAAGTAGTAGCAAGAAAAGGTAGAGTAATAGCTATAGTAACTAAAGCAGATGATATTATAAAATCACTAGCGGAACACGTTATAGAAATACCTGATACAGAAGAGTCATTCAGTCCTTTACTTTCAGTGATTCCATTACAACTATTATCGTATTATATAGCAGTAGGATTGGGCAAAAATGTAGACCAACCAAGAAACCTTGCAAAGAGTGTAACTGTAGAGTAAAAAATAATTATTAATAATAAATATAAAAACGAGTATTGATATAAAATTCAGTACTCGTTTTTTTTATAACTATATATGTAAAATAATAAAATTTGGAGCTATTACCTGCTATGCGCAGTATCTGCTCTCCTTCGTCGAGCAGGATACTTGCTTCTATCAGGGCTATATAAAAATTGTATATATTTTTTTACAAATACATTGAAATGCTGAGGCATGAAGCATCATTGCTCCTCAATCTGTCGCTCGGCTCCAGCCGAGTGACTTTTATTATTTTTGCTCTTAGCAAATAATAAACAAAAACAAAATGCTTTATATACTCGCCCTAGTCAGTGTCTTCACTGACTAGCAATATATACCAATGCCTTCATTTGTCGTAGTCTCATGACTACGATACTGCGATAATAAATCTTTAGATTTATATTTGCTTTAAAATGTAAGTCAAAGACTTACTATCATCACAGCGTAGTCAGAGACTACGCCGAATGGACGGTTTGCAGCTACCCGAAGGGCGGGACTTTTACCACAAAACTTGATTTGAAAAACTAATGTTTGATTACCCACAAAACTGTCTTTGGAACACGAAACCCCGCCTTTTGGGTAGGTGCTGTTACAAGCTGGTGTTCTTTCTGTCGATGCTCTTTTGTCCATTGTTTGCAGTGTCTTGGTGCGTTGGCTTGGTAGCTCTTTTGCATTTTTTTGTTTGGCTTTTGCGTTGGCAAAAAATGCAAATGTGCTACCAAAAGCGTTGGCTATATTTTTAATGTGTCCTCCAATGTTTTCTTAAATTCGTTTTCGTTTGCATAGTTGTAGAAAGGCACTCCAGTAATTACATAATTGTCTGTGTGTATTTTGATTGTCTTTTCTTCCTCTCTAATTTGTTTTAAAAACTCTTCTTTCCACTTGTCGTTGGCTATAAGGTGTGCACCTTTTGGCTCAATGAAAACTTGATAAGTCAATTCTTTTCCTTTTTTCTGTTTACAGAATAAAACAAAGTCAGGCTCAAATGCTCTGCCTAATTTGTCTATAATTTTAATTTCTCTTTCGTTACGGATTAAGTAAATGTTAGTGAACTTTTCTTTAAGTCCTTCAAAGCGTCTTTGAAACAGTTTTACAAATTCCTTTTCCTCAATTGTTCCATAGTTTGCATTGTAAACATACCAAGGCTCATTTGCTACAAGTGTTTCTTGGCCGTCTGCTCTTTCGCTGTCTTTGTAAACTTTGATTTCCTTGTCTTTGAAAACCTTGTGAACATATTCTTTGATGTAGCCTGAACCTTCAAACTCTGTCAAGTTTGATTTTATTTCTGATTCAATATTTTGTAAAAGTCCTTGAATAGAAAGTAAATAGTCATTATTTGTTATGTCACCAAGTCTAGTCTTTGAACCATTAAATGTAATTTCTAAACTTCCTAAATAATCGGTGCTGTCAATGAAATTTGATAGTGAACCAACATTGGGAAAATATCTTTCTAAACTGTCGAAGTAAAAGAATGGATTTTGTGCTAAAGCAAAACGAACAATGTGTTTTGGAATAGCTGAAAGTTTGATGTCTTTACTTTCAATTTTGACGGTTGTTGTTTCTTCTTCAGTATTGAAAACACCTGTGATTCTTCCAATTCCAGATGATAGAGTATAGGCAAGGTTTCGTTTTGATACTCCGAAGTCAGCAAATGATTTTACATTGTTATAACTTTTTTCAACTTTTTTATTGAATACAACTTGCCCCGTTTTATAAAATTCAGTTTCCTTAAAGTCTAATTTCAGTGTAAGTTGTTTTGTTACCAATTTATCTTCGTCCTCGTAAATTCCTGATTCTACAAGTGCTTTCTTCAATTCCGAAATATATCGACTGTCCTCTTTTGTATGGTAATAAAGTTCTTCAAGTATTTTTAAATCATTGGCTTGGTCGTCATCATACTTTCTTGTGTATTTGTCTTGCCCTTCTTCTAATGCAAAAGGAAAATATCTTGCTCCTCGTCCGATTAATTGTGCTTCTGAAAGCGTTGTTGCACCTACGGTTGTGTTTGTTCCACCTGTATTTTGACCTTCATACAAACGAACTATATCAAACAAATTCAAAACGTCCCAGCCTTCGTTCAATTTTTGCACAGCAAAAATTGCTCTAATTGGATTGTTTTCATTTTCTAGTGTGTTAAGCAACTCATCACTTCTTTCTCCTTCAGCCTTCTTTTTTTTATCGGTCGTTTCTGTTTCATTTGCACTTAAACAATTTGTTTCTTTAAAATGATTCTTAATTCTCCTTGTTATTTCGCCAGTATTTAATCCAATTGAATCAAAAAATGTAAATGCCTTAGTTATTATTGGTATTGTAGAATTCCTCCTTATGTTTTCAATGGTTGGATTTGAAAGTTTATCAATGAGTTTGTGAAAATTCAATTTATTTTGTTGTGATTCTGCAACTGTTCGCTTTGCCTTGAAAAGAATTACAGGCTTTAAATTAATACCATTTGCAGTTGCTAATTCTTGTCTATAAAGGTTTAAAATCAATGCTTGAATAATTCTATTATCTTGGTTGTATTCTGACCTGATTAAATTTATTTCTTTAGAATATTTATCTTTTCTGAATTGAGCAAGGTCGTATCTATACAGAACTTTCTCTTTGTACTTTGACACTATTTCTGAGTTTCCGTAATCTAATGTTGCGGTAAACTCTAAAAGAATATTGTCGTAATTTTGATTGAGGATTTCTAAAACTGTTCCTTCCCAGCTTCCAAATAAATCTCCATTACTTCGAGTCGCAGAACTTAAATGATGCGCTTCGTCAGCAATAAGCACCATTTTTTTATCTTTAAAATCTTCATAAGTAACACTGTTCTCTTTGGTGTTGTTTAAGTCAATGTGAAGTTGCTGAATAGTTGTGAATTTGATATTTATGTTTTTATCATCAGCACTTTCAAAGGTGTCTGTTTCCTTTATGTAAACTTCTTTTCCGTCAATTACTATTTTATCATTGAACAAATATTTTGAAGCCTGTGGATTCAAAAAGTTGTCCTTCGTTTTCTTGATAATATTGTTTGAGTTTACGAAAAACAAAAAGTTCCGATAACCTTTTTCATACAAGTAAAGCATCAAACCAGCCATTACTAAAGTCTTTCCGCTTCCTGTTGCCATATTATACAACAAGTGAAAAGGCTTTTTTGGTCTGCCTTCAAAATCTTCTGTATGGCAAAGAATGTACCGCTGAAACGATTCTATTTGATAAGGTCTTTGACCAAATCCAGGTTTAAAATTATCGGTTATAAAATTGGGAACTGGTGTTTGCTTTATTGTTCTTTCACCAAAGTAACCCTTTACTGTTTCGTATAAAAAACTCATTGAATTACTTTTTTATTTGGTAAAAATCCTCAGTTACTTTCTTCTCATCAGATGAAACAATAAAGTCTTTATCATTTAACGATGATAGATTTACATACAATTGATTTTTATCTAACAACTCAACCAAATGTTGTTTTTGTTCTTCTAAAGTCAACGCCTTAAATTCTTCAATATGTGCTTCTTGCTTTTGTAAATCAACATTGTAATTGAGGAAAGATTTTGTTTTCATCTCTTCCCAAATTTTCAATACTGTTTTTGTATCTTTAGCAGATTCAACTTGTTCAATAAAGTTCTGGTTAGATTTTTTAAGTTCAAAATAAACAAACTCTCCTCCACCTGTCCAGTTTACCGCTTTTGATATACCACTTTGTTCGCCCTCAATCACCTTTTTTAATCGCTCTACAGCTATTGTTTCTATATAATCCATTTGTTCTACTCCAATAAATTGTCTTTTCATTTTATTTGCTACCGCTGCAGTAGTCCCCGTACCTAAATGATAATCGAGGACAATGTCATTCTCGTTTGTATGTGCTTCAATTATTCTTTGTATTAATTTTTCAGATTTTTGTCCTTTTAATTCAGGTGTGCCTAGCATTTTAGAAACAGTCTCACCTGAAAATGAAACTATAGCAATACTATTCAAATCGTCATATTCATTTCCATTCCAAACATCTTCAATTGGATACTTTTCAGGTCTATTTGTGTGATTTATAAAATTTAATAAATCTATTTGTTGTTGCCTGTTCAACCCTAATTCTGTTAATTTATCTTTTATTTTCTCGTATTTTACTAAAGGTTTAAATGATTCATTATTAATATATTTCTTAATAAAATTTAGGTTTTTATTGTTTTTAGAATAAAACAATATGCTATCGTGATTCCTAATAAAGTTCTTATCTATAGTTTTATAACCAGACAACCAACCAATACGCCATATTATTTCTCGTTGAAAATTCTCGTTTCCAAATATTTCATCCATTAATACTTTTGCAAAATGTACTTGATTGAAATCTAGGTTAACATATATTGCGCCATCCTCACTCAATAATTGTCTTGCAACTTCTAATCTGTTTTTCATAAAAGTTAACCAGGTGCTCTGATTAAATCTATCATTATAATTAAACCCATCATTTCCTGTATTGTAAGGCGGGTCAATATAAATTAACTTTACTTGACCATAAAATTCTTCTTTTAATGAATGTAGTCCTAGAAGGTTGTTCCCTTTTATAATTAGGTTGTCTGTAATAATACCGTTTTTGTTCCTGTTAAATTTCTCAAGTGGTTTTTCGCCTTTGGATGTGTAGCGTTTGGCATTAGTTAAAACCTTTGGCTCTAAAAGTTGAGTAATTTCGTCTTGCGCAAGTGTTTCATTAAAAAATATTTCTTCCCGTTTATCTTCTTCACGGCTTTGACCGCCCTCTAAAACACAATCCTTAAATGGCCAAACCAGAGCAACTTCGTTACGTTGTTTTAAAAATTTACCGTCAATGGTTAAACCAACTTTATTTTTGTAGGCGGTGTAGCTGTCATTCAAATAATTCTTTTGCTCTAAGAATTGAATAAAAAATGACTGGTTGAAAACTAAAACGCCTTTAATGTCAAGAAAGAATTTTGCTTTTAGTTCCTTGTCATCAAGCAACAATCCAATAAGTTCAGCATCATAATTCTGTGCTTTATTTATTACAACCCATTTTTTAAGTTCTCCGCTGTCGGTAACGTAGTTAGGTTCTCTTTTAAGTTGCTTTTCAAGTGTTTCGTATAACTTCATTTCTTATTTTCTGTTGTTAATTTATGAGTTCGTAAAGTTAAGTTTTTTAACTCCGTTTCTGCCAAAAGTTGCCTCCAAATTGTCAACCGTCCACTTGTCGGGTGGTGGGTGGGCTTTGGGTGCGGTTGGGCAAAATTAAATGTGCTGCAAAAGCGTTGGCTCGTGTATCGGCTTGCAGCTCTTTTAATTTGCGAAGCGTTGGCATTTTCTTTTTTTTCTGTCGGTTAATTGTCGAGTTGTCGGTCGTCCTACACTTGCTTGTAACTTATATATAGGCGAAACAGAGTTTCGCCTATCATACCATTTTTGGGTAGATTGGCGAAGGTTTTAGTAATATCTTGTTTCGCATTTACTTTACAAATATATAAAATTATTCTTACAAATCTTCAAGATTACTTTTACTAATACTATGATGTCATTTTCTATATCACAAAAAAAACTACCCTTTCAAATACCAAAGCGTATTGCAATATTCTTTATTAAAAAGCTCTTTTGCTTGTGCTTGAATAGTTTCAGGAGTAAGCGAAAGATATTGATTGATTTCTGTATTGATAAAATCGACATCACCCATATAAGAATAATATGCTAGATTAGTTGCTCTATTGAGTATATCTATATCATTGAGTTCGTTGTAAGATTCTATTTGGTTTTTTACTTTTTGTAGTTCATATTCGCTTATAGGAGTAGCACAAAATTCATCTAATAAATTTACAATAGCCTCATCTGCACTTTCTACAGAAATACCATCAGCTACTTTTGCATCTATCACAAACAAACCTTCATCAAGCGTGCCAGTGACGTAAGCATTGATAGTACTAAATATATTTTTTTCTTTTACCAGTTTTTGCGTAAGCCTAGAAGAATCTCCACTACCAAGTATATCGCTGATTAAGTCAATTGCCTGATAGTTTTTATCCATTCTATTACACATTTTATAAGCTTTGTATATATAGTTGACAGGCACATCTGCAGTATGAATCAGTTTACGTGCTGCTACTTGTTTTTCTTCTATCGGTATATTACGATGGATATCTTTTCCTTTAGGTATATCTCCATACCATTTTTCAACTAATTTTTTTGCATCCTCTTTTTCTATATTACCAGCTAATACGAGTATTGCATTATTTGGAACATAATACGTATCAAAAAAATCTTGAACAGTATCTAATTTTGCATCTGCTACATGCGATAAGTCTATACCTATAGTCGGCCACCTATATGGGTGAGTTTTATAGGCAAGTGCAGAAAGCAAATGCCAAGTATCTCCATATGGTTGATTGATATAGTGTTCTTTAAATTCTTCTATCACTACATTTTTTTGAATATCTAGTGCTTCTTGATTGATAGACAAAGATTTCATACGGTCACTCTCTATCCAAAGAGCAGTCTCAATATTAGGAGCAGGAAGTGTGATATAATAGTTGGTAATATCATTGCTTGTAAAGGCATTGTTTTCACCACCAGCTTTTTCGAGTTCTTCATCAAAATCGTCTACATTCTCAGAACCTTCAAACATCAAGTGTTCAAACAAATGCGCAAAACCAGTTTTATCAGGACTTTCATCTCTAGAGCCAATTTTATAAAGGGTATTTACGGTGATGAGTGGAGTACTTTTATCTGTATGAATGATTACTTCTAATCCATTCTCTAAAAAAAATCGTTCGTATTGTATCATATTATTTTTTAAAAAGAGCCAACTAAAAACCTACTATGTCTTCAGCACTTTCGGAAACTGTGGCAGTATCTGCAAATATAGAGCGCAGAACTCCCGTACTATCAGAAGTGTATCCTTCAGGTGTTTTAAAGCTCGCTTTTCTATCGAGTTTAAGAGTTCTATCGCTATATGCTTTACTGAAAAATTTACCCCAAATAGGCATAGCTGCAACAGCACCTTGTCCACTAGCAGTAGTAGCAAATCTAGAACTTGGTTCATCACAACCTACCCACACTATACCGAGAAGCTCTGGAGTGAATCCTACAAACCACGCATCTGTATTGCTTTGTGTGGTACCAGTTTTACCTGCAATAGTCATTTTAAGTCCATAAGTTTTGCCTAGTGATGTGGCAGTACCACCCGTCACTACACCACGCATCATACTCACTACTTGATATACAGTTTTTTCACTCAGTACATTGGAGCGCTGTGGGAAAAACTCATCCAATACATGTCCATCTTTATCAGTGATACGGGTTATATAGTAGGGTTTTGAATAGATACCTCTATTTGCAAATGCAGTATATGCTCCGGCCATTTCTATCACAGAGATATCGCTTACACCTAGTGCTAATGCGGGTACTTCATCTAGGTGCGAAGTAATATTACATCTTTTTGCTAATGCCACAACAGCCGCTGCTCCAACTTCTTTCATTACTTGAGCTGCTATTAAGTTATCAGATGCTTTCAATCCTTCACGAAGTGATACCATTTCTCCTTCTGCCCATTTTCCAGTACCTTTTGGACACCACTCAGCATCACCAGGTATTTGAGGACAAGAATAAGGCACGGTGCTTTCAGGAGTCAATCCCTTATCCATAGCTGCTGCATATAAAAAAGGTTTCATGGTACTACCTACTTGTCTTTTGGTACCTATACGTACATGATCGTTTTGAGAGTAGGTAAAATCAGCACCACCTACCCATGCTTTGATAGCTCCATCTCTTGGGTCTAACACTACAAATCCAGTTTGTAGTTGTTGTGCATAATATTTCAATGAATCATATATGCTAAACTGCGTATCTCTATCACCAGCCCAAGTAAAAATAGTCATAGCTCTTTTTTTAGAGAGTTCTTCTTGAATTTCTTTTTCGTCTAAACCTTTTGCTTGTAACTCTTTATATGCATCCGTTTTTTTAATCATTTTATCTATCAACTTTGGATTAGATCTGTCGCCAGTAGCTTTCCAAGGTTCTTTACCACGCCATTCTCTAAAAAACTGAGTTTGCATTTTTTTCAAATGACTGGTTGTTGCATCTTCGGCATATTGTTGCATTTTATAGTTGATAGTAGTATACACTTGAAGACCATCCGTATTTATGCTATACTTAGAGCCATCAGGTTTTTTATGTGTTTCTGTCCATTTTTTTAAATCGATAAATAATTGATCTCTAAAAAATGTACCCAATCCATCATCTCTTTTATTGCCTCTATAGTCAAGCTTTATTGCTATTTTTTTTATGGAGTCCGATTGAGCAAGAGTCAATATTTCTTGCTCTTGCATCAATTCTATTACAGTGTTTCTTCTATTCAATGTCGTTTTTGGATTTCTTTTTGGATTGTATAACGACGGGCCTTTGAGCATACCCACAAGCATAGAAGCTTCTTCTACAGTTAATTTTTTTTGACTTTTGTTAAAATAAGTTTTTGCAGCAGTCTTTATTCCAAAAGCATTATTGTTAAAAGAAACCGTATTAAAGTATAGCGCTATGATTTCTTCCTTACTAAAATTTCTCTCAAGTTGAATAGCTATAACTTGTTCTTTTAGTTTTTGAATTAAGCGTTGAAATTTATTTTGTCCTTCATTTTCGTAAAATAAATTTTTAGCAGTTTGTTGAGTAAGCGTGCTACCACCACCTTGAGTACCTAAAAATAAAATCGCTCTAAACATCCCTTTAAAATCGATACCACAATGCTCATAAAATCGTTTATCTTCAGTTGCTACTAAGGCTTTTATTAACCAAGGAGAAAGATCATCATATTTTACCTCTGTTCTGTTTTGTATAAAATACGAACCTAAAAGTTCATAGTCAGAAGTGTATACATTAGTGGCAAGATTTTTAGTTGGATTTTTTATTTCTTCTAGATCAGGCATATATCCAAAAGCACCTACTTTCACCAATATGAAGAGTATAAATAAAAACAATAAAATGCCTAAATTGATTCTTTGAAACAATTTAAACACACTCCAAAAATCAGTATTCTTTATTTGAAACATAGTATAATTAGGATATAAAAATAAGAATAATCTTTTTAGAAAATAAGATTATCTATGTAAATTAAACTTTTTATAACTAAATTAGTCAAACGTATTTATCACTAATTTTATTATTATGCTAAGAACCAAACTTATATTACTCACTTTCATGTTTCAATACATATTATATTCTCAAAATATAAATATATCCAATGGACTTGTTTTTGAAGGTGAGCCATACATAATATCAAATCCAAATAACTCCAATCATATAGTGGTTGCTTGGATGGGCTTCACAGGTGGGCCTGGCTTGAGTATCAAAACCAAAGTATCTTTCAATGGTGGAGCTACATGGAGCACAGTAAAAGTTTTACCTCATTTTGCAAGCACACATAAATCAGCAGATCCTTCTTTAGCATTTGATAATTTAGGAAATATTTACGCATGCTATATAGACTATAGAGAAAGCCCTGATAGTGGTGGGGTATATGTGATAAAATCTATAGATGGCGGACTGAACTGGAGTGGCGCAACAAAAGCTATAGATATGTATGTAGATGGAAGCAAAAAACCAATAGATAGACCATGGATGAGTATTAATCCAATAAATAATCACATTTATATAACAAGTAAACCAGCGCCGTGGGTGTCTGCTCCAAACAGAGCTTATTTTGTAGCATCTACAGATGCTGGCACTAGTTGGCAAGCAGTTAGATATATAGATACTACAGGATATTTGATAGGAAATCTAATAGCACAACCTATGGCTACAAATACGGTTTCGAGTACAGGTGAGATACTTGTTATTTATCCTTCTTATGTAGCATCACAAAATATTTTACCAGGTTTTATTTTAGCAAGATCTACAAATGACGGTGCTAGTTTTACTTATCAAGGAGTTTATTATTCAAATACGTCTGGGTCAGATACATTGGCAAAACTTGGATATAAATTAATTGCAGACCCAAGCAATTCTAATCATATTGTATTTGTTTACTTAAGTAAAATGAATGGAGATTTAGACGTAATGATACTGGAGTCAATAAATGGTGGCACTAATTGGTCTACACCTAAACGAGTAAATGATGATGCACTATCAAATGGTAAAATGCAAGATTTAGTATGGGCAGATTTTGATGAAGATGGCGATTTGGCTCTGGCATGGAGAGACAGAAGAAACGCTAGCGGTACAGGTTATAGTACAGATTCTGAAATATGGGGAGCTATCAAATGGAAAGATAGTAGTAGTATATCAGCAAATTTTAAGATTTCGGATACTATGGCTATATATAATGCATTGTATCTAACACAAAGTGGAAATGATTTTATGGGCATAGATATGCTTAAGGACACACTCAATGCGGTTTGGGGTGATGTTAGAAATGGGGTGTTAAATATTTATTTTAGTAGAAAATCGCTAAGAGAAGGAACTACAGAGATACAATTGCTTTCATCTGAAAAAATAGATGATATCAATATCTATCCAAATCCTACTTCATCAATTATCAATATTGAAGGTAGTGATATATTAAATATAATATTAATAGATGGGAAAGGATCTACATTAGAAGAGTTCAAAGGGGCAAATCAAATGCAGTTATCAATGGGTAACTATCCCCAAGGGAAATATTATTTGTATATAAAAACTAAAGAAGGCACTGTTTTTAGAAAAATTATAATAAAAAAATAAAGTAGGTTTGCAGGCTATTTATTTATAAGAATAATTAATAATCATGCAAATAGAAGTATTTAAATCAAAAATACATAGAGCTACAGTAACAGAAGCTAATCTAAACTACGTAGGAAGCATCACCATAGACGAAGATTTAATAGATGCAGCCAACCTTATAGAAAACGAAAAAGTACAAATAGTAAACGTGAATAATGGTGAGCGTCTCGAAACCTATGTAATAAAAGGAGAACGAGGTAGTGGCGTAGTATGTCTCAATGGTCCTGCAGCTAGAAAAGTAGCACTAGGCGATATCATTATAGTCATATCATACTGTACGCTTACTCATACTGAAGCAAAAAAACACGTGCCTACGACCATACATGTTGATGCAAATAACAGAATCAGTCATTAATATTTATATCCTATGAATGATAAATTAAAATCCGTTTTAAAACTTATTGTTTCATTAGGATTAGGAGTATTTTTAATTTTATATTTCTACAATCAAATATCTAAACCCAAAGATTTTATAGTAAATAAAAAAATCTATAAAGACTTTAGTACTATTCAAAAATTAAATATTAATAATAACACTTATTTTAAAGTAGGAGATACAATACTATTTTATAATAATGGTATTCCATTATTAGCAGAGACAGAAGCAACATATCAAATAAACTCTCAAAGCTCAACCAATGAAAAAAACGAGATAGTACTTGGAAAGTATATAATAGATATTATGCAAATAATGAAAAAAGTATTTGGCAATGCTATTTGGTTTTGGTTAGTGATATCTTTATTTGCTTCTTTGATGAGTCATGTATTGCGTTCACTAAGATGGCGCATGATGTTGCAGCCACTCGGATATAATCCAAAAGCTTACAACACTTTTTTTGCAGTGATGATTATGTATATGGCTAATATGGCTTTTCCTAGATTAGGCGAATTACTTCGTTGTACATTTATCACTAGATACGAAAAGATACCAGTAGAAAAAACGATAGGCACTATGCTTACTGAGAGATTGATGGATATGATATGTTTGCTTGTATTAGGCGTCATTATGATTACAACTCAATATTCAATCATATTAAATTATTTTAAATCGGAATATCTTTCTAATCCTACAGCTACAAATTATTTTACTACTCCCAAAATATTAATAGGCATATTAGCTATGGTGATTTTTATAGCATTAGCTTATTTCTTATTCAAATATATTTCATCTGGAACCTCAACTCTAATAGTAAAAATCAGGTCTATTATCAGAGGATTAGTAGATGGAATTATTTCAGTAAAAAACATACAAAACAAACCACTATTTTTATTTTATACAGTGAGTATTTGGTTGTGTTATGCGCTTACTATTTTCTTTTGTTTTAAGGCAGTACCTGAAACCAGTATGAATGGAATGGGTGCAGCAATTACTTGTTTGTTTTTTGGCTCCTTAGCTATTGTAGCTGTACAAGGTGGCTTGGGTATCTATCCTATAGTAGTAAGCAAAATTTTATTGCTCTATGGTACGAACGAATCTATAGGCTATGCATATGGATGGTTGAGTTGGGTGATACAGACGGTTCTAGTATTAGTCATAGGATTTATCAGCATGATACTTATGGCAAATTTGAATAAAGAAAATCAAGAAAAAATAACCTAATTTTTAAAATACACTTTTATAAAAAATTGAGTGAAGATAAGTTAAATATCAAAGCTTGGGCAGAAGAGGATAGACCTCGAGAAAAGTTAATGCTAAAAGGAAAAAGCAGTTTGTCTGATGCTGAACTATTAGCTATCATGATAGGTTCTGGAAATAAAAACGAAACAGCAGTTGCATTATGCCAAAGAATACTTAAAGATTATGAAAATAATTTAGCAGAGTTATCAAAAGCTACCATCACTGACCTGATGAAATATAAAGGTGTAGGCGAAGCAAAAGCGATAACTATTGTAGCTACACTTGAACTTGCACATAGACGAAATCAAAGTCAAGTAAAAGATAAAATCAAAATCAATTCAAGTAGAGATACTTATCAATTTTTTTCAGGATATATGGCTGATTTGCCACATGAAGAGTTTTGGGTATTGTTTTTAAATAGAGCTAATAAAGTGCTTGCACGCGAACAAATGAGTAGTGGCGGAATCACTGGCACAGTAGTAGATACAAGATTATTAATGAAGAGAGCATTGGAATTATTGAGTACATCTATAGTGCTAATACACAATCATCCGTCAGGAAATCTTACACCAAGTGATGAAGATAAAAAACTCACAAAGAAATTAAAAGAAGCGGCGAGTTCCTTAGATATACATTTGTTAGACCATTTGATAATATCAAGCAAAGGTTATTATAGCTTTGCTGATGAACATATGCTATAACGAGTTAAAATACATACTTGAAATAATCGATATCTTTTTCATAGTTTTTTTCGATTATCGATTTTGTATTTTTGTTGTAGTAAAACTTATAATCTGAATCTCTATCGCTTGCGTTTATTTTTTCAAATGTATAATCGACTACATCAATATTTTTTGCTAGTAATTTTATGTCTTCATTTAGATTTTCAAATCGTAATATTTGATTTAAATCAATATTAACTCCATCTATAGACATCCAATCAAATTGCAATCTACCTAGTTGCTTCTGGTCACCAAGTAGCTTGTTATCATCTAGATAAATAAGCCATTGCTCAAACGTAAAATCATGTGTCAGAAATTCTTTTTTCTGTTTTGATTTTCTAAAAAAATAATAAGATAACATTCTATCCCACGGGTTTCTTACAATAGTAAATTTATATGCTTCCTCCCATTTTTTTTGTCCAATTAGTTCCAAGATATTTGATGCAGTATAATGCTTTAGAAGATTTTTTGTTTCTATTACAGGATTAAAATCAAAACACCGTGTGAGGCTTGTGCCAGCGTTTTTGGTAATATGTATAAAAACAACATCCTCCCTATTTTTAATATAAAAAGGATAAGGAATTTTTTCTTGAAATAAATCCTTAAAAAAGTTATTCAATATATATTTATTTACTCAAGAGTTTTTTATATAGTTGGTCTACATCTCTACAAAGTCTCTGATATGAAAACTTTTCTATCACATGATTATAACCTCGTTTAGAAAAATCTTTTCGAAGTTCATCATTTTCTACAAGCTCAAGAGTTTTCATTGCAAATCCATTAGTATCATTACTCTCCACTACAAAAGCAGTTTGGTTTTCTAAGACCACATCTTTGATGCCCCCAACATTAGTGGTAATAATTGGTGTGCCTGATGCCTGAGCTTCTATTAAGCTTACAGGCGTACCTTCATTGAGCGAACTGAGTGCTACTATATCAAGACCTTCATAAGCTACATCTACATCTTTAATCCAAGAGCAAAAAATTATTTTTGCATTTTCGTCTATTACTTTATCATCCGTGTATGAAATATTTAGTGCTTTTATTTTTTCTTCTATTTCATTTCTACTTTCGCCATCACCAATTAAAAGTATTTTTACTTTTTTAGTAGTCTTATCTAATACTGTTTTCATAGCATCCAAAAACATACTATGGTTTTTTATAGGAACGAGTCTACCTACTATGCCTATAGCTATCTCATCATAGTCTAGTTTCCATTTTTTTCTAAAAGTATTTCTTTTTTCTTGCTTATTGGTATTAAATTTTTCTAAATCAAAACCAAGATTTACTACATGAAATTTTTCTGCAGGAGCTATTTTAAAAGTATCTGCTAATTCGTTTTTTTGTATATCGCTTATTGCAATAATAGCTGTAGACTTCTTAGCTAAATATCTTTCTATCTCTAAAAATATTCGAGTCTTCAACGCACCAAAATACGAATGAAATACATGGCCATGAAATGTGTGTACTATCACCGGTACATTGCAATGTGCAGCGGCAAGTCTACCTACAGCTCCGGCTTTAGCAGCATGTGTATGTACTATATCGGGTTTGAATTCTTTAATTATTTTTTTTATTTGTAGGTAAGCGTGTCTATCATTAAAAGGGTTCAACTCCCTTTGCATGTTATCTATGTATTTTGGCGTGAGATCCAATTCTTTTACTAAAAACTCACTACTTGCTTCCGTACTATCTATCTGACCAGACAGTAGAAGCGTTTCGTATTCGCTTGGTAAATATGTTGTGAGAAAAGCTACATTGTGTGTAGGCCCACCCAGATTCAATCTATTGATGATACGCAGAATTTTAGGCATAGATTATTTATTTTTTTACAAACAAAATAAAGTCAGAACTAAAATAATTTAATAAGGAAGAATTCTTTAATATTTTTTCAAGTTTGTCTGCAAACCAAACACTCATTTTTTTCATCAATAGATTAAATGGAAAAATAGTTTGATTTAAAAAAGACACTCGTTCAACATTCATTTTACCATTGAATAAATTTTTTGCATTAGTGGTATTATACATCTGTATTACAAAGTCTTGAGCTAATACATTTTTTTTATTTGCAAATAATTTATAGATGGGCTTAGTTATACTTCTGATTATACTGTCTATTGATGAAGAATTTGTAAAGGTCATAATTAGTGTGCCATCTTCTTTGAGTATAGATTTAATGAAGTCTATGCTTTTATTTAACTCAACAGGCTCCATATATGTAGTCACTCCTAGTAAAAAAACATAATCAAATTTTTTAACTGGGAAATTTATATCATAACAATGCCCCACATATTTATTTTCATTTGGAACATTACTTTCTGAAAGCATACCCGATGAAATATCTGTAGCAAAATAATTTATATCTTTATTGTCTTTGTATATAAAATCATATAAATCACCTGTTCCACTACCTATGTCAAGAATTGTTTTATTTTTAAAATCAAATCCTTCTGTACTTTTTATTAATCTTTGTATAAAAAAATAATAGTGAAAGGCGTTTTTGGTCTTATATTTTGTTTTATAATTAGATGAAATATTATCAAAAAAGTTTTTGGTAGTTTCTATCTGTTTGTCCATCGATTAACTTCTTTTTTTAGTTTTTGTAATCCTATTCAATATATATTTGAATACTGTTTAACTTGAGCTAACCAATAACCAATATAATTTGGTTTGCAAGATACTAAATGTTTGTTGAAACACACAAAACAACATATTAAAACTGTATACTAAAGGGACTTTTGGTGTCGTCATCTCCTTCATAGATGTCTTTTACAGAGCCAAAACCTATTACATCTTTGAGCACTGGTTCATCGTGTAGTTCACTAGCACGCATGATTTTGTCTTTACCATGTTTGTCTTTTACTTCATACAATGCTTTGCGCATAGTGTCTATACGCACATTGTTTTCAAATAAATCATACTGTACCAATTCTGTAGGCAAAAAGTCTGTAACTAATACACCCATAGAGGTGACTCTTTTATTTATCACTGCTTCGCACCTGTTTTTATCTACATAGTGCTGCATTCTATTTCTAAATATTTGAATCATTTTTATTCCATCTTGTTGAGGCATAGCTGTACGTATATTGTCCTCATAGGTAAACCCATCTTCATACCGTATAGTCACGCCTAGTTTTTTTGCAAACACATTATTTTTTACCATTCGTTTTTCTAGTGTCATACAAAGTGATAAAAATATATCTTCCAGCACACTCACTTTTTTTCTTTGGTCACGAGATACCTGGCGCATAGCTTGCATACTTTTGTATCCTTGGGCTTGCATATCCATCTCTCCAAAGTTGAGCCTATAGTGCCAATGCAGTCCTATGATGCTTTTGCAGGCGCTTTTTAGGTATTCGGGAGTAGCATATCGCAGTTGGAGCGGTGTAGTGATACCTGCTACACGAAGTCGCTCAGCCATACCAGATGCTATACCAGGCAAGTCAGTAATCGGCATGTTTTTTAGTTTTTCATCTATGTTTTCAGGAGTGATGATGGTGAGTCCATCTGGTTTTTGCATATCGCTAGCTAGCTTTGCTAGAAATGCATTAGGTGCTATACCTATAGAGCATTTGAGCCAATCGCCCACTTCGTTTTTTATATCTCTTTTTATATCCATAGCTACTTGAGTCATGTCTTTATATATCAGCTGATAGTTGGTCAAGTCTACTACAGCCTCATCTATACTTCTAGGTATCACATCTTGGCTATATTTTTTGAGCACATTGATGAGTTTTACATGAAAATCTCTATAGCGCGCAGGATGAGTTTCTAGTGGCACTAATTCAGGACATATTTGCATGGCTTCTTCCAGTCGCAATCCCATTTTCACACCCATTTTTTTTGCTTCTATACTAGGTGCAATTATAGCTCCGTTCTTACCCGTATATACACAAACAGCCACAGGTCTACCACGTAGCCAATAATTAGTTTGCTGTTCGCAACTAGCAAAAAAACTATTCATATCTACAAATAGCACAGTAGCTTTTAAGTTTGCTTTTATTGTGTTTTCATTATACATCACACAATATTAACTAAAATATTTAGCAAAAACTAAAAAAATTAGTAACACTTATGTTTGTAAATAATGGAATGTTTATTGATAGCTTTACATAGTATGATTATCGTTAGTAAAAAGTTAGTGAGGCTAATTACCTTCAATTTTGCAAGTGCTATTGCGCTATATCCATTTATATTGCTAAGTAATAAGTGTTTGCTAGAAGATAGACACACCATTTTTCATGAAAAAATACATTTGAGACAGCAGATAGAGTTACTGATTGTTTCTTTCTATATGATATATGTTTTGGAATATATGTTTTATAGAATAAAAGGCATGAATCACTATGACGCATACATGAATATTTCTTTTGAAAAAGAAGCTTACGCAAATGAAAAAAACAGTAACTATTTAAACGAAAAATCCTTTTTTAGTTTTATAAGTTATTTATAATACTATTCGCCTCCGGCTCCTTTAAATTGATGTTCCTTTTCTTTAAATAAAATATTGAACGTAGTAAGCGAACCATAAATTCGAGTAATATATTGTTGAAGATGTATTCTATCTTCATGGTCTAGCTTTGGATGAGTGTTTATATTTTGCTCCAGCACACGCAGCCTATCTCTAAGCATGATTATTTTATTGAAAAACTGTTCTATCGGTATTTCTTTACTTTGCATACTTGGGTCGCCAGGTATTAGATTTAGCTTGCCATTGAGCCATTTGTTGCCCATGGGTATTTGTATCGGAGGTTCCAAATATTTAAAGATAACTTCTACAAATAGTTTTTCTATATCTTTCAAATATATAGGAGCCATTTGTGGTGTAGTACTTGTCACTATATCTAGTTTGTCAAACGATTTGTCTAAGTCTTTTGCTTTATCTATATCCAAAAAATAGATTTTTAGGCTTGCTCCATTGTCAGCCACTACTACACCTTTTCCAAAACTAGGATGTATCACTGTAGAGCCTATACCTAATGCTAATTCGTTTTCTTCACTCATGATTTATATATTTAATAATAAGCAATATTAATAAATGTTTTATTATCAAAAAGCGAATTGTTTTTATACATTACAAATGATAAGTTTATCTTTGTGTTTTATTATTGATAGCAAAGAGAATTGAAATGAATTTTGATAGAAAAAATCTTACCGACGACCAATTAAAAAATCTATATAGAGCATTAGTAAAACCTAGAATCATTGAAGAAAAAATGCTGAAGCTTTTACGTCAAGGCAAAGTAAGTAAATGGTTTAGTGGTATTGGACAAGAAGCTATATCTGTAGGTATAGGAATGGCACTCGAAAGTGATGAATACATAATGCCTTTGCATAGAAATTTAGGAATATTTACTACACGCAAAATGCCTCTTGCAAAATTATTTATGCAATGGCAAGGAAAAAAAGAAGGTTTTTCTAAAGGTAGAGAACGCTCTTTTCACTTTGGCTCAAACGAACATCATATAGTAGGGATGATTTCGCACCTAGGTCCTCAATTATGTTTAGCGAATGGAATTTCACTAGCATATAAACTTAAAAAAGAAAAAAAAGTAAGTGTCACTTTTACGGGTGATGGCGGTACTAGTCAGGGGGACTTTCATGAAGCACTCAACATTGCTGCTGTGTGGGAATTGCCTACGATTTTTATTATAGAAAATAATGGCTATGGTCTTTCTACTCCAGTAAACGAACAATATCGTTGTGAGCAGTTAGCCTCTCGTGGTGCAGGATACGGAATGAAATCGCTCACTATTGATGGAAATAATATCTTAGAAGTATATCATACAATATCAGAACTTGCTCAACAAATGCGCGAAAAACCATTCCCTGTTTTGATAGAGTGTATGACTTTTAGAATGCGTGGACATGAAGAAGCAAGTGGCACTAAATATGTACCTCAAGAACTATTTGATATATGGGGTAAAAAAGATCCAGTAAGCAACTATGAAAATTATTTAAAAGAAATCGGCTTGATAGATGAAGGCTTTATTTTCAAAGTAAAATTTAATATACAAGAAGAAATAGATAGAGCGCTAGATATCACTTTTGCAGCTCCTGAAATCACAGCAGATACTGCGGAAGAATGTGCAGATATCTATGCTCCATACATACCAGAAAATATAGAATTGCCTCTTGATACACCAAAAACAGAGAAACGTTTAGTAGATGGAATTAGTGATGGGCTCAGACAAAGTATGGAACGCCATCCAAACCTAGTGATTATGGGTCAAGATGTGGCTGAGTATGGTGGAGTTTTTAAAATTACTGAAGGATTTGTAGAGCAGTTTGGCAAAGATAGAGTACGTAATACTCCATTATGTGAAAGTGGGATACTCAGTGCAGGACTTGGTATGAGTATCAAAGGAATGAAATCAGTTATAGAAATGCAGTTTGCAGATTTTGTAAGTACTGGATTCAATGCTATAGTAAATAATCTTGCAAAGAGTTACTATCGTTGGGGACAAAATGCAGATGTGGTAGTTCGTATGCCTACTGGTGCTGGTGTGGGTGCAGGACCATTTCACTCTCAAAGCAATGAAGCTTGGTTTACTAAAGTACCGGGTTTGAAAGTGGTATATCCTTCATCTGTATATGATGCAAAAGGCTTATTAGCAGCTGCAATAAATGACCCAAATCCTGTTATGTTTTTTGAGCATAAAGCACTTTATAGAAGTATACAAGAAGAAATTCCAGATGCATATTACACAATAGAAATAGGCAAAGCAAAAGTAGCTAGAGCAGGTGAAGAACTTACGGTGATTACTTATGGAGCTGGCGTACATTGGGCTATGGATACGGTGAAAGAACTGAATATAGATGCAGATATTATAGATTTAAGAACGCTATTGCCACTTGATTGGGAGACTATAAAAGCTTCTGTAGCTAAAACAGGTAAAGTCATTATTCTACATGAAGATACTTTAACTAGTGGCATTGGTGGAGAAATCAGTGCATATATTAGTGAGCATTTATTTGATAAACTAGATGCTCCTATAGTACGTATAGCTAGTTTAGATACACCTGTACCATTTGCAATTCCACTTGAAAATAATTTCCTTCCAAAAGAAAGATTCAAAGTAGCAATCGAAAAATTATTGAATTATTAATCATGTCTAAAAACAAAATAATAGTAACTGGAGGAGCAGGATATATCGGCTCGCATACTATTATTGAATTGATTCATGAAGGTAATTTCGAAATAATTTCTATAGATAACTTTTCTAATTCAAAACCCTTAGCTATTGATTTAATTGAAAATATTACAGGTGTAAAAATAAAAAATTACGCAATTGATCTTTGTGATAATACAGCTTTAGATAAAGTATTTGAAATAGAAAAAAACATCATAGGTATCATACATTTTGCTGCTTATAAATATGTACAAGAGTCTACAGTTTTTCCCAATAAATATTATCATAATAATTTAGAATCGTTGATTAATATTTTAGAGGCTTGTAAAAAACATCATATAAATCATTTTATTTTTTCATCTTCTTGTTCTATTTATGGCAATATAGAACTGCTTCCAGTAAATGAACAAACAGCAATAGGCAAAGCAGAATCGCCTTATGCATATACCAAACAAATTGGCGAAAAAATAGTGGAAGATTTTGTACGAGTTTATAAAGAAATGAAAGCCATTAATCTTCGATATTTCAACCCTGCTGGTTCACATATTTCAGGTATGATTGGTGAGATGCCTACTAAAAATTATTTTAATGTTGTACCTATTGTCACTCGAACAGCAATAGGCAAAATGCCACCTATGAAAGTATTTGGCAAAGAGTTGCCTACACGCGATGGAACTTGTATACGTGATTATATACATGTGAGTGATATTGCAGTGGCACATATCAAAGCACTTCAATATTTAATCAATAATACTACTACACAAAATCTTTTTGCTTTTAATATAGGCAGTGGTGAAGGAGTGAGCGTGCTTGAAGCCATTCATTCTTTTGAAAAGGTAAGTGGGCAAAAACTTAATTATGAATTGGGTGACGCTCGAGACGGTGATGTAGTAGCTATTTATTCAGATTCTTCATTGGCTAATAAAGAACTGGGATGGACTTGTAAATATACTTTGGATGATATGATGGATTCTGCTTGGAGATGGGAGTTGTATCAAAAGGAGAAAGGAATATAGTTTTTTTAGTTTTTACAAACATCACATATTTCTCCAATCAACTCGGGATTTTTTTCTAGTGCATTACCAATTACAATAATGTCTGCACCTGCATCGAATATAGTTTGTGCATCTTCTTTACTTCGTATTCCTCCACCTACTATCAGCGGTAGCTTCACTTCTTTTTTTACAGCTCGTATCATATTAGTCGGAACTGAAAAATGCGCGCCACTACCAGCTTCCAAATAAATAGCTTGCATACCCATCAATTTAGCGGCTAAAGCAGTTGATACGCAGATGTCTATTTCATTGCGAGGGATGGCTTGGGTTTGAGTGACATATGCAGTAGTACTCATTCTTCCTCCATCTACTAATATGTATCCTGTAGCTATGGTTTCAAGCTGTATTTGTTCTATACTTTTGCTCGCTTTCACTTGTTGACCTATTAAGTATTCAGGATTTCGGCCGCTAATAAGTGACAAAAACAATACTGCATCTGCCTCTTTATGTATTTGATAATGAGCGCCAGGAAAGAGAATGATAGGCGTTTTAGAGTGCTTTGATAAAAATTCTATGGTGTTTTTAAAATGAGATTCTTCTACTATACTGCCACCCACAAAGAAAAAATCAATATTATTTGATTCAAAAAGATGAATTTGTTTAAGAAAAAGCTCATTTAATTCTAACTTATCAGGATCTAATAAAACAGCTAGTTGCTTTTTACCCAAAGCAATATTTTCTTGTATCTTTTTATATACGTTCATTACTACTTATACACATATATTTTATGCTTGCAAGATAAGTCATTTTTTATCAAATAAAAGGTAGTTTTAATGGTCTTTACTACTATTTTTTTAATTATGCAATAGTGTTAATTTATTTTATTAATCTTTTATTATACACTATTGAAACCCTTGTAGAATACGGTAATGAACAATACTAACATACCCCCATGTGGAAAACACATCTATTATTTTTAAAATATGAATGTTAAGTTTGTTACACAAAATCAGATGGAACTATTCATCTGATTTTTTTTCCAGAATTACCCAAAAAATTAAATTAAAAAGAGTACAAGGCAATGGCATCAGTAAAAACAAAAAACGCAGGTCTAAAAATAGACAGATATTTTACAAAAGAAGGTAAAACTGCATACGATTTATTTGAGTATGAATACAGAACTTCTGAAATAAGAAATCCTGATGGTAAATTAATTTTTAGCTTAAATAATGTAGAAGTTCCAAAATCTTGGTCACAAGTTGCTACAGATATATTAGCACAAAAATATTTTAGAAAAGCTGGTGTGCCTATGCCAGATGGTTCATTGGGTAGTGAAACATCTGTGAAACAAGTAGCACATCGTATGGCTGATTGCTGGAGACAATGGGGAGAGAAATTTGGATATTTTGCAAGTACTGAAGATGCATCACGTTTTTATGATGAAATGGCTTATGCTATAGTAGGTCAGTTAGCTGCACCAAACTCACCACAATGGTTCAATACTGGACTTCATAGTTCTTATGGTATCAAAGGAAAACCACAAGGACACTATTATGTAGATCCTGAAACAGAAAAACTTAGCAAATCTACATCTGCATATGAAAGACCACAACCACACGCTTGCTTTATCTTAGGTGTTACCGATGATTTAGTAAATGATGGTGGTATCATGGATCTTTGGGTAAGAGAAGCACGTATTTTTAAATATGGTTCTGGAGTAGGTTCAAACTTTTCTGGAGTAAGAGGTGAAGGCGAAAAGTTAAGTGGCGGTGGAACATCTTCTGGTTTGATGTCATTCTTAAAAATAGGCGATAGTGCAGCAGGAGCTATCAAAAGCGGTGGTACAACTCGTAGAGCTGCAAAAATGGTTTGTCTTGATTTGGATCACCCAGAGATAGAAACATTTATCAACTGGAAAGTAAAAGAAGAAGAAAAAGTAAAAGCATTGATCAATGCAGGATATAGTTCTCACTATGAAGGGGAAGCTTACAAAACTGTAGCTGGTCAAAATTCAAATAACTCAGTACGTATTCCAAATTCATTTTTCAGAGCTCTAAAAGAAGGAAAAGATTGGGAAACTAAAGCTCGTACAGATGGTAGCACTATGAAAACTATTCCATCTCAAAAACTTTGGAAAGATATAGGATATGCAGCATGGAGATGTGCAGATCCAGGTGTTCAATTTGATACTACTATTAACGAATGGCATACCTGTCCAGAAGGTGGACGTATCAATGCATCTAATCCATGTAGTGAATACATGTTCTTAGATAATACAGCTTGTAACCTTGCGTCTATCAATCTTCGTAAGTTTTATGATGATGATAAATTGATTTTTGATGTAAAAGGATTTGAACATATGTGCCGTCTATGGACTATGGTTCTTGAGATATCTGTTTTGATGGCTCAGTTCCCATCTAAAGAAGTTGCACAATTATCATATGAATATAGAACTTTAGGTCTTGGTTATGCAAACTTAGGTTCATTGCTTATGGTGTCTGGTATACCATATGATAGTAAAGATGCAATGGCTATAGGTGGAGCTATCAGCGCTATCATGACAGGGGTTGCTTATACTACATCAGCAGAAATGGCTTCAGTTCACGGACCTTTCAAAAGATATGAAGAAAATAAAGAGCATATGCTACGTGTAATGCGCAATCATAGATATGCTGCATATAATGTAAGTGCTGATACATATGAAGGACTAGATATCAAACCAGTAGGCATCAATCCACAATATTGTCCAGATTACTTATTGACTGCGGCTTGCAATGCATGGGACAAAGCTTTAGAACTTGGTGAAAAATATGGATATAGAAATGCTCAAGCTACAGTGATAGCTCCTACAGGTACTATTGGACTTGTGATGGATTGCGATACTACAGGTGTAGAGCCAGATTTCGCATTAGTGAAATTCAAAAAACTTAGTGGTGGTGGATATTTCAAAATCATCAATCAATCTATACCAAAAGCACTTGAAAATCTTGGATATGATGAAAAACAAGTAGAAGCTATAGTAAACTATGCAAAAGGCCACGGTACGCTGGAGTCTGCACCGCATATCAATTTTAATACACTTCGTTCAAAAGGATTTAGTGAGGCAGATTTAGAAAAAATAAATTCACAAATGCCTGGTGTGTTCCATATAAGTTTTGCATTCAACGTATATGCACTTGGTGAAGATACCCTTACAAGACTAGGATTTACTAAAGAACAGTATGGTGATGCGAAGTTTGATTTATTAAGAGCATTAGGATTTAGCAAAAAAGAAATAGAGCAAGCAAACGAATATTCATGTGGTACTATGACCATAGAAGGTGCTCCATACTTGAAAGAAGAGCACTATTCAGTGTTTGACTGTGCAAATAAATGTGGTGAAAAAGGCGAAAGATTTATTCATCCACACGGACATATTCGTATGATGGCAGGTGTACAATCATTTATTTCAGGAGCTATTTCTAAAACTATCAATCTTCCAAACGAAGCTACAGTAGAAGAAATACAAGAATGCTATGAAATGAGTTGGGAGCTAGGTATCAAAGCAAACGCACTATACAGAGATGGATGTAAATTATCTCAACCATTAGCTAATAAAAAAGATGATGATGATGAAGATAAAGCAGACAAAGCTGAAAAAGTAGCAGATGAGAATGCAAAAAATGTTACACCAGTAATGAGTGAATTGAGCCCTGAGCAAGTACTTGAAGCAGCATTGAAATTGATGAATGATTCTACAGATACAAAGTTCATGAGAGATTTATCAAGAATTATTCAGAAAAAACAATTGCCTCATAAACGTAATGGTTTCACTCAAAAAGCAAAAATTGATGGACAAACAGTTTTTGTTCGTACAGGCGAATATGGAGATGGTACACTTGGGGAGATATTTGTAGATATGCATAAAGAAGGTGCTGCATTCCGTTCATTGATGAACTGTTTTGCAATAGCGGTTTCTATTGGTCTTCAGTATGGTGTGCCTTTAGATGAGTTTGTAAGCAAATTTACATTTACTCGATTTGAACCAAGTGGTAGAGTAGACCATCCAAATATCAAAAATGCTACATCAGTGATTGATTATATCTTTAGGTTATTAGCATTTGAATACCAAGGCAGAACAGATTTAGTTCATATCATGCCAGAAGTACTTGAAGAAAATAGCAAAGATGCATGGGATATCTCTACAGATGTTCATGACAATGAAGTGAGCCCAATAGTTTCACCAGCTCCTAAAAATGAGCCAGTAGCTAATAAAATACATACGCCAAAAGCAAATACTGTGGTGATCACTAAAGCAAATGCTCCAAGTACTAAAGGTGAAGGACAATCATGTACCAACTGTGGTAGCCTAAGTCTACAAAGAAATGGAACTTGTTTCTTATGCTTGAACTGTGGAACGACTACTGGATGTAGCTAGGAGAAATTCTAAAGAGATACTAGACAATAGATTTTTTATATATTAAACGCCAATCTTTGATTGGCGTTTTTTTGTAAAAACAAAAAAACAATATCTATTGTTATAGTAAATAAAAAATTATGAAAACATTATCATTTTTATCAGCATGTATTGTTTTATTATTTGTTGCTTCTTGTGGTAAATACGAAGAAAGCACAGGAAAAGTAATTGTAACATTCAATTCACCTAATGCCACATATCCAAAAGATTATCCTGCAGGTTCTACGTGTTCGTTTACACTCAAAGATACAAGTTTTACTTATTTGGTAAATGATGACTCTTCATCTGATTATACTAGTGGTAAAGCATCATTTGGAGAAGTGAAAACTTTGGAATTAAATCCAGGTCACTATTCGCTAAGTGCACCAGTAAGATACGAATCACTTTGTCCAGGTTTTCCGCCTACTACGAGCAATTTAGATTGGAATAATACACAGCAAATTCACGTAGAAAAAGGTAAAACAATCACCGTTTCTATTCATTAAAAATTATCGGTAATTATCTCCTCGAGTTAACCTTATAGTGAATATTAGTTGTTTAAATCTTTTTTCTTTTGTCTTGAAACAAAAGAAACAATCTCGTCTACCGTTGACGAGACAAGGCTTCAAAATATACAAATACAAAAACTACAGTCAATTTTTCATTTAAAAAAATGTAGGCTGAAAGCTAAATTCCAATATAATTAAAAGTAGTCCTCAGCCTACTTTTTTAAAATGCATGAATCCACGCCAAAAATAGACCTTGTTTTGTAATTTGTTTATTTTGAGGCCCTATTTGATTTACTGGAAGTAGTTATATAACAGCCTCGGTGCATGTCTTCAAGCATCGAAATTACAAAACTATTTCAATTCCCCACTCAATATTTTATTGGCAATATATTTTGTATGACGACTAAAGTCTTTGTCTAGCATCCACTTGAGCATGCCATGATTGTCAGCTATTTTTTTTCCTTTGTTGGTACCAAAAGTAAAAATGAGTTCGCCTTCTTCATTACGTGAAAATTTCCCATCATAGTCTACTACTTCATGCCCTTGTCTGCTTATCTCGTAGAGTGATGTGATATCTCCCTCCCATCCATATCTTTCTATTTGCCCATTGAGAACTGCAGCAGTAGCTTCAGTATCTGCTAGAGCAGAATGTGCATTTTCGATAGTAGCGCCAGTATAAAATTTTAGTGCACTAGCCAAATCTCTACGCTCCATTTGAGCAAATATTTTAAATGCATCTATATATTTGATATCACTTTTAAATGGCTCATTGATGCCAGCTCTCATCAGTTCTTCGGTGATCATAGGCACATCAAATTTCATAATATTGTAGCCACAAATATCGGCATCTTGCAAAAATGAAAAGACCTCATTGGCTAAAGAAATAAAAGTAGGCGCATCTTTTATATCTTCATCGCTAATTCCATGTACCATAGTAGCTTCGGCACTTATTGGCATTTCTGGATTAAATCTTTTTACATAACTTATAGAAGTATGATCTGGAAAATATTTTATCATACACAGTTCTACTATCCTATCTTGAATAGTGTTGACACCAGTACTTTCTATATCAAAAAAGACTATTGGTCTTTGTAGTTTTAAATTTTTTAAGTTCAATTATATAAGTTTCAAGTTCAATGTTTCAAGTTCAATATTCAAGTTAAGAGTTCAAAGTTTTTACTCAAGTTTTAAATGTAATGTTTTATCAAATAGTCTATCTTATATCTAGATACTTACTACTTGATACTTAAAAAACTATTTCTGATTTTCTCCATTGTCTTTTCTTGGAGGTCTGTTTCTATTATTTCTATTTCTATTATTGTTTTTGTTATTAGGATTTGGAGCATTGTTGCTAGTGCCCTGTGGTTTATTTACATTTGGATTCGCTTCATTTGACCTAGGAGCAATTGGTGCTTTTTGTTCCTTTTGGTTGGGATTATTTTGTACTGGCCTGTTTTGGTTTTGTTGTGCAGGTCTATTATTATTTTGTTGCGCTGGCTTTGCGGGTCCAGTAGTTTTATTATTTGCTTGGTTAGCTACTGGTGGTCTTTGATTATTATTATCAGGAGCATTGCCACGATTATTGCCTTTGTTTTTTTTCTTTTTGTTTTTTGTTTGAAGCGATTCAAGACTTATATGACCTACCAAGTCTTCATATTTGCTCTCTTCTTTTACTATTTCTGGTGCAGCAAATTCGCTGAGTGAGTGTGGTTTTATACCTTTTTTATTATCATTATATATTGCCAACGCATCTTGAGTACTGAGTTTAAAAATACGATCTACACCATCAAATTTAAACCAAAGTGTTTTAGTAAGTATTTCTGTTTTGATCAGTTTAGCTACAGCATCAGTAGTTTCAAGTTTATATATTTCTTTTGGAAAATCTTTGAGCGCATCTAGATAAGAATCTAATTCATAGTTGAGACAACATTTAAGTCTTCCACATTGTCCACTCAGTTTATCCGTATTGATAGAAATGTTTTGATAACGGGCAGTATTGGTATTCACAGTTTTGAAGTCAGTCAACCAAGTACTACAACAAAGCTCTCTACCACAAGAGCCAATACCACCAATACGTCCAGCTTCTTGTCTAGCACCGATTTGACGCATTTCTATTTTTAGCTTAAAGTCTTTGGCATATCTTTTTACGAGTTCTCTAAAATCCACTCTGTCTTCTGCAGTATAGAAAAATGTAGCTTTAGTGCCATCGCCTTGCACTTCTACATCACCTAGTTTCATATTCAATCCAAGCTCACGAGATACTACACGCGCTACTACCATCATTTCATTTTCAGTGGCACGCACTTCAGCCAATTTCAATCTGTCTTTAGGATTTGCTTTTCGTACTATATTTTTAATAGTGTCTGCACGGTCTTTGATATTGTTTTTTTTCAGCTGAAGTTTTACCAACTCGCCTTTGAGCGAAACCTCTCCTATATCGTATCCTTGAGCTGCTTCTACTACTACTAAATCACCTTTCATCAAGTCGAGATGATTTACATTTCTAAAGTATCCTTTTCGTGCTCCGTTTTTAAAACTGATTTCTACTACATTGAAAACCTTGTCGCTAAAAGTGATAGGCATATCTGCAAACCAATCAAAAACATTCATTCTATTGCAACCACCTGTGCTGCATCCACCACCACTTCCACAGCCTCCAGGCTTTCCATTAGTTACTGTACCACATGACGAACATCCCATTTATATATCTTTTTTATATAGTTAATTTAATTTTCTTTTGAATAAATATTCAAAAGATTTACCTACAACTTTTTTATGAAGTTACCAAAACATGTTCTCCTGCTAGTATACGTGATGCCTGCAATAATGTAGACATCATCTGACTTTTTGGAGCCGCATTTCTTTCTATATGATAGTGTAGCTTATTGATGATTAAATGAATTTTTTCAAACTGGTCTTCATTGATATAGGCTATGGTTTTTTTAGCATAGTCTAGTTCCGCTCCTTCCAGTTTTGTATTCATTCCTTGTCTCAAAAGCATACATTCTCTCAAATAAAAGAGTGCATATTTACAAAAATTTTTTTGTTTTTCCCTACCCAAAGTTGCAAATTGTGTCACCATTTCTTCCATCAACTTAGCAGCATCGGCTTGTTTAAAAGCTTTTCGAAAGCTACATTTCAAAAATAACATCACCAATTCGTCATTGATATTTTCATCTCCATCGAGCATTTTTAGTGCAGTGTAGAAGCTTCCGTCCGATATTCTACAGATTTTTTTGGCAGATTCTTCGCTCACCTCATATTTAGTCACCAAAATATTTTTCATATCAATATCCTCTATTTGAGGCACTTTTATTATTTGAGTTCTAGAAATGATGGTATTAATGACCTGCTCAATATTTTCTACTACTAGTAAAAAAATAGTATCAGCTGGTGGTTCTTCTATCAGTTTTAGCAAGGTATTTCCCTCAAGACCTAAATACTCTGCCATCCAAATAATTTGAATTTTGTATTTAGATTCGTAGGTTTTTAAACTCAATTTTTTGATGGTCTCATGACAATCTCCTTTGGTAATATTTCCTTGTTTATTATCACCCTTGCCCAAAATATTTATCCAGTCGGTCACATTCACGTATGGATTGTGCAGGATGGTTTCTCGCCATTCTTTTATCCAAGTGGTGCTTGCTTGTATTTTATCGCTACTATCTTTTTTTATGTTTGGATACATAAAATGCAAGTCAGGATGTATCATTTTTGCGTTTTTGACACATTGGCTGCAAGTGCCACAGCTATCATTCTCTTGACGGTCTTCGCACATGAGGTATTGTGCCAACGCTAGCGCTAGTGCTAGTGTACCAGTACCTTCAGCGCCAAGTATCATAGTAGCGTGAGCCAAACGATTTTCGTTGACATTTTGAATGAGCTTTTGTTTTAGAAGCTCTTGACCTACTATTTGAGCGAATTGCATCCTACAAATTTCGTGAAAATCTATGAATAATTTTAATGAAATGTTGTTTAATGATAAATAGTAGTGATATTATAAATACTTTGTATATAAATATTTTTTCAAAAATTTTCACACTTCTATAAAGTTTAATATTTCAAGCAAAAATAAATTTGCAAATTTTAATAAAACGCTTAACTTTATTATACATTAAAAAATAAATACAGATGAAAAAAACAATATACTTACTCGCTATTTTATTTATTATATCTTATACTGCCAAAACCCAAGTATATAGATATATACCAGATGCAAATTTTAGGACTTATTTAGTGTCTATTGCTTGCCCTTTTGATGCTAGTGGAGATAGCTTGGATATTTCTTCTCCTGAAGTGACTACTACTACAAGAACAATAAATTGTAGGGGCATAACTATGAGTAATTTAGATGGAGTACAATATTTTGAAAATTTAGACTCATTGGATTGTCATGGTGCTGGATTAAATAATATTCCCTCATTGCCTTCTAATCTAAAATGGTTAGATTGTAGCGCTAATAATCTTACTTCACTCCCTACTTTACCTTCAACACTAACTATTTTATTTACTGCTCTTAATTATAATCTTAATTCGCTCCCAGCATTACCAGACTCCATTTTATGGTTAAAGTGTATTGCTAACAATCTTACAATGCTTCCTACTTTGCCTTCTTCACTGAGATATTTAGAATGCAGTGCCAATAATCTTATTACCCTCCCAGTCTTGCCAGATTCTTTACAGTCCTTAGATTGTAGTTATAATGACTCAATTATACTTCCTACTTTACCCATTTTTCTATCATATTTAAATTGCAGTAATAATAATTTAACTATTCTTCCTTCTTTACCTGTATTTCTAACTCGTTTAAATTGTAGTAACAATTATCTTACTTTATTACCCATAATACCTTCATCATTATTAGAGCTAACTTGCGATAGGAACAATATTATTTCGCTCCCATCTTTACCAGTTTCTTTATCACATTTAAATTGTAATAACAATAATCTTACTTCGCTTCCTATAATACCTTTTAACTTAGTAGGGCTAGATTGTGGAGGTAATAATCTTTCAACAATTCCTATACTCCCATCTTCTTTAACATATTTGTGGTGTTGGTTTAATAATCTTACTACACTACCAACATTACCTTCTTCACTCACTTCATTAAATTGTAGTTATAATAGAAGTTTATCTTGTTTGCCTTATTTACCATCTAGTCTAACTAATGTTTATTTTGATTCTACTTCTATAACATGCATTCCAAATAATGTAGTAAGTGCTACTTTTTCCCCACCACTAGGCACTTTCCCTTATTGTAATCCTTCTCTACATAGTTGCCCGTCATACATTAGTGTACTAGGAACAGTTTATAAAGACAGTAATTCTAACTGTAGCATGGATACTATAGAAACTAAAATTAAAAATATCACACTCTATCTACAAAAAGACACTAATATATTACAAATGTCTAGTACTGTTATTAATGGCATGTATGCCTTTAATTCTGTAGCTTTTGATACGTATACGGTGCATATAGATACCACAGAATTGCCACTTTATTCTTCTTGTTTATCATCAGGATATGATACTGTAATAATAGATACGAGTACACATATCACTAGCAATCTAGATATGGCCATGCAATGCAAAACAGATTTTGATATAGGCACTACAGGACTTGTAGGTGCTGGTTTGTATAGGCCTGCATCATCAGTAGGTTTTCAGATACATGCAGGTGATATGGCTCAAGTATATGGTGCTAGATGTGCATCAGTAGCTGGTAGAATAGTTCTAGTGTATACAGGTCACGTGCATTATACAGGTAGTACAATAGGTGCTGTATTGCCAGATACTATATTACCAAATAGGTTGGTTTGGAATATTGCAAATTTTAATAATCTAGATTTTTATAATGACCTAAAACCGCTATTCTATATAGATTCTAGTGCTGTGGCTGGAGATTTATTGTGCTTTACTACTACTGTAGATCCTAGTAGTAGCGATGCCAATCCTACTAATAATATCTTTTCTCAATGCTTCATAGTACGTGCATCTTATGACCCAAATATCAAAGAAGTAAGTCCTGCTGGCTCTGTGACTTCCTCACAGGGTTGGATGTATTATACTATTCATTTTCAAAACACTGGCTCTAGCTATGCTCAAAATGTATATGTATGGGATAGTATAGACAGACACCTCAATCTCAATACAATACAGATAGTAGGAAGCAGTCATAACCAACAAATGGAAGTATACCCTAATAGAGTGGCACTTTTTAGATTTAATGATATATTTCTACAAGATAGTACTACCAACGAACCAGAAAGCCATGGCTGGGTGCAGTACCGTATAAAATTGAATACAGGATTGCCTGAAGGTATCGTCATCAATAATACTGCAGGTATTCTTTTTGACCTCAATACTCCCATATTTACCAATACAGTAGAAACCAAAATATGCAATACTCCTACAAACTCTGCAAGAACCTATATAATCAATGCAGGGCAAAGCGTACAGGTAGGAACACATATCTATACCAGCACAGGAATATATACAGATGTATTGACCAATACCCAAGGATGTGACTCTATAGTGACTACAACGCTCACGGTCATCAGTGGTATCTACAGCCCAAAAACAGTGGCTATAAGTTTATATCCAAATCCTACTAATGATATATTAAATATTACGATAGGAACGAATCAAATACACAGGGTGGAAGTATATGATGCTCTAGGAAAGAAACTCAATAATATATTCTTACAACAAGAATCCGTAGGAAGCGGTCAACAAAACATACAACTACATTTTAAGTCTTTGAGCAGTGGGATATACTTCATACGAGCATTAAATAAAGAAAACAATGTAGTAGGGAATAGTAAGTTTATCAAGGAATAAAAATAATATGTAAGTGTTTTATAAAACCGATTTATCTTATAAAATAGTCAGCTTTCCTTAATGCTCTGGATATGGCTTAGGGCAGGCTTTAGAGTTGAAAGTATAAGAAAGTGTAAAGCTAAAAAACATATAATGATCATTTTTTTCGGAAAGTCCTCTTTGGTAGCCGGGTTTGCCTATTACTTCACCTTTTTCACCGCTTCTATCCATCAGTTTGTAAGCGATACCTCTATTGCCATCTGGAAGTGAGATAGGGCTCACATAGTTTTTTGATACATCATCTAGATAATCAGTAAATGTCACTCTGTTTTGAATATCAATACCTATAGACCAATATCTATTGCAGGCTACTTTTACCCCTCCACCTATGGGTATAGCTATATTATATAGTTTGTATTTTTTATTGCCTGAATAGTTTGGGTCGTTTTGCCCTTCGGTGCCTAGTGGCTGTAGATTGTACCATCTACCTTGATAAAATGCCTGTGGATTGAAGAAAAACACACAGATACCTGTAGAGATATATGGAGAAATAAAATATTTTTTGCTTTTGAGTAGGAAGTCTAAAAAGTTAAATTCAAACATCTCGCTAATTTCAAAAATATCACTGCGAAAAGAAAGATTGCGTTGTTTTTGAAAATCATTTTTACTAAGTGCATCATCTGCGCTGATTCTACCCCAAGCAAATGCATGTTTGAAAGAGAATCTAGTACCAATATTATTTCTCATAAATATACCTGCTGATGGACCAATTTTTTGAAAGGATGTATTGGTATTGAGGTCGCCAGTATAGTTGGCTCCACCGCCCATGATTCCTATTTCTATCTTTTGAGCTATAGATTTTTGAAACAACAAAAGTGTTGTAATGCAAATAATAAAATATGTTTTTAAGTTTTTCACTTATGATATAACGCTTTATTAAGATTTTTAGTGTAGTACTAAAAAAATGCCCTTGTGTCACTGACACAAGGGCAAAGATATTTATAATATTTATATATTAATTATTTCCTTTTTTAGCAGCAGCAGTTCTTGTAGTGCTTGTAGCAGCAGGGGTAGTAGCTGTAGTAGTAGTTGTTTTTGCATGATCAGAACAGTTGTGTACTGGTGCAGCAGTAGTTGTAGTATGTGCATGGTCAGAACAATTGTGTGCTGGTGCAGTAGTAGTAGATGCTGTTTTAGATGCATCGCTACAAGTTTTTGTGGAAGCAGTGCTAGAAGAACAACAAGCTTTACCTGAAGTAGTAGTACCTGATTTGCAACATGCAGGTTTGCCAGTAGTATTGTCCATTACTGGTTTTGATATTGGATTTGTTTTATCTACACTTACTACAGGTGTAGAAGTTTTAGAAGTTGCTGTAGATGTAGTTGTTTGTGCAAATATTGCTGTAGAAGCAAATAATATTGCGAAAGCTAAAATAAGTTTTTTCATTGTTTTATTTATTTATGTTTTATAATAGTATTGTTTCAAAAATGATACCAAAGTAAAATTAAGACATTTTACCTAATATTGTCTCACCACCACGTACTTTTTGGTTTAATTTAACATGAATAGGTGTACCAAGTGGTAAATATAAATCTACTCTAGAGCCAAATTTGATAAAACCAAATTCACTGCCTTGATCTGCTTCTTGATTTACTTTTGCATAGCAAACTATTTTTTTTGCAAATTTTCCAGCTATTTGTCTCATGAGTATTTCAGCAGTTTCGTTGCCCACTACTACAGTATTGCGTTCATTTTCTGTAGAAGATTTTGGATGCCAAGCTACTAAATATTTTCCTGGATGATATTTGGTGTATTTTACCAAACCGCTTATTGGATATCTATTTACATGCACATTGGTAGGTGACATAAATATAGATAGCTGCAATCTTTTATCTTTAAAATATTCAGGTTCTTCTACTTCTTCGAGTACTACTACTTTGCCATCTGCAGGTGCTATGATATTCATCTCATCATCTGGAGTAGTTCTGCTCGGATGTCTAAAGAACGAAGCAGTAAATAAAAAAATGATAGCCGATAAAACTTGTACAGTAATATTTAAGCCTTTATAGTCTGATAATGCGCTTACCAAAATATTTATTAGAAAAAGAGTAATCCCTGTTACAAGAATAATCTTATATCCTTCTCTGTGTATTATTATTTTTTTTCTCATTTTGCGAGTGCAAATGTAGTCAAAATACTAAAATCTAAGTATAACATATACTGCAATAATTGGCAAGCTATATAAAATAGCGTCAAATCTATCTAAAAATCCACCATGACCCGGTATTGCAGAGCCACTATCTTTGATTTGAAGGCTTCTTTTAAATAGACTTTCTACCAAATCTCCAATGATAGCACCTGTAGAACAAAGTACAGCTATCACCAACCAATCTATAAGAGTAACTCCTACTTGAGTTTCACCAATAAGAATATGAGCTAAATAGCCACCTAAAAGCGTAACTAAGTATCCACCTATCGTGCCTTCTATAGTTTTTTTCGGAGAGATTCTAGAAAATAAAGGAGTTTTGCCAAACCAATTGCCCATAAAATAAGCTCCTACATCATTGAGCATCACTAGTAGCATTGCTCCGAGAAGCAATCTTCCATCATACTTTTGATTTAAAAATACAATGTAATTTGCCATAAACATAGGCATACCAATATATAAAAGACTCGTCACGTTGAGTCCTATATTCATAAATGGCTTAGTAGATTTTGAAAATAGCTCTATAAAAAGAATGGCTAAAAATAAAAGTGGGATAATACTCAATACACTGCTTGATAAAAATCCACCCAAAAACATAAAACTCAATATAAAACTACATATGGCCAAAACAATAACGAAATATTTGTGGAATTCAATAAACACATCGTTTTCTTCGTCACGAATACTCTTCACAATTTTATAAAACTCGTTAGTACATAGTATAATACTGAGTATGAGTATGAGTGCATAGCTCCACTCCGAAAAATATATCGCTCCACCAATGATTGCTCCAAAAGATAAACCCGGTATGATTCTTTTTTTAAGACTTTGCCACATAATATAAATTCAGCCTCAAAGGTAAAATATTAATTAGCAAATTTGTTAATTAGCAGATGAATCAATTTTATTTATTAAGTATATTATAATAATAGGTGGGTTAACTTATTTAGGTTAGATATGATTAAATCTTTCGTATGTTTCTAAAATAAATAAAAACATATACTTAACTCACTTACTTTGGCATTATTTTTATGATGTAAGTCAATTACTTTGTATTTTTACAGAGCAATAATTTAAATTAAATAAGATGAAAAACAAATATGTAGACTTAATTGAACAAACTTTTGAATGGCCTCAAGAAGAGTTTAAAATGATAGATGATGAGCTGTACTTCCATGATATCAATATGATGGATATCATAAAACAATATGGTACGCCACTGAAAATCTCTTATTTACCAAAAATATCATCGCAAATACAGCAAGCAAAACGATTGTTTAATGTAGCAATTGCTAAGTCGGGATATACCGGCTCATATAATTTTTGTTATTGTACCAAGAGTTCTCATTTCTCTTTTGTATTGGAAGAAGTAATCAGAAATGATGTTTATTTAGAAACTTCCTCTGCTTTTGATATTAATATTATAGAGTCTTTGTTTGAACAAGAGTTGATAGATAAGAAGAAAACTATCATATGCAATGGGTTCAAACGAGGTCAATATATAGATAATATAGCTAGATTGATAGAAACAGGTTTTGAAAATGTAGTGCCAATCATAGATAATATCAATGAATTTGGCGAATTGATTTCTAAAACTGATAAGGCTATAAATATAGGTATACGAATAGCTAGTGAAGAAGAACCAAAGTTTGAGTTTTATACATCAAGACTGGGGATAGGCTACCAAGATATACTTCCGTTTTATAATGATCATGTAAAAACAAATAAAAAAGCGACCTTAAAAATGTTGCATTTCTTTATCAATACTGGTATAGCAGATACAGCTTATTACTGGAGTGAGTTGAATAAATGTGTGAATGTATATTGTGAACTCAAAAAAATATGTCCAACACTTGATTCATTAAATATTGGTGGAGGATTTCCTATCAAAAATAAATTAGATTTTAATTATGATTATGAATATATGGCAGAGGAAATCATAGCACAGATAAAAAGTATCTGTGGAAGCCATGGTGTCACAGAGCCAGATATTTTTACTGAGTTTGGTTCGTTCACTGTAGGAGAAAGTGGAGCTACCTTATTCTCCATACTTGATCAGAAAAAACAGAACGATCGTGAAGCATGGAATATGATAGACGGTAGTTTTATGACTACGCTACCTGATTGTTGGGCTATCAACAAAAAATTTATTTTACTAGCCATCAATAATTGGAATGAGGAAAATGAGCGGGTTTTTTTAGGTGGACTAACTTGTGATAGTGATGATTACTATAATAGCGAGAGCCATGCCAATGCTATCTATATGCCTAAGTACAATCCGAATGTACCACAATATATCGGTTTCTTTCATACTGGTGCATACCAAGAATCTATAGCAGGCTACGGAGGCATACAACACTGCTTACTTCCTGCTCCAAAACACGTAATAATCTCTCGTGATGAAAACGGAGATATTTCTACCAAACTTTTTGCCAAAGAACAGAGCTACAAAAGCATGTTGAAGATATTAGGATATATGTAGGGTTTTTAGTATTAAGATATAAGTCCCGAAGCTTCGGGATAAGTAATAAGATGTAAATGAAAAGATTTAAGTAAGAAGATTTTACTTATGCTTTGAGTATTTTGAAAAGGGATATTTACTTAAAATCTCTAGTAATCAATTTACCATTCTCGTATTCAATTAAAATCGTATTGGATTTTATATGATACTTTGTTTTCCATTTGAAAGGGACTTTTCCTATTTCAGCATTATAGGTTTGTATCATCATTTTTATTTCTGGTAGTCCATCTTTGTCATAATCTTGTATGTCAAATTTATCTGGCCACGAATTATCTACACCAAAAATATATCCTCCATCCATATCAAAAGGATAATCATAAACTGTTTCATTACTACTTAATTTGATATGTATATGATAGCAACAATGAGCACCACCACTATAATCAAAATAAATTTCATCATTTATTTTATCACCATCCAAATCGAACGAGTTGAGCCAGTTGGAAGGATTTGGATAGGGAATAGTGTCTAATAAATTAGTTGCATGGCAAAAATTGACTAGTAATATTAGAAGAAGTGTTGAGCAGAATTGTTTCATATTCTTAATGCGCCTCTAACCAACTATCACCCACACCTACTTCTGCTATGATAGGAACATTCATAGTTATGGCGCTTTGCATTTTGTCTATGATGATTGCTTTTACCTCTTCTATTTCAGATTTATGTGTATCAAAAACCAACTCATCATGTACTTGCAGCGTCATTTTTGTTTTTAAATTTCTTTTTTTCAGTTCATCATGTATATGTATCATAGCTACTTTTATCATGTCTGCAGCAGAGCCTTGTATCGGTGCATTGATAGCTTCTCTTTCTGCTATACTGCGTACAGTATGATTGGCAGAATTGATGTCTTTTAAGTATCTTCTTCTACCAAGAATCGTTTTCACATATCCATTGGTTTTAGCAAATTCGAGTGTTTCGTTCATGTATTCTTTGATGCGAGGATACTGTATAAAATAGTTTTCTATCAACGAACTTGCTTCTTTGCGTGGTATAGAAAGTCTTTGCGATAAACCAAATGCTGAGATAGCATAGATTATTCCGAAATTGACCATCTTAGCATTGCTACGTTGAGTTTTGCTCACTTCATCAATGCTAATTCCATAAACCTTTGCAGCAGTTGCAGTATGAATATCGAGCCCATTGATAAAATCTTGAATCATATTTTCTTCATTACTCATAGCAGCAATGATACGCAATTCTATTTGAGAATAATCAGCAGAGAGAATTACATAATCTTCATTACGCGGAATAAATGCCTGACGAATTTTTTTACCTCTATCACTTCGTATAGGGATGTTTTGCAGGTTTGGATTTACAGAGCTCAATCTACCTGTAGCGGCTATAGTTTGATTGAAAGTAGTATGTAGTCTATTGGTTTTAGGATTGATTAAAAGGGGCAATGCATCTACATATGTAGATTTTAGTTTTGTCAGTTCTCTATAGTCTAGCAAATGTTTTACTATCTCATGATCTATTTTAGAGAGTGTTTCTTCATTTGTAGAGTACTGTCCTGTTGCTGTTTTCTTTTCAGTATAAGGTATTTTTAGTTTATCAAAAAGTACTTCGCCGAGTTGTTTAGGAGAATCAAGATTGAATTGTACACCAGCGATTTCATAAATATCTTTTTCAAGAATATTTAATTCGAGTTGCATTTCATCTGAATACTTTTTCAAAAATTCGGTATCTATTTGCACGCCTTCTTTTTCCATATGTGCAAGCACCGGTATCAGTGGTGCTTCAAGTGTATCATTGAGTTCAAGTACTTCACGTTCTTTTATTTTTGGCATGAAGTAGTTGTAAAGTTGCCAAGTGATATCAGCATCTTCGGCAGCATATTCTGTTATTTTATCCAGCTCTATATCTTTCATAGAGAGCTGACCTTTTCCTTTTTTTCCTATCAAAGATTCTATACTCACTGGTGTATAGCCAAGATATGTTTCTGCCATAAAATTCATACCATGACGCATATCTGGTTCTAGTAAATAGTGCAGTAACATAGTATCATACAAAGCACCTTTTACTTCTATATTGTAATTCATAAGCATGAGCATATCATACTTGATGTTTTGTCCTACTTTATTTATTTTTTCATTTTCAAAAACTGACTTAAATTTTTGAAGGATTGCATCTGTATTTTCAAGTGTAGGTATATAATATGCTTCATGATTATTTACGCAGAAAGATAAGCCAACGATACTTGCTATATGTGTATCGAGTCCAGTAGTTTCTGTATCAAAACAAAAGCAATTAGAATTTTCTAATAAAGATATTAATTGATGAATATCTTCATCGCTTTGTACACATTTGTATTCGTGTGTAGTATTAGTTATGCTTTTTCCGATTGGTTTTTCTGCAGGTGCTATTGTGGGAGTGACTTGTTGATTGTCTCCATCAAACAAATCCATTTGAGCAGTAGGAGCTGTTTTTTTAGATGGAGCTACAGATACATTATTTACAGAAAAATCTTCTCCGAGCACTCGTCTTCCTATAGTTCTAAATTCAAGTTCTGTAAAAATTTCTTTGAGTTTTTCTCTATCAGGTTCGGTGATAAGCAAATCTTCATCACTTACTTCTATAGGAGAATCTATTATGATAGTAGCCAATTTTTTTGATATGATACCTTGCTCAGCAAAGTTGGCAATATTTTCACCTACTTTACCTTTTACATTTTTTGCATTGGCTATTACATTTTCCATGCTTCCATATTCACCAATTAATTTCTTGGCAGTTTTTTCGCCTACGCCAGGTATGCCAGGTATATTGTCTACTGCATCACCCCACATACCCAATATATCTATTACTTGTAGTGGATTTTCTACTTCCCATTTTTCTTTCACTTCATTTACACCCAATATTTCAAAAGAATTTCCTTGTCTACCCGGTTTATATATTAAAATATTTTCTTCTACTAGTTGACAAAAATCTTTATCAGGGGTAACCATATATACTACATATCCTTCTTTGCTTTTTTGTTTTGCAACAGTACCTATCACATCATCTGCTTCGTAGCCTTCAAGTCCTAAAATAGGAATATGAAACCCTCTTATAATTTCTTGTATATAAGGAATAGCAGAGCGAATGTCCTCCGGAGTTTCTTGTCTATTAGCTTTATAAAACTCATGTTCCACAGCTCTATCTGTAGGTCCAGCCATATCAAAAACTACTGCGAGATGGGTAGGTTTTTCTTTTTCCATCAAGTCTAGGAGTGTATTTGTAAAACCAGTGATAGCACTTACATTATGTCCTTTAGAGTTGATTAAGGGATTTTTGGCAAAAGCAAAATATGCTCTATATATAAGTGCATAGGCATCTAGCAGAAAAAGTTTTTTGGAGTTCATAGTACTAATTATGTATAAGCTGTAAATCTACAAAAAAAAACCACCACGTCTTTGACGTGATGGTTTTTATATAGTTTTTTAAATTGACTACTAGTGAGGAGCAACTGGAGTAGTAGCTGGAGTAGTTGCAGGTGCGTTTACATTACCTTGTATTTTCAAGATTTTGATTCCACTTGGATCATTACTTTCTACAGTGATTTGTTTTGTAAACTGACCAGTTCTAGAAGTATCATACTTTACTTTGATTACACCAGATTGTTTTGGCATAATAGGCTCAGTAGGACAAGTAGGAACTGTACATCCACAAGACCCTCTACATGTAGAGATGATCAATGCATCAGTACCAGCATTTTTAAATTTAAATTCTCTCTCACCATTAGCACCATTTTCAATAGTACCATAGTCGATTGTTTCGCTCACAAACTCAATTTTTGCATTGCTTGTAGCTGTAGTTGGAGGTGTATTGTTTACTGAAGTACTTTGAGCTATACCAAAGTATGAAACTGAACCTAAAGCCAACATCAAAAATAACTTTTTCATTCTTTTTGTTTTTTAAATGTTAATTAATAATTGTATAATTTTTTATCATATTTTATTATGTAGTATCTATACACAATAGATATGCCAAAAATATTGAAAATTTCGAATATGACATATTAATATTTTAACTAAATTATTATCTTATAGATATTCAATAAATTAGATTGATTAAACAGGTTTATTTTCAATTAAAAAAACTTAGGAAACTTTTTACACTAAATTTGTTTCCTAGATATTTAATGTATATCTTTGCACAAAATTAGACAAACAGTGGCCGAACTTATAGACATAATAGAAAAAGCAGAACAATTGTTTTTTAAGTATGGGATAAAATCTATCTCAATGGACGACTTGAGTAGAGAAATGAGTATTTCTAAAAAAACGCTTTATGTATTTGTAGATAATAAAGAAGAATTGGTTTATCTAGTAGTACAAAATCATATTCATAGAGAAAAGAAAAAAGTAGAAGAAGTAATCAAAAATTCTAAAAACTCTATAGATGAATTTTTACAAATCATCATGCACAACCATGACGAACTGAATACACTTAATCCAAGTGTTATATACGACTTACAAAAATATCACCCTAAAAGTTGGTCTTTGTTTACAGAGTTTACAGAAAAATATATTTTTAATCATATTCTACATAATCTTAAGAGAGGCGTTAAAGAAGGAATTTATAGAGATGATATGAATTTAGAAGTCATCGCATTTATATATATAAATAGTATAGACGCAATCTTAAAAAATCTGAATGATAAAAAAACGGAAAATGGATTAGCGGCGACTATGAAAGAATATGCTTTTTATCACCTTCATGGTATTGTGTCTAATGAGGGTCTACATTATTTAAATAATCATTTAAAAAATCATTTACAATAAATTTTATTATGAAAAAATTAGTAACAATTTTATTTGTTAGCATTAGTTGTAGCCTTTGGGCTCAAAATGCTTTCAATATGAAGGAAGCAGTAGATTATGCTTTAGAAAATAATTTAAATGTAAAAAATCAAAAACTAGAATATTTAGTCGCAAAAAAACAGAATTTAGAAGTACTATCAATTGGTTTTCCAAAAATAAATGCCAATGCTGATTATACCAATTTTTTTGAATTACCAGTATCGTTATTGCCAGGAGAAATATTTGGTGCACCAGGCAGATTTATACCAGTAAAATTCGGATTACCACACAATTTTAAATTAAATTTTGAAGCATCACAAATGATATTCGATGGACGATATTTTGTAGGTGTAAAAGCTACAAAAGACGTATTGAAACTGATGGACTACCAAATAACTAAAATTGAAGTAGATACTCGTAAAAGCGTAAGCAATGCTTATGTAGCAGCATTGGTAGCTCAAGAAAGCTATAGACTTGTGAAATCAAATGAAAGCACTTTAGAAAGATTATTATTTGAAACTAGAGAGTTATACAAATCAGGTTTTGCAGAAGAGCTAGATGTAAATAGACTAGAGCTTGCATTAGCAAATTTACAGACTACTATAAAAGATATTGAAAATAAAGTAAAGAACTCCAAAGAAGCATTGAAATACCAAATGAATATTCCTGTACAACAAGAAATAACTCTTACTGAAAATTTAGATTCGTTAATAAATGGTGCTACACCTATATTAGATAACACGGGTTTCAATCCTCAAAACAGAATAGAATATTCTATGCTCAATATGCAAAAAACGTTATTGGGATACGATACTAAACAAAAACATGCAGGCTATTATCCTGGTGTATACGCATTTGCATCATATAGTGTAAATGCTCAAAGAAGTAAGTTCAATTTTTTTAATAACGAGCAATGGTTTAGACAAGGCTTGTGGGGTGTAACTATGAAAGTGTCCATATTTGATGGACTCACAAGATATGCATCTGTACAACAAGCTAAAATAAAAGAACTAGAAGCGAATAATACACTTGAAAATTTTAATAATGGAGTAAGACTAGAAAATAGTGTAGCTGAAAACAACTATAAAAGTGCTCTACAAGCTTTAGAGGATCAGAAAAAGAATTTAGCGCTAGCAAAAAAAATAAACAATAAAACCAAAGTGATGTTCAAAGAAGGAGTAGGAAATAGTTTTGCAATTTCGCAATCAGATGCTGACATGGTGACTGCACAGCTAAACTATATACAAGCAGTGTATAATTTGCTCACTAGCAAAATAGCACTTGATGCTGCTCAAGGTAAATTAAATAATTAATAAAATCATAATAACAATAAATACATTTAAAATGAAAAACATTTTTATTATTCTATCAGTGGTATTGTTTTTGGCATCATGCAAAGAAAAACTTACACCTGAACAAGAATTAGCGCAGCTTAAAAAAGAGAAACTGGAACTTGATTCTAAAATAAAAGCAATAGAAGACAAACTTCCTAAAAAACCAACTATGCAAGTTGAAAAAACTGTGCAAATAGATAGTTTGGTGATGCAAGATTTTAAACACTTTGTAGAAGTACAAGGTACCGTAGAATCAGATGCAAATACTTGGGTAACTTCAATAGGTGGAATAGTAACCAATGTATATGTAAAAGAAGGAGATTTTGTAAAAGCAGGACAGATATTAGCAAAGACAGATATGAGTGCTCTAGAAAGAGGTATAGATGAAGCTAGAAATGGACTAGCTCTTGCCAATACAGTATATGAAAAACAAAAAAGATTATGGGATCAAAACATAGGTAGTGAAATACAATATCTACAAGCAAAAAATAATAAAGAAGCAGCAGAAAAAGCTATAAGTAGACTACAAGCACAACTGAGTATGAGCTATATGAAATCTCCAATAAGTGGAACTGTAGATGAAGTAAAAGTTAGAGTAGGTGAAATGGCATCTCCAGGTACACCATACAGTGGTATACGTGTAGTGAATACATCTAAACTTACAGTAAATGCAAAAATGGCTGATGCATATTTAGCTTCAGTAAAAAAAGGCGATAAAGTAAGTATCGTATTTCCAGATATAAATAAAACTACTGAAAGTCAATTGACTTTTGTAGGTAAAGTAGTGAATCCTCAAAACAGAACCTTTCCAATAGAAGCAGCTATACAAAATACTACTGGAGATTTTGCACCAAATATGATTGCAAAATTGATGATCAACGATGAAACTTATAAAAACGTAATTGTAGTTCCCTCAAATATTATTCAAAAAAATATTGATGGAGATTTCTTATTAGTAGCAGAAGAAAAAGATGGAAAGTTTTATGCCAGAAAAAAAGTTATCATGGTAGGCGATTCATACAATGGACAAACGATGATCAAAGAAGGACTTACTATTAATGATAGAATTATCACTTTTGGATATTCAGAAATTTCAGATGGTCAATTAATCAAATTTTAATAAACGTATTCAATCAACCATAAATAAAAATATATGAATACTGAAAGATTGAAAGAACTCAAGTTTACTACTTGGTGTATCAATAATAAAACGAGCATTTATGTAATAACACTATTGCTGACTTTAGCAGGAATTGTTACTTATATCAAATTGCCAAAAGAACTATTTCCAGATGTTGTAGTTCCTACAATATCAGTGGCTACAATCTATCCGGGTGCTACACCAGAAGATATAGAAAACCTAGTGACCAAGCCGCTAGAAAAACAAATCAAATCTATTTCTGGTGTAAAAAAAGTGACGAGTAATTCTATGTCAGATTTTTGTTTGATAGTAGTAGAATTTAATACAGATCTAGAACCAAGTGTATGTAAGCAACGTGTAACTGATGCTGTACAAAAAGGTAAAAAAGATTTGCCAAGCGATTTGAAATCTGACCCACAAATACAAGAATTTGATATAGCAGAAATGCCCATAATGAATATCAACTTGTATGGCGATATACCTTTGGATGTATTGAAAAAACAAGGGGAAGACCTCAAAGATAAAATAGAATCACTCAACGGAATCACTCGTGTAGATATCATTGGAGGACTTGATAGAGAAATACAGATAGATATAGATATGTACAAAATGACCAATGTAGGTCTTACGCTGTATGATATAGAACAGGCTATACAAAGACAAAATCTAAATGTGAGTGGTGGTGAAATGAGAGTGAATGAAATGAAAAGAAATGTACGTGTCACTGGAGAATTTCAAAATATTTCAGAGATTGAAAATATGGTTGTTCGTTCATTTTTGGGCAATAGCGTTTTCTTAAAAGACATCGCTACTGTTCGTGATGCATATAAAGAAAAAACAGACTATGCACGACTTGCAGGTAAAAGTGTTGTGACACTAAATGTAATAAAAAGATCTGGTGCTAACTTAATTGAAAGTGCAGATAATATTTATAAAATATTAGATGATTCTAAGTCTAATAAATTTCCAAATGGTATGGATTATACTGTGACGGGTGATACATCAGGTAAAACTAGAATACAGTTAGATGATTTGATGAATACTGTGATTTTAGGATTCGTATTTGTTGTATTTATTCTTATGTTTTTTATGGGCTTTACCAATGCGTTCTTCGTTGGTTTGGCAGTACCATTATCTTGTTTGATAGCATTTTTATTTATGCCTATGTTAGGTATGACCATGAACGTGATTGTGTTATTCTCCCTACTACTTGCGTTAGGTATCATAGTAGACGATGCCATAGTAGTAATAGAAAATACACACCGTATTTTTCATAAATATGATTTTAGTATTAAAGAAGCGACTAAGTATGCAGCAGGAGAAGTATTTATTCCAGTACTTGCAGGAACGCTTACTACATTAGCTCCATTTATTCCATTGTTATTTTGGCCAGGTATAGTTGGTAAATTTATGAGTAATCTTCCAGTTACTTTAATTATTACTTTAGGTGCATCATTATTTGTTGCGTTTGTGATGAACCCAGTTTTTGCTGTATCATTTATGAAAAGAGATGATGGACATGATGGAAACGTAGTAGTGAAAAAAGGATTTATTAAAAGATATTTAATAGCGATAGTGATATTTGCATTAATAGGAATAATAGGACATGCAATAGGATATCATGCAGTTGCAAATCTGTCAATTTTCTTTTTATTGCTATTAGTGTTATTTCATTTTGTATTTGAACCATCGATTAAAGTATTTCAAGAAAAACTTTGGCCAAAAGTCACTACTGTCTACAAAAATTTATTAACGAAATTAATTATTGGGTATAGACCAATAATGATGCTTATTGGTACTTTTTTATTATTGATAGGTAGTGTATATATTTTTATTTTGAGTAAACCAACTATTGAGTTCTTTCCAATAGCAGAACCAAATTTTGCATATATATATTGTAAGCTTCCAAATGGAACAGCAGTAGAAGTGACAGACAGTATCACAAAAAATATAGAAAGTAGAGTCAATAAAATAATTGGTGATAAAAATCCATTAGTATCATCTGTGATTAGTAATGTTGGTATTGGTGCAGGCGACCCTCAAAATCCAGATAAAGTTCCTACACCTCACAAAAGTAAAGTGACTGTTTCTTTTGTACAATTCAGTGAAAGAGATGGTGCAAGTACACAAAAAATATTAGATGATTTAAAAAATGAATTTGGTAAAGGAGTAGTAGGTGCAGAGATTAGCGTAGAGCCAGAAAGAAATGGACCGCCAGTAGGTAAACCAATAAATATAGAAATAAGTGGTGATGATTTTGATCAGCTGAATGCAATAGCCGCTCAAGTAAAAGAAGAGGTTTCTAAAAATGGTATAAAAGGATTTGACGAATTGAGAAGTGATTTACAAGTATCTAAACCAGAAATTATGCTCGTGCCAGATGCTGAGAAAATGCAAAGAGAAGGAATCTCTATTGGCCAGTTAGCAGGTGAGTTAAGAACTGCATTGTATGGTAAAGAAGTTTCTAAATATAGAGATGCAGATAAAGATGCACCTATAATTTTGAGAGTAGAAAGTAAGTATAGACAAAAAATAGAAGAGTTACTCAATCTAAATATTTCTTTTATGGATATGAGTATAGGTATGTATAAACAAGTGCCACTTTCATCATTGGTAAGTGTAAGATATAGCAATAGTATAAGTATGATCAATAGAAAAGATCAAAAAAGAGTTTTGAATTTAACTGCTGAACCAATGAATGGATATAATGCAAATGATATAAATGCGGAAATAAAAACGGTTTTGGATAATATGACTTTACCAACTGGATATGAAATAAAACAAACAGGTGAGCAAGAACAACAACAAGAAACTGCAGATTTTTTAGGTCTAGCATTCATGGGTGCACTTGCTCTGATGTTTTTGATTTTAGTTACACAATTCAACTCAGTTGCAAAACCAATAATTATTTTTACAACAGTTATTTTTAGTATGATAGGTATTGCATTAGGATTCACTTTTACAGGAATGAATTTTTCTGTGGTAATGACAGGTGTGGGTCTATTCTCACTAGCTGGTATTGTAGTACGAAACGGTATATTGATGATAGAATTTATAGATGAGCTACAAGAGCGTGGTATGTCTCTAGAGCAAGCGGTAGTAGAAGGAGGTGCTACTCGTATGACACCAGTAATACTTACTGCGATGAGTGCTATACTTGGTTTGATACCTTTAGCTGTAGGATTAAATATAAATTTTGTAACCTTATTTAGAAGTTTCGAACCTCATTTTCACTTAGGTGGAGACAATGTGGCATTCTGGGGACCACTAGCATGGACTATGATATATGGACTAATATTTGCTACATTCCTTACGTTGATTTTAGTTCCTTTGATGGTATTGCTTACAGAGAAAATAGGCAAAATAGATTTTAATCAACTAGTAAAAAATATTATCAATAGAAAATCAGCACCAAAACAAGCACCAGAACAAACAGATAATTAATAATAATTAATAGATTCTATAAAAGGGGTTTTCATCGAAGATGAAAACCCCTTTTATTATGATTTACATTTTATCACATTCTATTAAGAATTATTACATTAATTTAGCAGACAAATTGATGGATTTTATATGAAACTCTACGCAGAAAATTTAGTAAAAAAATATAAAGGACGTACCGTAGTAAACAACGTGAGCGTAGAAGTAAATCAAGGAGAAATCGTTGGTTTACTTGGTCCTAATGGTGCTGGTAAAACTACTACCTTTTATATGATAGTAGGTTTGATTCAATCTGAAGGTGGAAAAATCATCTATGGCAATCAAGATATCACCGAATATCCTATGTATAGAAGAGCTCAAGAAGGTATTGGCTATTTACCACAAGAAGCTAGTGTATTCAGACAGTTGTCTATAGAAGACAATATAATGGCGGTACTAGAAATGACCAAGCTCAATAAATCTGATAGAAAAGATAAGTGTGAACAATTGATACAAGAGTTTGGACTCAACCATGTAAGAAAAAATTTAGGGGATGTACTCAGTGGTGGTGAACGTAGAAGAACCGAAATAGCTCGTGCATTAGCTACTGATCCAAAATTTATTTTGCTTGATGAACCTTTTGCAGGGGTAGATCCTATAGCTGTAGAAGATATACAACGCATAGTAGAAAAACTAAGAGATAGAAATATAGGTGTGCTCATCACAGATCACAATGTGCAAGAAACATTATCTATCACAGATAGAACCTACTTATTATTTGAAGGTAAAATTCTAAAAGCTGGAACCGCAGAAGATCTTGCAAATGACGAACAAGTGAGAAGAGTATATCTTGGTCAAAATTTTGAATTGCGTAAAAAACAAAATATTTAGTACATTAGTGTTTTATAATTATATAATTCGATCTTAATATGAAACAACTAGCCATATTTCTTGCTATAGTAATTCTTGGAGCAATAGGATACAATCAATTTATCAATTATAGAAGATTTCATCCAGCAAAAAACTATGAAATAGTAGCTAACAATAAAATAGATTTGACTTACTATGACAAAGCTTTTTTGAATGAATATTATAGAAAAATAGGAGATGCCAACTCATACGCATTGGAGTGTTGGGTAGATAGAGGAATAGATGTTCGTGCACCAAAAAAATCTAATGATATCACCAATAAATCTGTAGAAAAATATAATCAACTAAAGGCAGATGTCAATTATTTTGAAGCGATACTCATACAAAGCAATGAATTGAAAACTAAAGGATACTCCAATGCAGATATACAAGAATGGCAAACAAGTGGTGTAGATCCTTCAAAACTTAAAGAATTTAAACAGAACAACGAAGTAAGAGAGTCTTTGATGAATACGCTTAAATCTAGAATATGGAGCGTAGGTGATAAAGGTGCTGGTGTATGGGAACTACAAAAATTACTTAAAGCAAAAGGATATGATATGCCTGTCGATGGAATATTTAGCACGCTTACTAAAGAAGCAATTTTAGATTTCGAAACTAAAAATAATTTATATCCAGATGGTGTAATAGATGAATATGCGTTGAATCTATTATTGAGACCTTAAATTTTTTCTATAGAATAAAATGAAGTTCTATTCTTCTGTTCATTTGGTGGTCTAGTTCGCTGCAGTTTGCATCTCCCTTTTTACAAGTATTTGCTCCCTGGTCACTTCCTGTATTACGTATGGTGAGTTGAGAGAAATTCACTTTGTAAGTATTGATTAGTAAATCCGAAATATTTTTTAAACGCAATTTGCATAGATACTCAGATACACTAAGTTCATCATTCGCATCTGCATGTATGCTTATATCTAACTTCAAATTAGCGTCTGATTTTAATTTGTTTGCTATATCTAACAAATATTTCTTAGCCTCTTCATCTAAAATTCCTTTTCCTGGTCCAAAATAAATGATATCATTGATTACAGGAGTTCTATTTTCATCTACACTTATTGGTAGCGGATTTTTGATGTTTGTATTGTTTGTATTTGCAGTTTCTCTTTGCACATCTTCTATCGTTTTTTCTTTATGCATAAATCTTGTACCACCATAAGCCACTATAGAATCTAATCGTTTATTATTTTCTAATACAGCTAATTTTTTTTCTTCAGCTGTTTTTGTTTCAGTTTTTTGTTTTTCTATGATTACTTTTTGTTCTGCTATAATTTTAGCCTCTTTTTCTTTTTGTAATGCGATTTCTTTTTCAGTTGCTAATCTTTTTTCTTCTGCAATTTTTTTATCTATTGCTATTTGATTAGCTTGTTCTTTTTGTTTACTAGCATCTAGTTTTTTTTGTGCTTCTAGTTTTAAAGCAAGCATCTCAGCTTCCTTTTTTTTCTGTAGCTCTAATTTCTTTTGCTCGTCTAGTTTAGATTGATTTTCTTTTTGTTTTTGAAGTTCGGCTTGTCTAGTTGCTTCTAGTTTTTTCTCTGCTTCTACTTTTAATGCAAGCATTTCTGCATCTTTTTTCTTTTGCATTTCTGCAGTTTTCAATGCCTCCGCTTTTTTTGCATCTTCTATTTTTTTAAGATCTGTTGCAGAGTTTACAGTACGTATATTTTCTTCTTTATCATTTACATCTGTTATTTTTACTACTACATTTCTTGCTACTATATCTTTTTTTACTTTTTTGCTTTTGCTAGTTGTAGGAGCTGTTACTGCTTGAGTAGTTTTTGTTTCAGAAGAGTTATCACTTATTATAACATATATAATAGCCTTGTTTTCAAAATTTCTAATTACTTGCACAGCGCTTTGCACACCAGTAGTAGAGATAAAAAATGTTTCATATTCATATAATGGATTTCCTGCTATACCTTTTACAGTAAGCGAATAATTTTTATTTGGCTCTAGTTGTAATAAATAATTTCCATTAGCTATGGTATTATCTATTTTAGTTTCACCAGTATTTATATTTTTCAAAATCACTTGTTCGCCAGCCAAGCCACCATACATAGCATGATATACTTTTCCTTTTAATAATACAATTAATGAAGGATTATTGCTCTTGGTAGAAGCTTCAATATTAGTAGTTGTTGAAGTATTATTAATAGTAGAGCTGACAGTAGTATTCGTTTTTAATTTATAAAGTTCTATTTCCAATGTAGGTATATCATTAATAGTTGCTGCAAATTTTGTAGAGATATCTAGTCGGGTTTGCTCATATCCTAGCATATCTATATACACTTTATAGTCTACATTTCTTTCTAGGGGCAATGCGAAAGTACCATCCGATTTAGTATTAGTTCTGCCTGTTTCTATACCATTGATTTGTATACGTACGAGTGCCTTAGCTATAGGTGTTTTGCTGATATTGTCTGTTACTGTACCTTTAAGGTCTAAAGCATTTGAAACAAAAAATTGAGTAATTAATAAAACTAAAAAATATATTTTTTTCACTGTATATATGTTAGATGTTTGTGTATGTATATTATATACAAAGTTACATAAAGTAATGATTTTGCTTTGAAAAAAATCAATCTTTATAAATACATTGAAGTAGACAAACTATAATTTTTCTTTTAGAAAACGGGCAGTTTCGCTTTTATCATTTTTGAGAATATCTTCTGGTATACCTTGAAACATAAGACTACCACCATTCTTACCACCTTCTGGTCCTAAATCTATCAGCCAGTCTGCACATTTTATCACATCTAGATTGTGCTCGATTACTACCAATGTATGCCCTAGTTTTATCAGCGCATCAAATGCATCTAATAGTTTTTGTACATCATAAAAATGCAAACCTGTAGTAGGTTCATCAAAAATAAATAATACCGGATGTGTTACTGCGCCTTTGCCTAAGAATGAAGCCAGTTTCAATCTTTGAGCTTCACCACCGCTCAGAGTAGAAGTGCTCTGCCCAAGTGTGATATATCCAAGACCTATATCCTGTAGTGGTTTTATTCTAAGACGAATATCTGGATGATGAATAAAAAACTCCATAGCTTCATCTATACTCATACTCAATACATCAAAAATAGATTTGTCTTTAAAAGTTACTTCAAGCACTTCCTCTTTAAATCGTTTGCCTTTGCAACTATCACATACCAGATGCACATCTGCTAGAAACTGCATTTCTACTACTATTTCGCCATCTCCTTTGCAGGTTTCACATCTGCCACCTTCCACATTAAATGAAAAATCTTTTGCTTTAAATCCTCTAAGTTTTGAAAGTTGTTGTTGCGAAAATAAATCTCGAATAGCATCATAACTTTTTGTGTAGGTCACCGCATTACTTCTACTAGTTCTACCAAGTGGATTTTGGTCTATCATTTCCACTTGTTTGATGAGTTTGTATTCACCCTTCAAGTCATTATAAAAACCTGGTTTTTCTCCTGCATTTTCTTCAGTCAGATTTGCAATGAGTGGATACAATATTTTTTTGACTAATGTAGTTTTGCCACTGCCCGAAACTCCCGTCACTACTGTCAAAGTTTGCAATGGAAATTTTACATCGATGTTTTTTAAGTTGTGATGTGAGGCTCCAGTTATTTCTATACTATTGATAAATTTTCTTCTGCTTTTTGGCACAGCAATAGTTTCAAGACCCAACATATATTTTGCAGTAAGACTTTTTACTGCTGTTTTCAAATCTTTTGAATGACCACTAAATACTACCTCACCACCATTCACACCTGCGTACGGACCCATATCTACGAGGTAATCTGCCTCACGTATCATCTCTTCATCATGCTCTACCACTATCACCGTATTGCCCATATCGCGCAGTTCTTTTATCACAGCTATCAGTTTTTCAGTATCTTTTGGATGCAGTCCTATACTCGGTTCATCCAGCATATACAAGCTGTCTGTGAGGTTGCTACCCAATATACGAGTGAGATTGATACGCTGTGTTTCGCCACCACTTAGTGTATTCGAAAAACGATTGAGCGTAAGATATCCAAGACCAATCTCCACCATCACTTTCAACCTGTTTTTTATTTCTACAATGATGCGTTCAGCTATTTTAGCATCAGTTTTATTCAGTTTAAGGGTATCAAAAAACACATAAGCTTCATCTATAGGAGTCATGAGCAATTCAGACAAAGCCATCTTATTTATTTTTACATAGTCACTATCAGCTCTGAGTCGAGAGCCATTACAATCGTGACAAGTAGTTCTACCTCTGTATCTAGAGAGCATCACACGATATTGTATTTTATAACTTTCCGCTTCTAGAAATTTAAAAAACTGATTCAAGCCTTCAAAATATTCGTTACCTGTCCAGAGTAGTTTTTTTTCTTCCTTTGTCAAATCTTTTATAGAACGATGAATAGGAAAATCAAATTTGATTCCGTTTTTCACCAACTTATCATTCCAAAGTTTCATTTTTTCGCCTTTCCAGCAAGCTATTGCACCTTCGTATACCGATAAGTTTTTATCAGGAATGATGAGGTCTTCATCTATGCCTATCACTGTTCCAAATCCTTCACAGGTTTTGCAAGCACCATACGGATTATTAAAATTGAAAAAATGTTGTGAAGGTTCTTCAAACTTCATTCCATCCAATTCAAACTTATTATTGAATACAGAAAGTTTTCCATCGATATCGATGATACATTCACCATCGCCCTCATAGAAACAAGTTTGCACCGAGTCGGCACATCTCGAATGATTGTCGTCGGTGTTTTCGGCTACTACTCTATCTATGAGTATGGATATTTTTTCTTCTTTATTTTTCTTCAGGTCTTGCTCGAGTAGTTCTTCTATTTTATACAGTTCTTTTTTGTAGAGCACTCTTGTAAATCCCTTTTGCAATAGGATATTCAACTCATCTTCTATTTTTCTTTTCATGAGTATAGGCGCAAACATTTGCACCTTAGTATCTTCACTATGCGAAAAAATAAAATCAACTACATCTTTTACTTCGTGTTTTTTTACTTCATTGCCAGATATGGGCGAGGTTGTTTTGCCTATGCGAGCATAGAGCAATCGTAAGTAATCATATATTTCTGTGAGCGTACCTACAGTACTTCGAGTAGTACGCGTGCTTACTTTTTGTTCTATAGCTATAGCAGGAGTGATGCCTTTTATATAGTCTACATCGGGCTTATTCATACGCATCAAAAACTGACGCGCATATGACGAGAGACTTTCTACATACCTACGTTGCCCCTCGGCATAGAGTGTATCCATGCATAGCGAGGACTTGCCACTACCCGATACCCCAGTGAAAACAATCAATTTGTTTTTAGGAAGTGTAAGGTCTACATTCTTGAGATTGTGCTCACGAGCACCTTTGATAATAATACTTTCGTCTTGCTTTGCCATCTTTTATTTCGGACTGCAAAGGTAATGATTTATTGATTGAAAATAATTTATTAGGAGCTGATACCTGCTCCCGAATCTTCGGGACGCTTGTATCTCTGCCTTACTGCGTGGCAGAGGATACCGCTACTATCAGGGCTAGGGATTTGAAATATTATATATAAAAAGTACATTTGTAATAGATACTGATAAACAATAGATATTTCTACTTATAATTTAATAAAACAACTGATTTGACAAATTTAGACTTAGGACAAAATTCAATATCTATAGAAAAAATTTCAACTGAAAACGGAGAAATAATTCTGCTCGACAAATATAATTTTGTATTTAAAACATGGAATGACAACCATGACTTTGACACCTATGGAGGGAAAAAAATATTAGAACTAGACAATGAACCACTTTTTGCAGAACTACTAATATTACGACTTTTAGAAAAGCAAGGATATAAAGGTGTTTGGGTAGACACCTATCGAAACAAATTTTGGCAAGAATTACCACACTTTTCATCTCCAGTGATTCCAGACAGAAAACTTTTAGATGTATACGAAAAAATATATGAAGAAATAGGCGGGCGAAAAGCAGGCTGTTTTGACATAATTGCATGTAAGGACAATCATTTTATATTTGTAGAACTCAAGAAAAAGAAAGAAGATTGTATTAGAAAAACACAAATCGAGTGGTTACAAATAGCGATGACACAAAACTTAGAAAATCCAACTTTTTTAATTGCTGAATGGAGTTTATAAACTTGGTTCTTTTAGATTTTACCCGGTGCTTGGTTTATTTTTCACCAACCACAATATTTAGTTATAAAGCTCTGTATTGGTTGGTAGAAAATACAATACCAACCAATGGGGAAAACCTAATAAATGACAATACTTATTAAATATTCTTAAAATCAAAGAATATATTTTAATATTTTATTATAAAAATCTATATATTTGTAAATGTATATGCGCAACTAAATAAGAAAAAACATGCGCCAATCTACCCAAAAATGGGGTGATTTGCGCTACGGAGTTGCGCCAATATACAAGTTAAGGGCAAGCTTGGAAAAAATTCGTGTATTTTTTCAGATCTAAAATAAAGTGTAAAATGAAAAACATATCGCTGCTTATATTTTTATTATTACTCAGCTTAAAATTGTTCAGCCAAAATTTCCCTTGGCAACGACCGCTTAAAATAGCATGGTCTAATGATGGGATTACGTTTGGTGCTCCAATTGTTTTTCAAGATTCTTCCGGGGTACCATCCGTAATAAGGTGGAAAGGCGATACATTAATTTGTGCTTTCCAATGGTTCAGAATGCCTAATCCTTCTCCAACCTGGGATAGAGTGGCAGTTAAGTTTTCATACAACAATGGAATTACCTGGACGCAACCAACCCCTATTGTTGTAAATGGACTTCCTCCAAATTATCAAAGACCTTTTGACCCAACCCTTGTTGTTTTTAATAATGATAGCATCCGTATTTATTTCTCTTCAAGTGACGGATTTCCAATTGGAGGTTTAGATTCAACCGTAAACACTTACTCAGCAGTAAGTAGTGATGGCATTAATTATTCTTTTGAACCGAATGCAAGAGTTGATGAGTTGAACAACAGAGCTATTGATCCTGCAGTTATCTACTTCAATAATTCCTATCATTATTTAGCTCCAATAGGCAGCCCGCAGCAAGGAGCCTATCATTATGTTTCTCCAAACGGACTTAATTTTATGAAAGTGCCGGATATTCCATCCAACAATAACCATAACTGGACAGGCAATTATATGATTAATGATACCAATGACCTTCGTTTTTATGGATCGGGAAGCACCGGAGTTTGGTTTAATTCAACTTCTAATGGAGGAGTTTGGAATGGGTATGTAAATACAAATATTCAGGGTGGCGATCCAAGTACTTTAAAACTATCAGCTTCTAACTATCTATTGATATTTGTTGGCAATCCATATTCAACCGGTATTAACGATGTGGAATTCAAGAATGAAAGCATAGTTATTTATCCAAACCCAGTGAACGGGCAAATTAATGTAAAAGCGGTTGCTTCATTATTTGGTTCTGATTACACTGTTTATGACAACACAGGAAAATTAGTTTTAACAGGGCAAATAATTTCTGAAAATACTACCATTGAATTAGGTAATTTATCGGGTGGTTTTTATTTATTCAGTGTTGGAGAGAATTTGAAACAGACATTTAAAGTGATTAAGGAATAAGCCAGCCCATAACAGCGTGTAAGCAATATTGCCTTGCCGCAGGCGCAACACAAGGCAACATCGCCTACACGCAAAACGTTGTGTGCTATTTTAAAAAAAAACGTACCGAGATTAAACCTTTCAATGAAAATAATATCTAACCAAGTATAACTATCAAAATAAATAAAATATGATTAGAACATTTTTATTATTTGTCGTGATTTTTACCCTTGGTTGTAACAATGATGACGACAATCCAAATCCTTCAAATCCTAATGTTATTCCTTACCAAGAAGGTTTGACAACAAATTATATAACAATTAACAACATTACCAGAAAATATTTAGTTTATAGACCAACAGGAATGACAGCTGTAAATGCTGTTGTAACAGTTTTGCACGGTGGCGGTGGACTTGGTATTGGAGTTTCAGAAATAGGCGCTCATCCATTATCCGTTTTTCGGACAATTGCAGATAATGAAAAGTTTTTAGTAGTCTATCCAGAAGGTTCACTCGACATTCAAGGAAATCCTGGATGGAATGATTGTAGAAGTGATGATATATCAGGAAGTCAAGGTGACGACATTACCTTTTTGAAACAGTTAAATTCAAAATTAATTTCAGAGTTAAATATTAATTCAAACAAAATGTATTTAACAGGGACAAGTAATGGTGCTTTAATGACCTATTCTTATGCTTTTCAATTTCCTGAAACTATTAAAGCGATAGCAGTTTCAAGTGGGAATTTACCTGAGTTTCCTGAAAGCGGACTTTGTACAAATGGCTCTAATCTACCATTGCCAATCTTGATAACTCACGGAACAAGCGACCCTGCAATGCCAGCAAATGGCGGTTGTGTAGCAGATATTGGTGGCAATTGTAATCGTGGAAAAGTAATATCTCAAACTGCAACTTTAAATTATTGGTTACAAAGAAACGGGTTACAAAATATTAATCCAACCATATCTACTTTTAATGTGAACACAACAGATGCAGGCAACGTAGAAAAAAGAATTTATAGTGGTGCAAAACCATTGATTTATTTTATTTTAAATAACGCTGGACACGCTGTGCCAAGTAAGACAGTTTATACCAATTCTTCACCTGCAAGTGGAGTTCAAAATAGAGATATAGAATATGCGGAAGAAGTTTGGAACTTTTTTAAAGGAATTCAATAAAAACAGCACACAACAGCAGTTCCTATGTAAAGCACCTCTGTTAGTCAATTAATTTTATTTCATATTTTCTTTGAAGAAAGAGCTGAAAAATCAGCCCTTGCTTCGCAGATTTTTTTTTGTTTGCATGACGAAAATAATCATATTTTATTTTCTCCGATACCATGGCGGGTGGCACACCCGACAACAATAGCAAACCATCTTTATTAATAATAAGTCAAAATTTACACTTAATAATTGTACAATTACTTTTGATATCCTGAGGAACGAATGAACTAGATACCTCTCACGCCAGGGCGTGACGGCATTTCAAATTTGTACTACAATATTTATTTCTCTTTTGACAATTGCTATAAGCAAAATAAATAAAAGTCATTCACGTATTTTGAGTGACAAGTCAAATCGCTGGAGCCGAGCGATGGATTGCAGTCAATCACACTTTTTGCTTTACTAATGAAATCGCTAGCGCCGAGCGACATAGTAAGTTTTTTACAGGTCGCACCTACGGCGCTCAAGTTTGAATTTATTGTCTTTATTAAAAACAGTTTGCCTCTATGAGGCAGATAATGGAATAAGTATTCATCCTCTTGTTGGTGTTGTCACGCCAAGGAGTTATCACCAAACAAAAGATTTAGTGTTAAAGTCGTGTATTGGGTTTAGAAAATGCAATACCAACAATGGGTAAAATAATTCCATTTTATAATTATATTATTTCTTTTAAACATTCAAAAATCAAATTCATTTCGTATCCTTTGCTGAGTCCATATCTTACTAATTTATTTCTTCTATCATTTTTTATTTCATCTTTGAGCGAATTGTTTTTTTTGATAAGCAACTCCATCAAAGTTTGTTTATAGCTTGCTTCGTCTATATCATTGAGTGCATTATCTACTTCCTCACCTTTTATATTTTTATTTCTGAGTTCGCTTTTTATTTTTTGCTTCCCCCATTTTTTTATATTTACTTTTCCTCTTACATAGGATTGTGTATATCGCTCATCATTCACATAATTTTCTTCTTTCAAAAAAGTAATTATTTTTTCTTTTACTTCTTCGCTAGCTTGATATTCATAGAGTTTTTGTTTTACTTCTTGCATGGTACGTTCTCTATAGGCGCAATATTTTAGTATCTTCGCCAATATTTCTTTTTCATCGAGAGAAACGGTTTTTTTCATCATACAACAAATATACTTGAATAATAAGAAAGCAATAGCATTACTATTTTTTGCCAATATCATTAGTTCCTGTGCACAAGGCATCAGTATGATAGGAGTGGTTTGGTATTTCAATGCTGTTTTGAAAATAGGAAGCATTTTTGGAATATTTTATAGTGTACTAATATGTATCTCTATGTTTTGGAGTTTATATGCGGGTACGCTAGTAGATAAGTACAGTAGAAAAAAAATATTTCTGAGTATCAATCTTTTTGGAGCAGTAGCTTTATTGTTAGCTTCCTATCAAGCATACAATAACACGGAAGTATCTATGTATTTAGCTATGTTTGTGTTTTCGTGCACCACATTTATTTACAATATTTATTACCCAAACCTATATGCACTAGCTCAAGAAATAAGCGACCCCAAAAACTATATGCGTATATTGTCTTTAGTAGAAATACAAGGACAAGCAGCCACAGTAGTGAGTGGTGGATTGGCTGCAGTATTGTTGAGTGGCTACAGTGGCAACGAATCAGAGTTGCTGAAAGTAATGGGCTTGTCGTTTCATTTTCAATCTTGGAGTTTGGCTGACGTTTTTTTGTTGGATGGCAGTACTTATTTTATATCTTTTCTATTGTTGTTGTTTATGAAATATACGCCATATAAAACAAATAAAATTGACACAAGCTCATTGAAAGAACGATTTAAATTTGGTATAAATTATCTAAAAGAAAGACCAGATCTATTATGGTTGGGTATAGGTGGAGCAGCAGTTTTTAATACAATAATCATGTGTAGCTATTATCAACTGCCAATATACATAGACAAATATTTAGAAGCCAAATCTTATGTGTTTGCAGGAGCAGAAATGTGTTTTGCATTTGGTGCTATGTCAGCAGGATTTTTAGTTACATATGTATTTAAAAAAACTAATAACCCTTTGAAGATATTGATATTATTGAGTTTAGGAGCAATGGTTTATTTTATACATACATTTAATACAAATATTTCTTTTTTCATATTCTTAAATTTTGTGATTGGACTTTGCAATGCAGGTATACGAATTTATAGAAATATTTATTTTTTCAAAATAGTGCCAAACAATGTTATTGGTAGAGTAAATAGCGTGACGAACACTTCTAGTTATCTTACTAGATTTATCATGGGATTAGTTTTTGCTGTTCCATTTTTCAATTCAAAAGAAGGAATTGTTTTTAGCATGTTGCTTTTGGGTTTGTATATATTAATTTTTGTTATCATCTTAGCAAAAAGATATACTTCATTAGTTGCTAATGAAACACAAATAAATGAACATCAATAAAGAAAAATGGCAAGTCATCATCAATCCTATTTCAGGTTTGAAAAAGAGCAAGCAAGCTTGGACAACAATAAAAGCATCACTTGAACAAGAAATAGATTTTAATGAAAGCTATACAGAATACGCACATCATGCTGTAGCTATGGTAAGCGATGCATTGAAAAATAATTTTAAAAGTATTTTATGTATTGGAGGTGATGGTACACTACATGATGTAGTAAATGGAGTGATGAATCAAAATATTTATGAACCCAAAGAAATAAAGATTGCATTTTATTCGTGTGGTACAGGCAATGATTGGCAAAGAACAAATGTTGTAAATACGAGTATCGAATCATTTATTTCTAGATTTAAAGCGCAGCAATATTTGTCGCATGATGTAGGTAAAATAGCTTGTTTTAAAAATGGACAAGACTATATACACTATTTTATAAATATGGCTGGTGTTGGTTTTGATGCATTTGTAGTACAAAACATGAGTGAAAAAACTACAGGAAGATTTTCTTATTTGATAGGAATGATACAGTCGTTATTTAAGTATAATCATATATTATTAAATATAGAATCGGAAGAAAGATCACTAGCCTGCAAAAGTTATACAAGTATTATTGCGCTCAATAAATTTGCAGGAGGTGGCATGAAACTAGCACCAGATGCAGTAAATAATGATGGACTTTTTGATGTAGTGATTGTAAAAGATTTGTCGATACCAAAAGTATTGCTCAATACCAATAAAATGTATAGTGGTAAATATACAATGCTCGAAAAAGTAGAAAGTTTTCAAACAAAGAAACTAAAAGTAACTGTGCTAGACAATCCTGAAAACACCTATACACAAGCAGAAGGCGAACTCATCGGTACTGGTCCATTTGAGTTTGAATGCCTGCATGAAGCGGTGAGAATTCTTATTTAATTTTGAATAATTGAATTTATAATTTTGAATATATTTTATCTATTCTGAATTCAAAATTCAATAATTATTAATTAATTATTTGTGTTCCCAGTTAAAAGTATCTAATCCTTTTACAGATTCTTTTAGTAAATCTATACTGCCTCTGATATCATCTTTGTCACACATTTCTATTACTTGATGTATGTTTCTAGTAGGTATCGATACAGCGCCTGCTATGGTGCCATTCTTAGCCATTTTTTGCATACCTGCCGTATCAGTGCCACCAGCAGTAAGTATTTCTAATTGATATTTTATTTTCTTTTTAATAGCTACTTGTTTCATATATTCTACCATACGAGTATCGCAGATAACTGAAGCATCCATTACTTTTACGGCAGTACCTTTTCCTAGTTCGGTGATCATCTCGTGAGCTGGAGCACCAGGAGTATCGTTCGCTATAGTAGTATCTAGACCAAAACTAAAATCTGGATTGATGTGATGACCTGCAACTAATGCACCACGAAGACCCACTTCTTCTTGAACTGTAAATACACCATAAAAATCATAAGGAATTTTTTCTTTTTTCAATTCTTTCATCACTTCTATAAGTATAAAAACAGAAACTCTATTATCGAGTGATTTTACATTCACATTATTTCCCATTTCTATAAGTTCACGTTCACGAGTCACTGGATCACCTACGCTTACTAGTTTTTCTACTTCTGCTTTGCTGAGACCTAAATCTATAAAATAATCTTTTGTTTGTGGCACTTTAGCACGCTCTTCTGGAGTCATTACGTGTATTGGTTTTGCACCCATCACACCTACTAAATCTTTTTTGCCGTGTACAATTACTCGCTGAGCTGTTAAAGTTTTTGGATCAAATCCACCAATGGTATGAAAACGTAAAAAACCTTTATCATCTATATGTGTAATCATAAAACCAATTTCATCCATATGCGCTGCAGCCATAGCTCTTTTTTTATCACTCTTTCCTTTTTTGATGGTGATCAAGTTGCCCATATGGTCAGTATACATTTCATCTACTATACCTTTCAATTCTTTTTGTACAAATGCTCTTACTTTATGTTCGAAGCCAGAAGTACCAGGAATACGACATACATCTGCTAATAATTTTACATTGATTGCCATGACTTATTTGTTTGTTTTATTTGGTTGAATAATGAATGCAAATATAAGAGGATTTATGCTTCATTATTTCATCTTTTTTGAAGCCGCTTTCATTATGCTAGCTATAGCACCTAGCCAATAATTTCTAAATCCAAAACCAGAAGGACTGCCTTCTATTTTTTCGCATTTGATTATTTTTTTAGTAGCTATATCAAAAGTAGTTACATATACATATGCTTTTTCTTTTGTTTTGTCAAAACTCTCTACAATAAAAACTAAACCAACTCCAGACTCTTTTGACTTATAATCTTTAATGACTTTATCTACTGCATTCCTATCTAGTGTATAGGTATTATTGGTTACCAGATTTGTAGTATTTACAGTTTTATTTCTTCTCTCTACTACGCTCAAGTCTCTTTTTACATTGCTCCTGCCAAAATATTTTTTAATATCAAATTTGTCTGCTTCAGTTACTATTACATTGTTCCATTCATTAAAATAATAATCTTTTATTTTGGGTACATCTGTAAAGCCTTCTGAACCTATCATTCTAGCTTGTGTAAAATCAAGTCCAAACCAAACTACTTCATCAGTTGATTGAGCAAAAATAAATTTAGAAGAAACTATAAATAAAATCGTCAATATATTTTTTTTCATGATTTATAAATTTATGTTTAGTTAATTTTTTATTCCATCTTTTCCAGTTTCATCATGCTGCCTTCCATATTGTCTACCGCCTTGTTGGTAGAGCTTTTCTTCTTCTTGTTCTTGTTTTTTCTCTTCTTCACTCAAAGGTTTGTCTACAAGCTTTCGTAAGTCTGGCTGACCAGCATTGACCCAACATGTAAACCAGATACTACCCACACTCAAAACAGAAGCTCTTAATCTTCTTTCTACCAGATCGCCCATCATTTTATCATAAGCTTTAGTAAACTCTTCACTATATACCTTTACAGTAGTTTCGCCTCTCTGCTCATATGAGTAGATTCTATCGCTTGGAAAACTGGCTTTAAGTGTTCTATCAAATGACAAAACTGTATCCAATGCTTGATGACTTTGCAATACTATATTCCAAATCCATTCATTTGAGTTTCTTACAATATCAGCTTTGCCTACAAAATAATCATAATCTTCGCCCAATAATTCTGGTACTCTACTTTCCCAAAATCCATGAATACCTACTTGATTTGTCATTTGACCATTGTAGTTTTCACTAGTGTGCAGTGGTACATGAGCATCGGCCATATAATGACCAAGATCTGCTGCAGTTTTTAATATTTTTAATTTGTCTTTTTCTTGAAAAGCTTTGGTCAATCTTCCCATCATTACTTGAATATGCCAAGGAACGATTCCATATTCTTTCAGAGTGTCTTCTGTATATTTATTTACAGCATCATTCCATTTTTTTGGAAAATCTTTGCATGGAAAAGTACAATAATGATCTAAGTCTATATAATGTCGAGGTGCTTCATCATTGATAGCATATCTTCGTTTGTCTGGGTCAACAGCATGCTCCGTAAGAAATTCTATATTGTCTTTAAATAGAGGCATCATCTCAGGAGGCAAGGTGAAAACTGCTAATCTATTAATTCGTTTGTGTGCCCAAAATCCCCAAGCATAAGTATTTTGTGTGCCTATAATTATTAGTAATAGTAGTAATATATAGTTTTTAAAATATGTCTTCATTTTCTTTAGGTTTTACATCTATATGAGTTACTCCGCCACTTACTATAAATTTCATAGCTTCAGAAGAGCTAATATCTATTGGTTTTATCAATTCTTTATCTACTAAATACAAATCACCTGCTATAGAATATGAAATAGGTAAATATACTGCTATCAAATCTTTTTCTGATATTAAGCTCATGCTTTCTTGGGTGATAAATCCCATCTTATATATACCTGAATCTTTTTGCATATGCACTAATACAGGCTTATTAAATTTTCTTTTTTCACCCATAAAAGAATTAGCCAAATCTTTTATAGAGGTATAAATCATTCTTATCAAAGAATTTTTTAGCAAAACACTTTCTATCCACCTAAATATTCCTCCAAATAATATAGTAGAACTTAGGAAACCTAAAATAGTGATCATGCTTATAGATATCAAAAATCCAAGACCTTTATAATGTCTACCAAAAATACTTTCTATAAAGTCATTGGCAGAATCGTCTATTAAGTTAAATGCTTTAGCAAATAATATCACAGTCACCAAAAATGGAGAGAAAACTAATAGTCCTTGTAAAAAATATTTTACTAATTTTTTCATTGATACTCCAAAGTTATTACTTTTACTGCTTACTTATTTTATTTTGAAAAAGTTTTTTTTATTAAACCTATTTGTTTCATGTATGTTTTTTGCTGAGGCAAAAAATAAATTTTATATACAGCCACCAAAACAAGCTAAAATAGGAATAGAGACTAGTTATTATTTTGGTAAAATAATTAAACACAATAGCCGTGTTACCACACCGATTAGTCAGTTTTCGCATGCATTTGAAGTAGGGCTCAATTTCTATAATTTTGGTGAAAAGCCATGGCAAAGAAAACGAAAATTTCCAAGCGCTGGAGTGGCATTCATTTGTGGTATATATGGAGATAAGCAATATTTTGGAAGGTCTTATTCGTTTTTACCTTATGTAAACATTTGGATGTTTCGTACAAAATATGTTGATGGATTTTTTAGAATGGGATTTGGAATTGGTTTTCTCTCAAAGCGTTATGACCCAGTAGATAATCCATTAAATATTATGGTGGGTTCGGTAGTCAATAATATTACACAATTCAAACTTGGATTTAATTGGAAAGTAAACGAACACGTTCATTTGACTACATCTGGTTCTTTTACTCATTGGTCAAATGCAAAATTTCAAAATCCAAATTTAGGAATCAATCTAGCTGCATTTACAGTAGGCTTGCATATTTTCCCAAAAGTAAAAAACTATACATATAACACAGAAAAACCAGGTAAACCTAGAAAAAGAAATGAAGGCTTGATAAAATTTAGTATGGGTTTTAACGAAATGGGACGTGTGTCGGGCGGTCCTAAATTTCCTAAATTTATCGGTACTTTTGGATACAATAGATATACAAGCGCAGTCAATAAAATTATGATGGGATTCAATATAGCGTATGACCCTATGCTCCTTCAACAACTAAAATATTCTGAAATAGAAAAAGGAACAAATCAACGCTGGAAATCTACCAATATGAGCGTATATATTGGAGATGAGTTGATGTTTGGAAACGTAGGATTATTTGCTTTAGTAGGTTACTATGTTTCTTATCCAGTGCAGAAACCAAAATCTTATTATTTTAAATTTGGTGCAAATTATTATTATTATTCATTTGGTAAAAATAAAGAGCAAAAAATGTTTGTGGGTGTAAATTTAAAATCACATAATGCCATAGCAGAAATGCTTGAGTTTGGCACGGGTATTACCTTTTAGACATCCCTACTTATAGTATAATCTATAAGTTTTCTTAGTGCTCTTGCAGCGTCGTTTTGTTCAAATGTATCCAATATTGCTATTGCTTCATCCTTATATTCATTCATCTTTGTAGTAGTATATTCTAGACCACCATACTGTTTCACATAAGCTATCACTTCTCTTACTTTATCTTTGTCTTCGTTTTCATTTTTTACTATGTTTATGATCTTCTTTTTTACAGAAGTTTCACAGTTGTTCAATGTATAAATTAAAGGCAAAGTCATTTTACGTTCTTTTATATCTATACCTCTTGGTTTGCCTATCTCCGCATCACCATAGTCAAATAAGTCGTCTTTTATTTGAAAAGCCATGCCTATTTTTTCACCCAATAGTTTTGCTTTAGCTATAATAGCGTCATCTTTAGATGTAGATGCCGCTCCACATCCACATGCACTAGATATCAATGATGCAGTTTTTTTTCTGATAATATCATAGTAGATTTCTTCTTTTATATCGAGTCTTCTAGCTTTTTCTATTTGCAGTAACTCGCCTTCACTCATATCTTTCACTGAATTGGATATGATTTGTAACATACCAAAATGACCATTGTTTACTGAAAGCAACAAGCCTTTTGAAAGTAAATAATCTCCAACTAGTACGGCTATTTTATTTTTCCAAACAGCATTTATACTCAAAAATCCTCTTCGTTGATAGGATTCGTCTACTACATCATCATGAACTAGTGTAGCAGTATGTAGCAATTCAACAAGCGATGCGGCATCAAATGTAGCTTCGTTTATTGTACCACAGAGTTTTGCTGTGAGAAAAACAAACATAGGTCTGATTTGTTTTCCCTTGCGTTGTACAATATAGTTCATGATAGTGTCAAGCAATACCACATTGCTTTTCATGCTCTCCTTGAGCTTACCTTCAAAAGAATTTAATTCTTCTAAAATAGGATTTTTTATTTCATCAAGGATTTTTGACATATATTCGATATAAATATCAAAGGTATTTAATATTGATTAAATAGAAATAAAATATGGAAATATATTTTGAAGAATTTATTATAAAAAATAAAAGTGGATATCCGATGCTCACGGATATTCGATATCTGAAAAATCTAAACGAATTGAAAAACCGCAAGCCAATCATCATTTTTTCACATGGTTTTAAAGGTTTTAAAGATTTTGGTTGTTTCAATTTGATAGCAAATGAGTTTGCAAAAGCAGGTTTTGTTTATTTGAAATTTAATTTTTCACTAAATGGTACTACTCCTGAAAAACCTATTGAATTTCTAGATTTGAAAGCGTTTTCAAGAAATACGTTTACTCAAGAATTAGAAGATTTGGGAGATATAATTGATGAAGTCTGTACTGAAAAATTTATTAACAACCACCCAATAGATATCAATCAAATTTTTTTAATTGGTCATAGTATGGGAGGTGGAATTTCTATACTAAAAGCTTATCAAGATAATCGAATTAAAAAATTAGTTACTTGGGCCTCTATTTTTCAGTTTGGAAAATTTTGGAGTCAAGAAATGATAGATAAATGGAAAATAGAAGGCATTAGGTATGAATTTAATTCTAGAACAAAGCAACAAATGCCACTAAAATATTTGATTTACCAAGATTTTATAGATAATCTAGAGAAATTAGACATACCTATTGCAGTTAAAAATTTGGAGATTCCTTTTAGGCTTATTCATGGAGATAAAGACGAAACATTACCGGTTGCAATTACAAATCTTTTTAAGGAAGCAAATGAAAATATTGATATTCAAATAGTTGAGAATGCAAATCATACTTTTGGAATGATGCAACCTTGGAAGGAGATTGATATACCAAAACAATCTATTTCATTACTAGAAATATCCATAATTTTTTTATTAAACAATATATAAAAAAATATGTTGAAAATTTGTTTGTATCCTTATTAATTACTACCTTAACGTCTTAAATTAAAAGTTATAGAAATAAATTTTACATTATAAAGCCATGCATAAAAATTATTTATTATTACTATTATTATTAATTTGTAGTAGAGTAGCTACATCACAGATAATAGGTACAAACGTATTTCTAAAAGGTTCTAGAACCGAAGTAGGAATATCAAATTGTGGATCTTTTGGTACAAATGCCCCACCAACAGCAGGATTAGGATATCACAATAATGTACCTGGACGAGGACTTGGGTTCGTAGCAGATGCTGGTAGAAATGGATGGACTACAGCTGGACCTTTAACATTACCAAATTATTGTGGAGATTATTTTTTACCTGGTTCACCAGTAGAAGGATTTGGAGTACAAATAGGTACTGCAAATTTTAGAAATTTCAATAACTCTACTATTTGTGAATTAAATCAAACTCCCGGAACTATTTTATGCTATCAAAATACACCACAAAGAAAGAGTGCTACATGGCGAAGTACTGGATTGGTAAGTGGAGCCTTGAGAGTCTCTGCTACCACATATGTGCCAGATACTGCATTGTTTTTTGTTACTCAGGTGCAACTATGCAATGAGTCAGCCGTTACTCAAAGAAATGTTTATTACCTTAGGCATCTAGATCCAGACAATGATCAACCATGGGCTGGAGGAAGCTTTACTACAGATAATACAGTAGTATCACAAGGCAGTTCCACTACACCAGCATTGGTTACAGCATATTCGTTACTTAGATGTTATTTAAGTTTGGGTACAGAATCACCAAATGCACGTGTATCAGTTGGTGGATTTGCTCCACCTGCTTTGTCATCAGATGTATATAATGGTATAGCTCCTTATAATACTACTGTAGGATATAATAGCAGATCTGATGAAGCTATTTCGTTATGTTTTAAATTTGATTCTATTTTACCTGGTCAATGTGTATGTTTTGGTTATGCACATGTATTGAATCCTGTAGATTTAAATAGAGCATTAGCACTTACAAGCGCTGCCACTTCATTCTTTTCAGATACAAATGATATTACAGATTCTTTAAAAATAAATATTTGTTATGGAGATACATCGAAAATAAAAGCTGTATCTGGATGTGCATCTACTTATACTTGGAATTGGTCTGCAGATCCTCCAGGAAGTATTATAGGTCCCACTACATATGACTCTATAAGAATAGCTCCATTAGTAAATACAGTTTATACGGCACTTACTTCTGGTACTTGTGGTGTAGATACCTATAGAGTAATAGTAACCGTAGATACATTGCTCAAAAATGCTCGTATTTCTCCCATAGATACAACTGTTTGTCTAGGAGCTAGTGTAAATATTACTTCTACAGGTGGTTCAACATATGCATGGAGCCCAGGAGGTGATACTACTAGTAGTATTTTTGTAAGTCCATTGACAAGAACTATTTATTCACTTACCATGAGTTCACCATTTAGGTGTAGAAGAGTATTTACATCTACAATAAATATTGATACCATAAGAGCTAACGCAGGACTAGATGACTCATTATGTCCCGGAAGAACTTTAACTATAGGTGGATCACCCACCACCACTGGTTCCGGTTTTCCTACTATTTGGACAGCATTTCCAGCATCTGTTTCATCTTACTTATCATCTACAACAGTTGCCAACCCAGTTGTTACTATTCCATCAACTGCATTAGCAGGTAATATTGGTTTTAAAGTGACTTCTTCTAGATATGGATGTACTGCTAGTGATTCAATAGGAATAAGAATTTTAACAGCACCACCAATAGATTTCACAGGATTAGATTCAATTTATTGTGTTTCTGATCCTCCAAATACATTAATAGGGTTACCATCTGGTGGAGTGTTTTCAGGCACAGGAATATTAGGTACATCTTTTTCTCCACCAATAGCAGGTATTGGAGGACCAAGAAAAGTAACTTATACTTATACTTTTCCAAATGGATGTATAGGAGTAGATAGTGCTTTTACTTATATAGATAGTATACCTAGAGCTAGATTTTCTGGTCTTGCAAATAGATATTGTGTAAATGAATCTTTTGTAACACTTACAGGAATCCCATCTGGAGGAATATTTTCAGGTACAGGTATAATTGGGAATCAATTTCACCCTTCTATAGCTGGAGTTGGAACTCGTAATATAACATATACATATACAAATCCAGTGAGTGGTTGTGTTGATGATACAGTTATATCAACAGTTGTAAATCCAAGACCAACACTTAGTATCACAAGTTTAGATTCTATATATTGTGAATTAGAACCAGCAGATACCATTATCGGATTGCCATCTGGTGGAGTTTTTTCAGGGCCAGGAATATCTGGAAATCTCTTTACGCCTGCATTAGCTGGGACTTCAGGAAGACATACCATATATTATAATTATACAAGTCCTACTACTGGATGTAGTAATATAGATTCTGCATTTACTTATGTCTCAGCTATTCCAACAGCAGGTATAGCAGGTTTGTCTACTAATTACTGTATTTATGATCCTATTGATACATTAGTTGGTACGCCAGCAGGTGGTACTTTCTCTGGTCCAGGTATTAGTGGTACTACTTTCAATCCAGCTACAGCTGGTATTGGCGGACCACATAGAATTATTTATTATTATTTTAATCCTGTTTCAGGTTGTAATAATGCAGATACTCAATTTATATATGTAAGACCTAGACCAACTGTAAGCTTTAGTGGACTTTCTACTCAATATTGTTCCTATGATTCAGCAATTACTTTAGTAGGAAATCCAACTGGAGGAGTTTTTTCAGGACTAGGAATTATTCCAACCAATAGATTTTCACCCATAACTGCTGGAGTTAGTTCAAGTATAAATATTATATATCTATACGCAGATACATTTGGTTGTATAAATACTGATACTAATTCTACTCGTGTTAATCCAAGACCAACAATAAGTTTTAGTGGTTTAGATTCTCAATATTGTTTTTATAATTCAAGTGTAGTATTAACAGGAATACCTTCTGGTGGTACTTTTTCTGGAACTGGTATTAGTGGAAATAATTTTAGTCCATCAACTGCTGGTATAGGTACTCATTTTATTAAATATTCATTTACAGATCCTACTACAGGATGTATAAATATAGATTCTCAGAGAGTAGTAATTAATAATAGACCTATAATAGACTTTACTGGTTTGGCTTCTACATATTGTATACATGCATCATCATCTACACTTACGGGCATTCCAGTAGGTGGTACTTTTAGCGGAGTTGGCATAAGTGGCTCATCATTCAATCCGGCAACAGCAGGTATTGGTGGTCCTTATTTAATTACATATTCATATACTTCTCCAACTACAGGTTGCAGTAATATTGATAGCCAATTTGTGAGAGTATTGCCTAGACCCGTAGTTAGTTTTAGTGGACTAAGTTCTCAATATTGTTCGTACGATTCTTCAGTAGTATTAATTGGAAGTCCTGTTGGTGGAGTGTTTTCAGGTACAGGTATAATTCCAGTAAATAGATTTTCTCCTACTACAGCAGGAGTAAATCCTAGTATTGATATTTATTATACTTATACAGATAGTTTTGGTTGTATTAACTATGACACTAATACTACTCGAGTAAATGCTCGACCTTTAGTTGATTTTACTGGATTAGATTCTCAATATTGTTTTTACAATCCTAGTGTAACACTTACAGGTATTCCCATAGGTGGAATTTTTTCAGGTAATGGTATTATAGGTTCTTCTTTTAATCCAAGTAGTGCGGGGTTTGGAGCCCACTTTATAAAATATACTTATACAGACCCATTGACAGGTTGTGTCAATATAGATTCACAAAGAGTTTTTATTAATAGTAGACCAATAATTAATTTTACAGGACTTGCTTCTAGATATTGCATAGATGCAACACCAGCTTCATTAACAGGGACACCAGCAGGGGGTGCTTTTAGTGGGATTGGAATAAGTGGTTCAGTATTTAATCCCTCAGTAGCAGGAGTAGGAGGGCCATATGCTATTATCTACAACTATACTTCTCCTTCTACTGGATGTAATAGTATAGATACAGGGTATGTATCAGTAGATTCACTACCAAATCCTACATTTTCTGGTTTAAATAACCAATATTGTTTTTATTCTACAGATGTAACATTGGTAGGAAGTCCTTCAGGTGGCACTTTCAGTGGTACTGGAATAAGTGGAAGCACATTTAGCCCGTCTACTGCTGGTATTGGCGGACCTTATAGGATAATCTATACGTATACAAATCCTACCACTGGATGTACAGGTAGGGATACCCAATTTGTAACAATAACGGGTAGACCAGCAATTACTATAAGTGGATTAGCAAGAAAATATTGTATCAATGCTCCATCTGCTACAATCACTGTAACACCTTCTGGGGGATGGTTTACAGGTGTAGGTTTATTAGGAAATGTCTTTACTCCGGCAAGTGCTGGAGTAGGTGGTCCTTATGATATAGTTTATTATGTAATTGATTCTACTACAGGGTGCTTTAGTAAAGATTCATTAACTACAAGTGTATATGCACTTCCAATAGCAGACTTTACTGGGTTAAATACTTCATATTGTGTCAATGCTTCCCCTGCTACATTAACAGGTATTCCATCGGGTGGAGTTTTCTCTGGTACAGGAGTAGTCGGTTCTACTTTCAATCCTGCTACAGCAGGTGTTGGAGGACCATATTCTGTAAGATATTTTTATACAGATACAAATGGATGTACTGATGACACAATAAAAAACACAATAGTAAATCCATTACCAATAGCTAATGCAGGACCTGATGATACTATTTGTTTTGGTGGAAGTACTATGCTTACAGCTTCTGGTGGAAATACATACGCATGGTCTCCAGGTGGTGGCACTACAAGTAGTATTTTCGTAGCACCTAGTACAAACACAACTTATACAGTTACAGTTACAGATATTAATAATTGTTCTGCATCTGACAATGTGACTATTTCAGTAAAAATTATAACTAGTAATATTAGTAAAACAAATATTACCTGTTATAGATACAAAAATGGTACAGCAACAGTGACACCTACAAATGGCATACCTCCATACAGCTATATATGGAGTGATTCGAGAGGACAAATCACTCAAACTGCAGATTCTTTAGATATCGGTACTTATACAGTTACAATCACTGATGGAGAGGGTTGTACAGGAATAAATACCATTATAATAACTGAGCCTACATTATTTACTGTAAATGTTAGTAGTACAGATGTACTTTGTGGAGGTGATAGTACAGGCACTGTTACATTAATAGGTTCGGGGGGTACTTTACCATATTCATATTCATTTACAAAAGATAGTAGTAGATATTATACTAATCCAAATACCAATAATTTAACTGTTGGAAATTATGTTGGATATGCACTAGATGGAAATGGATGTAGGGTAGATTATAGTTTTATTATATCAGAGCCAGAACCACTGTCTATGCAATATAAATCTAATATGCCTAGATGTTATGGATATAACGACGGATCTTTATTTGTACTAGCTACAGGTGCTACCGCACCTTATACATTTAATTTAAATAATTTTTCTAATAATACTGGATGGTTTACTGATTTAGCTGCTGGTGTATATAACTTAAATATTGTCGATGATAATAATTGTCCTTACAACTATGAAATAACACTTCTTCAACCAGATCCAGTAGTTGTAGATATTAATCCAGATACATTAATTTTAGAACTTGGCGAAACAGGACAATTTTTTACAAGCTATACAGGTGCTCCAGTAGATAGTGTTTCTTTTGAGTGGAATACTCCTTCAGGGCTTAACTGCACAGACTGTCCAAACCCTGTAGTAAGTGCTTATGTAGACAAGGTATATACAGTGAAAGTATATGATATAAGTGATGTTTCAAATCCAAACCCATGTATGGGAGAAGCAATAGGTTATGTATTTGTTTCAGATGGTATTCCTATATATATTCCAAATGCATTTACTCCTAATAATGATGGAGAAAATGATAAGTTTTATGTGTATGGCAATGACTTGAAAGTAGTTCATATGATGGTGTATGACAGATGGGGAGAAATGTTATTTGAATCAAGTAGACAAGACAATGGTTGGGATGGTACATACAAGGGTGTAGCGATGAACCCAGGTGTATATATATATAAAGTAGAAGCCGAATATTTAAATGGCAAACGTACCAGCCAAAGTGGTAGTATTACTTTGATGCGATAATAAAAGATATTTATTAAGTTTTGAAAAATCCTGCTTATATTGAGCAGGATTTTTTATGAACCAAAATAATTTTATGAAAACAATAGAGGAAAAAATAGAAGAAATAAAAAACGAAGGATATAATTTATCTATCAGTGATATGATATCTGAATCCATAGATTTATATAAAGAACATTTCGGATTGATTTTTGGATTTTTTGCATTGAATGTAGTTATTAGTTTAGTATTGTCTTTCGTAGCAAAATTAATTCCTTATGGTATTGGAAGTGCTTTCTCATCATTCATACAAATGCCAATGTCATTAGGTATTTTATATGTTGTTCATAGAATAAAAAACAATAGAGATTTTTCATTTGAAAATTTTTTTGATGGCTATAAAGATTTTGCAAAAATCATAATTATCAACTTAATTACATTTGTAATTCTATTGCCAGTACTTTCACCTGCTATTATTTTTATAGTTTATAAAGTTTATAACGGATTTGATATCAATAGTCTTAATGATCCAGCATTAATGGCTGATATGATGAGAAGTGGTGAGTTTTTAAGCTTAATTGCTATTACGTTTTTGCTTTCTCTTGGAGCAATATATGTAGGATTTTGTTTGCAATTTGCATCTATGCTTGTATTGTTTTTAGGTGTTGATTATGGCAATGCGTTCAAATGGAGTTTTAGTGTTGTAAATAAAAATTTCTTTTCAGTATTTGGTTTTAATTTTTTAATAGGAATAGTAAGTCTAATTGGTATATTCGCGTGTTTTATAGGAATGTTTTTTACATTACCTGTTGTGTTGGTCGGTAAATACATTCTCTTTTATCATGTTTTTGATGTAAAAAATCTTGATCATCCTATGCGAGATAAAATACATGATTATTTAGAAGATGATAGACCTACAACAGAGGAAATGTTTCGCTAAACAAATTTCTTATCTATAATATATTCCGCTATTTGTATTGCATTGGTAGCTGCTCCTTTTCTCAAGTTGTCAGAGACTATCCAGCAATTGAGTGTGTTTTCTAGTGATTCGTCTCTTCGTATTCTCCCTACAAATACTTCATCTTTTCCCTCAGCATTGATAGGCATTGGGTAATGATTTTTTACTAAATCATCTTGAACAATAACACCTTCGGTATTTGATAAAATATTTTTTAATTCCTTTAAATCAAAATCGTTTTCAAATTCAATATTCACACTTTCACTATGTCCACCTTTCACAGGTATACGCACAGTAGTAGCGGTTAATTTTATAGAGTCATCTTGCATTATTTTTCTAGTTTCATTTACCATTTTCATTTCTTCTTTGGTATATCCATTTTCTAAAAAAACATCTATATGTGGCAAAGCATTCATATCTATCTGATGAGGATAAGCCATTTCACCACTTATATTATTTCGTTCATTCATCATTTGAGTCACTGCCTTAACTCCAGTGCCACTTACACTTTGATAAGTGCTCACTACGACTCTTTTTATTTTGTATTTTTTGTGTAAAGGGTTTAGTACCATCACCATTTGTATGGTAGAACAATTTGGATTAGCTATTATCTTATCATTTTTTGTAAGTACATCAGCATTTATTTCTGGTACTATTAGTTTTATATCTGTATGCATTCTCCATGCAGAAGAGTTGTCTATAACTGTACAGCCAACAGCCGCATATTTTGGGGCCCATTCGAGAGAAGTTTTTCCACCAGCAGAAAACAACGCTATATTTGGTTTTTTTGCTAGAGCCTCTTCATGGCTATGTATGGTGTATTCCTTGTTTTTAAAATTAATTATTTTGCCATGCGATTTGTCAGAAGCTACTGGTATAAGTTCATCTATTATTATGTTGCGTTCAGCTAATACTTTCATCATCATAGTGCCCACAAGTCCGGTAGCACCTACTACAGCTATTTTCATTATATGTTATTTTGCTATAAAATTAATATTAATTTTTATGCACTGAGTTATATAAATCAAACAATTCATAAAAAATTTTTCAATAGCAAAAATATAATATGTAATTTAGTGTTATGAGATTTTTATACTTTTTATTTTTAATTGTTCCATTTTGGAGCAATGCACAAATTACAGATAATTTTACAGATGCTGAAATTTTATCATCACCTACATGGACAGGAGATATAGATAGTTTCAATGCTATAGGTCAACGACTCAACAGTGCTGGACCCAGCGCATCGTCTGTTGTACATGTATCCACTCCAAACGCAATGATAGATAATACCGAGTGGCACTTTACACTTAGTCTAGATTTCAATCCGAGCAGTACCAATTTTGTAAAAGTATTTTTAGTGAGCAACAATGCAAATCTTGAATCTTCACTTAATGGATATTATGTGTTTTTTGGCGAAACCGGAAATGATTCCATTATCATTTATAGACAATCAGGTACTACTTCTACAAAAGTATTTAAGGGCGTGAGAACTATCATGCCATCATCATCTACTAGTAATAATGTAGGTATAAAAATAATTAGAGACGCCACAGGATTATGGAGTGTATATACTGATAATACTGGTGGTACAGCCTATCTTAGCGAAGGGAGTTTTACAGATAACACCCATACAAGTACTAATCATTTTGGGGTAGTTTGTGACTATGGTACAGCAAGCAGAAATGTGATGTATCATTTTGATAATATTTATGTTGGAAATATAATTGTAGATATAGACCCTCCACTAGTAGAACAGGCATATATAAGTAATCTTAATACAGTTTCAATTTTATTTAATGAATATATAGACACTACAACTGCGATTTTTACAAGTAATTATTCATTAACGCCAAGTCTGCTATCACCAACAACCGTGGAGATAGATTCTATTAATAAAAGATTGATTCATCTCAAATATGCTACTGCATTAAGTGCTGGAGTGCTATATAATTGTAGTATTTCAGGAGTAACAGATTTAGCAACTAATGTGATGACACTAACAAACAAAACACTTTATATTGCGAACAAAAACGATATTGTCATCAATGAAATATATGCCGACCCAGATAGCACCATTACTTCACTACCCAATGCAGAGTTTATTGAAATAAAAAATGTATCTACACAAATAATCAATCTTAATAATTGGAAACTTTATGATGCATCTACGATTGGAGATAATGGAGCGGTGTTTCCAAATATAAGTTTATTGCCAAATGAGTATGCAATAGTTTGTGATTGGGATGATACTCTTAGATTTCAGCCATACGGCAAAACTATCAGTATGAATAGTTTTCCTTCTATGAATAATTCGGATGATGAACTATTAATCACTGACAACTTTGATAGAGCTATAAATTATGTAAACTATACTGATAAATGGTATAAAGATGATGCTAAAAAGAGTGGCGGATATACACTAGAAAGAATAGACCCAAGTAAGGCTTGTGTAGGAGAAGAAAACTGGAAAGCATCAGTAGCTTCAATAGGAGGAACTCCTGCCACTATTAACTCTGTAGATAGTATTGTTTCAGATACTACATTGCCAATGCTTCTAAGAGCAAAATTTATTGATAATAAGACCATCGAACTTTTATTTAATGAAAGTATAGACGAAAGCTCAGCATTACTTATAAGTAATTATACAGTTGACAATGGACTTACTATAGCGTCATTAAATGCAAGTTCATATACATCACAAACGGTATTAGTCACTTTTACTACAGATATGAATGTAGGTACTGTTTATACTATTAGTTTAAATAATTTAAAAGACTGTAGTAGCAATATAATAGGATTGTCAAATGCAACACAATTTGGTATACCACAAACTTTAACAGCAAATGATATCGTCATCAACGAAGTACTTTTTAATCCTGCCACAGGAGGATATGATTTTGTAGAACTGTATAATAGAAGTAATAAAATAATTGATTTAAAAAATGTAAAAATATTAGAACAAGATCCCACTGATTTAAGCTATACTGATAATACTGTGATTACTACCAGTTCATTTTTATTGATGCCATCGAGCTTTGTTGTTTTGACAGAAAACACACAAAATATTATACAAACGTATTATGTGCAAAATCCAGGTGCATTGCTTGCTGTAGCTGGCATGCCCAACTATGAAGACAATGAAGGAATCGTAGAAATATATTTCAATCTAGTGACAATAGATAAACTACACTACGATAATGCTTGGCACTATGCACTGCTCGATATAGAAGATGGTGTATCGCTAGAGCGTATCAACTATGAAGATAGTACTCAAAAACAAAGCAATTGGCATAGTGCTGCCACTACAGTGGGATTTGCTACACCCTCATATAAAAACTCACAATTTATTGGAAATGTAAATAGCGAAGATATCATCACTATAGAACCAGAAATATTTACTCCAGACGAAGATGGAGATAAAGATGTAGCTACTATCAATTTCACTCTTGATAAACCAGGTTATATGTTAGGTATACGTATATATGATGCCAATGGAAGACTAGTAAGAACGCTCATAAACAATGAACTTGTAGCAGACAAAGGTAGATATACCTGGGATGGTATCAATGATAACAAAGAAAAAGCTCGTGTAGGAATTTATGTGATATACACCGATGTATTTGATGCAAGTGGCAAAACCAAACACTACAAAAACAAAGTGGTGTTAGGAACAAGGTTTTAGATAAAATAATTGGTAATGAATAAAACAACTCCAATAGTATTGATTCTTTTTTTGCTAACTTTTTTTGCATGTAAAAAAGAAAACACGATCACATCAGATGCAACAATAACATATGGTGGATATGAGCCAACAGATGGTTGTGGATGGTTAATTAATATAGATAATGCACAATATAAATCAGAAAATCTTCCTGACACATATAAAACAGATGGATTAAAAGTAAATATAAAATACACAGTATTAGATAGTAAATATGCTGCTTGTTGGAGTAATTTTTATTTGATAGATATTCATAAGATACATAAGAAATAATTCATGAAGTATTTGTATTAAATTATAGATTATATCTAAATTTTACTTATTAAAACCTCATGAATGCATTAATTTTGCAATTCATTAATTCATCTATTTTTAATAAAAATCAATATGGAATTTAGAAAAGAAAAAGATACTATGGGTATCGTAGAAGTGCCAGCACATGTATACTGGGGAGCTCAAACACAACGCTCTATCGAAAATTTTAAAATAGCTCAAGACACTAATAAAATGCCTAAGGAAATTATTCAGGCATTTGCGTATTTAAAAAAAGCAGCAGCGATTACGAATTTTGAAGCAGGTGTTTTGCCAGAAAATACTAAAAATCTTATAGCACAAGTATGTGATGAAATATTAGAAGGAAAATTAGATGACCAGTTTCCACTTGTGGTATGGCAGACAGGTAGTGGTACGCAGAGCAATATGAATGTAAATGAAGTGATAGCCTACAGAGCTCATGTGATACAAGGCGGTAGTTTGATGGATGAAAAAAAAGCAGTACATCCAAATGATGACGTAAACAAATCTCAAAGTAGCAATGATACATTTCCTACGGCAATGCATATAGCAGGATATAAAATTTTGAGAGAAGTAACTCTTCCAGGTATACATAGACTTAGAGATACATTGGCTTATAAAGCTAAAGAATATATGAAAGTAGTGAAGATAGGTAGAACTCATTTTATGGATGCGACACCACTTACGCTAGGTCAAGAAATAAGCGGATATGTATCACAACTCAATCATGGTATCAAGGCAATAGAAAATACTTTAGCTCATATGAGTGAACTAGCTCTTGGTGGTACTGCCGTAGGTACAGGTATTAATACTCCTAAAGGATATGATGTGAATGTTGCAAAAAATATTTCTGAGTTGACTGGTTATCCATTTATCACTGCAGAAAATAAATTTGAAGCATTGGCTGCACATGATGCCATAGTAGAGGCACATGGAGCTTTGAAAACTGTTGCCGTATCGTTGATGAAAATAGCGAATGATATACGTATGCTCTCTAGTGGACCTAGATGCGGTATTGGTGAAATATTTATACCCGATAATGAACCGGGTTCTTCTATCATGCCAGGTAAAGTAAATCCTACACAATGTGAAGCATTGACAATGATTGCGGCACAAGTAATGGGCAATGATGTAGCTATCAATATCGGAGGTTCTATGGGGCATTTTGAATTGAATGTATTTAAACCAATGATGATTTATAATTTCCTTCATAGTGCTCGATTGATTGGGGAGGGTTGTGTATCGTTCAATGATAAGTGCGCTATAGGTATAGAGCCACTTCACGAAAATATAAAAACGAATTTGAATAACTCATTGATGTTGGTGACTTCGTTGAATACAAAAATTGGATACTATAAAGCTGCTGAGATAGCTCAAACGGCTCACAAAGAAGGAAAGACCTTAAAACAAACTGCAATAGATTTGGGTTATGTGACCGATTCAGAATTTGATGAATGGGTAAAACCAGAAGAGATGGTGGGGAACATTTAAAATGAATTTTGAATTGAACAATTCAGAATTATGAATAAATTTATTTATTCAATATAAAATAATAAGGCTCGCCGTAGGCGAGCCTTATTATTTTATGATGTGTTTACATTTTTTTCAAACATCACAAGAATATAAAATAGTTATATCTTCAAAAAAGTTCTTCAATATAAATTAATAAAAGCTCAGAATAAAATAAACTTTACAAGTAAATTATCTTTTAGACAAAGTTTCCTTAATTTCCTCATATTCTTCAATAGTAATTTTTTTTGAATAATATAAATCATTTATAATTTTTAGTGAGCTTTTTAATTCTTCTTTTTTATAATCTTCATTTCTTTTTTCTTTTTTACCACTATTTATGCCCCAAAATATGGGAGTTGCAAATAGAAAGACCATTGCTAAACCTGAAGCTATTCGCTCATTTGTTGAAATACTATTAAAATTGTTTTCTGGGGAATCATTTTGAAAAATTGAAATAGCGAAAAACTCAGATTGTATACCGGAACTATTGCTACATAAAACAAAAATAACACACAAAAAGAGTATAGATATAGTATACACTTGTTTAGGTTTATTATCTTTTGCCATAACTTTTGCCATGTAAAAAAGAAATGCTAGAATTACTATTTTTGTAAAAAGCACCAAAACATTTGCAATAGAATATAAATATATTTCTAATTGTGACGAATCAAATTCCATATTATTATTTTAGTTAGGATAATTATGTATTCTATCTTCCTATTGCATTATTTAGTTCATCTATGCTACTTTCAAATTCAAATGCATCATTTACTTTAAAATAATTGCCTACATCAAATGTATGTGTATATGCATATTTAGCAAAATCTAATTTAGAATCTTCAAATGAAAATAATTTCATGATTTGTTTTACTTGATCAGCTGTAAGGCAATTTGAATTTGCAACTTGTTTCGCTGTAGTAAGTTTACTATCTTCAAATGACTTTGATGAAATGCTCGTTTTTGCACTAGCAAAATCTACATCTTTCATAGGCCATCCATTACATCCTTCTGGGCCATTATACCCACTCATAAAATAATCTGTAGTAGTAGTATTGCCAGTAGTGGTCATACCCCCAGTAGTAGTGGTAGTAGTGGTGGTGCTATATGTAGTAGATGTAGACGAACCATTCATATATGGGTCATTGATGTTTACATCCATACCTATTCCTATACCTCCTACATTTACATTTACATTAGCTCCAGTATTATTGTTTGAGAATACATTGCCTTCATTGATTGTAGTTGTTGTAGTTGTTGTAGTTGAAGATATTTGTGGTTTTGCTATTGTATTATAACTCAACACTCTTACACCAGGTTCTGAAGCTGGAGCCAGTGTCATAGGCATTTGTACATACATTCTAAGAGCTCTTTCACCACTTTTAGTGTTTACTATATGATAGTTTACTTCCAAAGGTTGAAATCTATCATCTTGTACAAAAAGCATTTTCTTTTCAATCATAGGAATAGTTTTATCCTCAAAAATGATTTTTGCTGAATAATATTGATTGGTAAGATTAGTTACTTTGATATTCGTCTCAGGCAAATCATTTTGTCTAATACCATTGAGTATCAAATAAAATTTTTGACCATCTTCTGAAAATACGATAAGATTGCTACTCAATCCTGCGTTTGGACCACCTTGAGCTATTGCATTGATTGTAATAAAACAAAGGGTAATAAAAAGTAAAAATTTGTTTTTCATTGTATTAAAAATTTAGTTAATATGAATAATTCAAATAATATGCCAATTGTTATTTTATGATAGCTTTGTTCAATTCGTCAATACTCGATTCATTTGTAAAAATATCATTTATTTTATAATAATTTCCTTTATCAATTGTATTATTATAAGCATATTTGGCTACATCTAGTTTTGCTTCTTCTGTATCCAATATTTTTAATATGGATTTAACTTGCATCACATTCAAACAATTATTGCTTACTATTTGTTTCGCAGATAGAATTTTTCCATCTGTAGTGCTTCTTGCTTGAATGCTTTTTAATGCTCCTGCAAAATCGGTTTCATTCAGCAAAGTGCCTGTACATGGCAAATTTGTAGAAGTACCTACGGGTGTAGAAACTACAGTAGTGGTAGTTTGTTGAGTCGTTGCAGCCGTATTTCCACCACCTGTATTTATACTGATATTTCCTCCCGGTACTCCAAAATTCATTTTTACACCACTTGATTCTGGTTCTGAAGTGGTAGTAGTAGTCTGATGTACTACTTGATTGCCTCCATTTACAATAACTACCGTTGGTTTATTCGTTTCTATATACCCAGGATATACTGTTTGAGATTTCCAGTGGATGCCCATTTCGCCTTTTTTATTTTCTCGTATTATAAAAGTTGCATCAACAGGTGCTCTATTAGCATCTTGAAGGTTAAATATTTTTCTTTCTATATCTGGATACTTTCCTCCCTCAAATATAATTTTTAAAGAATAAAAAGATTGTGTAAGATTGATGATACGCACTCTTTCGCTAGGCTCTTCATTTTTTTTCTCTCCATTTAAATAGACTGTAAACTTTTCACCTGCTTCTGAATAAATACTACAATGAGAATAAAACTCGGCATTCGATAAAAAACCAATAAATAAAAAGCTAACAAATAAAAGCGTGGTTTTCATTTATGGAAATATATTTGGTTGATTAAAATTTACTTAATGCATCTCTACTGATTACGATACGTTGCACTTCACTAGTGCCTTCATATATTTGTGTGATTTTTGCATCACGCATCAGTCGCTCTACATGATACTCCTTCACAAAACCATAGCCACCATGTATTTGCACTGCTTCTACGGTATGTTTCATGGCTACTTCACTCGCATGAAGCTTTGCCATAGCACTAGCAGTATTATAATCTTTTCCTTGATCTTTGAGCACAGCCGCTTTATATACAAGCAATCTTGCAGCTTCTATTTGCATAGCCATATCAGCCAATTTAAATTGTATGATTTGATGATTGGATATTTCTGTACCAAATGCTTTTCTTTGTTTTGAATATGCAAGTGCCAACTCATATGCACCAGCGGCTATTCCTAGGGCTTGAGCCGCTATACCTATACGACCACCAGCAAGTGTTTTCATTGCAAACTTAAATCCAAAACCATCTTCTCCAATTCTATTTTCTTTGGGTACTTTCACATTGCTAAATAATAAAGTATGTGTATCGGATGAACGAATGCCTAGTTTGTCTTCTTTTTTAGCTATATCAAATCCGGGCATACCTTTTTCTACTATCAATACATTGATGCCTCGGTGCCCAAGTTCACGATTGGTTTGTGCTATGACTAAATACGTATTGGCCATACCACCATTGGTAATCCAGTTTTTGGTGCCATTGAGCAAATAGTGGTCGCCCATATCTTCTGCAGTAGTGGTTTGGCTAGTAGCATCACTTCCTGCTTCTGGCTCCGAAAGACAAAATGCACCCAATACTTCTCCTTTAGCAAGAGCTGGAATATATTTTTGTTTTTGTGCTTCAGTACCATATTCTTGCAGTCCCCAAAGCACTAGAGAATTATTTACAGACATGATTACAGAGCACGAGTTATCTATCTTAGATATTTCTTCGAGAGCTAGCACGTAGCTTAAAGTGTCCATGCCTCCTCCACTATATTTTTCGTCTACCATCATTCCCAAAAAACCAAGTTCAGCCATTTTTTTTACTTGCTCAGTAGGGTAGCTTTGGTCAGTATCTCTTTGTATTACACCAGGCTTACAGTCATTTTGAGCAAAATCACGAGCGGCTTGTTTGATCATTAAATGTTCTTCAGATAATTGGAAATGCATAAATTTATTTTTAGTATGAAAATATGGTACAAAGTTATTGATTTATTGCTAAAAATTCTTGACTAATGGTAATAAGTTGATTATTTCACCCTGTAAAACAATACTTTATCTGTATAACTACAGAATATGCCTCTAGCACCTTTTACATTTGAATATAACTCTGGCGTTTCTTCAAAGGCATTCAAGTCAGCATTGTAATAATCATATATAGATTTTTCGTAGGCTAAATAATTTTTACTAATGTTTCTGATAAAAAGAAATAAGCTATATCGCTTACTTATTTTTAAATAATAATCATCAGCTATATTTAAAACATTTAATCTTTTTAATTGGCCATTAAAATTTTTGTCATTGAAATAAGGAATGTCAAAATATCTGATACTGCTTACACCTTGTACTTTTGTTATATTTATATAGGAAAGATATTTATATTCAATAGTATCTAACATATCGTAATAATCATAAGAAACAGAATCAAATAAAAATAACGCATAATTATTTTCTTCTGAAATATTGTCATGTATCGAGAACGAAAGTTTTTGTGTAAGGTTAGAATCTTTATTATATGTGGCTATATAGCTTATACTATCAGCATCTACTATAGAAGGTATCGTATCCGTCGCTTCAAAATTTCCAAAGGTTGGATGACTTACTTTTATATTATATACATGATTGGCACTAGCTAGTTTTGTACTATAGTAATATCCAAAATCTGGAATGAACGCATGTGGTATATACACCAATTTTTCAAAAAAAACATTGTCTTCATAGATAGAGATGCTTGCATCAGGTATAGATTTTAGTTTGTTGCTATCTATATTTAAGTCAGTAGTTAACGATACTTTAAAAACTTGATTACTCGTAAATCTACAATTTAAAACAGGTACAGACGATTGATAATCATTTTTAAATACAAAATCTTTTTCGCATGAGGCAAAGCAGAGCATTAATACAAGACAAATTAAAATATATATTCGGTTGTTTTTTTTCATGTTCTAAAATTGAATAGTATATGAAATAGATGGAATGATAGGGAATAAAGTCAGTGATTTTGTCACATAATATTCTTCACCTGTATCTTTTCTATATCTTCTATCATTAAATACATCAAAAATATTGAAATTATTATATAAATTATAAATACTCACATTTAATACATGAGTGAGTTTTTTTGCAGTCTTTGTATAATTAAATCCTATATCCATATGATGGTATGCTGGGAGTCGATAGTTATTTCTTTCATTGTTATTAATAATAAAATAATTATCAGAAATACCATTTTGCGAATCGTATATATCAATAGTATACTGACTGGCGTATTTTGTTTTCCAGAGGCTCATCCAGTTGCCAGATGCATAAACCCAAGCGATAGAAAAATCAAAATGTTTATTTAGTTTGTATGCAAGCGCTATACTCACATCGTGTCTTCTATCATATTTATAAAAATATTTTTTACCATTATTGAGTTGATCAAATTGTCTAGTACTCCAGCCTAGATTATACTTAGCCCAAACAGTAAATTTACCTTTTGTTTTGCTCACATAAAATTCTACTCCATATGCTTCACCCTTTCCACCTCCAAGTATTTGTTTTTCCCAATTATCACCGATGAGTATTTTGTTTACGCCGTTTTTATATTCTATTACATTATTTAGTTTTTTGTAGTAGGCGTCTATACTTCCGATAAACTGTTTAAAAAAATCTATCTGTATACCACCACTTACTTGCCAAGCATTTTCTGGTTTTAGATTGAGTGTAGCTGGCACCCAAAGGTCTGTAAGTACTATAGCAGAGCCACTCGTGAGTAGGTGAATATTTTGTGTGCTCGTGAGAAATGAAGCTCTAATATGAATATTTTTTGTAGGAGATGCTAGCAAACTAATTCTAGGTTGGAAGGAAAAGAAATTATTACTCTTATGAAGATAATGCACAACATGAAACCCACAATTAAAACTTAATTGATCATTTATCTGATATTCGTTTTCTATGAACAACGTATTTTCCAAAGTTTTATTTAGCGTATTGCCGTATGTAGTATCTATTGGATTTTTTCCTATTCGTTCTTTTTGAAATCTTCCATTGCCAATTTGGTATGGTCTGTAGGTGACTTTTGCCCCGAACATTAATTTATTTTTTTCAAACAAATACGTCCATTGATTATTCAATGCGTAGTCTCTTATATAGTTTTTATTATTGTATTTTCTTAAATCATTAGTTAATAAGCTATCATCAATCGAATAAGTTTCTGTTTCATTAAAACGACTATTGAGGTTATAATTGCTTATGTAAAAAGTGGTTTCACTGATTAGTCGCTCAGATTTTTTGTGTATCCACTGAGCAGTGAATGTATTATTTCGCCAGTTTACAAGATTGCTATATTCATAATCAGCTTTCCATTTTTCAAAACCATTATCTCCACTGTTATGATTGCCTCTTTTAAACTCAAATAAATCTTGACTGTAAAAAGAACTAATTTTTATAATATCTTTTTCAGAAAAACGATGAGCCACAGCAAAATTGACATCATAGAAATTGTAAGATATACTGCCATCATATCCAGCTTTTTCAAATTGACGTTTCGATATAGGTTTTGAATAAAGTCCTACATAAGAGCCTCTCAGAGAAATGTTGAAAGTAGTGTTTTTGTTTTTGCCCAAAGGACCTTCTACATTTAATCTAGATGAAATAAATCCAATAGTTGCACTTCCTTTTATTTTTTTATCATTACCAAAATTACTTTGTATATCTACTACAGCACCAAGTCTACTTCCAAATCTTGCTGGGTAATGATTTTTATATACTTCTACTTTATCTATACTTTCACCATTAAAGACGGACATAAATCCATACAAATGTGTAGCATTATATATAGGTGTTTTGTCTAAAAGTATGAGTGTTTGATCTGGACTTCCACCTCTTATAAATATACCTCGTGTTCCTTCATTGCCACTTTGAACACCTGGCAATAATTGTATAGCTTTTATTATATCCTTTTCTCCGCCTATGTTAGGAAGTGCATCAAGTGTGTTTTTGCTGATTTCAATTACTCCATTATTGTTTGAAGAAGAGCTTTTCAAAAATTTATTTTCACTTATAGTTACCTCTTTTAAAGTTTCATTATTTTCGAGCGTTATTAATAAAAGCGTATCACTACTAGCAAATACAGTTATGTTTTTTTTGCTAAATCCTAAACTGGTGATTTCTATTTCATGAAATAAATTTGGAGATATTAGATATGATGCATGACCTATAGAATCAGCAATTGTATATGTGTTTTTAGTAGCCTTTATTTTTATATTCGCAAAAGAAATAGCATGATTTGATTCGTCCTTTATGATTAAAGAAACTTTTATTTGAGCATAATCGTTCGTAGTTATTAGTACAAAAAATAATAATAGGGATAAATATTTCACGTAATAAAATTACTTATTATTTATCACTTATTAAATTATCAATTAAACTCGCTAGTAGCCTATCTTTTTCAGTAATAATATTTCCTGCATCATGCGTAGATAATTTTATTTCTACTTTATTATATTCGTTGCTCCACCATGGATGATGATTTTCTTGTTCGGCTATCGTTGCTACTTTAGTCATAAAGTAAAAAGCCTCTACGAAATCTTTAAACACAAATGATTTGCAAAGTTGATCGTCTATTTCTTTCCATTCTGAATTGTTTTTTGTTAATTCCAATTTCGTTGATTGTCGTTTCTTAGTTTATGAAAAAAATCTTTGAGCAATTTACTAGCTTCGAGTTCTTCTACTCCCCATATGATTTCTGTTTTAGCAGTAAGTAAATTATTCGCATTGTATTTAGAAATAAATCCTTCTTTTTCATCACTTGCAGCTATTACCAGTTTTGATATTCTACTCCATTTGATAGCCCCCGCACACATCATACAAGGCTCAAGAGTTACATATAAAGTACATTCATTCAAAAATTTCGAACCTAGATATTCAGACGCGCTCGTGATGCCTATCATCTCTGCATGAGCAGTTGTATCGGTAAGCTTTTCTACTTGATTATAAGATTTAGCTATTATTTGATTATTGCAAACTAAAATAGCACCCACCGGAACTTCGTTTTCATCGTAGGCTCTTTTTGCTTGTTTGATAGCTTCTCTCATAAAGAAAGTATCGGTATTAAATTCTAACATAATATTTTATTTACTGTTTACTTCATCCCAAAACTCTGCTGCTCTTCGTGTATGAGGTATCACGATACTGCCCCCTACAAGATTTGCTATAGAAAACACTTCATAAATTTCTGCAGTAGTACATCCTATCTCTGCACATTTGCCTAGATGATATTTGATGCAGTCGTCACATCTCAGCACCATAGAGGCTACCAGACCCATGAGCTCTTTTGTTTTTGTAGGCAATGCTCCATCTGCATAGGCTTGATTATCTAGGCTCCAAAATCTTTTCAATACTAAATTATCTTCGCTTAGTATTCTATCGTTCATTTTCTGACGATACTCATTAAATTCTTCAACTGATTTTTTCATATATATTTATTTTTCAATTTTCAATTTTCAAACTTTAAACTTGCAACTTTAAACTAGTAAATTTATTTTTTCCTCTCCCAGTAATTATAATTCTCTTTATAGTCTTCAACTATTTTTACATAGTTATCATATCTTCCAGCATCTATTTCACCTTTAGCTACAGCCAGTTTTACTGCACATTTTGGTTCGTCTATATGCATACAATTATTAAATTGACATTCGTTGACTAAAGCCCTCATCTCTAAAAAATGAGCACTGATTTCTTCCAACTCAAAACCCATAATACCAAATTCTTTGATTCCAGGCGTGTCTATTATTAACGTTTTTGCATCATCTACTTCTATCATTTCTGCAAATGTAGTAGTGTGTGTGCCTTTATCATGTTTTGCAGATATATCTCCTACACGTAAGTCTAAATTTGGATTCAGCGCATTGAGTAGTGTGCTTTTTCCTACACCCGAATGACCTGATAACAATGTAGTCTTTCCTTTTAGTTTAGTTTTTACTTTTTTAATATCTTTTTCGTCTAAGCAAGAAATACTTAGTGTTTCGTAGCCTATTTTTTTATAAATATTGATTAACTCTTTTTGTTTTGCGAGTTCTTTTTCATTCAATAAATCTAACTTATTAAATACAATAACAACAGGAACATCATATGCTGCAGCTACCACCAAAAAACGATCGATAAATCCGGATGAGGTTCGAGGTGAAGCTATTGTCACAATCAAAAATGCTTGATCTAGATTTGACGCAACGATATGTTTAGCGTGTTTGTGTTTTGGAGATTCGCGTACTATATAATTTTTTCTTTTGTGTACGCTTACTATTTGTGTGTCATCTTGGTCAGTTTCTAGTTCTACAATATCACCTACAGCTATTGGATTAGTAGAGTTAGTTTCGTCGAGTCGTATCTTTCCTTTAAGTCTGCACGAAAGCATTTCGCCCAGCTCATTTTTTACTTCATACCAGCTTCCGGTGCTTTTGTATACTGTTCCTTTCAATTATTTTTTTATTAAATCATTATAAGCTACTAAACAAATTTCTTTAGTAAGTTTATCTTTTATTATTGCTACAGATTTATAAAGTCCTTTTTCTTTATTAGCAATAGGAAATAATATTTCAATGGTATATGTTTTATTTATATATAGTGGTAAAAAAAATAAATATGAATATTTTTTAAATAATGTACCATTGCCTGGAAAAATAGTTCCGTAGTATTTAGTAAGTATAGCATTTGAAATTATACCATGAGCAATTTTATCTTCAAGTCCTATTGATTTTGCAAATTCTTCATTTGTATGTATAGGATTATAATCTTCTGTAAACTGAGCATAATCATTAATCAACTTTTCATTAATGGTAATGTCTTCAGTATGTATTTCATTAATAGAGGCACTTAATAAAGAATTAATATGGTAAGTATTATACGCTTCAGATATAAAAAAACTTTCTCTAGTCCATACTTTTTGAACAGCTATATTTTGGATTTGAGTAGATACAGACATTGTTTTAAACCCGTTTTCTTTAAAATGATTTTGAGTAAATCTTATAATGTCTCCATATATGCCCATGCCAGAATGAGATTCAGATACGCCGTACAATACACCTTCACATTCACTAGTTTCATTATTAAAACTACAAGTGGCAAATCCAATATTTTCTTTACCTTGTTTTACAATCCAAGTAGTTTTATTATTCGTTGAATTATTTATATAACCTCTTGCCCATTCTTTATAGCCATTTAGAATGTCACCTTTAGGTAGTAAAGGGTTAGAATTATAATGATTGGTATATCCAATAAAGATTGAATTTATCAATGAATCTAAAATATCTGTATGCTCGTCTGTGGCAATAATAAATTCTAAATCGTTTTTAATAGGATTTATAGAACTTTTTTCCAAATTTGATTTGTAATAAACTAATGTGTCTGCGCAGATATACGGAAATCCGATTTTATCTAATTCGAATTGTTGTTCTATTTTATGAGAAGGCATTCGTATAATGGAAACATCAATTTTGTTTTCTAATATAGTAGTTAGTAATTCTTTTTTATCAATGTTAGAAGTGTTTCCACGATATACTTTTAGTTTAAATCTATCTGATTCTACTTTAGAATATGTTATATTGTTATTGATTATACTCATTGTGTTTTACTAATTGTTGTCTATATTTTTTTTTCTATTGAATATTGAGGTTTATTATTTAGGCTCATAAAAATTCTGCTTATATATTCACCTACTATACCCATACTCATCATCATCATACTACTAGTAAAAAGTATGATAGTAGCTAATGAAGTATAACCTTGAACTGGTACTCCATAATATATTTTTACATAGATCATATATAATCCTATAAGGAAAGATATAATCGAAAAAACAATTCCTAAAAATGTAATGACTCTCAATGGTATTACAGTGAAATTAAAAAATAAATTAAAAGTAAGAGAAAGTAGTTTTTTAACCGTATAGGTAGAGGAGCCAAATTGCCTAGTCTTATGCTCTACATTTTGATATTGAATATTTTGTGTATGCCAGTGGATAAAACCATCTAAAAAAACATGGTTTTGTTTATGTTCTATAAGCTTTTTTGCTAAACTTTTTGTAATCAATCTAAATGCAGTCGCATCTGGTTTTGCATTAAAAACAATTTTAAAAACTCTTTTAATTACCCAACTTCCTAAATTTCGTACTTGGTTATGCTTTTTATCTCCAAAAGTACCATATACTAAATCTGCGTTTGTTTCATTATGTTTCTTTATAAGATTTATGATTTCTTCAGGAGGTATTTGTAAGTCATCATCGATTGTAATGATGATGTCTCCAGATGCATAATTAAGTCCACACATGAGCGCATTGTGTTGTCCAAAATTTCTAGAAAGTTTTATACCTATTATATTGTTTGGATAAGTAGATTTTAAATGTTCAATAATATTCCAGCTTTTTCCGCCTCCACAGTCTTCAATAAAAATAACTTCATACTCATTCTTATAAACAGGAAATAATGTATCATTGATTCTTTGCATCAATGATTCAAGCGTTTCTTCAGATTTATATACTGGAACTAGTATAGATATTTTTTTAGTTAATTCCATAATTAACAAAAGTAGTTATTTTAGTATACTTTTATGATATAGATTTACAACTAATTTTTAATATTTTGATTTTCTTTCATTTTTCACTTCACTTTTTAATATATTGAATGTAGTAAATACCTGATAAGAACTAAAATATGTCAATAATATTTCTAATTTACTCTAAAAATTCTATAATTTATGCTTTATAAATTTTCTTATTTACAAATAAATTCATGTATAAACTAATCTGTTTAATTTTTATATTTAATATTAATTAAATCTATAAAACTATATTTCCTTTTTTGTACTTTTAAATGTTATTTATAATTAATTATATTTTTAAAAGTATGTAATTTATAGTGAAGTTAAATAAAGTTATTTTATTATTTATAGTATTGTTTTGCTACCATTTTAATTATTGTCAATTAACAATAATTAATGGCGTTATTAATAAATATGCACCTGTAATTAATATAAGTAATGATTGTTTTCAAAATATTGTTATTGATAGCACATATCAATACATTGGAAGAGATACAATATTTAATAAAGGCGATACAATACTTATTATTCAAATGAAAGGAGTAGATATGGTTCGAATTAATGATTCTACTTTTGGAAACATTTCTAATATTAACTATACAGGAAATTATGAATTTGGAATAATAAAAAAAATTAATAATAATTCTATCATCCTCGAAGATAAACTTAAAAACAACTATGCGTTTGGAACTGCTTTTAGTTATATTCAAATTATAAAAATACCATCTTATAAAAACGCCTTAGTTTCAGGATCCCCACTTACATGTTTAAATTGGGATGAAAGCACCAAAATAGGTGGGATATTAGCTTTTTTTGTACAAGACACACTATTTTTAAATGATAGTATAGATGTTACTGGTAAAGGGTTTAAAGGAGGAATAAAAAATGGTTCAAGCACTGGATTAAGCACTTATGGACATTTAGGCTTTAGCCTACCAAATGGAAGTTTAAATGGAGCTAAAAAAGGAGAAGGGATATATGGAATTGATTTATCAATTATTGAAGGAAGAGGAAATTATACTAATGGAGGAGGAGGAGGAAATAGTCATAACTCTGGAGGAGGAGGAGGTTCTAACAAAAACAAAGGTGGTAATGGAGGAGCACAAGCATGTAGTACTGGTGTTTGTAGTGTTGCCTTTTCTTTAATTGGAGGTAAAGGGGGAGTTAATATTCCTTCTACTGTTAATAAAAGATTGTTTTTAGGTGGAGGTGGAGGAGCTGGTGACCAAAATGATAATAATGGAACTAATGGCGCTAATGGAGGTGGGGGTATAATAATTAACTCACCTGTAATAATTGGTAATAATAATAAAATAAATGCAAATGGTTCTAATGCTTTAAATTCTATTGATGATGGAGCCGGTGGCGGTGGTGGCGGTGGTAGCATTATAATAAAATCAAATAATATAAACAATCTTTCTTTAAATATAAATGGTGGAAACGGAGGAAATACTTCTACAAGTGTTTGGACAGGATTTAGACATGGTCCTGGTGGAGGCGGTTCAGGCGGTTATCTTCAATTAAATGCAATCAGTTCTTTATTGATTATAAATAATCAAGGAGGTAATCATGGTATAATTAACTTGCCAATTACTCCTTTTCCTAATAACAATTGGGGTTCTACTGATGGTGAAATAGGTATTGTTGACACATCTAATTTCTTAGTTGAAATTGGTTCAGATAGTACAAATTCAGTTTCTAATTTTGATACTAATTATAGATTATTTATTGATACAACTATATGTAAAAATGATACATTTAAATTTAAAATTAGTATTGTAGATTCATTTTTTTGTTCTGAAAATGTAATAGTTGATTCAAATATAATAATAGCAGATTCTGGTTATTATTATCTTACTTCATATATAGATTGTAATATTTATATTGATACTTTTAAAATTAATTTTTATAAACCTAGACTCTTAGATATCGGAAATGATACTTTTCTATGTAGCTCTGATACTTTTAAGATTTTTGTAAATGATACTTATAATTCAATTATTTGGAATACAGGTGAATTAACAGATACAATAAAAGTTAATAATTCGGGGTTATATTATTTAACTACCACTGACTTATGTAATATATACATTGATAGTATATTTATTGAGTTTAATATTAATGATATTGATTTATCAAGTCAAGATACACAAATATGTAATGGAGATACTTTAGAATTGTTTGTAAATGGTCTATTTGATTCTATTATATGGCAAAATAATAGTACAGTTAATCCTTTAATAATTAGCAGTTCTGGTTTATATTATTGTTCAATAATAAATCAATGTGGTATATTTTTCGATACAGTTTCTATAGATTCATTATCAAATAATTTTATAAAAATCCTACCAAATGATACTTCAATTTGCAATGGAGATTCAATCATAATCTATATAGATAATAATAAATATTCTATTGAATGGCAAGATGGCTCTAATTTCAATTATTATATTATAAAAAATCAAGGTGAATACATCGTTAAACTAAATGATGGGTGTTTTACAAATTATGACACATTAACTGTAAATTTACGTAATTGTAATAAAGACACAATCAATAATTGCAAAGTAATTATACCTTCTGCTTTTAGCCCAAACAATGATAATAATAATGATTATATAAGGGCATATACAAACTGTAATAATATTAATAATTTTAATTTGAAAATATTTAATAGATGGGGTGAACAAGTGTTTACATCTAATAACATTACAGATCTATGGGATGGTACTTATAAGCTTCAAAATCAACCAATGGGTGTTTATGCTTATTTTTTATTATATTCATCTGAAGATTCGAATAATAAAATAAATTTGTTAAAAGGTAATATTACTTTGATTAGATAGTTCAATTGAAATTTTTATATACAATTAGCCTACCTTTGCACTATGAATGAAAAACGTACAGAAATAGCTTCTCTAGGAGAGTTTGGATTGATAAAACATTTGACTGAAAAATTCCCACTTAATCATAGTTCTTCTATCAAAGGTGTAGGAGATGATGCCGCGATAATTAAATATGGTAACAGCAAATCTACAGTTGTAACTACAGATTTATTATTAGAAGGAATTCATTTCGATTTGATGTATTGTCCACTAAAGCATCTAGGCTACAAATCAGTAGTAGTAAATGTTTCGGATATATATGCCATGAATGCTACACCAAGACAAATAACTGTATCGATTGGAATATCTAATCGTTTTTCTGTAGAGGGTTTGGAGGAGTTTTATGAAGGAGTGAAACTAGCTTGCAAAAACTATAATGTAGACCTTATTGGTGGAGACACTACTACTTCTCAAAAAGGATTTATCATCAGTATTACAGCTATAGGCGAAGTAGACGAAAACAAACTCGCTTATAGAAATACTGCTAAAGAAGGAGATTTGCTTTTTGTTACGGGCGACTTAGGCGCGGCATTTTTGGGCTTACAAATTCTAGAAAGAGAAAAACAAATTTTCTTAGAAAATCCTGGAGTTCAAGTGCAACTAGAGGAAGATCAATATCTGGTAGAACGACAACTGAAACCAGAAGCACAAAGAGATACTATTGCACTTTTTGAAGAACTTGATATAGTGCCTACTTCAATGATAGATATATCTGATGGGCTCTCATCAGAGCTGATGCATATATGTACACAATCCAATGTAGGTTGTCATATTTTTGAAGAGCAAATTCCTATTTTTACTGAAACCTATGATGCAGCACTCAAGCTACATATGGACCCAATCACTTGTGCTATGAACGGTGGCGAAGATTACGAATTATTATTCACTATGAATAAAACGGATGCACAAAAAATATATGGTAGACATGGTATCAAATGTATAGGTGAAATAAAAAAAGCAGACTACGGATATATTTTAGAAAGTAAAGCGGGTATGAAGCACAACTTTTCAGCACAAGGCTGGAATCCTTTGGTGTAGTTTTATTTAAAAGGACTTCTATATTTTGGATTATTTATAACAAATGTGTCTGTCATAGTCTCCAAAAAAGCAATTAAATCATCTCGCTCGCTATTAGTGAGGTTTAACCTAATATTTCCTGAATGCAACATGTTTGCATCTAGAGTAGGTGACAAGTGCACACTATCCGCATAAAAATCTACTACTTCTCTCAGTGTATTAAATTGCCCATTATGCATATATGGAGGTGTGAGTGCTATATTTCTAAGCGTAGGAGTTTTCATTTTGGCGTTGTCTGTTTGTACAGCAGTAATAGTGCCTCGTCCATTATCAGAAAAATTGAAAGTGCCTCCTGAATTTTGAACTCCATTATTATGAAATAAATTATCAGTAGTGAGAATATTAGTAAAATGACAGTGAAAACAATCGGATCTTTCTGATGTAAAAATTTGAAAACCTCTAGCTGCCGCAGGATTTAGTAAGGTGTAATTATTGGTTCTAAAAAATTTAGTATCAATTTCTGAATTGCCACTAGAAACGATAGTACGTATAAACTGAGCCATAGCTTTCACAATATTTTCTTTAGTCACAGCATCGCATCCAAATGCTTTTTCAAACATATTGGCATAAAAAGTATCATTTTTAAGATAGTTTACGTTATTGGTCCAGTCTGTAAATAGCTCATGATCGGTTGCATCTATTATTGATTCTTCCAATGTAGCACTTCTGCCATCAAAAAAATATTTATTTTGATATCCTGCATTTAATAATGCGGGCGTATTTCTTTTAGTAAGTATACCATTTGCATTAAAACTTTTTACATTGCCTATATCGCTAAATCCAAATTCAGGCTTATGGCAAGTACCACAAGATTGAACACTATTTTTAGATAAAGTAGAATCATAAAATAAAAATCTCCCTAGCTCTATTCCTTCTATAGTCATAGGATTATCTGCAGGTATATTCATGTCCGGAAAACGAAATGGTTTTTCCCAAACATATGGCGTAGCTCCTATACTTTCGCATGGTTTTGGTTCAGGTTTGCAAGAGGGCAATACTAGTCCGACACCAATTATGCTTGCTGTAATTAAGAAGATATATATTTCTTTTTTACTAAACATTATTCAGCACTAAAACTTGATGCAAAATTATTTAAAAATCTTGTTGCAAGATCTGGTTTGTTGAGGGTATGAGTTTGTAATTCAGTTTTTAAATCTAATGTACTAGGGCCATTCCAAAACTTATTAAATTCAATAGATATAGGTAACTCGGTACTTTCATCTCTTGAAATTGTAAAATCCTTGATTATAGTAACTTCTTTACTAAAGCCATCACCACCTATATGAAATAAAAATGAGTTATCTAATGTAGCACCCATAGTATTACTTGTATCTATAAAGCCTTCAAATTTAGAATAAATATAACTATTACTCATCAACCAATAATTACCACTATTAGCTCCCAATGGCTTATCGGTATTGTAGTCTCCAGGTTCTGTAGCGTTGATATCTGGAGTTAAACCTAGCGTAAAAACAATTTTTGAGTAATCTCCAGAGGGAATTTTAAACTCTTCTTGGTCATTTATATATTCTTTCCATAGAAAAAGTTTTACATCATCAGCTTTTGAAAAAACGACTTCAGAATTATCATCTTTGATAAATTTTATATTTGAAATGTAAAACTGAAAATTATCTACTCTATATCTTACATCTTCATCGTTATCTGTATAAACAGCCGTTTTGAATTGTACTGGATTTCCAGAAGCTTCAGGTACCATTTTTAAATTTACGGTTCCCTTGCCACTATTTTTGCCACAAGAACTAGCAATAAAAATAACTACTGCTAATAAAAGATATATAGATTTAGTTTTCATTTTTTTTATTTTTATGTAATTATATGAATATTTTATCCTGCTTCTGCCACAACTTCAGTCACTTCAGGTATCATTCTTTTTAATAAACCTTCAACTCCGTTTTTGAGTGTAGCACTTGATGAAGGACAGCCACTACACGCACCCTGCATACTCAAAGTTACTACACCATTTTCAAATTTTTTAAATTCAATATTGCCACCATCCATTTCTACGGCTGGTTTAACATATTTTATGAGCAATGCAGTGATTTTATCATCAATAGAAGCTTCCTCATTATTTATTACTTCGGGCACTTGATTGAGTTTTGCATAAAACTCTTTTGTAAAAACTTCTTGTCCACTAGTAAGATAAGTTTTGATACATTCTTTTATTTCAGGAGTGATTTCATACCATTCGTATTCTGCTTTTTTTGTGATGGTAATAAAATGACTAGATATAAATACCTGCTGTACGAAAGGAATTCCGAAAATAAATTGAGCTAAAGGACTATCGGTAGCACTTTCTATTGTTTTATATTCTACCGAAGAATTCTTCAACAAAAAACGAGAAGTAACAAATTTTAAAGTCTCTGGATTGGGAGTAGACTCAGTATATATTTCTAATATTGTTTGATCCATAATTTTTTTAATAAGTAAATCTATTATTAATAACTGAAAATTTTATCAATATGTTCCGTCTGGTCTATTTTAGTTTTTAAAATATAAAATCCAGCAGTTGGAATATTTATTTTATACTGATGTTTTCCAGCTAGTTGCTTATTATTTTCTATGATATTTTCTATCAATTTGCCTGTAGCATCTATCAGCGAAATGCTTACTGTGCTTGTATTTGACAGTTCATATGAAAATACGGTTTCGTTTTTTGCAGGGTTAGGTGCGATGCTGAAATTATAATTATTTTTTTCTATGTTATTTATGCTCTGTAAAACATTGTAAACTGTATCAAAAGTATATATACATGAGTTTTTATAAAAGAGAGTTATATGAATAGAGTCATTAGTTATCCAACCATGTCCCATTGCACATCCATCACTGTTTAAAGAGACTAAGCCGCTATTCCAAACGTAATATCTGCCACAGGTATCATCCATAACTATATATATGCTATCAATGATGCTAGTATCACCCAGAATAAGTAAATGAGTTGTAAAACCATATTCTATCATAGAAAAAGTAAATGTATTTCTACAGGTATCGCTAAAATCTCTATGTACTAAAATATTTTTAGAGGTACTGTCGCCACAGCCACTATTATTATTGGTGATAAGGGAAATATTGAGAGAAATAGAATCATTAAAATCGATAATAGGAAATTGGTTAGTATCTGTACGTCCATCTCCAAAATCCCAGTTCCATCTATCAGGTATAGGCATAGTCATATCTACAAATTGATAAATATTTTCATCATAGTTGAGGGTGTCAATTCTAAAAGCAGATTTACAACAATTTGCTAATTGATTTTTTAGTTTTACTGGCACTACACTTACATTATTACTTCTATCTAAATCTACAAAACGATGACTTGGGTCAAACTCACTTACTAAATAATAATTCCCATTGCATATAGAATCAAAAGTGATTTCTTGACCATCTAGTGACCAGTCATAAACATCGGAGTAGCCTACTGACAAGCCTTGTACGGTATTGCCACATGATGAGAAACCTGTTCCTAATCCATTATTTACTAGACTTGAATATACATTCATATCGCCTTCGTATTCGCAGTTTTCAAATGTACTTCCACAGATTAAATGATCATAAATACAAAAACTTACTTTATTTCCTGTACCTATTATTGGCCATTTACTAGCATCAGATTCGGGGCCTCTAAGTCTGAGGGTATTCACTGCCCAATCATCTACATGCAAGTGGTTGTGTCCTAAGTCTGAGTGAAACTGCATGGTGCCAACCAAGGTATCTTTAAAATCAAAAAATCCCACACCAGCTTCTTTGATATATATTCGTTGTTTCACTTGTTGTTTGGCATACTGCCCATCAGGACAAAGACCTGGACCACCTACTATGCTATCATTACACATCCAGATTCCAGTACCAATTATTTCCATAGGTCCAAAACCAATATTGGCGCATGAGTTAGTTACTTTTAGTATATTAAAACTTTCTCTCTGCCAAAATGTATCTTGAAGCATGCTTGTAGCCGTGAGGATATCAGGTACTAGCCAACAAGAGCTATCACCACCAGGACAAGCACATCCGCTAGGACTATAGTCATCACAAGGCCCTACAGATACACTCAGTGGAGGTGAAGGAGTATATCCAAATGCAAGAGAAACATTTAGAACTGAACCAGTATCACCTACTACATAATCGGTTACTATTAGTCGCCATACACCATTACCTGCCTGTCCGTTATTAAATGAGCCAATGCTATGTTCTGGTACAAAAGAGCCTGTATATGGTGGAGTGCCAGCTGTGATGAGTTGTGTAGCCGACATGTTAAAACATGTATTGGTATAATTATCATTAAATCCACCATTGCCACTTGTGAGCTCTACTGTCATACCTGTAGGACTCATTAAGTATACTGCCAAATCTCTGTCTGCTGTATGATTTATATTGATACAAACTGTTTCTAATCCATAATTGCTAGTAAGTGAGCTAGAGTCTAATGCACTCACACTTATCAGTACTTGAAGCGGTGCACCATGATCTGGTATATTAGCACCTGCAGAAGTAAATGTTTGAGCAAAACTTATGCTCAAAAACATAAAATGAAAAAGTAAATAAACGTATATTTTTTTCATGTCTATATCAGACGATATTTCTTTACGCAAAGATGCATGAAATATAGGAGAATTCAGATAAATTTTATAGTGAAAAAAGGATAATAAAAAGTTTTATTAAAGAATTTTTATAGAAAACTTATGAAGTCTAAAATAATAAATGAACAGAATAATTGCATTTGTTTATTGTATAAATATAAACTCACATTCAAAATTAATTACCATCTAGGGCAGAAGAGTGTTTTTGGTTTTCTACCAGGAAAGAAGCCTTGATATGCTGCAAATACTTCCCAAGCACCTTTTGAACGAGATGCATATCTATCTTTTCCTACGTTGATGTCGTATGAAACACCTACAGTTAGGTTTTTGTATTCTACTTTTGCAGGTAAGATTAGTGATTCTGAATTGATGACTTTGTCTTTCCAAAAAGCAGTCTTATCTCCACCATTGATTCTATACATCAGACCTAATGAAAACCCGTCTTCAGCTTCATCATCAAAGAATTTCACTTTTGCATCGACACCTATATTGCTTTGCCATTGAACTCCTTGAGTCAAGAATACAAATTTTGGACTTGTACTAAAGAAGTCACCTAATGGTATAGTCACCCCACCATGACCTACAAACTTGTAGGGTACTTTTGCTTCTGCTCCACTTCCTTTATAGAACGATTCGTTATATCTATTTACATGGTGCATAGCAAAACCTAAGTAGGCATTTCCTCTATCCATTATTTTCATATACCAAAGCAAACCAAAATTGACATCATACATCAAAAATCTATCATCAAAATTTTGATATAATGAAGGGTCTGTAGGAAGCGAATAGTTGCACCCTTTACCATCATAGTTTGAACCAAAACAAAGTAAAGCTGTGCTTAGTGATCGTTGCCAAAATCCGCCTTGAAATCCAAGTGTAATAAAATTAGTTCCTTTCCTATTTAAAGCTTTGTGATATGCTAGCGAACCTAGGACACCTATTGTTCCAAAATTTACCGCACCCGCTTTATCTGCTTGCACTGCAAGTCCAAAGCCAAATGCATCTTTTCCGATAAATCCTTTATTAGTTCTAAAATCTACTGCGGCACTGTAGGTTCTAAATGTTGGAGTCCCTTTTCTATCAAGAGCATTTCCAGCCAATACGCTCCCCCATTGCCCTCTGAAGATACCAGAGAAACGATAGTTGCCACTAAAGGCACCCGTCATAGCAGGATTTAGAGTAAGTGGTGATGCATAAAACATACTATACTGAGGATCTTGTGCCCATGAAACCTTTGACACACAAGCTAGGATAACAAACAAGAGTAAAAATCTTTTCATGTACTTATATTCTTAAATTACTAGTTTTTTTAGTTAGTTTCATCTATAACGAAAACATATAAATATATATTGTTATAAACAGTTTGTAAACATACATATCTTTTATAAAGATACATGATTTTTTTTTATAATCAAGAAAACCAAAGATAAAAAACTTATTATTTGGATATTTGCATCTCAAAAATTCTATAAATATAAAGAGATTATGAATACATCTACCAATCTACGTACCCATCAATGTGGCGAATTGAATATGCAACATATTAATAACGAGGTTTCTATCTGTGGCTGGGTAGCCAAAGTACGAGATTTTGGAGGTCTTACATTTGTAGATGTGCGAGATAGATATGGTATTACTCAGTTGGCATTCAATATAGAAACTAATGAAGCACTTTGCTTAAAAGCAAGAGCACTCGGTAGAGAATTTGTGATACAAGCAAAAGGCAAAGTAATAGAACGTAGCAATAAAAATAAAAACATAGCTACTGGCGAAATAGAAATAGAAGTAAGCGAATTGAATATACTCAATGAATCAATCACACCTCCTTTTACAATAGAAAATGAAACTGATGGTGGTGAAGAGCTCCGTATGAAATATAGATATCTAGATATAAGAAGACCAATTCTCAATGAGCGTTTAGTGACTAGATCAAAGATGATAAAAGCGATGCGTGAGTATTTAGATGAAATGAATTTTACCGAAGTTGAAACTCCAGTGCTGATAAAAAGTACGCCAGAAGGTGCTAGAGATTTTTTGGTGCCATCGCGTATGCAACCAGGAAATTTTTACGCGCTTCCACAAAGTCCACAAATTCTTAAGCAATTGTTGATGGTATCTGGTATGGATAGATACTATCAAGTAGTAAAATGTTATAGAGATGAAGATTTTAGAGGTGATAGACAACCAGAGTTTACTCAACTAGACTGTGAAATGAGTTTTGTAAATCAAGAAGATGTTTTACAGACCGTAGAAGGACTCACTAAACATGTTTTCAAAAAAACAAAAAATATTGAGCTAGCAGATTTTATAAGATTGCCATATGCGGAAGCTATCAAAACATATGGTAGCGATAAACCAGACTTAAGATTTGATTGTAAGATTATTGATTTAGATAATTTAGATTGTATCAAAAAATCTGAGTTTCCGTTATTTCAAAACGCTACAGGCAATGAACATATCATAGCAGCAATCAATGCTACAGGATGTGCAAATATGAGTAGAAAACAAACAGATGAGTTGGTAGATTTTGTAAAAATGCCTAATAGAGGTTTGAGTGGTTTGATACAAATAAAACTCAATGAAGATGGAACTATCAAATCTACTATTGATAAATTTTTGAATGAAGAACAATTGAGAGAGATTGCTAATGCAATGGGTGCATCAAAAGGAGATTTGATATTGATAGCTGTAGAAAAAGAAGCAAAAGTAAGAAAAGCATTAGGCGACCTACGTTTAGAATTGGGTAAAAAACAAAACTGGATAGATAAAGATAAATGGTCTATACTTTGGATTGTCGATTTTCCATTATTTGAAAAAGATGAAGAGACGGGCAATATTATATTTGTACATCATCCATTTTGCAATGTGCATCCAGATGATGTTCAGTATTTTGATAATGAGCCTCTAAAATGTAGAGCTCAACAATACGACTTAGTAATCAATGGAGCAGAGTGCTTGAGCGGAAGTATACGTATTCACAATAAGGAACTACAAGATAAAGTATTTCAAAAATTAGGTTTTACAGAAGAAGAAAAAGAGGAACGATTTGGTTTTATGGTCAATGCATTTCAGTATGGTGCACCACCGCACGGAGGTTTTGCATTTGGTGTAGATAGATGGGTAGCATTGATGACTGGAGCCGAAGTGATACGAGATGTGATAGCTTTCCCTAAAAACAATTCTGGTAGAGACTTAATGATGGATGCGCCTAGTTATGTAGACCCAAAACAATTGGAAGAATTAGGAATTGGTTTGAAGAAATAAAAAAAGGGTCAGCAAAGCTGACCCTTTTTTATACTATTTAATAATTATGGTTTTACATAAAACACTACAGATTTTGTAGTCATTAGTTCTTCATGATCTTCAGCTTTTATTTCTAAAGTCATTCTTTTTGTATTTGTAATTCCTGAAGGCATAATGTGTTCGTGATAATCAAATGTTTTATTTCCATGTACAGAAGGCGTATCTGCTAAAAATGAATTAGCCATATCGTCATGCACATTTACACTTAAATAATGTAATTCTTCATCATCTGATGCAGTAAATTCTATATGTACTTCTGGACTTACAGCTAAGCTAATTGTATCATTTTCCATTGGTTCTACAATTGCAATAGTAGGTACTTTGTTTTCTTTTTTACAAGAGTTAGTAATAAGTATAACTGCAAACATAATGCTTAAATAAATTGAGATTCTAATTGTTTTTTTCATATTTTTTTGTTTTTAAAAGTTGATTAAAAAATGTGTTTGAATTCTTGGCAATGAAGTAACATAGCCATTTGAAATTTTTTGAAAGGTAGCTGGTTGTACATTTGCACCTATAGCAAATCTAGAGATGTAAATATCCAAACCGATATGAGCATATAATCCATATCCTCCTGTATTTGATATGTTTCCTTTGAATTTATTGTCCTTTTGTGCATGTTCGAATAAAAATCCAACCTGAGGTAAAACAGATAGCTTTTTCTTAGTATACAAATAAAACAATCTGAATTGAGCATTCGTTCTATTACCAAATTGGTAACCAAGATTATTACTCAAATTGTATTTATAAGTAAAATCAAAAGAAGAGCCAATTTTATTTTTTCTAATGGTATAAGAAGTGTAAAAAATAAAATCAGTACTACCTGTGCCATTTTGAATATTTGGATTAAATTCACTTAAGCCATTTTTGAAAGAGTAAGTACCAACTGGTAGTTTCAATCCTGCACCTACAAACCATAAATGTTTCCATTTTTGATTTAGATTATCTCCTCTTCTAATTAAAGAGTAGCTTGCAATAATACTAGGATCACCTATTCCTATAGTTTTTGTACTGGTATTCAGTTCTTTTTGTGCAAAAATATTATAAGGTACAAAAACTAATATTTGAACCCGTTTTGATGGAAAAAATCTTCCTATTAATTCAATCGTATTAAAATATTCTTTTGATACATTGTTATCGTTTAATTCATGTTTTGAATTAAAACTTCTATTATACCATCTCACTCCAATAAAATGATTATTATATTGAGGCAATACACCCGTATAAATTGCTCCTCCTGAGCATCCACAAGTATTGCATGCAAGTAATGGGATATAATATATAACAATGAATATCAAAACTAATAATGTCTTGTTCATATGTTATGATAAATTATAATTTAAAAAATATTACGTTTAAATTATAAAATTTGGGGTGGTGGGGTGATTATAGAAATAATAAAATTACTAAAATTTATATTCTTGAAAACATTCAAATTTAGCTTAATTATAAAACCATTCTGAAAGTTAATAGTAAAAATTTCTTCATAGAATGATAAGAACAGACTTTCTATGTTAGGTATACTAGTACTTTCATTCGTGTTAGTTGTATTTAGTTTTTTGCTTAGTTGACAATTTCCGTTACAATGAAGCTGAGGTTTGTCTTTATTTACACAATAGTTTTTTGTAATAGATTCTATATTTATTACATAGTTAATTATATATCCACTTTGAATAATAAAAGGTAGATAAAGAAATATAATTAAAACTATAGTAAGTAGCTTTTTCACAGTACAAAGATACTTACTATTTGAATTTACTTCAATTTATCTTTAAATTCTTTTCTAAATTTTTCTACTTTAGGATTGATTACATACACACAATATCCTTGATTTGGATTGGTATTAAAATAGTTTTGATGATAGTCTTCGGCTTTATAAAAAACTCCAAGAGGTTCTAAAGTAGTAACAATAGGATCTGGCCAAATTTTTTGAGTTTGAGCCTCAAATTTAGATTTCTCTGCTATTTTTTTTTCTTCTTCATTTGCATAAAATATTACAGACCTATACTGTGTTCCAGCATCATTGCCTTGTCTATTGAGTGTAGTAGGATCATGCACATGCCAAAAAATATCAATAATATCTTTTAAAGTAATGATATTTGGGTCATAGCTTATTTTTATGACCTCAGCATGCCCTGTAGTGCCTGTACAAATATCTTTGTAACTTGGATTTTTCATCGTGCCTCCTGTATAGCCACTTTCAGTTTTGATAATTCCTTTCAAGTCTTGATATACTGCTTCTGTACACCAAAAGCATCCTCCACCAAGAATTATGGTTTTAATATTGGTGCTAGAGTCAGTATTAATATGTGTTGTATTCATATTTTCAATAGTTTTTTTAGTATTTTTTTGTGCACACGAATCATTTATTAGAATTGTGACCAAAAGTAAATAAATGTATTTTTTCATTAATATGTATATTTTTGTAATATTAAATACATTAAGATAACTAATAAAGTTTATTAATTGTTTTTAATATAATTTAATAGATGGAAAAAATTAGTGATAAGCTCTATTCGATAGTTGTATTGTTGGAAAACGATGATATCAAAAGAATAAGTAACCAACTCAAGGCACATAAAAATAAAAAGCTAGAAAAGCTTTTAAAATCATGATTGATTCTTTAGAAAAAGAGATATCAAAAAGAACAGGCTTTTAAAAAAATATATGATAAAGAATATAAAAAAGAAGATGATTTTTTATTAAGGAATGAATGTCGTTTGGTATATAATCTTATCAAAGAATATTTAATAGAAAAAGAAGTGCAAAATGATAGAGATAATGACGAGCTTTTTAATGACTACTATTTTATAAAAGCTATTTATCAGAAAAAAGATAAAACCATATTTAACAAAGAGTTTTATAGTCTGCTAGATAAATCTATCGAATATCATGATTTTATGAGGGCATCACAGCTGTGCGACATAGGATTTGTAGCTACTGGTGCTCAGCAAATTCAAAATTTTCAGAATATAAAAAACGCTGTAGAAACTCTCGAAAAACAACAAGATATACTAGGTCAATTTTATACACTAAAAAATTATGTGATCAATAATAGAATCACGAATATGCATGCGATTCTATCAACTAAAGATAGAGAGCAATTAAACTTAAGTCCAAGAAGTAATATAGAATATGATATAAAAAAGTATCAGAATGATTTGATATCTTATTATAAAATTATATCTGCTTCATTGATAGAAAGTGATATACCTAAGAAAATAGCTTTAATGGAAAGTGGCTATGGATACATAGAGAAAGTTGCAAAAGTAAATAGAGAGTATATAAGAGAGAAAGATTATTGTGTTATAAATATGGCTTCTTATTCCTATATCAATCAAGATTTTGATAAAGCAGAAACATTATTTAAAAACTATTACAACTCAAATCCCACTATACACGACTATACACTTACCTCTTTAATCAATTATGGAAATTGTTTATTACAGCTAGGCAAATACTCTGAAATACTAGATATAATAGTGAAATATAAACAAGAACTTGATGCCAATCAACGCTTAACCACATTTGTAAATGCACTTCAGTGCAATGTATATGTGATGACAGAAAATACAGAAAGACTGCGCAAGCATATTCCTATTAGTTTTCAAGATTTACCAGACACATTTGCATTTCATTTTAGGTTTTGTCTATGCATACTATTTTATTTAGAAGGAGATAACGAAAGTGCTATAAGAGAATCTAGAAACCTAAGTGATACGATTGCATATAAAAAAATATTTGAAGAGCATTTGTTTGTTGCAAAGCTATTTCATAAGTTTTTTGACAAATATGATAAAAGAGAAGCCGTAGATTTTAAAAAATATACACAACAAATATTAAAGGAATTAGATGAGTTTGAGAAAACTTGTACCTATAATTTTAAAATATTTACTCCATCAAAGTGGCTTAGAAAAAAAATAGAATCCATCTAATTAGTTGCTCAAATAGTTTTCAAAGGGTAATCTACCCGAAAAAGAACGTGCAAGTGTGAGATCATCTGTATATTCTAGTTCACCACCAAATGCTATACCTCTAGATATAGAAGTGATGATTATATTTTTATCTTTTGTAAGTTTCGTAATATAAAAAATAGTAGTGTCTCCTTCCATTGTTGGGTTGAGTGCCATGATGATTTCTTTGCACTCTTTATTTTCTAGTCTATTTATAAGAGTAGCGATATTTAATTGGTCTGGACCTATGCCATCTACTGGAGAAATAATCCCACCTAGCACATGGTACAATCCATTGTATACGCCAGTGTTTTCAAGAGCTATTACATCACGGATATTTTCTACTACACATATTTTTGTTTGGTCTCGTCTAGTATCTGTACAAATATTACAAATAGATTCGTCAGACACATTATGACATTGACTACAAAATTTTATTTCACTTCGCATGCGCTCTATAGCAGTAGAAAAATTAGAAACACTTTCTGTAGGTTGTTTGAGTAGATGTAATACCAAACGTAAAGCTGTTTTTTCGCCTATACCGGGAAGCTTTGTAAAAGATGCCACGGCATCTGCTATTAATTTTGAAGGAAATTGCATCATGATTATGAATACAAAAATATTTAATTATAATTGAACATCTTCTACAACATATCCTTTTTTTCTCAACAGATTGATGATGCCATTTCCCCCACCCAAATGACCAGCTCCTACTGCTATCAATGTAGTATTTTTTCGAATCAATGGAATCAGCCTATCAGTCATAACGATATTCCTATTGTCTAGTAAAATAGTTTTTTGTTCCATACTCATATTTTCACTAAGCCATTTATACAATTCATCTAAATTGTTTTTGAGATAAATAGATGTTAAATATTCTAAGTCGTTATTCTCTTTTTGTTCAATTGCTACTTTTAAAGAATTTATTTGTTCTTCTATATTTATTTTAGATATTGCTCCTAGTTGTTCAGCTACTGTTTCTAGTCCTTCTATTTTTATTTTTTGTTTTTTTGCTAATGATTGTAAATCACTATCCATCATTATTTTGTTGTCTTTTTCTGTTTCATTATTGAAATCTATCTCTAGCAATGTTTCTATAAACATTGGCTGAAGTGACTTAAATAAATCGATTTTAAATCCAGTTTTTTCTTGAAAAACATTACTTAATTTTTTATATTCCTCAGTAGATAAATAATCTTCAACCGTTTTGTTATTTGGTATTTTCATTTGATCTATCAACCCTATTATAGCTAAAGGATTGTCCATTTTTACTTCTAATGCGTAGGTTTTGCAAATAGGTAGAATCGATTTTGCTTTTTCAAAAACGGGTATAGTATCTTTATATGCAATATGAATGGTGCCTAATAAGTAGCTAGGTTTTTTGAGTCCATTTCCACTCAACTTTACAAGTAATGATTGTCCAAAACTTATAGTAATAGAAAGAAATATGAATAGTAAAACATTTATAAGCTTTTTCATTTATCCTGATTTTTAATATAAATTGGAATTAGTATCACTCCTAAGATTAAATATATATGATAACTCAAAAATCTCCAAATAAGCGTAGCAATTTTAGTCAAACCAAAAGGCATATAACTACAGAGTAAAGCTAGGAAAGAAAGTTCCGCAACGCCTATTCCTCCTGGTGATAAAGGAAGTATACTCAGAGTGCGAATAAAATAAAGTTTGCCGTATACATCTATTAAATCTGGCATGCTGTGCATCATAGCTGCAATAACAAAAAATGCTAAAATATACCGAGCACTCCATGATAGAAAAGTATATGAAAAAGCTTTTATCCAAAAAGAAATTGATTTAGTTTTTGCCTCATTTGAAGCTAAAAGTATATCATCTCCAGCTTTATATAACGAATCTTTCCATCTATTTATGATTGGCAATTTGGCAAGTATATGATATGCATGTCTTAGACTTTTTGCATTGATAAAAAGACCATAAAATAATACCACATACACAATTAATAAAAATAGATAAACCCCAAGTACAATGTTTTTTAAATATGGCACCAGTTTTACTAGTTCGGCATTTTCTATACAATCTGTATTTAGTATAAATAATTTACTACCTAGTATAAGATATAAAACAGGCAAAACTATAATAAAAACTAACTCATCTAAAAATGCAGTAATGAGTACAATAGAGGTACTTTTCCCAAGCGTTATTTTTTCTTTTTTAAGTAAATATAAAGCAGCTAAAGGTCCTCCAAAAGCACTAGGAGTAATAGAGCTGGCAAATTCCCACAATAATATTATTTGAGTAGATTTAAAAAATGTAATTTTTTTCTCCGTAAGAAGTCGAAGTCTCATCACATAATTCGCATCTCTCAATACAGCCATAAGCATAGCTAAGAGTATGAAAATAAAAAATACAAAATCAAATTTGATAGTTGCGATAAGTGAAAAAGGAACATCTTTTAATATAAAATAAACTATAGCAATACTAAGCAACATAGGAAGTATGGCTTTGTAAGCTTTAAAAGAAAATTCTTGTTTTTTGTTACTCAATTTCTGTAGCTCCTACTTCTATCCAAAAGTTATTGAAACCATCCCCAACAATAATATGTAAAAGTTTTTCTTGAACAAGTTCTAGCACAGATAAAAACATATAAATGGCATGTACTCTATTTTCACATACATCAAATACTTTTTCAAAAGCAGTTTTTTCTTGATTGAAAGCTACAAAACCAAGTAAGTGCTCTTTGCATTCTGCTATTGTGTATGGATATGAAATAATTTGATGTACCGGTTTGTTTTTTTCTCTTTCAAATCTCTCTGTTACTTTTTGAAACGTTTTCATTAGCTTAAATAAACTCAAACTTTGTAAATCTGTTTCAGTACTAAAACTTTCGCCTATTTTTTTTAGCTCTTTAGGTATATTGCCTCTAGAGAGCATGAGCCAACGCTCTTCTTCCATTTTTCTGAGCGCTTCTTGTACTTCTTTATATCGTTTGTATTCTACGAGTCTATTTACAAGTTCTTCACGAGGGTCTATTTCTATACCTAATTCATTTACTTCTTTTCTAGGTATAAGCATTTTAGCTTTAATACGCATTAGTGTAGAGGCGACAAGTATAAATTCACTAGCCAACTCTATATTCATGATCTCCATTTCTTTGATGTAATGAAGAAACTCGTCCGTTATTTTTGAAATAGGAATATCATAAATATCTAGTTCGTCTCTTTCTATAAAAAAAAGAAGTAAATCAAATGGTCCTTCAAATACTGAAAGTGAAATTTTATATGAATCGTTATTGCTCATTTATAAATGTAAATTTACAGATATTATCTATTAAATAGATGAGTAAATTTATAGAAATTGATAAATTTATATTATTTTAATTTTATAGATTTAGCAGGAACTCCCACCATTATTTGGTTGTTTGGCACATCTTTGGTTACTACCGCCCCAGCACCTATGATTACATTTTTACCTATTTTTATCTTGGGCAAAATTTTTGCTCCGGCACCTATATGCGTAAAGTCGCCAATTTGGCACTTTCCTAAAAGTATTGCACCTGGAGATATTTCTACAAAATCGCCTAAAATACAATCATGAGTGATAATAGCATTGTAATACACTATTGATGCTTTACCTATTTTTACATTGTTTGCAATATGGGCTCCTGTAAAAATATTTGCGCCATTACTTATATTTACAGATAGTTTACTAATATTCGCATTCTTACTTATTGTACTCTGAAGTACTCCACCAAGCGCTATAAATTTATCATGCATTTTTTTTCTTAATAAAGGATTGCCCAGTCCAAGAGTAAAATCAAATTTTTGTTGATTTGTATAGGCTAATAAATCTTTTTCACTAGTTATTATTTTATATTTTTCTTCAATTAGTAGATTATCAAAATTATTTATATCATCATAAAAATATATTGAATCTTTATACTCATTATGAAGTAAGATATCAGCTAGCTCTATGGCATATCCTTTTGCTCCAATAATTATCATAATGAATTGATGATTTTGCAAATCAAATCTAATTGAGCTTCCTCAATACCTACTGATAATGGAATACAGGTTGTTCTTCTAGAAACATCTTCAGCTATAGGCATCTCTATTTGAGAGACATAATTGAGTTTGTTTAGTGAAGGAAAGAAATTTCTTCTAGTGAATATTTCTACTTCATTTAGTTTTTTTTCAGTTTTTAATAAGTCATTCTCATTAGCAAAAATCACAGGATAATATGAGTAGTTTTGTTCTAGTCCTTCTCTATATTTTATTGTTTTTACTTTTGAAAAATCTAAGTGGTTATTATAAAATTCCACTACTTTTTTCCTTTCTGTAAAAATGGTATTTATATGATTAAAAACGGCTAAACCCATTGCAGCTTGAAGCTCAGATATTTTGCCATTGATACCTAATCCATGAAAATCATACAAACCATTATGTCCAAAGTTGTGTGAGTAGTAGACTTGGTCAATTAGTTCTTTGTCATTGCAGATAATAGCACCGCCTTCTCCCGTATGAAATATTTTAGTTGCATGAAAGCTACATGTACTGATATCTCCATAATTAAAAATACTATTGCCTTTATATTTTACACCAAAACAATGTGCAGCATCATAAATCACTTTTAGACTATGTTTTTTTGCTATTCTTTCTATAGCTTCTATATTGCAAGCATTACCATATAGATGTGTTGCAAGAATAGCGCTCGTTTTATTTGTAATACAGCTTTCAATTTTTGTTTCGTCTATAGTTAGGTGCTCTGGGTCTATGTCTACAAATACGGGTGTGCAGTTTTCCCATACAATAGAAGATGTAGAAGCTACATAACTATATGGAGTAGTTATTATTTCTGTATTTTTGCCAAACAATTTTATGGCAACTTGAAGTGGAAAGGTGCCATTATTTGTTATAAGAATATTATCTAATTGTAAGAAGTTTTTTAGTTTGTTTTCTAGTTCTACTACTAATTCTCCTCTATTTGTAATCCATCCATTATCCCATATTCGTTTAAGGATATTGTTGTATTCTTCTATAGGCGGAAGAAAGGTTTTTGTAGCTTGAAGCATTCTTTTAATATTGCAATAGTCAAATACAAAATTACATAATTCTCATTGACATTAAGGTACTTATTTTATATCGCTAGTTTTATTAATATGAGGAAATTCAGAATATAATGGTTTCTTATTTAAAAAGCCACAAAGTTTATTATACGAATCAGCTTCTGAAATATCTATATCTAGAAAATTAGATTTGTTTCTAAAGAAATTTCTTACAACTTTATTATGCAGTTCGTATTGATCAATGAGCAATTTTTTATTGTACAATTCATTTTCTGGAGTATTCCATACTGCTCTATTTTCATCCCATATATAGCCTTTATATCTGTAAGTCGCATTTTTCAAGTCCTCAGATGTAGGAGGGTTACTGTTTTTTGAAAAAAGTTTTGTATGGAAACTTGTAATTGACTGATACCATTTTTCAGCATCTCGTGTAGTAAGAATAAATTTACTCTCTGGATAGTGCTCATGTAGTATCAGCCATGTGTAAGGGCTACTAAAAGGTACATCCTGAAAAGCGTCTGCGGTCTTGCAAAAATCTATAATAGGTTTCCAGTTTGATTTTGCATAATCTTTAATGAGTATTTCTGCTTTTGCTTGATTGCCCATTTTATATCCCAAATCTTTAAGAGCTAGCTCAAGTGATGAAGTACCAGTTTTGTTTCTGCCAATACAAAAGATTTTAATAGTTTTTTTTGCAAACATTATTCAGAAATTTGTTTGTTGTTCCATTCAAATTTTGGATATAAAGAACCAGGAGTCTTGCCCATCCAATCACCTAGGTTTTTTTGTTCAGACACAACAGTAAAGCTCAATATGTCATTTTCCATAAAAATAATTTCTTTTTTATTTTTTAAAATTAAAATATCTAAATAGAAAGTCTCATAATTAAAAAAATATTCAGGTATATACATTTCCAAAATATTTCTTCCTTGATCAAATGAAGATTTAATAGAGTCGATAGTTGAAGATGTAAAAACATATTGTCCATCTTCTCCTTTTATTCTATATGTGATATGATAATATTCATCTATATTATTGTTGTTGATATATTCTATACAAAAACATATTTTATTATCTCGGCTTATTGGTTCTTCATATTTTTTATTATGTGCTTTAATCCCTATAGCTTTAATTTCTAAGTTTTTGTAGATGAATTTTTTAGAAAGCTTGTTTTTATAGTTTGAAACGAGGTGGCCATTTTTCATATATAATGCTACTGCTTCATTAGTAGGTCCATTATAAATTATTTTGCCAGCTTCGAGTAATATGCTTCGAGTAGCAATACTTTGTACTGCTGCCATATTATGACTTACAAATATCACTGTTCGTCCTTCGCCACCTATGTTTTTAATTTTGCCTAAGCATTTTTTTTGAAATTCTGCATCGCCTACAGCAAGTACTTCATCTATAATTAAAATATCGGGCTCTAAGTGAGCCGCTACTGAAAATGCAAGTTTTAAATACATGCCTGATGAATATCTTTTAACTGGAGTATCTATAAATTGTGCTATACCTGAAAAATCAACTATTTCATCAAATTTTGATTTAATATCGTTTTTTTTCATGCCTAAAATAGCTCCATTCATATAAATATTTTCTCTGCCAGTCATTTCAGGATGAAATCCAGTACCTATCTCTAGTAAAGAGGCAATATTACCTTTTATAAATATTTTTCCTGAGGTTGGGGTAGTTATCTTTGAAATGATTTTTAGTAAGGTACTTTTTCCAGCTCCATTTTTACCAATAATACCAAAAGTTTCTCCTGATTTCACATCAAAACTAATATCTTCAAGAGCGGTTATTTCTAATATGTTTTTATTTGATGTGGCTGAGTCTACTTTACTATATGGATTTTCTTTGCCTCTTATTTTATGATAAAGCAAATTTAAGTCATGGCTGATAGTTCCAGTTCCAATGGTACCAAGTCTATATTTTTTACATATTTTTTCTACTCTTATTGCCATGTTACTCATAAATGAATCTAGACTTTATGGATGTTTTTATGTTTTTTATATAAAATTAAAGATATTAACTTTTGTAGTAGTAGAATTAATTAAGTTTTAGTTTGGCTTTAATATAATTATATATTTGGCGTACACTATCATCTATTGTATTGTTTTTAGTGTCTATGATTATATCTGGATGCTTTGGCACTTCAAAATCACTATCTATTCCAGTAAAATTTTTGATTTCACCATTACGAGCTTTTTTATAGAGGCCTTTTACGTCTCTTTTTTCACAGGTTTCAAGGTCACATTTGACATATACTAAAACAAAATTCTCATCACCAATTATTTTTTTAGCAAGTTCTCTATTTTGCTCAAAAGGACTAATAAGAGACGTAATAACAACTAGTCCTGCATCATTCATGAGTTTTGATACAGAAGCTATTCTTCTAATATTTTCAATACGTGATGTATCACTAAAATCAAGATCAGCACTTATACCCATTCGTGTGTTGTCTCCATCTAATATGTATGATTGTATGTTTTTTGAAAACAATAAAATTTCTAACTCGTTTGCAATAGAAGTTTTGCCTGCACCAGATAAGCCAGTCATCCATATCACTATTGATTTATGATTGTTTTTTATGTTTCTATGATTTTTAGATATTAAAAAACTTTGATATGTAAGATTGCTTTTAGTCATGTTTATGAATTGAATTCAATAAATATTCATTATAAACACAATTATATGAAAAAAAAGCCATATTTCTATTGAATTAATGTCTGAATAATTCATTATATTTGTTCTTGTATGAAAAAAGTATATTTTTTACTAATAACAATATGTTTAATAGGATTTAGTTCGTGTAAAATATTGTATCCTGGAATGATGTTTCAGCAGAAAGATTATCAAGTATTTGAGCTTAAAGATAAACTAATTGAAGAATATGTAATTAAGCCTGGAGATGATTTGACTTTAACTTTTGTTACTAGAGATGGAGAAGCTTTAATAGATAGATATATGGGTACCGGCGGTCAAATGAATAATAATAGAAACCAATCAAACCAAATTAATCAAGTATACAGAGTAAAACCAGATGGGTTTGTAGATATTCCTTTCTTAGGAGATTTCTACGTTCAAGGTTATACTACGATTACATTAAAAGAAGTTTTAGAAAATGAGTTAGGTAGACTATATGTAGATCCTTATGCTATTATTACTGTTCAAAATAGAAGAGTTTTCTTATTTAAAGGATATAAAGGAGAGGTAGTATCATTAAATCAAACACCTACACACTTAATTGAAGTATTGGCTAAATCTGGTGGCATAGAAAAAAACTTAAAAGCATACAATATAAAAATAATAAGAGGCGACTTAAAAAATCCAACGATATTTCAAGTAGATATATCTACTATTAATGGGTTAATTAATTCTGATATTATTCTACAATCAAATGATATAGTATATATAGAGCCTAGGAGAAATGTGTTTACAGATTCAATAAGAGAAGTAACAAGTAATTTATCAGTTTTATTATCTTTAGTATCATCAATATTATTAATTACAAGATTAGTTAAATAAATGGAAGTTAAAAACAAAGAATCCAGCTTTCAAGTTCCTAGTTCTTTTGATGATATAAATTTAGGATTATTAGTTCATGTATTAAAAAGAGGTATAATTCCATTAATACTATTAATTGTTTTTTTTTCAGTATGTGCACACTTTTATATAAAATACACACCTAAAAAGTATGCGTCTTCAGCTATAATCATAACACAATCTCAAAAAACGGAAAGTTTATTAGATATAAAACCTGAATTAGTAATTAGTAATATAGAAAGAGAAATTGAGTTTTTAAAATCTATTCCTTTTTTAACTAAAATAGTTGATACTACAGATTTACAAACTGAATATTTTGAGAAGAGTAAATTAAATATATATAATACTGAGCTATACAAAGCCTGCCCTTACTCAGTTAATATTGAGTTTAAAGATAATATTTTATATGGCACAAGGTTTTATGTGCATCCAATTAGTAAAAATAGACATGAGTTAAAATATGAAATCAATGGTAATACACTTATAGATATTGTTAGTATAAATGAAAAATATTCAAATAAATATTTTTCAATTATAATTTCAAAAATAAAAGACAATAATAATGTAAAAGATTTTTTCTTTATAAAGAATGATAAAGATGTATTTGTAAAAAATATACAAAGAAATTTAGAAGTACTTCCAATAAAGGGTAAATCAAACATGTTAAATATTACTTACACAGGAGAAGTTCCAGAAAAGACAAAAGATATTTTAAATTTAATCATATTAAATTTTATTAGTTCTAATAAAGAGAGGAAGTCTGAAAGCTATTATAATATTATCAACTTTATTAATTCTCAAATATTATTAATTGGTTCTCAATATGAAGATTTACGTGATTCTATTGATAATAAAATGAAAGCAAATGGAGTATTTGATGCTCAGAAAGAGATCGATATGAATTTTACAAAAATAGATCAAATTGATGTCTCCATAGAAAAGTTGGATGAAGATAAGATAAATCTTACATCAATTTATAATGTACTTAAGAAAAATAATGATATTAATAGCGTACTCATTACAGATTTAAGAGCTAGATACAGTTATGACTTAAGTGAGTTAGAGGGTATAAGTTCATTGTTAGATGAAAAAAGAAAAAAAATGTTAGATGTAACTGTAGCTCACCCACAGTTAGTATTATTAGATGAGCAAATTCAATTACAGAAAAGGAAGTTATTAATTAGATTAGAAAGTTTAATAAATAAAAATGATGAAGACAGAAAAAAAATTCTTACCAAAAAGAATAAAAGCCTAAATGAATTAGATTATTTGCCAGAATTTAGTTACGAGCTCACAGAAATAGAAGAAAGAAAAAACTTACTTAAAAGTACTTTAAATAGTTTTAGGTCTAAAAAATCAGAATATGAAATTTCAGTAATATCTGTGTTATCTGATTTTACTATTTTAGAATTTCCAAAAACTCCTAAAGCAAGTATTAGTCCAAATACGATTTTAATTAGAGTTTTGTGTGCAGTTTTTGGTTTGTTATTAGGATTAGTTTTAATTGTCATAAATTACCTAAAAATCGACTCTATTACTACAATAGAAGAAATAAAAAATAAAGTAGATAATGTGATTTTAGGAGCAGTTCCAAAGTATAAAGAAACTATGGAATATTCAAGAGTTGTTATTATTAAAGATCCAAAATCATCTATTACAGAATCATTTAGGTCACTTAGAGCCAATATACAATTTTTATCTTCAGAAAAAGGCAGTAAAGTTTTTGCTACTACATCTACAATACCTGGAGAAGGTAAAACATTTATTGGTTTAAATTTGGCTGCAATATTTAGCATGCTAGATCAAAAAGTAGTCATTGTAGATATAGATCTCAGAAAACCTAGAATAGCACGTGTATTCAATATAGAAACTAATAAAGGGATGAGTACTATATTATCTGGTCAGTCAACTATAGACGAATGTACACATTTCTCTGGAATTAAAAATTTAGATGTTATTACATGTGGGCCAATACCTCCAAATCCATCAGAATTGATACTATCTAATAGGATGGATGAAGTGATAGAAGAGCTCAAGAAAAAATATGATTTTATATTTTTTGATACTCCTCCTGTTGGTATTGTTACTGATGCATTAGATATCATGCAAAAAGTAGATTATCCTATTTATGTATTAAGAGCAGGATATTCAAAACGAGAATTTTTATTCAATATTAAAAAATTAAAATTGGATAATAATATCAATTTCTCTATCATCTTAAATGATTTTGGAAATGGACCTTCCGAATACGCTTCCAAACACAATAAAAACTATGGATATGGATATGGATACGGTTACGGCTATGGATACGGCTATGGTTATGGCTATTATACAGATTCAAATTCTAGTACTAAATTAACTAGATTCCAAAAATTAAAAAAGAGATTTTTCCCTAAATCAAAATAACGAATTAAATGGAACACTTTCAACTAATAGTATTAATTATTTTATTTATAACTTCTTTTAGTTTTTCAGTGCTTGTAAACTGGTTGATGCTTAAGTTTTATAGAAATTTTGGTATAAGAAAAGATGATAATGGCACAGAAGAAATAAGATGGGCGAGCACTAAAAAACCTGCTTTAGGAGGAATTTCATTTTTTATAGCATTTTTAATTTCTTTTTCATTGCTAGGTGTAATACCAAATAATATAGTAGATGTTCATTCTTTGATTAATATTAAACTATTAGGAATTGCAGGAGCTTCTAGCTTAGGTTTTTTGATAGGTCTTGCAGATGATGCATACAATACTAATCCACTTATCAAATTAATGGGACAGTTCACTTGTGCATTTATACTTATTGCCACAGGGGTTGTATTACCAGTTTCAAATATGGAAGCGATTAATTTTATTTTTACTATAGTTTGGGTTATTGGACTAATGAATTCAATAAATATGCTAGATAATATGGATGGAATTTCTACTTCTATTTCTGCTTCTATTATATTATCTATGTTTTTATATGTAGTTTCTAATGGTCCAATCTCAAATGATGTTGCCTTTTTAATGGTAGGTGTATTTGCTAGTTTAGTGGCCTTTTTATTATTTAATTGGAACCCATCTAAAATGTATATGGGTGACACAGGCAGTATGTTTTTGGGAGTTTTTTTGGCTGCTCTTAGTATTATGTCTATTTGGAGTGAAAGAGATGTATATGGTGGTACTTTTCAGGTAAGACAGTTTGTGATACCTATGCTTATTTTTATCATTCCACTTATAGATACTACTACAGTTACTATAAGAAGACTTATGAGAAGACAATCTCCTTTTTTAGGTGGACGTGACCATATCACTCATCACTTAGCATACTTAGGTTTAAAAGATAATTATGTTGCTATTATCCTACTTATATTTTCTTTGATATCTATTCCTATAGTTTTATTATATACAAAGATTGATTGGTATTTGCCACATACAATAATTGCATTTGTATATTTTAGTTCATTATTTACTATAATGCAAGTTTTATACAATAAAGGCGCAAAGCTCAATAAAGCTAAAATAGAGAAAGTAGGAAATAAAGAAGTGCCTGTTAAAAAAATATCTTAATAATTACTATCGTCTTGTTTATTTAGCCAATCAGTTATAATATCGATTGTGTTTTTTATTGTACTTTCTTCAAAAGGAGATTTTAGATTAGCAAGTTTTACAAGCTCTAGAAAAGGTTTGCTACCTCCTGCTTTACAAAGTATTACATAGTCCTTCCAAGCATCGTTAAAATCGCTTTGCATTCTTACCCAAAACTGAAAAGCACATACTTGAGCTAATACATAATCTATATAATAAAATGGCGAAGCAAATATATGAGCTTGTTGTTGCCAAAATCCTCCATTATCTAAATATTCAATACCATCATAATTTCTAAATGGAAGATATTTTTTCTCTATTTCTCTCCAAGTTTTATTTCTTTCATCTGGAGTCATTTCAGGATTTGAATATATCACATGCTGAAATTCGTCTACTGCAGTTCCGTATGGCAAGAAATTTAACGAGCCAGCAAGGTGTTCAAATTTATATTTATTGGTATCTTCTTTAAAGAATAATTCCATCCACTGCCATGTAAAAAACTCCATGCTCATACTATGTATTTCTGCAGATTCACTAGTAGACCAAAAATATTCGCTTACTTCAAAATCTTTACTATTATATACTTGAAAAGCATGACCCGCTTCATGAGTAAGTACATCTATATCGTGTGAAGTGCCATTGAAATTACTAAATATAAAAGGAGCTTTATATGTTGGTAAAAATGTACAATACCCACCAGATTGTTTTCCTTTCTTATTCACCAAATCCATCAATTCATGGTCTGTCATAAATGAGAAAAATTCTTTTGTCTCTGGTGAAAGCTCATTATACATTTTTTTTCCATTTTCCAAAATCCAATCAGGATTTCCTTTTGGAGTAGGATTGCCACTATTATACATAAATGATTGATCATAGTATTCTAGTCTGTCTAGTCCCAGTCTTTTACGTTGTCTTTCTTTAAGGCTTAATACTAAAGGCACGATATTTTTATGAATACTATCTCTAAATCCTGCAACTTCATTTGAGCCATAGTCCGTTCTACCCATACGTGCATACCCTACTTCGGTAAAGCTGTTATAGCCAAGTTTCAATGCTATAGTATGTCTTACTTTTACTAGTTTATCAAAGATTTCATCTAGCTTTTCTTTATTAGAAGCATACCAACCCCATCTGGTATCAGTTGCTTTTTTACGCATGTTTCTATCTGTACTTTGCATAAATGGCGAAAATCCACTTAGGTTTCTCTCCTCTCCTTCAAATAGGATAGAAGCCGAAGCTATTAGTTTATCATACTCAGTTACTAATCTATTTTCCTCTTGTAGTTCTTGTATGATTGTATCATTGATTACTTTACTAGATAGCGAAGCTTTATCAAATAGCTGAACACCATATGTGTCAATAAGCTCTTTTCTAAATTTACTTTTAGTCAGTGCTTCATGATATTGCATGCCTAGATTCTGTACTTTAGGTCCTATTTCATCTAGGTAGTTTTGTTCTTTTTCGTAAAACTCATCTCTTGTATCTATGCTATGTCTTATGTATACTAAACTGCTATTTGTGCTATATTCATTAGAAAGTTCATTTATTTTTCGCATTGCATCTTTTTGTACATCCAGTGTATCTGCTTTTTCAAATGATGCCAATAAATTTTTAAACTGAGCCTCGTAGTCTTCAAAGTTTTGTTTTTTATATTCTATTTCTGAAAATTTTACTTGTAACATATTATTTATTTTTACTTTTATTATTTTAAATCGTTGAGCATTTCTTGTTTTCTTATTTTATTTCCGCTAAAAAACGAACTAAATATTCTAACACTTAAAAATACTATTGCCACACAAGAAGAAATGCCTGATACCAATACTACATTTTTTATATATGCTAAAAAGAAAACGGTTCGATCTAGACTAAGCTCTCTTTTGATATGATATAAAAATTCTAATAATGACTGAGTTTCCCAAAGTGGAATTATTTCTTGAAGTCTATTTACTGTAAAAATAATTACCTGAAAATTTAATAAAAAGATAAACACCTTTACCCACTTATTTTTTAGGTAATCAATCTCTTTGAAAAACACTACCCATCTAGAGTATAAGATTGCTATACCTATAAACATAATAGTTTGCCACAAGAATTTATATTCACCTAGATTTACGATAGGATATAATAAGCCAATGCATACAATAGCTATTAAAGAGAGCCATAATATTTCGTTTAATATTTTTTGAAAAACTGGATTTTTTAGCATATGATTATTCAGTTATCTCAAATGAATTAATAAACTTATCGGCAATATCTTGTTTAGCATATTCTTTTTCATTATAGATATTTACTTGATATAATCTATCATCTACTAATATAAGTTGATAGATGATAAAAGCATTATTATCTGAGTGTGCTTTAAATAATATACCTGGATGGCCATTTACCTCAATATCTTTTTGGCTATCTACAACACAGTTTCCAAAAGATTTTAGTGCACCATCTTTTGCACCATTCAATACTTTCTGTGCAGAGTTGTCCGAGCCTTTTAATATACCAGCTGGATAGTCAGCATATACTACAGTAAAAATATTATTAGGGGTTTCTTCATGCATAAATGTATTAACAGATATTTCACCCACTGCAGAAGGATATTTTTCTGAGCTTACTTTTGGTTCTTTTGGAAATTTTATTTTGAATTTTCCTTCTTTAGATTCATACTTAGATTGGAATACTCCACCTACTTTTTTTGACAGGTCTCCCTTGCAAGAACTAATGAGCGTAATACAAATAGCTACTATGCTTATATTTAATATTAAATATTTTTTTGTTTTCATTATATACAATTATTGTTTTCTTATACGATTATTTACAAAATCATCATAGGCCATTTTCAATCCGTCTTTAAGTCCTATTTTATGGGTCCATCCAAGTTTATGTAGTTTAGATACATCCATCAGTTTTCTAGGTGTGCCATCTGGTTTGGTAGTGTCAAATACAAGCTCACCTTGAAATCCAACTATGTCTTTTATTATCAATGCTACATCTTTGATACTGATATCCTCACCAGTACCTATGTTTACAAATTGCTTTTCATTATAGTTTTTCATCAAAAAAACACAAGCTGCTGCAAGGTCATCTGCATGCAAAAACTCTCTAAGAGGAGAACCGGTTCCCCATATTTCTACAGTGGGAGCATTGGATATTTTTGCTTCATGAAATTTTCTAATCAATGCAGGCAATACATGAGATGCTTGCAAGTCATAGTTGTCATTAGTGCCATATAGATTGGTAGGCATTACGCTGATATAATTGCATCCATATTGGTCTCTGTATGCTTCACACATTTTTATTCCACTTATTTTTGCTATAGCATATGGTTCATTAGTAGGCTCTAAGGTTCCTGTGAGTAAAGAATCTTCATTCATAGGTTGAGGAGCCATTTTTGGATAGATACATGAGGAACCTAAAAACATCATTTTTTTTACTTGATTCATGTAACATGCATGTATCACATTATTTTGAAGCGTGATATTGTCATATATAAATTCAGCTCTATAAGTATTATTAGCTACAATACCACCTACTTTTGCGGCAGCTAAAAAAACATAATCTGGTTTTTCATTTTCAAAAAAATCAAAAACAGCTTTTTGATTTCTCAAGTCTAGCTCGCTAGATGTTCGGGTCAATATATTCGTATAGCCCTCTGCTACAAGTTGCCTATGAATAGCAGAACCAACCATTCCTCTGTGCCCAGCTATATATATCTTAGATGAAAATTCCATTAATTGTACAATCTATTTTTATTCATAATAGTTCATAGTATAATGGCCACCTTCCATCAGATATTTATCTCGTTGAAATAATTTCAAATCTGCTAGTACCATTTCAGTTACCAATGCTTGTAGGTCATATTTTGGTTTCCAGTTTAGTTTAGTTTGTGCTTTAGTAGGGTCACCTATCAGTAAATCTACTTCTGTAGGTCGGTAGTAATTTTTGTCTACAGACACTACAGTTTGTCCTATAGCTACTTTATGTTCACCATTGCAAGCTACCACTTTACCTATTTCATTTTCACCTTCACCTTCAAAGGCTACTTCTATTTTCAATTCTGCAAAAGCCATTCGTATAAAATCACGCACTCTTGTAGTGATTCCAGTTGCTATTACAAAGTCTTCAGGAGTATCTTGTTGTAACATCAAGTACATAGCCTCAATATAATCTTTTGCATGTCCCCAGTCTCTTTGTGCATCTAAGTTTCCCATATACATAGCATCCTGTAGTCCTAGAGCAATTTTAGCTACCGCTCTAGTTATTTTTCTAGTTACAAATGTTTCACCTCTTAGTGGGCTCTCATGGTTAAATAGTATGCCATTGCATGCATACATTCCATATGCTTCTCTATAGTTTACTGTGATCCAAAACCCATACATCTTCGCTACACCATATGGCGAACGAGGATAAAAAGGAGTTTTTTCGCTCTGTGGTATCTCTTGTACCAAGCCATAAAGCTCAGAAGTAGATGCTTGATAGATTCTAGTTTTTTTGGTCAATCCTAAAAAACGAACCGCTTCTAAAATCCTCAATGTGCCCAATCCGTCTACATTAGCTACATACTCAGGCATATCAAAACTCACTTTCACATGGCTCATTGCACCTAGGTTATATATTTCATCTGGCTGCACTTCTTGTATGATTCTTATTATATTGCTAGAGTCTGTCAAGTCTCCATAGTGCAGTATAAAATTTCTATTGTCTATATGTGGGTCTTGATATAAGTGGTCTATTCTATCGGTATTAAATAAAGAGCTTCTTCTTTTTATACCATGTACTTCATAGCCTTTTTTCAATAAAAACTCTGAAAGATAAGCTCCATCTTGTCCAGTCACACCTGTTATTAATGCTTTTTTCATCTTTTTCTCTATATAAAATTGAATGAAACGTAAAGATATTGATTATCTACTATAGTTTTGCCACTCTTATTCATTTTTGTAGTAAATTAGAATATTTTATGAAACATATAGCCATATTTGCTTCTGGAGCTGGCTCCAATGCTCAAAAAATAATAGATTATTTTAGTAATCATAAATCAATAAATGTAGCATTGATAGTTTCAAACAATCCTAGTGCTGGCGTGCTGTCTATAGCTCAAAAACATTATATTCCTACAGCTATCATCAATAAAAAAACAATCACAAACGAATTAGAAACACTGGATATTCTAGCTCGTAATAATATAGATTTAATAGTTTTAGCAGGATTTATGATTCAGATTCCAGCATATTTATCAAATAAATATGAGCAAAAAATATTGAATATACATCCAGCACTTTTGCCAAAATACGGAGGTAAAGGCATGTATGGACATCATGTGCATGAAGCAGTTTTTCAAAATAAAGAAAAAGAGTCGGGCATCACAATTCATTTTGTAAACGAACATTATGACGAAGGACAAATTATATTTCAAAAATCCGTCGATATCACACAATGTAAAAACCCACTAGAAATAGCACAAGAAGTACTAAAGTTAGAACATGAAAACTATGCAAAAGTTATAGAGAAAGAGTTGATGTAATTATTCAAATTCCATTTTGCATACTGGGCAACTCATTAATAAATTATTTAGTTCCGTATTACATCCATTACATATTTTTGTGCTTTCAGCTTCTAGTTTTGTAAAAGATTTTCCTTTTGTATATTTTATTTGTGGATCAAAAATAAAGTCATAAGTTATCTCTTGCCAATACTCTACATAATTATTTTTAGATTTTACAAGTATGAAGGAATATTCTACATCTCTTCTTTTTAAAAAAATGGGTTTTGTAGTTATAAATCTAAAACCATATTCAATATTCTTATTTTTTAATTTTTTGATTGGAGCATTTGACCATTCTTTTTCATTTATTGTTCGTTTTATAACTAGTTCATAATTGTTTTCTTTCAAAAAGATTTGAAGATTTTTGCTATGAGAAGAAAAATATCTTTTATAGTGGACTCTCAAAAAATAATAGCCAAAAGCAATAATGAATATAATGGATATACTCATAACAATATAATTGCCTATACTATACATGATTAATATCTAACTATTAGGAAATAATAATGCTATAAATAGCTGTATAAGTCCTATCACAAATCCCAAAAATGCACCTACCCATTCTATAAAAGTAAATTCATTTTTGAGTATATCGTTTAGTAATTTTTCTAATCTTTCTGGAGGAAATGCAGTCACTTTTTCTTTGATAGACTCTTCTATATTTAAGTTTGCTCCAATACTACTCACCATATCGCCTATCATGTCAGGAGCCATAGTGCTCACTTGTCCAAGCACTTCATTTTTTATTTTAGTTTTTGTGCCACTTCCTATAAATAATGACATGATGGGGTACTTCTCAGGCATAGAATTATTCAAATAAAAATCTATTTTTTCTTCAATTTTTGAATTGATCTTATCAATAGCATCTGGCGAATGAATTTTGTTTTGGATATCTTCCACACTTAAGAGTTCATCAGCTACCATTTTTCCTATTTTAGCTGCTATAAGCGCTTGTCTTTTTGGGAAAATACCTTGAATATTATAACCCAAAAAATTGAATGGTTTTCTTGGCCTAAATAGCATCAATACAGCTATATAATTGGTAAACCAACCTATAATTGCTGAAATAAAAGGGAGTGTATATATCATATCTTAAACAAAATTATGTAATTCATTACAAATGTCAATCTTCAATTGTAAACACTGCTGTTTTTGGACGTATACTTTCTACACCATTTACAGTTTCTCGCAAAAGTAGCTTTTGTGCATTTTCTTGTTCAAAAACTTCTTGCATATTATTGATAATACCTACAGGAATTTTTTTATGAATAAGTTCAAAATATAAATCATCTCTTTTCCATGATTTTATAGCAAGTTGTAGAATTTCTAATAGTTCCTTTCTATTGCTTACTCGATGCTGATTTGTAACAAATTTATCATTTTTATTTATATCACTGATTTCAAGTATATCACACAAGATTTCAAAATGTTTGTCGCTTCCTATAGCAAAAAGTATTTCCTTATTATCAAGTGTTGTGAAAACATCTCCATAAGGTGCAATATTAGGGTGCGCACTTCCTAGTTTTTGAGCAATATTACCGTTCATCAACCAATTACTTGCTTGGTTTACAAGTGAAGCGATAGCGCTATCATATAAACTCACATGTACTTTTGAACCTTTTCCTGATGATTGTCTTTTGAGTAAAGCTACTAATATCCCTTCTTTTAATTGATGAGATGCTAGTACATCTATCAATGCAACAGGCATTTTTGTAGATGCAGCATCTGTTGCGCCGTTCATACTCATAAAGCCAGTTTCAGCTTGTAGTATCGCATCATATGCTACACGCTCACTCTCTTCTCCAAATCCAGATATACATCCATAAATTAATTTTGGATTTATCTTTTTAAGAGTTTCATAATCTACATTAAATTTTTCTGCATCACCATATTTAAAATTCAAAATCAATACATCCGTGTTTTTTATACTGTCATAGAAATTACGTAAAGTTTCTTCATCCATAAGGTTTGCAAACACTACTTTCTTACCGTAATTTGCACTGGCGTAATAAGAAGAATATTCAGAAGTTTCCAATTCGTTTTTAGCTTTCCAAGTGCGAGTCACATCTCCATGAGTCAACGAATTTTCTATCTTGAGTACCTTTGCACCCATTTCGGCAAAAAAAGTTCCAACCAAAGGACCAGCTAGCACACTAGAAAGTTCTATTACTTTTAAATCTTTAAAAAAATTGCTTTGTGTCATTTATGAATGTATAGAGTTGAAAAACAGCAGTTTAGATTTGTTTTTACAAAATCTACAAATCTACATTTGTCATATAAATGTAAAATAATGTTAAACTACAAAAACCAGCAAACTAATTAAAAGAATTTGTCGTTTATACTTTTGAAACTGATTCATACAGTTTCTTCATATTTTGGGTTTTGGGTGTAAAAAAGGAGGGGCTATTTAGCCCCTTTTTTATTTGCAATTAAAACCTAGTGCTCTAAGTTTTTTTAATTCTGTTGTATACTCTTTTTCAGAAGGAAAATCTTCTCTACAAATATTTTCTTCATCTCCAGAAGTAGTGCAACTATAACAATCTTTTGTACATGAAGTAATAGTTACTACTAAAGTTATTACAACTATAAACGATAATATGATTTTTTTCATTTTATTTAATTTTTTTGATTTTCAAAAATAGTCAATTATTAGTCAAAGTTCAAACCGGGTATTTGAGGCATCGCTCCTTTCATTTCTTCTTTGATGAGTGCTTCGCTTTTGTTAGTAGCATCTTGCATAGCATCTTTTATAGCCTGTAGCACTTCATCCTTGGTATGTTCAGAATAAAATTGGTCGTTTATTTCTATATCCAATACTCTTCTTGCCCCATTCACAGTTACTTTAGCACTTGCGTCTCTATTTATTCCCACCACTTTTGTGCTTTCAAGTTTGTTTTTGGTTTCCTCCATTTTGGACTGAATGTCCTTCATTTTTCCTAAAAAATCTAACATGTTTTATAAAGTTTTGAATGCAAAAATACAATTTAGTTATACTTTTGCGCTCTAATCCAAATCATTATGCCCAATTTTTTTATTAAAGACTGTATTACTTTAAAACAAAGTCCAGGATGTGGGCTTGGAGTATTTGCTACCAAAGACATTCCATCAGGCACAGCTATAGAGTGTGCACCAGTTTTAGTGATGAATATGAAAGACACAAAACTTATTGGAGAAACTTTCTTATACAATTATTATTTCAATTGGGGAGAAAGTAGCAGATTGAGTGCAATCGTTTTAGGTTGGGGCTCTATGTACAATCATTCTTATGATCCTACTTGCAAATATGAGACAGATTATGAAGATAAAACTTTTAAAGTCATTACTCGTAGAGCAGTAAAAAAAGGAGAAGAAGTTACTATTAATTATAATTTTTATCCTGAAGATCAATCAAAACTTTGGTTTGATATAAAAAATATCAAGTCTTCAGCAAAGAAAAAATAAAAGCTGTATAGCTTTATTTAGTATATTTAACTTATATTTGTCTTTGATAAACTTATCAAGAAAGACGGAGGGAGCAGGCCCTTTGATGTCTTGGCAACCAATTTTATAAATATTTAGGTGCCAACTCCTGCCCAAGCCCCATAAGGCTTTGGGAAAAGATAAGAAGCGATTTTGTATATTCTATTCTTATTATTTCAGTCAAAATTCTTGATACAAAAAAGTTGGTCGTTATTTTTATGATAGACATTAAGGAATTATTAGAAAAAAGAATTCTTATTTTAGATGGCGCTATGGGCACTATGATACAGCGATACCATCTTGAAGAAAAAGATTTTAGAGGAGACAGATTTAAAGATCATCCACACGACTTGCAAGGAAATAATGATTTGCTATCTATAGTAAGACCAGATATTATCGAAGCTATCCATAAAGCATATTTAGAAGCAGGTTCAGATATAGTAGAAACGAATACATTTAGTGGTACTACTATTGCACAAGCAGACTACAAACTTGAACATATAGTATACGAACTCAACTACGAAAGTGCTAAAGTAGCTCGTAAAGCATGTGATGAATACACTGCTATGGATTCAAATAAGCCTCGATTTGTAGCTGGGGCTATGGGTCCAACGAATAGAACTGCATCTATATCACCAGATGTAAACAATCCAGGTTTCAGAGCAATAACCTTTGATGAATTAGTAGTAGCTTATGCACAACAAGCTAAAGGACTAATAGATGGTGGAGCAGATATTTTATTAGTAGAAACGGTGTTTGACACACTAAATTGTAAAGCCGCACTTTTTGCTATACGACAAGTATATGATGAAATAGGGAAAGAGCTACCAATAATGGTATCTGGTACTATTACAGATGCAAGCGGTAGAACACTTAGTGGACAGACCGCAGAAGCATTTTATATATCCGTATCACATGCAGATTTATTGTCTGTAGGTCTCAATTGTGCATTAGGTGCTAAAGATATGCGACCATACCTAGAGGCTCTATCAAATATTGCTACTTGTTTTATAAGTGCATATCCAAATGCAGGTCTACCAAATGAATTTGGACAATATGATGAAAGTCCAGAACAAATGGGTGCACAAGTAGAAGAGTTTTGCTCGAGTGGATTTATTAATATCTTGGGAGGTTGTTGTGGTACAACACCAGACCATATAAAAGTAATGGCAGATATCGCCGGCAAATATGAACCAAGGAAAAAATATACAAGCGTATTAAGTTAAATAATAAATGATTTTGAATTAATTCAAAATTCAAAATTCAAAATTCAAAAATTATTAAAAGGTATGAATAAATATCTACAACTAAGCGGTCTAGAGCCTCTTATAGTAAGACCGGAGAGCAATTTTGTGAATGTAGGCGAAAGAACAAATGTTACAGGTTCAGCAAAATTTTTGAAATTAATCAAAGATGAAAAATATGAAGATGCTCTTAGTGTTGCAAGAGAACAGGTAGAAGGGGGAGCACAAGTATTAGATGTAAATATGGATGAAGGTATGCTCGATGGAGTCTATGCTATGACTACATTTTTAAACCTTATAGCATCCGAACCAGACATCTCTAAAATTCCTATTATGATAGATTCATCTAAATGGGAAATCATAGAAGCAGGTCTTAAGTGTGTTCAAGGAAAAAGTATTGTAAATTCAATTTCACTTAAAGGAGGAGAAGAGGAATTTATTAGACAAGCAAAACTTGTTCGCAACTATGGAGCAGCGGTTATAGTTATGGCATTTGATGAAGAAGGACAAGCAGATAGTTATGAAAGAAGGATAGAAATATGTCAAAGAAGTTATAAGATTCTGACAGAGCAAGTAAAATTTCCACCACAAGATATCATTTTTGATCCAAATATATTTCCTGTAGCTACAGGTATGGAAGAGCACAGACAAAATGCTATGGATTTTTTCAGAGCTACCAAATGGATAAGAGAAAACCTACCACATGCTCATGTGAGTGGTGGAGTGAGCAATGTGTCATTTTCTTTCAGAGGAAATAATGCAGTGCGGGAAGCAATGCACTCAGCTTTTTTGTATCATGGTATCAAAAACGGAATGGATATGGGTATTGTAAACCCTACTATGATAGAAGTATATGATGATATTAATAAAGATTTGCTCGAGCATGTAGAAGATGTATTGCTAGATAGAAGAGAGGATGCTACAGAAAGATTACTAGCATATGCAGAGACAGTAAAGAAAAAAGATAAGAAAGATGAAGTAGCAGATGAGTGGAGAAGTGGAAGAGTAGAAGATAGACTCGCTCATGCATTAGTAAAAGGAATTGTAGATTTTATAGATATAGATACAGAAGAAGCTCGTATAAAATATGATAAACCACTGCATGTAATAGAAGGACCATTGATGGCAGGTATGAATATAGTAGGAGATTTGTTTGGTAGTGGCAAAATGTTTTTACCACAAGTAGTGAAGAGTGCAAGAGTGATGAAAAAAGCTGTAGCATATCTAGAGCCATTTTTAGAAGAAGAAAAGAAAAATAATCCTAGCAATGCTCGAGCACAAGGCAAAATACTTATGGCTACTGTAAAGGGCGATGTACACGATATTGGTAAAAATATAGTAGGAGTAGTATTAGCTTGCAACAACTATGAAATAATAGATATAGGAGTGATGGTGCCTGCAGATAAAATTTTGAAATTGGCAAAAGAACATCAAGTAGATATAATAGGGTTGAGTGGCCTTATTACTCCTTCATTAGATGAGATGGTACATGTAGCTAAAGAAATGGAACGTGAGGGAATGAAAATTCCATTATTAATAGGTGGTGCAACTACATCTAAAATTCATACGGCTGTAAAAATAGATCAAATGTATAGTGGTAGTGTAGTACATGTATTAGATGCCAGTAAAAGTGTGACTGTAGCAAGTAGTCTTTTGAGTGATGAACAAAAAGAAAAATTTCATACAGATTTGAAAGCTGAGTACGAAGTAATGAGAGAGGCTCATAAAGGCAAGCGTTCGGCAGTAGAATATGTGTCACTAGAAGTTGCTAGAAAAAATAAAATCAAGATAGAATGGAATAATTATCTACCAATTAAGCCTACTTTTATTGGTACAAAAATATTTGATGATTATTCTATAGAGGAGTTAATGAATTATATTGATTGGACTCCATTCTTTAGCACTTGGGAGCTTAATGGCAAGTATCCTAGAATATTTGAAAACGAAAAATATGGAGCAGAAGCAAAAGAACTCTATGATAATGCTCAAAAACTATTAAAGAGAATTGTAGATGAAAAATTGCTATTAGCAAAAGCAACAATGAGCATATTTCCTGCAAATACAGTGAATAATGATGATATAGAAGTATACGAAGATGAAACTAGATCAAAAGTTATTACGACACTTCGTCATTTAAGACAACAAACTAAGAAAGCTCCTGGTATTCCAAATATGTGTTTGGCAGATTATATAGCACCAAAAGAGTCTGGTATTAAAGATTATATAGGTGCGTTTGCCGTCACAGCAGGATTGGATATAGAAAAAACTATAAAAGAATTTGAAGACAATCACGATGATTATAATTCTATATTGATAAAAGCCCTTGCAGATAGACTTGCAGAAGCATTTGCAGAAAGAATGCATGAACGAGTGAGGAAAGAGTTTTGGGGATATATGAAAAATGAAACACTTTCAAATGAAGAGCTAATTGAAGAAAAATATCAAGGCATAAGACCTGCACCAGGCTATCCAGCATGTCCAGATCATACCGAAAAACCTATATTATTTAGTATCATGGACGTAACTAAAAATACGGGTATAATATTAACTGAAAGTAATGCTATGTACCCAACAGCAAGTGTGAGTGGCTGGTATTTTGCACATCCAAGTGCTCGATATTTTGGAGTAGGCAAAATAAACAAAGATCAAGTAGAAGACTATGCAAAAAGAAAAGGAATGACTATAGAGAGTGCTGAAAAATGGTTAAGTCCATATTTGGGATATGAGTAGTATATTTGTGCTAGAATCATAGAGTTTATGGATGAAAAATGGGTTGTCGTATATACTAGAGCAAATTTTGAAAAAAAAATTGCACATAAACTATATAATTTCAAAATAGATTATTACTTACCTATACATAGGGTAAGAAAACAATGGAAAGACAGAAAAAAATGGGTTGATGAATTGCTTTTTAGATCATATCTTTTTGTAAAATATTCAGATTACGAATTATATAAAGATTTCATATGTAAAATTGAAGGATTTATTAGAGTATTATATTCAAACGGGAAACCACTTTTTGTAAGCCAAACAGAAATAGAAAATCTAAAAAATATATGTTCTGACAAATATAGTATCAGTATAGAAACAACAAAGCCAAAAGAAGGAGATGTGATTTTTCTTCAAGACTTTAAAGTAGAAGGTATAATAAGTAATATTTCAAAGACAGATAAGATATCTATATATATACCATCACTTAACTATTACGTAACAGTTTCATATCAAGAAATCAAATAATAATGTTATATTTGCATTGATAATGGTTAATTATTTTATGTAATTGACAGAGCGGAGCTATAAATAAATAAATAAATGAATAAATCTTTCACTAATAATAATGAATGGTCTGAAATAATTGAACCAAAAAGATCATTGTTAGATCTTAAATTAAAAGAAATATGGAGGTATAAAGATTTAGTAATGATGTTTGTTAGAAGAGATTTTGTTTCGCAATACAAACAAACAATTTTAGGTCCGATATGGCTTTTTATTCAACCCATATTTACAACATTCATTTTTCTTTTTGTGTTTAATAGAATTGCAAAAATATCAACAGATGGCATAAATCCCACTTTGTTTTATTTGTCCGGTATCACTATTTGGACATATTTTGCAGATTGTTTAAACAAAACTTCAACTACATTTATATCAAATGCAAATATTTTTGGAAAAGTATATTTTCCAAGATTAGTAACACCTATTTCAATTATTATATCAAACCTACTTAAGTTAGGTATTCAAATGCTATTGCTTACAATTGTATTTGTTATATTCTTTATTTTGGGATATCAAAAATTCACAATAAATATTACCATACTTTTAGTACCTGTTTATATAATTATAATGGCTATCTTAGGATTTGGTCTAGGAATTATTTTTTCTTCTTTAACTACAAAATATAGAGATTTAAGTTATTTACTAGTTTTTGGTATTCAATTATTTATGTATGCAACACCAGTAATTTACCCGTTAAATTCTACAAGTGAAAAATTGAGGAATTATTTATTATTTAATCCTATAACTTCTATAGTTGAAAATTTTAGATATTCATTGTTTTCTCAGGGTGAGTTTTTAATTGGTGGTATGATATATTCACTAGCTATCTCATTAGTAGTTTTAATAATAGGAGTAATATTATTTAATCAAGTTGAAAAATCCTTTATGGATACAGTATAATTTCTATGAGTGATATAGTTATAAAAGTAGAAAATTTATCTAAGCAATACAGATTAGGTAAAGTAGGAACAGGTACTCTCACACAGGATATAAATAGTTGGTGGAGTAGAATAAGAGGTAAGGAAGATCCGACTCTAAAAATAGGAGAAAAAAATGATAGAACTTCAAAAGGGGAGTCAGAGTACGTATGGTCTCTTAAAGATATAAATTTTGAAGTAAAACAAGGTGATACCTTAGGTATAATAGGTAAGAATGGTGCTGGCAAAAGTACTTTGTTGAAAATTCTTTCTAAAGTAACAGCGCCTACTACAGGAAAAATAAAAGTAAAAGGAAGAATAGCCTCATTGCTTGAGGTAGGTACTGGATTTCATCCAGAATTGAGTGGAAGAGAGAATATTTTTCTTAATGGTGCTATACTTGGGATGAGCAAAAATGAAATCAAAAAAAAATTTGATGAGATAGTTGACTTTTCTGGAGTAGAGAGATATATAGATACTCCAGTAAAAAGATATTCTTCGGGTATGTATGTAAGACTAGCTTTTGCTGTAGCAGCTCATTTAGAATCTGAGATATTAATAGTAGATGAAGTATTAGCTGTAGGCGATGCAGAGTTTCAAAAAAAATGTCTTGGTAAAATGAGTGATGTTTCTTCTAAAGATGGAAGAACCGTTTTATTTGTAAGCCATAATATGGCAACAATAAATAAATTATGTAAGAATTCAATATTATTAGAACAAGGTACGATTTTAAAACAAGGAATTACAAAAGATGTAATCCCGTATTATTTATCTCCTACGCAATCTGAAAACATGATAACTCATGTAAAATATGATATAGATAATTCTAAACCATTTCAAATTACTGAAATAAAATTAACAAATCAGGATGGAAATATATTTAATAATGGAATAATTACTGATGTTGATGATTTTTATGTTGATATAAGTTATTTGTTTAATCAAAAAATTCATAAATGCCATTTGACATTGATTGCAAGAAATTCAATGGCAGAAACAGTTTTCTTTATAGATAGAACAGATTTTCATAAAGATTTTTTTAATGCAGATATCGGCTCTTACAAAACCAGAATAAAAATTCAAAATCCATTATTAAAAGAAGGTGAATATTACCTATCGTTTGGATTATCAGATAACCAAACTGGAGTAAATGCTCATAAATTTGATGTCATTAAATTTAAAATAGAATTTTTAAAATCAACTAGAAATACTAGAGATGGTTTTTTATATTTACCTAAAGAATGGCAAATGTTAAAACTTTAAAATGATAAAAATAATAGCTAATTATTTGATTAAAATTTTACTGTATGCAGATCCAATAGCATTAGCTAAATTCAATAATAGCGGAGTAAAAAGTTCATCAAACACAAAATATGAATCATATAAAATAAAATATAATTTATCTCCAGATTTTAAATTTAATGGATTAAATATTTTATTTTATGGCGATGGTCAAATTATCACTGGTAATAAATCATATATTGGAAGCTATTCTACAATTCAAGTAGATAAAAATCATTTTGTTCGTATTGGAAACAATTGTTCAATATCTCATAATGTTAGAATTTACACAACTTCGTCTTACTCAAATCAAAATTTTGATACCTCTGAGAATAAAAAAAAATATTCTGGGGATGTAAATATTGGAGATGGAGTGTGGATAGGTGCTAATGTTTTTATAAACCCAAATATAAATATTGGTAACAATGTTATTATAGGTGCAAATAGCGTAGTTACAAAAGATGTACCAGATAATGCTATTTATGGCGGTGTTCCAGCAAAGCTTATAAAGTATAAAGATATATTATAATAAACATTAATGAGCATATTAAACTTAATAGGTAGATCAGATTTATTATTCAGTGAGGATATAAGCTTTAATGAATCGACTCTCAAAAAGCAGGTCAATACCTCTTCATTTTTAGTAATTGGCGGAGCAGGCTCTATTGGACAAGCAGTAACCAAAGAAATATTCAAAAGAAATCCTACTAAACTTCATGTTGTAGATATAAGTGAAAATAATTTGGTAGAATTAGTTCGTGATATTCGTAGTTCTTTTGGTTATATAGATGGCGATTTTCAAACATTTGCTTTAGATATAGGTTCTGTAGAATATGATGCATTTATAGAAAATGATGGCAAATATGATTATGTTTTAAACTTATCAGCATTGAAACATGTGCGTAGCGAGAAAGATGTGTATACGTTAATGCGAATGATAGATGTAAATATTTTTAATACTATTAAAACTATAGAACAATCAATTAATAAAGGTGTAAAAAAATATTTCTGTGTATCTACAGATAAAGCAGCTAATCCTGTAAATATGATGGGAGCGTCCAAACGTATTATGGAAATGTATTTAATGCTTTACAGTGAAAAAATAACTATATCGACAGCTCGCTTTGCAAATGTAGCGTTTTCTGATGGTTCGCTTTTACATGGATTTAATCAACGAATTCAAAAATTACAGCCTATAGTAGCTCCAAATGATATAAAAAGATATTTTGTAGTACCTCAAGAAGCAGGTGAGTTGTGTTTAATGTCTTGTGTATATGGAGAAAATAGAGATATCTTTTTTCCAAAATTAAGTGAAGAATTACACTTAATTTCTTTTTCAGAAATTGCAATAAAATATTTAGAGAATCTAGGATATGAAGCTGTATTGTGCGATACTGAAGAAGAAGCTAGAAAACTAATAGAAACACTTCCTAGTCAAAAAAAATGGCCTTGCTTATTTACAACAAGCGATACAACTGGCGAAAAAGACTTTGAAGAATTTTATACAGAAACAGAAATACTAGATTTAAATAAATTTCAAAATTTAGGTATAATAAAAAATGATTTAATTCTAGAAAATGAAAAACTAAATATGTTTACAAATGCCATACAAAAAATCAAAAAAAATAAAGTTTGGCAAAAAAATGAAATAGTTGAAATTTTTCAATTAATGATTCCAAATTTTGGACATAAAGAAACAGGTAAATATTTAGATGCAAAAATGTAAAAAATGAAAGCGTACAAAGAATTTGTTGAATATGTTAGACATATATATAATAAACCAGAAGGTTTTATATCGTTGCACGAACCTAGGTTTATAGGTAACGAAAAAAAATATGTTAATGAAGCGATAGACAGCACTTTTGTATCTTCAGTTGGTAAATTTGTGAATGATTTTGAGTTGAAAATAGCTCAAATGACAGGTGCTAAATATGCTGTAGCTATCGTAAATGGAACTAATGCACTACATTTAGCTTTAATGATGGCAGGTGTAAAATCAAATGAGGAAGTCATTACTCAAACACTAACTTTTACAGCAACAGCAAATGCAATATCGTATATAAATGCAATACCTCATTTTGTAGATGTAGATAAAGAAACTTTAGGTCTTTCACCCACCAAACTCAGAATACATTTACAGGAAATAGCAGAAATAAAAAATGGACAATGTTATAATAAAAATACTGGAAATAGAATAGCGGCTTGTGTTCCAATGCACACGTTTGGACTACCTATAAATATGATAGAACTCAAATCAGTGTGTGATGAATTCAAAATACCGATTGTCGAAGACGCAGCAGAATCATTAGGGTCGTATTACAATAAAAAACATACGGGAACTTTTGGATTATTAGGTGTAATTAGTTTTAATGGAAATAAAATTGTTACATCTGGAGGTGGTGGAGTCATTATTACAAATGATGAAGAGTTAGCAATAAAAGCCAAACATCTTTCTACTCAGGCTAAAAAACCTCATGCATGGGATTTTGATCATGATGCGGTAGCATATAATTATAGAATGCCTAACTTAAATGCAGCCTTATTATGTGCTCAACTAGAACAGCTAAATAATTTTGTAGATAATAAGAGAGAATTATGGCAAAAGTATAATACTTTCTTTAAGGAAAATAATTTTGCAAACTTAGTGCCTGAAATAGATGATGCAATATCAAATTATTGGTTGAATACTATTCTTTTGAATAGTAAAAATGAACAACAAAATTTTCTTCAATATACTAATGATAATCATATCATGACTCGTCCTATTTGGAAACTTATGAGTAGCCTAGAGCACTTTAAATATTGTCCTATAGCAAATATAGAAAATGCTATTTGGTTAGAAGATAGAGTAGTGAATATACCAAGTAGTGTTATAGTTTAATATATGAAAGATATAGTTTTAATAGGTGCTGGTGGACATTGTGTTTCAGTGATTGATGTGATAGAAAGTACTAAAATGTTTAATATAGTTGGGATTTTAGACTCGCAAAAAGTAGCAGGAGAAAAAGTTTTAAATTATGAAGTATTAGGGAATGATAGCTTAATACATTCATTTGATAAAAATAAAATAGCATTTGCTATTACAGTAGGTCAAATCAAAAATGTACAGCCTAGAATAGATATTGCAAACTTGCTTTCATTTTACAATTGTCCTACAATTATTGCTTCTACTGCTTATGTTTCTAAATATGCAAAGGTAGGAAGAGGTACAATAGTTATGCATCATGCATTAGTAAATGCCAATACTAATATCGGAGAATTTTGTATACTAAATACCAAATCTTTGGTAGAACATGATAGTACTATTGGTAATTTTACACATATATCTACAGGGGCAATACTAAATGGAAATTGCAGTATCATGGATGAAGTTTTTATAGGAAGTAATACAACTTTGATGCAGGGAGTTCAAATATCAAAAGGGAATATAGTTAGTGCAGGGAGTTTTGTAAAAAGAAGTATATGAATAAAGTATTAATCATAGCAGAAGCTGGTGTAAACCACAATGGTAGTATTGAAACTGCAAAAAAATTAATTGATGTAGCATCAGATGCGGGAGTTGATTATGTGAAATTTCAAACATTTAAAGCTGAAAATTTAGTAAGTACAACTGCACCAAAAGCTGAATATCAAATAGAAAATACACAAAACCAAAATGAAACTCAATATCAAATGCTTAAAAACTTAGAGCTAAGTATTGAAGATCATCATGAGCTTATTGAATATTGTAACAAAAAAAATATTAAATTTTTTTCTACAGCTTTTGATTTAGAAAGTTTAGATTTTTTAAATTCATTAAATTTTAATTTATATAAAATACCATCAGGTGAAATAACGAATTATCCATATTTGCATAAAATAGGTAGTTTTAAAAAAGAAGTAATTATTTCAACAGGTATGTGTACCATGCAAGAAATAGAAGAAGCTATTTCTGTTTTAATGGATGCAGGCACTTCAAAAGAAAATATAATTGTATTACATTGTAATACTGAATATCCTACACCTATGAAGGATGTAAATTTAAAAGCAATGTTAGCTATACAACAAAAATGTAATGTGTCAATAGGATATAGCGATCATACATTAGGAATCGAAGTGCCAATAGCTGCAGTAGCTATGGGTGCTATTGTGATTGAAAAACATTTTACTTTAGACAGAACAATGCCAGGTCCCGATCATGCAGCATCTTTAGAACCATTGGAGTTAAAAGCTATGGTAGGTGCTATAAGAAATATTGAACTAGCCATAAGTGGAGATGGAATAAAGAAACCTAGCATGAGTGAACAAAAAAATATAACTATTGCAAGAAAAAGTATAGTTGCTAGCAGAGATATAAAAAAAGGTGAAGTTTTTAATGAATCAAATATCAGTACAAAACGACCAGGAAATGGTATAAGTGCTATGAAATGGAATGAAGTGATAGGTAAAATAGCAAATGAAGAATATAAAGTGGGCGATTTTATAAAGGTATGAAAATAGCTATACTAACAAGTTCAAGAGCCGATTTTGGAATTTATATTCCATTAGTAAATGCTTTTTTACAATATAAAAATATTGATTTAGAAATTATTGCCTTCGGTACTCATTTATCAGAAAAACATGGAAACACAATAGATGAAATAAAAAAATATACTTCAAAAATTATTTCTATAAAAACACCATTAGAAAATAATAACGCAAAAGACATTTCATATAATATTGGTAAAACAATATCGCTTTTTTCAGATTTTTGGAGCAAATATTCTTATGATTATATAATTGCATTAGGAGATAGATATGAAATGTTTGCAGCAGTAACTGCCGCTTCACCATTTAATTTTAATATAGCCCATATACACGCAGGAGAAACGACATTAGGTGCAATTGATAATATGTATCGTCACTCAATCTCTTTAATGTCAAAAGTATTATTCGTAAGCACTAATGAATATAAAGTTGTTGCAAAAAAAATAAACTCTGAAGCAAAAATATATAATGTAGGTGCTTTGAGTATAGATAATTTAAAAAGCCAAAAATTATTATCAAAAAAAGAATTTTTAGAAAAATTTAATATCAATTTAAACAAACCAACAATTCTATCAACTTTTCATCCTGAAACAGTTGATTTAGAAAAAAATATTGAATACGCCAATCAATTTTTAAAAGCTATATTACAACTAAATATCAAATATCAGGTAATAATTACATTGCCTAATGCAGATACGATGGGTGATTATATTAGAAAAGAAATAGTTGAATTTGCAAAACACACAAAAAATACAATTATAGTTGAATCATTTGGTATGATTGGGTATTTAACTTGTATGAAATATTGTAAATTTATGATTGGTAATACTTCAAGTGGATTTGTTGAAGCAGCTTTTTTTCCAAAATGGGTTATTAATTTAGGAAATAGACAAAAAGGTAGGTTATTAACAGAAAATATAATTTCTGTTCCTTTTTCATCAAAAAAAATAATTGATGCTGTAAAAAAAATAGAACTAAACGATAATATATTATCAAATCAAAATATTTATGGAAAAGGAAATTCTGCACAATTAATTATTGAAAAAATAACACAATTACATGGAATTTAATAAACATTTGATTCAAAAATCAGCAACTGTAAAACAAGCACTAAGTAAATTAAATGAATTAGCAAGCGATGCTATTTTATTTATTGTAGATGAAGAAAATAAACTAATTGGTTCTCTAACAGATGGTGATGTTAGAAGAGGATTATTAAAAGGATTAAAAATAGAAAATAATGTAATAGAGTTTATCCAGAAGAATCCAAAATCTATTTATAAAAATAAATTTAATATTGA